>UCAU01000037.1 GCA_900470445.1 Hyphomicrobiales bacterium | reverse complement strand
AATGGCGCGGGCAAGACCACTCTGGTCAATATCCTGTGCACCCTGCGCCGCCCCGATGGTGGCCGTGCCGTGGTCGCGGGGGCCGATGTCGTCCGCCAGCCCACCAAGGCCCGCCGCTCCATCGGCGTCGTCTTTCAGGATTCGAGCCTCGATGATCGCCTCAGCGCCTGGGAAAATCTCGAATTCCATGGCTTGGTCTATGGCCTCGCGCCAAAAGTCCGCCGCGAACGCAGCGCCGCCGTATTGGCTCTGGTCGAGCTCGAAGACTGGCGCGACGAGATCGTACGCAGCTTCTCCGGCGGCATGCGCCGCCGCCTCGAAATTGCCCGCGCTTTGCTGCACGAGCCCGAAATCCTGTTTCTCGACGAACCTACGGTCGGCCTCGACGCCCAGACGCGCCAACGCATCTGGCAGTATCTCGATCAGCTTCGCCGCGAGCGCGAACTGACCGTGCTCACCACCACCCACTACATCGAGGAAGTCGAAAGCGCCGACATGGTCTGCATCATCGACCACGGCAAGATCATTGCCCAGGCGCCGCCCGAAGACCTCAAGGCCCAATATGGCACCCGCTGGCTGCACATCCTGCCCCGCGACGCCACCGCCACGCAGGCCATCCTAGCCCGCTATCCCAATGCCCAGCCACTGGGCAGCCATAGCCTGGCCCTCCCTGCCGGCGAGAATGCCGTCACCGACGCTTTCCTTGCCGAATTCCGCGATAGCCTGTCCGAAGTCCGCTTCCAGGAACCGACGCTCGAAAGCGTCTTCCTCTCCCTCACCGGCCGCGAATTGCGCGACCGGGCCGATGGCCAGCGCGATGCCGAAAAGGCCGCCGGCAAGCGCGGAGGCCGCCGATGACCAGCCCCATCATTCTCATGCGCGGCGTCTATGGCGTGTGGCTACGCGAAATCATGCGCGCCACCCGCGACCGCGGCCAGATGATCGGCGGCGTCAGCCGGCCATTGATCTGGCTGCTGATCCTGGGCGTCGGCCTCAACCCCTATTTCCGTGGCGAGGTCTATGGGGAGGTGCGCTACGTCATCCCCTATACCTATCTGCAATTCCTCTTCCCCGCCGTCATCGTGCTCAACATCATGTATACCTCGATCCAGTTTGCCGTGTCGGTGATCTGGGATCGCGAATTCGGCTTCCTGCGCGAAGTCCTGGTTTCGCCCATGCCCCGCGCGCTGATCCTGCTCGGCAAGGTGCTGGGCGGCAGTACTGTCGCCATGATCCATGGTGGCCTGGTGCTCATCCTCGCCCGCTTTGCCGATGTCACGCTGAGCCTGGAACAAATGGCCATGGCGCTCGGCCTCATGTTCGTTCTGGCTTTTGGCCTCACCTGTTTTGGTGTCGTGCTCGCCGCCCGGGTGCGCAGCTTTGAAGGCTTTGGCGTTTTCTCCAACACCATCATCCTGCCGCTCTACTTCACCTCGTCCTCGGTCTTCCCGCTCGATCCGGCCCTCACCCGCACCCAGACAGCCACCGCCTATCCCGAATGGCTGGTTTTCCTGGTGCAGATCAATCCAATCACCTATGCCGTCGACGCGCTGCGTGGCGTGGTCATCGGCTTCAACCAATTCCCCGCCAGCTATGGCCCCGCCGTCATCTGCACCATGGCCGTAGTGTTCTTCATCATGGCGCTGATCGATTTCGGCCGCTCATGACTGCCAAGCGCCCGCATCGCTGGCTGCAGGCCGGGCTCAACATTGCCTTCATCGCGGCCCTGCTCACCGCCATCAGCTTCCTGCCGCCCGACACTTCGCTGGCCGACAGGCAAAAAGCCGGTGTGCTCAAGGTCTGCGTGCCGGCAAGCTATCCTCCGCTGATCACTGGCAACCCGGCTGAACCCGGCTATGACGCCGAACTGGTCGAGGCGATTGCGAACGAGTTGGACCTGCGGCTTACCCTCAACACGCTCCCCGCCATCGGGCAGGATTTCAATCCCCGCAATTGGTTCCTCACCCGGGCCCAATGCGATCTTGTCGCGGGCGGGGTTGCCGATACAGCGCAGACGCGAGGGTTTCTCCAGACCATTCCCACCGACGCCGAAACCGGATGGGTCGGCATCTCGGCTAATGGCTCCATGCCTGCCTCGGGCAGCGTTGTCGGCGTGTTGCCCGGCACGTCCGGCCTCGATCGCCTCGCGCTGTCGACCTGGCTGCGGCAACAAGGCTTGCGCGCCCAATTGCTGCGCAGCCCCGCCCAACTCCAATCCTCACTCGAAAGCGGCGCCATCACTGCCGCTATCACGGAGCGATTCGTTGCGGGAACGATCGATTTGAAAGAAAATACGTTCGGATTGTTCTGGTTACCCGAAAGCATCTTTCCACATTATCGAATGGCGCTTGGCCTCTGGAAGGGCGACCAGACCCTCAAGCGGGCGGTCGCCAAGGCGTTGGACAACCTAGCAAAAACCGGTGCTTTGACCGCCCTGGAAGAGCGTTATGGACTGGGCGGGACGATAGCTTCCGCCGCGGAATAATGTTCACGCACAGCACTTTAAGCGCCTAAATATGGCCACGAAACCGCCCCGCAGTGGACGGATTTGACCAAAGTGTCATTGTGCTTTCGTGCCGCATGTGTAACGGTGGCGCATCACAATGAACCCCAGCGTTAACCGACTGAAGGCTAACGCCTTTTCGCATTGTGCTTTACAACTCATTGGGAGGGTACCGTGCCTTTCAGATCCAAGCGGATCACCGCCCCCGTCGCCTTGTTTGCACTTGCCGCCAGCGTGTTGAGCGCTGGTTCGGCCATGGCTGCCGGCTTCACCGCCGAACAAGCCACCGCCGGTAAGACCGCATTCGATTCCAACTGCGCCCAGTGCCACGGCTTCCAGCTCGAAGGGCCCGATGCTCCGGGCCTTGCCGGGCGTGACGTGATGCAGAATTGGGACACTGCCGGCGGGCTTTACGACTTCATTTCGGTCGCCATGCCCCCATCCGCGCCGGGCCTGCTCGGCGAAGAGACCTATGTCAACATCGTCGCCTATATCATGCAGTTCAACGGCGCCGCGCCGGGTGATACCCCGCTCGCAACCGGTGACGCGATGTACGAAGTTTCGCTCGCGACCGAAACGGCCGCCGGCGCTGCCAGCATGGCCGCTGCCGCAGCCGACGCCGGTGGGGCCGCTGCGCCCGCGGATGCCGCTGCCGCTCCTGCCGTGCCGCAGGCCTTTACCTGGGGCAAGCAGCTCCCCGGCGGCCTCGCGCCCGCCGACATGGCTCCCACGGCCGACGCCGCTGCGCCGACTGTCCCGCAAGCTTACACCTGGGGCAAGACGCTGCCCACGGCCGGCAATTAACAACAGTCAACTAAGGCGTGCGTGAAGCGCGCTGACATATGGAGGTATCGATGAAAATCGATCTGATGAAGTCTCTGCTGGTGGCAACGACCGCGTTTATCGCGCTGTCCGCCCCTGCGCATGCGCAGGGCGTCAAGGCGGATTATGTTCCAGTCACCGACGAGATGCTGGCCAACCCGCCGGCCGAAGACTGGCTGATGTTCCGCGGCGCCTATAACAACCAGGGCTATAGCCCGCTCGACCTGATCAACAAGGACACGGTCGGCAAGCTTCAGCTCGCCTGGGCCTGGCCGATGGCCGAAGCCGGCATTCAGGAAACCGCTCCGCTGGTGCATGACGGCGTCATGTTCCTGCAGACCAACAACAATATCGTCGAGGCGCTCGACGCCAAGACCGGCGACCTGATCTGGCAATACCGCCATGTTCTGCCCCAGCTCCCCACCTCGTGGAGCTACCAGATCAACCAGGCCCGCCGCCAGAAGAACTCGATCGCGCTCTACCAGGACAAGGTGATCCTGACCACGGCTGACGCCAAGATCGTCGTGCTCAATGCCGCCGACGGCAAGGTTGCCTGGGAAAAGCAGGTCATCGACTACAATCTGGGCTATAGTTACACCGTTGGCCCGCTGATTGCCGATGGCAAGATCATCACTGCCATTTCCGGTTGCTCGATCGCCGGCACCGCTGGCGGCTGCTACATCTTCGCCCATGACGTGAATACCGGCGACGAGCTGTGGCGCTTCAACACGATCGACGATCCCAACAACCAGGCCCAGCAGGACAGCTGGGGCGGCGTTCCCGCTGAAAACCGTTGGGGCGGCACGCCTTGGACCACCGGTGCTTATGATCCGGAAACCAAGACCACGTTCTGGGGCATCGGCATGCCCGGCCCATATTCCGAACTCATCCGTGGTTCGGGCGACGGCTCGGTGCTCTATACCAATTCGACCCTGGCTCTCGACGTCGAGACGGGCAAGCTGAAGTGGTACTACCAGCACCTGCCCCGCGATAACTGGGATCTGGACAGCCCGTTCGAACGTATCCTGGTTGACCAGGAAGTCGACGGCCAGACGCACAAGCTGCTGATCACTGCAGCCGGCAAGAACGGCATCGCTTTCGGTCTCGATCGCGACACCGGCAAGTATCTGTGGTCCAAGGACACGGTCGTCCAGAACGTGGTCACCGGCATCGACCCGGACGGCACCGTTCACATCAACGAAGACCTGATATCCAAGGCTGTGGGTGAAGAACACCTGGTTTGCGCCTCGGTTTCGGGTGGCAAGCTCTGGCAGGCCGGCGCCTATAGCCCGCTGACCCAGGCTTACTTCGTACCCCTGACCGAAGCCTGCAACACCGTTGCTCCGACCCAGACTGAATTCACGGCCGGTAACGCCGTGGGCGCCGTCAAGTTCGGTCCGCGCGTGCTGCCCGAAGGCATCACCGATGCCGGCCTGCTGCAGGCTCTCAGCATCAACCCGACCCAGGGCGATTCCAAGTGGCAGGCGCGTGAGCGTCCGTCCATGACCAGCTCGGTTCTGGCCACGGCTGGCGGTCTGGTGTTCGGCGGCGACGCTGCCCGCGAAGTCAAGGCATGGGACCAGGAAACTGGTGACGTGGTCTGGTCGCAGCGCCTCAATGCGCCGATCGGTGGCTATCCGATGACCTACGAAATCGACGGCGAGCAGTATCTGGCGGTTCCCACCGGCTATTCCAACTCGGCCAGCTCGATTTCCTCGGCCTTCCCGGAAATCCCGCTGCCCACCGGTTCGGGCAACTCGGTCTTCGTGTTCAAGCTGCCAAAGGCCGCAAGCTAAAAATCAAGCAAAGAAAGGGGCTTCGGCCCCTTTCGTCTTTCTGGGCGCTGTAGCGCCATTCGTGACGGGACGCCGGCCTTCCTTGGACCGCCAGGCGACCAAGGAGAATTCGATGCTTCGTTATCTCACCCTGGGTCTGGCCCTGCTCATGGCCAGTAGCGCCTATGCGCAGTCTTCCGGCATTCCGCCCGAGGAGATGGACAATTCGCGGCGGCTGGCTGGCGACGCCATCAATGTGTGCTTCGATATCACGAGCCTGGGCCGCGCCTTTGACGAAGACGTCGCCAAGGCCATTGGCGATGCGCTGTTTCTCGAGGTCAATGTCGTGGAAGGCTTTGGCGGCTTCCCGCTCAATGGCGATGGCTTTCTCGATGAATTGACGCTGGCCATGAACAATACCTGCGACATGTTCATGGGCGTTTCGGTTTCGACCAATTCTCCGGTGTCGGACGCGTTCGCGCTAACCCGGCCCTATGCCACCATTCCCTTCGTCTTCGTCGTCGCCGACCCCGATTGGCAGAAGCTGGGCGACATTCCCAAGGATCACAAACTGGGCACCGCCATGGCGAGCCTGGGCGAGATGAACTACATCACCTGGGCGCAGCAACAGCCCGAGGCCGAGCGCTGGGTGCGCTATCCCTATGCCAATTTCGACCTGATGACGACGCGCGTGCTCGACGGCACCATTGCCGGCATGGTGCTGTGGCAACCCGCACTGGCGCGGCTGTTGCAACAGCGCCCTGACGCCGCCGCCCTGCGTGTCATCGCCAATGATCCCATTCCCGCTGCCGAAGTGCATGTCGGAGCGCTGGTATCGAGCCGCAACAGCTTCCTGCGCAGCCAGGTCGATCAGGCCATCGACGCCTTGGTCGCCGATGGGACTATTGCCGGGTTCCTGGAAAAATACGGTTATACCGGGCATGCCGGCGAATAGGCCTGCAGCGGAAAGCTATTCGGCTAGTGGCGCGATGGGCGTAGTCCGCGGCATGCGGTTCCAGGCGTCGAGGGCGGCAATCTTATAGGCCTCGGCCAGGGTCGGATAATTGAAGGTATTCTCGACGAAATAGTCGAGCGTGCCGCCCAGGTTGAGCACGGCCTGGCCGATATGGATCAATTCGGTCGCGCCCTCGCCCACGATATGGACGCCGAGCAATTTGCGGGTGTCGAGCGCAAAGATCATTTTCATCATGCCCGATTGCAGGCCCATAATGTGGCCGCGCGAGGTTTCGCGGAAGCGGGCGACACCGCATTCGTATGGCGTGCCGGCGGCGCGGACCTGCTGTTCGGTGAGCCCGATGGTGGAGATTTCGGGCACGGCATAAATGCCATAGGGGAAAAATTGCGGCGCGGGCGGCATGGCGGCACCGAAGGCGTGCAGCGCCGCAATCCGGCCCTGCTCCATGGAAGTGGACGCAAGCGAGGGAAAGCCGATGACATCGCCAGCAGCATAGATATTGGGAATCTGCGTCTGGAAGGTTGCCGGATCGACCTTGAGGCGGCCGCGGTCATCAGGGACGACGCCACAGGCGTCCAGCCCCAGATCGGCGGTGGCACCGACCCGACCGGCGGCATAGAGCAGCATGTCGGAGCGGACGCGGCGGCCATCGGTGAGGATGGCAATGGCCCAGCCCTGTTCATCCAGCTCGACGCGATCGACCTTGGCGCCCAGGCGAATGGTCATGCCGCGCTTGCGCAGATCGTGGGTGAATTCCTCGATGATCTCGCGATCGATGAAATCGAGATAGTTTTCCTTGGGCTCGATCAGGGTAACGGGCACGTCCAGCGCCGAGAAAATGGTGGCATATTCCATGCCGATGACGCCGGCGCCCACCACGGTGAGGCTGCGCGGCACGCGTGGCTCGGCGACCAGGCTATCGCTATCGAGCACCGAATGGTCGTTGAACGGGATATTGGCCGGCCGATAGGGCGCGGTGCCCACCGCGATGACAGCGAAATCAAAGCTGAAGGCGTGATCGTCCCCGGCATGGTCGATGACCGTGATGTGGTTGGCATCGGTGAACTTGGCCATGCCGCCAAAGGTGCGCACGCCATTGCGGGCGAATTGATGCTCGAGGACTTCGATCTCGTAGTCGAGGGTCATGCGCAGGCGGGCGCCGAGGTCCTTGCCCTCGATATCCTTCTTGACGCGATAGGCCAGGCCATAAAAGCCGCGCTCGCGCCAACCGGAGAGATTGAGCACGGTTTCGCGCAGGGTCTTGGAGGGGATGGTGCCGGTATGGACCGAGACGCCGCCCAAGCGGAGACGGTTTTCCACCACCAGCACGGATTTGCCCAGCTTGGCCGCCTGAATGGCGGCGCGGCGCCCGGCCGGTCCGCTGCCGATGACGACGAGATTATAGTGCTCCAAGCCCCTGCCCCGATTTGGTGTGTTGGTCTGCCCTAGCGGAGGAGTGTGACACTGCGATTGCGACGGTGGCAATGGCGGGGTGGGTAGAGCAGGGATGCTTGGATTACTTCCAACCCGGCGGCGGCCCCAAATCGGGCAACTCATAGAAGGCGCGCACCACGTCCCAGCCCTGCTGGGCGGTATCAACCACAGTGAACAGGTCCGGATCGGTGGGGGCGATGGTGCCGGCTTCGGCCAGCGCCTCGAAATTGATGACCTTGCCCCAGAATTCGGCGCCGAACAGCAGCAGGGGAATGCGCTCCATGCGGCCGGTCTGGATCAGCGTGAGGGTTTCAAAGAACTCATCGAGCGTGCCAAAGCCGCCGGGGAAGATGGCGACCACCTTGGCGCGCAACAGGAAGTGGATTTTGCGCGTGGCGAAATAGTGGAAATTGAAGCTGAGTTCCGGTGTGACGAAAAGATTGGGGGCCTGTTCGTGCGGCAGCACGATATTGAGCCCGATCGATTGGGCGCCCAGGTCCGCCGCGCCGCGATTGCCCGCTTCCATGACGCCGGGACCGCCGCCGGTGACCACGACGAATTCCTTGTCATCCAGGCTATTGGAGGTCATGGCCGCCAATTGGGCGAAGCGGCGGGCTTCGTCATAATAGCGGGAGGCGCGTTCGAGATTTTTCTTCTGCGTCTCGTTCTTGGCGGCCCAGGCGGGCTTGCCGGGCTCGGGAATGCGCGCGCCGCCGAACAGCACGACGGTGGAATTGATGCCATGCTCGTGCAGGCGCTGCTCGGTCTTTTGATATTCGAGCTGGAAACGGATGCCGCGGGTATCCTCGGAGGTGAGGAAATCATCGTCGGCAAAGGCGAGGCGGAAGGCCGGGGACTGGGTCTGGGGCGTCTGCGGAGCCCGCTTGGAGGCGGCAACGTCCTGCTCGGATGTGCGCAAGGGGGTGGGGCGGCGTTTGGCCATAGGAGCTCCGGCAGGTGCAGTCCGATTCGATGGGACCCGGATTACCCCGCCCGGCCATGGCGGTAAAGCGCAAGCTGGCGACGCACGGACTTGTCATCGGCCCGTAACATTGCCGGATCATGACTGCCGCCCAGCGGCGCGATGGCGCCATGGAGATCGCTATGAAGACGCTGAGCGCATTGCTGTGTACCGTTTCGTTGTTGACCGTAATGCCCGCAATGGCGGCCGACTGGAGTGTTGCCGAGGTGACCCCGGTGTTGCAGACGCCCGTGCTGGCCGAGGCGGATGCCGACGCCGATGCGGATGATCCGGCCATCTATGTGCATCCCACCGATGCGGCACGGAGCCTGGTGGTCACGGCGGTCAAGAATGGCGGCATTCGGGTCTATCGGCTGGATGGCGCGCTCAAGCAGACGCTGCTGCCGGCCGAGGATGGGCGGATCAACAATGTCGACGTGGTCTATGGCTTTGCGCTGGCCGATGGCAGCACAGCCGATATCATTGTGGGGGCCGATCGCGGGCTCGATATCATTCGCGTCTATCGCATCGATGCAGACGCGACCGAGCCGCTGAGCGAGATTACCGATCCGGCAGCGGCGCGGGCTTTCCCGACGCGTTACCTGCCGGACGCGACAGAAACCGAAGACAATCCGATGGATGACCAGAACACCGTCTATGGCTTGGCGGCGTGGCATGACACGGCAAGCGGCACGGTGTGGGTCGTGGGTACGCAGCGGCATCAGCCCACGGTTGGCGTCTTCAAGCTGGTGGCGACTGCCGCTGGTGTGCATGCCGAATCGGATCACGATTTCCGCGCTCCGGCGACGCAGAACGGGCAGGACCTGTTCAGCGAGAATGACGACGATGCCTTGCTCGATTTCAGCCCGCAATTTGAAGGCAGTGTGATCGACCGGACGACAGGCGTGATCTATGCGGGTCAGGAAGATGTGGGCATTTGGCAGGTGCCGGTCAGCGGGGGCGAACCCAAACTGGTCTATGCCACGCGCGGCTCATCCAAGAGCCCGTTCAACAATCCCGACAGTGTCATTTCACGCGATGTCGAAGGGCTGACGATCTATTACGGCGCCGATGGGGTCAAATATCTGCTGGCCTCGAGCCAGGGTGGCGCGCATGGCGAAGGAGGCGTGGCCGACGCACCCTATGACGATAGCTTTGCCGCTTTTGCCATTGGCGAGACACTGCAATTGCTCGGCTCGTTCCGGGTCGTCGCCGCGGGCGCAATGGATGCGGTGCAGGAAAGCGACGGCGCCGATGTGACCTCGGTGGGCCTGCCGGGGTTCGAGGATGGGCTGTTCGTCACCCAGGATGGCTACGCCGGGGACCTCAATGGGCTGGATGGGGAAGTCGCCTCGACTAATTTCAAATTTGTCGACTGGGCTGAGATCGCCAACAGCTTTACGCCACCTCTGGTGGTGACGCCGGCAGCGTTCGATCCGCGGCAATAAGAGCCTCCTCGGTGTTGGTGGAGCGTTCAGCACCCAATACTGCCCCTTCCGTCAAAAGGAAGGGGAAGCAGTGCGTGGACCTTGCATCACATTTTGTTAGAACAATGTTGATACAACGCTGCTTTTGCGATACAAGAACACCATGGAAACCGCAGTCAAAAAAATCGGCAATTCTGCCGGCGTTGTAATTCCCAAACCCATGCTTCAGGAGATCGGAGCAGAGGCCGGAGACAAGGTCGATCTGCGCGTTGTGGACGGGCGCATTATCATGCAGCCCATCGTCAAAAATGTGCGCGAGGGCTGGGCCGAAGCCGCTGCGGCCATTGCGGCGGCAGGTGACGATGAACTGGTCCTGGGCGATTTCGCCAACGATGATGACGACACTGAGTGGACCTGGTGAAGCGTGGCGAGGTCTGGCTGGCAGGGCTTGATCCCACTGTCGGATCCGAAATTCAGAAAACAAGGCCAGTCCTGGTCGTGTCACCGGACGATCTCAACGCGCATTTACGGCTGGTGATGATCATCCCCCTGACCTCGGGTAGCCGGCCTGCCCCGTTCAGATTGCCAATCGACTTCGCGGAGAAAAGCGGCCTGCTGTTGCTGGAGCAAATGCGCTCGATCGACAAGCGGCGCTTGATCAAGCGTCTGGGAAAGGTTGAGGAAACCGTTCTGGAGAAAACGCTGGCCGCGTTGCGCGTGTTCTTCTCCCTCTGAGGCCTTGCCAAGGGCACATTTTATTCGCATATAGCGGTCGGGAGGTTGGCGCGGACGTGTTCCTCGCCAACCGGGTCAGGTCCGGAAGGAAGCAGCCCCAACGAGACCTTCACGGGTCGTTGCCAGCCTCCTACTGTGTTTTCCTGTGGCGTTCGGTTCGGTAAGGCCGGTATGCACTTTTGCTGGAAACGCTGCCATGCCTATGATGGCCAAATGGCTTCAGGCAGATTCCAACTAACCGATGCGGAAGGGCACGATGGCTGACGCTGCGACATCGCCCTATCTCGTCCTCGCGCGCAAATATCGCCCGCGTGACTTCACCACCCTGGTCGGCCAGGACGCCATGGTGCAGACGCTGGGCAATGCCTTTGCACAAAACCGTATTCACCACGCCTTTATCCTGACTGGCGTTCGCGGCGTGGGCAAAACCACGACGGCGCGCATTCTGGCGCGGGCGTTCAATTATGAAGATGCCAGCGGGCCCCACCCTACGCTTGATCTGCGCGTGGAGGGTGAGCATTGCCGCGCCATTATCGAGGGACGGCATGTCGACGTCATCGAGATGGACGCCGCGAGCAATACTGGCATCAACGACATCCGCGAAATCATCGACTCGGTGAAATATGCGCCGGCCTCGGCACCCTATAAGGTCTATGTGATCGACGAGGTGCACATGCTCTCCACAGCCGCCTTTAACGGGCTGCTGAAGACGCTGGAAGAGCCGCCGCCCTATGTGAAGTTCATCTTCGCCACCACCGAAATCCGCAAGGTGCCGGTGACGATTTTGAGCCGCTGCCAGCGGTTTGATCTCAGGCGCATCACGCCCGAAATCATGTCGGGGTATCTGGAATCGATCCTGGCGCAGGAAGGCATCGGGTTTGAGCCCGAGGCCTTGGCGATGATCGTGCGGGCGGGCGAAGGCTCGGCGCGCGACAACCTTTCCTTGCTCGATCAGGCTATTGCGCATGGCAATGGCAGTGTGACCGCCGCGACCGTCAAGGCCATGCTGGGGCTGGGTGACCGGGCGCGGATCATTGATCTCTTCGAAGAGGTTTTGGGCGGGCGCATTGGCGACGCCATCGAGACCATGCGAGCGCTCTATGACATGGGCGCCGATCCGCAGACGCTGATTGCCGATCTGGCTGATTTCACCCATTTGGTGACCCGCATCAAAGTGGTGCCGGCGGCGGCCGAGGATATGTCGCTGACGCCCGACGAGCGGGTACGCGGGGCCGAATTTGCCGGCAAGCTCTCGATGCGGGCGCTGACGCGTGCCTGGCAGATCCTGTTCAAGGGGCATGATGAGGTGGCGCGGGCCAATAATGGCTTGCAGGCTGCTGAGATGGCGCTGATCCGGCTGGCTTATGCTGCCGACCTGCCCAGCCCCGATGAATTGATCGCCAAGCTGGCCAACCAGCCGGCGCCGGCACCTGCCCTGCCACAGGGCAATGGCATGATGCCGCGCGGGCCATCGGGCGGCTCCAATGCCATGCGGGTGGAAGCGCCGCAGATGGTGCGGACGGAAGCTGTGGCGCCGCAGCCGGGGCAGCCGCAGGCTTCGTTGCAGCCGCAAGTGGCATCCAGGCCCATTGCTGCGCCAGCCTTGGCGAGCGTGGGCAGCTACAAGGATTTGATCGCGCTGGCGGGCGCCAAGCGCGACATTATCGTGCGCATGGCGCTGGAAGGCTCGATGCGGCCGGTTTCGTTCGAGCAGGGGCGGATCGAGGTGGCGTTGGCCGATGGCGCCGACCCCGGCATTATCGCCACACTTTCGGCGCGGCTGCAGGCCTGGACCGGCGAGCGCTGGCTGATCACCGTTTCGAGCAAGCCACCAGAGGGGCTGACCCTCAAGCAGGAACAGGCCAAAAAGGTCGAGGCCGCGCATGCCGCAGCCCATGAAGACCCGCTGGTCAAAGCCATTCTCGAGACATTTCCCGGGGCCAAGGTGGTCAATGTGACCGTGCGCGAAGAGGCCGCCGCAGCGGCGCCTGACGTGCCACCGCCCCCACCAGAAGAGGACGACGAATGAAAGACATTATGGGCATGATGAAGGCCGCCAGCGAGATGAAAGGCAAGATGGAGGCCATGCAGGCCGATCTCGCCAATCTCGTGGTGGAAGGCCGCTCGGGCGGCGGGCTAGTGGTCGTTTCGCTGTCGGGCAAGGGCGATTTGCGCGGCGTCAAGATCGACCTGAGCCTCTTCAAGGAAGATGATGTCGAGGTGCTTGAGGACCTGATCGTGGCGGCGCATGCCGACGCCAAGGCCAAGAGCGAAGCCGAAATGCAGCAGCGTATGGCGGAAGTGACATCGGGGCTGCCGATTCCCCCGGGCATGAAGTTTCCGTTTTAGATTTTGGGCTTTTGTCTGCGCGTTCTTCTTTCTCCCCTTGAGGGGAGGCCTGGTGGTTGGACGGCATAGCGCCACGACCTCGTGGTTCGACGGGTCTCACCAGGAGGTCTACTCGCGGAGCCGTATTCACAGTAGACCTCATCCTGAGCTTGTCGAAGGACGAGGTCGTGGCAAGGAATGAGTGGAATGGCCTCCGGCGGACCCGAGATTGAACAATTGATCCAGTTGCTGGCGCGGTTGCCGGGGTTGGGGCCGCGCTCGGCCAGGCGAGCTGTGTTGCAGCTGATCAAGAAAAAAGAGCAGTTGATGATCCCGCTGTCGGCCGCATTGGACCGGGCGGTGATTGCCGTGCGCAACTGCGAAGTGTGCGGCAATGTCGATACCGTCAGCCCCTGCTCGATCTGTGCCGATCCGCGCCGCAATGAGAGTGGCATGTTGATCGTCGTCGAGGATGTGGCTGACCTGTGGGCGCTGGAGCGCGCCGGGGTGGGCGCGGTCAAGTATCACGTACTGGGCGGCGTATTGTCGCCACTTGACGGCGTGGGCCCGGAAGACCTGACGATTGAGGCGCTGCTGGCGCGGGCGATGGAATTCCGCGAGATCGTGCTGGCAGTCAATGCCACGGTCGAGGGGCAGACGACCGCCCATTACATTACCGACCGGCTGGCAGGATCTGGCACCAAGGTCACGCGCCTCGCCCATGGCGTGCCGGTGGGCGGGGAGCTGGATTATCTCGACGAAGGCACACTGAGCCAGGCGCTCAAGGCGCGAACCGAGATTTAGGTGCCCCTCCCCGAAGGGAGGGGCGTGAGAAGTCCGTGCCCGCACGCGAACGGTGCGCCTCCGACCCACCGTCGCCGTCCTAGTGCAGGTCCTTTTCCGGGTGGAATTCTTCGCTGCCATCCCAAGGGGTTTCCTCGATAGGGCCGAGATCATCCTCCTCGAAGAATTCTTCTTCCGGATCGCCTTCAATGGCTTGGCGGCCTTCCTCGTCGTCTGGGGAAAGCATGTCAAGGCGGCCGTCGGGATCGCGGTCCAGCGGGGCGTCGAGATCGGCAAAGTCATTGGTGTCGTCGGCATTGGCGATCGTGGCGCTCAATTCATCAATGGCGCGATCGAGCTCGTCCAGCATGGCCGCGGGGTCCTGATCACCCCAGTCGCCGCTTTCGCGAATGCTCGTTTCCTCGCGCAATTCGCGTAAGCGCGCCAGCCGCTCCATGGCGGGGCGGTCATCGCCATAAAGCAGGTCTTCGATTTCGCTCTGGCTGTAAGGCTGGGCGATACCGGGCTGGTCCGCATTATCGAAATTGGTCTGTTGCGGCACCATGGTGCCGTGATGGTCGTGATGCTGAGCCATTATCGTCTCCCATGTTGAACAGCTTGCGTGGCTGAATAACGCGGGGCGCCGCCAGAGGTTCGACAGGAATGCGATAAAGTCAGGAGAGGTCGCCGGGCTCCTCGCCGACAAGACGCAGCACGCGGACATCGTCGGAACCGCCATCCCAGCCGGCGGGGAGTTGCTTGCTGGATTTGGCTCCCAATTCGCGCAGCATTTCCACCTGGCGCACGACGCTGCCCTTGCCGGACAATTGGCCCTTGGCATCGGCAAAGCTCTGCTGCGCGCGGTCGATATGGGTGCCCATCTTGTCCATGGTGGCGAGGAAGCCCACGACCTTATCGTAGAGAGAGCCAGCGCGAGAGGCGATTTCCTCGGCATTCTGGTGGCGTTTTTCGATATCCCACACATTGCGCACGGTGCGCAGCACAGTCATCAGCGTGGTGGGCGTGGTCAGCATGACGCCCCGGCTCATGCCGAATTCCACCAATTGCGGATCGGCCTGCATGGCCGTGGCCAAAGCGGATTCGATGGGCACGAACATCATCACGAAGTCCATCTTGGACTGCGCGTGGCGCTGATAGGTCTTCTCGCCCAGAGTGCGGATATGGGTGCGGATCGAGGTGATATGGGCCTGCAAATGCTGCTGGCGGGTATCTTCTTCGCTTGATGTATAGGCCTCGAAGGCGGTCAGCGAGACCTTGGAATCGATGACCAGCCGATCATTATTGGGCATCAGCACTTCGACATCGGTGCGGACGCGCGAGCCGTCTTCGGCGGTGTGGCTCTGCTGGGTGACGAATTGCTCGCCTTCGCGCAGGCCGGAGCGTTCGAGAATCGTCGAGAGGATCATCTCGCCCCAGGCGCCTTGCGACTGGGCGTTGCCCTTGAGGGCGCGGGTGAGATTGTTGGCTTCGGTAGTAATCTGGATATTGCTTTCGTAGAGCTGGCGGATCTGCTCGCCCATGGCGGAGCGATCCTTGATCATATTGCTCTGGAACTCGACGATCTTGTCGTTGAGCGGCTTGAGCAGCACATCGACCTGCTCGCGGTTCTGCTTGGAGAAGGTCTCGCTATGGGTCTTGAGAACGTCGCCGGCGATGGATTTGAACTCGTCGGTCATCTGTTGGCGGGCTTCGAGAAAGCGCGCGAGATTGGCTTCGGCCTGCTTGGCCTGCTCGGCCATGCGGGCGCGCAGGGCGGACACTTCGGTCAATAATTCGGCAGTTTTCTCGCGTTCCCTATCGAGCAGGTCGACGCCTCGCTCGCGCTCGACACGCACCTGATGGTCGAGCGCCTGGATGCGGGCGTCACGATCGGCCAGCTGGTCGAGAAAACCCGTGCGCAATTGCTCGGCCAGTTGACCGGCGGCTTCGGACGCGCGCTGCGCACTGGCCCGCATGACGGCAACCAGCACAACAAAGACCAGCAACGCCAGCACAATGACCGCGCCGATGGCGGCCTGCGCCTGGGTCACGGGAAAATCGCCGACGAGAAAAAGCACATTATCCATGCCCATCTTGTACCGCGATTCGCGCGTTCGCGGAATGTTCCAGCTCAGGAGGGGTCGCGGGGGAATTGCCCGGCGCCCGGCAGGGCGGTCAGCCAGTGCTCGCGGCGGATGATCCAACCTTCGCGGGAGGGCACAAACGGGCTGGGCACGGCGTCGAGCGAGCCCAGCACGATTTCGGCACGGTCGTCGGACAGATGAAAGACCGGCGCACCGCACTGGGGACAAAAGCTGCGGCCCTCATAGGTTGCATAGGTGCCGGTAGTGGAAAATCGCTCCCGCGGCCAATCGGCATAGGCCAGAAACGAGCTGCCGGTTTCGCGCCGGCAATCGGCGCAGTGGCAGAGCCCGACCACATCGGGTTCGCCTTCGAGCTGATAGCGAACCGCCCCGCAGCGGCAGCCGCCGGCATAAATCGAGTTCATCGGCACCCTCCTGTCACTGCATCGGCAACGAGCTTGGCGCAGTGCGGTTCCGCTCCGGAGTTGACCCAGGGGCGGAAAATACCATATCGAAAGGCAAATCCTGTTTCGCTGGACATTCACCCATGGCTATCCGCCCCATTCTTGTCATTCCCGATGCGCGCCTGCGCGCCGTTGCCGACCCCATCATCGAGGTCGATGACGAGATCAAGACGCTGGCCAAGGACATGCTCGACACCATGTATGACGCGCCCGGCATTGGCCTGGCCGCGCCCCAGATCGGGGTGATGAAGCGCATTGTGGTGATCGACCTGGCGCCCGAAGGGGAAACGCCCGATCCGATGGTGTTGATCAATCCTGAGATCACCAAGTTTGGCGACGAGATGCAGGTGACCGAGGAAGGGTGCCTCAGCATTCCCGAGCTGTTCTACGAGGTGGAGCGGCCCAGTACGGTGACGGTGAAGTACACCGATCTGGATGGCAAGGAAGTCACCAAGGATGCCGAGGGCAAGCTTGCGGTGTGCATCCAGCATGAACTCGATCACCTCGATGGCGTGCTCTATATCGATTATCTGAGCCGGCTGAAGCGCGACCGGGTGATCAAGAAGTTCGACAAGGCTGCCAAGCGGATGGCTGGGTAGGTCTTCTGCCCCATCAGTCGTCAACCCTCGCCCCTTGAGGGAGAGGGTGGATGGCGCGCAGCGCCAGACGGGTGAGGGGTTCTTTCTGACGCCTCTGCCCTGCCCTAGCGTCGCTGACCCCTCATCCGCCCCTACGGGGCACCTTCTCCCTCAAGGGGAGAAGGAAGAAAGCGAGTGACTATGCGCGTCGTATTCATGGGTACGCCCGAATTTTCCGTGCCCACGCTGACCGAAATCGTCTCGTCGGGCCACGAGGTGGTTGCCGTCTATACGCGGGCACCCAAACCTGCAGGACGTGGGCAGGCTGAGCGCAAATCGCCGGTGCATGAGGCAGCCGAAGGGTTCGGCATTCCGGTGTTTACGCCGAAGTCCCTCAAGGGGCTGGACGAGCAGGGCGTGTTTGCGCTGCATGATGCCGATGTTGCCATTGTCGTGGCCTATGGGCTGCTGTTGCCCAAGGCGATCCTTGAGGCGCCGCGCATGGGGTGTCTTAACCTGCATGGTTCGCTCTTGCCGCGCTGGCGGGGCGCAGCGCCGATCCAGCGGGCGGTGATGGCGGGCGACGCGCAAACCGGCGTCATGGTGATGCAGATGGACGAAGGGCTCGATACCGGCGCAGTCGCTCTGGGCGAGGTTATTCCCATTGGGCCGGACATGACTGCGGGCGAATTGCACGACCAGATGATGCGGGTGGGTGCGGACCTGATGGGCCGCGCGCTGGCGGCGCTGGAGCGGGGGAGCCTGGACTTCAAGCCGCAGCCTGAGGATGGTGTGACCTATGCCAAAAAGATCGAAAAGGCCGAAAGCCGGATCGACTGGTCGCGGCCGGCGGGTGAGGTGCACAACCATATTCGGGGGCTCTCGCCGTTTCCGGGGGCCTGGTTCGAGGTGGAATTGGGCGGCAAGCCGGTGCGGGTCAAGGTGTTGCGCTCGAGCCTGGCGGAGGGCTCCGGTGCGCCGGGGACAGTGCTAGGGGATTTGACCATTGCCTGTGGCAATGGCGCGGTGCGGCTGGTGCAGGTGCAGCGCGAGGGCAAGTCGGCCATGGATGCGGCGACGTTTTTGCGCGGGGCCGGGACCATGCCGGGGATTGTCCAGTAGCCATGCCGCGCTACAAGCTCACAGTGGAATATGACGGCACGCCCTTTTCCGGCTGGCAGCGGCAGACCAGCCGGCCGAGTGTACAGCAGGCACTGGAAGAGGCGATCGAGCGGTTTTCTGGCGAAGCCGTGACCACGCAAGCAGCGGGGCGAACCGATGCGGGCGTGCACGGGCTGGGCCAGGTGGTGCATTTTGACCTCAGCAAAGATTGGGACCCGTTCCGCATTCGCGAAGCGCTGAACTATCATCTGCGGCCCGATCCGGTAGCGATCATTGAGGCCGAGGCGGTCGGGGATGAGTTCGAGGCGCGGTTTTCGGCCAAGGCGCGGCATTACGAATATCGGATTTTAAACCGGCGGGCGCCGCCGGTGATCGAGCGCAATCATGTGTGGCATTTGCCCATGCCGCTCGATGCCGACGCGATGGATTATGCTGCCGGTATGATCCTGGGGACGCATGATTTCACTACGTTCCGTTCGGCGGAATGCCAGGCCAAGTCACCGCTGCGCACACTCGACGCCTTTGCAGTGCGGCGGGAGGCGGAGCATATCGTCATCACGGCCAGTGCGCGGAGCTTCCTGCACCATCAGGTGCGCTCCATGGTGGGCTCGCTCAAGCTCGTGGGCGACGGCAAGTGGAAGCCGCGCGATTTACGAGCAGCGCTGGATGCGCGGGATCGCCAGCGTTGTGGTGCCATGGCGCCGTCGGATGGGCTCTATCTGACGCGGGTAGACTATTAGAGCGCTGCGGCTGGCGGGACGAAGAGGATGGCCACAACGGCCAGGGCCAGAAACACGCCGACGGCTTGCGAGACGAACAGGATGCCGATCTGCAGCGGGGTCAGCGTGACGATGAAGCGGCCGATATTGATGAAGGTCGCCAGCGCCAGGATGACCACGAGCGCCAGGATGACGACGCCCAGCGGTCCCAATAGCGTCGATAGCAGCAGCAGGACGGCCGAGGCCAGGGTGACCCAATTGGACGCCACCAGATAAGGCACAAAGCCATCCTGCCGACCCATCTGGCGCAGAGCGAGGAAGCCGGTGGCCGCCTGGGCTGCAAAAAGCACGGCATTGACCACGATGGACTGGGTGGCAGCGCCCGCGGGTAGCGGCACACCGATCAGCACGGGGCCGAAGCCGGCCAGGGCGACGGCAATGGTGGTCGCGATGAGGCTGCCGATCAGGCCGCGCTGGCTGAAATCAAACCAGGTGGGGGCCTGCCGATCGCCGGTCAGCAGGGCAAAACAGCCACGCGCCGCGTTCTTGAGTTCTTCGAGAAAGGTCGAGGTCAATTGGGCCAAAAGCTGTCTCGGATGCTAGATGGGAGGAGTGGCAGGGTTGGACAGCATGTAAAGCGTCACCGGCATGGCGACAAGCAGCAGGACGGTCAAAACTGCAAAGGCCAAGCTTATGCCTATGCTCCAGGGGGTCGCAATGCGGGCCAGGCGATAGAGCAGATAGCCCAAAACGACCCAGAGCAGCACGAGGATTGGGCCGCCGATCAGCGAGAGAATCGCCCCTGCGATCAGGTAGAACACCAGCACGTAAGTGCCCGGCACCATCAGATCGAGCATGGGCTGGGGGGATTTGAGCATCGCCTTGGTGCCCTGGATGGCGAGGGCCAGCGCGACCAGCGACAGGCCCTGCACGATGAGCGCACTGGCAATGCCCGTCAGGCCCGGCATGCCGATATTCATCGAGGCAAAGGCCACGGCGAGGAAGGCAAAGAAGAAATAGATCAAGATGGCGGTGACCAGCCCGGGGGCGGTGAAGGCGAAATGGCCGCGCCAATCGGCCTCTCCGCGGGTGATCTTGATCCAGCCGGCAAATGCATTGGCGAGAGCGGCCCAGAGCTTCATGCTGCAGCACCAGCGAAAAAGCGCGTCATGAAGGCGCGATAGATTTCGGTAAGGCCAGTCAGGTCATCTAGAGCAATATGCTCGTCGGCCTTGTGCATGGATGGGCCGACGAGGCCACATTCGACCACGGGACCATATTGGGCGATGAAACGGGCATCGGACGTGCCGCCGCCGGTAGAGAGTTCGGGGCGACAACCGGTGATGGATTCGATTGTCGCGGACAGGGTTTCCACATCCGCGCTGAGCGGGGAGAGGAAGGAGCGGGAGGGCGTACCGGAGACCTCGAAGCGAATTGTGGTGCCATTGGCATCGACGCTGGCGATGCGATCGCGCACCCATTCGGCCAGGGTCTGGGGCGTCCACAGGTCATTGTAGCGGATGTTAAAGCGGATCGTGCCGCGCGCCGGGATAACGTTGGAAATGGGATTACCCACGTCGATCGTGGTGACTTCGAGATTGGTCGCGGGGAAATGCTCGCTGCCCTGATCGATCTGCGTGTCGCTGAGGGCGGTGACGATGCTCGCCAGCGTGGGTAGCGGGTTGTTGGCCTTGTGCGGATAGGCGACGTGGCCCTGCACGCCTTCGACGGTGATGAGGCCGGAGAAGGAGCCGCGCCGGCCGATCTTGATACTGTCGCCGAGCAAGGCGGCCGAGCTGGGTTCGCCCACAATGGCGAAATCGAAGCTATGCCCCTGGTCCTTGGCCCAGGCCATGAGCTTGTCGGTGCCATTGATGGCGTCGGCTTCCTCGTCATTGGTGATGGCGAGCATGATGGTACCGGCGTCGGCGGGGCTGGATGCGGCGGCGGCGATGAAGGCGGCGATGCCTGATTTCATGTCGGCGGCGCCGCGGCCATAGAGCTTGCCATCGGCCTCGCGCGGGGTGAACGGGTCGGCGGTCCAATCCGCGAGATCGCCGGGCGGCACGACATCGGTATGGCCGGCAAAGAGCAGGCGCGGGCCGCCAGTGCCCCGCGTGGCGAAGAGATTGTCGACGGGATAGGAGCCGTCGCCCTCAAAGCGCAGGTGCGTGGTGGTGAAGCCCAGGCTGCTGAGGGCCGTGTCGAGCACGTCCAATACGCCGGCGGGTTCGGGCGTCACCGAAGGGCAGGCGATCAGGGCTTTGAGAAGCTGGACGGGATCGTCCGCAGCAATGTCAGTCACGAGACAATCCCGTCCATTGATGATCAGGCCGTGGCCGGATTGGCCACCGGGTCGGCACCATACTCGTTGCTGCCAATCGTGCCACGCAGGAAGCCCAGCTGCACCAGCATGTAGATGGCATAGGCGGCGATGGCCAGCAGCAGAATGGAGAACCAGCCTGCGGGTGCGGGCACCATGACGCCATTGCCGATATCGCTGGCGGTGATGCCGACGCCCAGGGTTTGCAGCACCGAGCTCAGCAGCGACAGGCCGAGCAGGATCTTGAGATCAAGGCCATTATTGCCGCGATCCTGCCGACGCTTGAGCGACAGGCAATAGCTTGGATAGAGCAGCAGCAAGGTGACGAGCAGCGAGCCCCAGCCGGCGCTGCTTGCGCTGGGCCCGAGGCCAATTGCGCCCAGCAACAGCGTCAGCACGATGCCGACAACAGCTAGAATGATCACGCCGATCCACCAGGTCTTGCGCGACACGCGGCCCGTCGTGGTGGTGTAGAGTGCTTTGAAATCCATGATGTCCCCCTCAGAATCATCGGACCGGGCGGAGATGCCCGGTGCGGGGAGTTTAATTCAGAGAGGGACGTGATTCCTAGTCGCGCAACTGATGGAAGAAAGAGGGATATGTCTGGAACATCACGCCGGACCGGCGGCCTCGGCCGTTGACGCCGGTGCAAGGGGATCGGGGCCATACTGATTGGGTCCGGGCGTACCTCTGAGGACTGCCAGCAGCACGAACAGACATACCGACCAGACTAGAAGAACGACCTGCATGGCAGAGACGTAAAAGCCCTCGGCACCGAACAGGCCAAGCAAGTTCGCAAGGATTGCCAGCACCCAATAGGCTACCACGTCGAGCCCAGACGATCCCCGATCCTTGCGCCGTTTGATGGACAGCATCGTTGCCGGGATAGCCATCATGGCCGTCAGCGTAAAGGCGACCCAAGGCGTCAGTGTCCACCGCACGCCAGAGAAGCCCTGGGCTGACCGCCATTGATCGACACTGTGCCGGCTTGAACCTGCGCACTGCGCAAGCCCAGCGCCATCAGCAGAGCGCTGATAGCAAAAAAGACGAGCAGGATGCAGAATACACCAAGCCAGAATTTCTGGCGGCCGATACGGCCATTGGGGTCAGTCAACACATAGACGATATTGCGTATATGGACCTCAGCATTACCTCGGCCAAGATAAGCACAAATTATCGTTCGGAGGAGTGCCTTTAGATTGTGGATGGGGGCTAGGTGGCAGGGGCCAGCCCCCTCCCCAAGCCCTCCCCGCCAGGGGGAGGGTGCAGATCGGTGTCAGTCTCGCAGCAATTCGTTAATGCCGGTTTTGCTGCGGGTCTGGGCGTCGACGGTTTTGACGATGACGGCGCAGTAGAGCGAGGGGCCCGGATTGCCGTTGGGAAGGGGCTTGCCGGGCAGGCTGCCCGAGACCACGACCGAATAGGGCGGCACTTTGCCGATGTGGATTTCGCCGGTGGCGCGGTCGACGATCTTGGTGGAGGCGCCGATGAAGACGCCCATGGAGATCACTGCGCCCTCGCCCACGACGACGCCCTCGACGACTTCGGAGCGGGCGCCGATGAAGCAATTGTCTTCGATAATGACGGGACCGGCCTGGAGCGGCTCGAGCACGCCGCCAATGCCGACGCCGCCCGAAATGTGGACATTCTTGCCGATCTGCGCGCAGGAACCGACGGTGACCCAGGTATCGACCATGGTGTTTTCGTCAACGAACGCACCCAGATTGACGAAGCTGGGCATCAGGATCACGCCCTTGCCGATATGGGCGGAATGGCGAACGATGGCGCCCGGCACGGCGCGGAAGCCGGCTTCGCGGAAGCGGTTTTCGCCCCAGCCTTCGAACTTGGTGGGCACCTTGTCCCAATAGGAGGAGCCGCCCGGCGCGCCTTCGATGAGCTTGTTGTCATTGAGGCGGAAGGAGAGCAGCACGGCTTTTTTGAGCCATTGATTGACCTGCCACTTGCCGTCGATCTTTTCAGCGACGCGGGCCTGGCCGCTATCCAGCAGGGCCAGGGCGGTCTCGACGGCCTCGCGGACTTCGCCTTTGGTGGCAAGGTTGATCTCTGCGCGGGCCTCGAAGGCGGCGTCGATTGTGGCGGCGAGATCGGCGTGGGACATCAGTTCATCATCCTGGTGGGCGTTTGGGCGGACCATAGCGGGGAGCGGGATAGTGTCAATCTCGGAGCGTTGGTTAGGCCCTTTTCCCGCCGCAAAGGGACGGCTAAACAATTGCGGCAGAACTACTTGCCCGAGGGAGCATGGCGTGAACAAACAAGCAGTGATTATTGGCGTGGCAATGGCTTTTGGACTGCTTGGGAGCCAGGCGCAGGCCGCCCGCATTCATGCAGAGACGGCGCCAGCGCTGAGCGAGACCGATACCTATGCACTCGAAACGGCGGCTGCGGCCTGCAAGGATGAAGATTTTAACGCGCTGATGGGCGCCATGGCGATATCCGATGCGGTGCGCCTCAAATATAGCGCGCCTGAGATCACCGTGGTGAAGGACGGGGCAACGAGCACTGTAGCGAGCGAGGACTATGCCGATTTTCCCATCGGCATGATGGACTATTATTATGTCAGCCGCGCCTCAATGCAGGCGTGGGACAGCAATCCGGATGCCGAGCTGGAATATCTGGATATGGAATTCAATCAGAGCCAGGCCAATCAATGGGCGGTGGAGTGGCAACATGTCCGCTTCGACGGCAATTCGGAGGGCGGCGACGATCAAGGAGAGATCGTGGAACGGTTCGGCGAGCCGGGCGTGCTCAGCTTTGAGCCGTTTGATGGGTGCTGGCGGCTGATCGAGGATTATCGCGGGCAGGGTTGAGACCCGGCGGGATCCTCTGCGGGGCGGAGTACCCCTAAGAGACGCTATTTCAGCTCGTTCTTGGGATAGACGCCGAGCACACGGAAATAGTCGGTGAAGAAGCCCAGTTCCTCAAAGGCATGCTGCACGCCCACGTCAGAAGGGTGCCCCTCGATGTCGGCGTAGAATTGGGTGGCGGTGAAAGCACCGCCAACCATGTAGCTTTCGAGCTTGGTCATGTTGATGGAATTGGTGGCGAAGCCGCCCATGGCCTTGTAGAGCGCGGCGGGCACGTTGCGGACGCGGAAGACGAAGGTGGTTTTGACGTCGCCGGGAGCGGCCTCTTTTTGCTCGCGCGAGAGCACGAGGAAGCGGGTGGTGTTGTGCTCGGCATCTTCGATATTGGAGGCCAGCACGTTGAGGCCATAAATCTCGCCAGCAAAGCGGGAGGCGATGGCGGCGACGGATTTGTCGGCCTTTTCCGCGACTTCGCGGGCCGAGCCGGCAGTATCAACCGCATTGATGGTGCGGAAGCCGTGCTCGGAAATGAATTTGCGGCATTGGCCGAGCGCGACCGAGAGCGACTGCACCGCCTTGATATCGTCGAGCGTGGCGCCGGGCACGGCGAGCAGGTTCATCTCCACCCGCAGATAGGTCTCGCCAATGATGAAGAGACCGCTTTCGGGCAGCAGGTGGTGGATATCGGTGATGCGGCCATAGAGCGAGTTTTCCACTGGCACGACGGCGAAATCGGCCTTGCCGTTCTGCACCGCAGCAATGGTCTCCTCGAAGGTCACACAGCCGATCACCTCGTCATGGGGGAAGACATTGGCGGCGGCGGCGTGGCTGAAGGCGCCCGGCTCACCCTGGAAGGCGATCTTTTTCGTCATGACACTGTCCGTAGGTCTATCGGCTGATGGCTTTTGAACCCCAGCGGATCGGGTGTCAATTCGGCCAAGGGCGGGGCGGCACACGCCAAGAGGGTGGAGGAATTGTCGCAACCGGGCTTTGCCCTGTTGCACCTCACGCCTTTTTGCGACTATCTTCCGCGCGCGTCGGGCCCCTCCGTTGAGGCGATTTCCTTGTGGGACAATCGAAAGTTGGGTGGCACGGCTGACGTCCGCAGGGGATGGACCGGCAGGAAGACCAAATGAATTCGTTCGAGCTTAACAAGATCATGGGCGCCGTTCTGGGCACCCTGTTGTTTGTCATGGGTGTCGGTCTCGTTGCCGAAGCCATCTATCACCCCATCGAAGATCGCGGCCCGGGCTATGCCCTGCCCGAACCCGAGCCGACCACGGCAGTGGCCGAAGCCGGCCCGGCCGAGCCGGAAGTGCCGCTGGGGACGCTGTTAGCCAGCGCCAGTGCCGAGCGCGGTGCGGCGGCGGCGCGGAAATGCCAGTCCTGCCACAATTTCGGTGAGGGTGATCCCAACAAGACCGGTCCCCACCTTTATGACGTGGTGGGCCGCCCTGAAGGCAGCGTGCCCGACTTCGCCTATTCGGACGGGATGAAGGCGCATCATGACGCCGGCGACACCTGGACCTATGAAAATCTCAACCACTTCCTGACCAGCCCGAAGGACTATGTCCCCGGCACCAAGATGAACTTTGCCGGCGTGCGTACCCCCGAGGAACGCGCCGACATCCTGGCCTATCTGCAGACGCTGTCGGCCAATCCGGTGCCGTTCCCGGCGGCGGAAGAAGCAGCGCCGGCTGCTGAGGAAGCAGCCCCTGCGGCTGAGCCTGCTCCGGCTGCCGAACCCGCCCCTGCAGCGGAGCCTGCCCCGGCTGCCGAGCCTGCTCCGGCAGCTGAGCCTGCTCCGGCGGCTGAACCCGCCCCCGCAGCTGAACCTGCTCCTGCGGCGCCTGAGGCCGGCGCAGCAACGGAAACGCCCGAGACCACCCAGCCGGAAACGCCGGTGGAAGGCACGCCGACCACCACTGCGCCACCGCCTGCCACGACGGCTCCGGCTCCCACGACCCCACCGGCGCCAGCTACGCCCTAAACGGCCACTTGCAGGCCAATCGATCAGGCCGCGCCAGATTCTGGCGCGGCCTTTTTCATGTCAAAGCCGGGAGGCCAGAATGCTACTATTGCACCTTTCCGATGTCGACGAGGCGAGCTGGGCGGAGAAGCTGCGCGCGGCATTGGCGCCCTATCCGGTGGTGCGGCAGGGCGATGCCTTCGACCCCAAGGACATCCGCTATATCTTTGTGTGGAAGCCCAAGCCGGGGGCGTTTGATGGGCTGACCAATCTCAAGGCCATTTTGTCGCTGGGCGCGGGCGTGGATGCACTGCTCAAGCATCCCAGGCTGCCAGATGTGCCGGTGGTGCGGTTTGTCGATGAGGACCTGAGCCAGCGCATGAGCGATTATGTAGTGGCCCATGTCACCATGCATCAGCGACTCTATAGCCGTTTTCGCGCGGCGCAGCTGACGCGGCGCTGGGACCAGCTTTATCCACCGGCCGCTTCGCAGACTGCCGTGGGCATAATGGGCATGGGTGTATTGGGGCAGGATGCCGCCAAAAGGCTCAAGCCGCAGGGCTTTGCACTGCGCAGCTGGAGCCGCACACCCAAGGCCATCGAAGGCGTGGAGGGTTTTGCCGGGACCGAGCAGTTCAATGCGTTCCTGGCGGGCACCGACATCCTGGTCAATCTGTTGCCGCTGACGCCCGAAACCACGGGCATTCTCAATTATGAGACCTTTGCCAAGCTGCGGCGCGGCGGACTCCATGGGGGGCCGGTGATCATCAATGCGGCGCGAGGCGGGCATCAGCGCGAGGCTGATATCGTGCGGGCGCTGGGCGATGGCACTTTGGGCGCGGCCAGCCTTGATGTATTCGAGACCGAGCCGCTGCCGCAGGAAAGCCCGCTGTGGGCAATCGAGAATTGCTACATCACCCCTCATATTGCAGCGATTTCCAGCGAAACGGCCGGGGTGGCCTATTATGCCGGCATTATTGCCGCGCATGAAGCGGGCAAGCCATTGATCAATGTAGTGGATCGGACGCGCGGCTACTGACGCGATTGTTATCCACCGGATGGCCCGCGGCGGGTGGATTTGTTAAGCGCAACACGGTCTGTTGCCGTTCCGACATCGCACACAGCTAGGGGGCCGGATGAGCGACGCCACGCCGCAGCCGCAGAAGATCAAGTTCTATGACCGCCTGAAACTGGCGACCAAGCACCGGCTGGCCGAACCGATACTGGGGCTGCTGTGCTTTCTCGAAGCCAGTATCTTGCCGATCTTTCCCGAGATCATGCTGGCCCCGATGATCATCGCCGACCGCAAGCGGGCGTGGCGGCTGGCGACGATCTGTACGGTGACCTCGGTGCTGGGCGGTTTGGCCGGCTATGCGGTGGGCTATTTCCTGTTCGATACGGTGGGGCGCGCCATTATCGCCTTTTATGGCGCCGGAGACGGCTTTGCCTCGCTGATGCAGAGCTTCAACGACAATGGCCCGCTGATGATCCTGATCGGCGCGATCTCGCCCATCCCCTACAAGGTGGTGACCATCACCAGCGGCGTGGCGGGTCTGGATCTGTGGACTTTCATTTTCTACGGGCTGATCGGACGCGCCACGCGCTATTTCGTGCCCTGCGGGCTGTTCTATTTCTTCGGGCCAGCTGCCAACCATTTCATCGAAAAGCACAAGGCGATTGCCGGCTGGGCCCTGGTGGCGCTGACCATTATCGGCTTTGCCGCGGCCCCGCTGCTGTTTCCAAAATCTGGTGTGGCCGAGGTGGAAAGCGTCGTGGAGGCGATCGATCATACGCTGGGCGATCTGACGCCGGAGGGCTAGCGAGCCCTAGCGATTGAGTTGCAGGCGCCAATATTGGCCGTTCAGGTCGGCGCCAAAGGAATGATGGGGCTCTTCGCGTTCGAGAGTGAAGCCGGCGGACTGATAGATCTTGCGGGCGGCCGCAAGGCAGTCCTGGGTCCAGAGCAGGATGCTGGTATAGCCCGAGGCGCGGGAGAAGCGGATGGCTTCCTCGACGAGGCGCTTGCCGATGCCGTGGCCGCGGAAGGCGGGTTCGACATAGAGCATGCGCAATTGGGCGACCGCCGGATCGGCGGCTGAGGGCACGATAAAGAGCGAACCGGCCACCTGCCCCGCCATTTCGGCTACCCAGAGCGATTTAGGTGGCGTGGCGGGTGCGGCTTCGTACTCGGCATAGATGCGGGCGATCAGGGCCTCGAACTCGCCATTCCAGCCTTGCTCGAGATGATAGAGCAGGCCCTGGCGGTGGATCAGCCAGCCCAGTTCCCCCACGCGGTGGGGGCGCAGGATGAGCGTCTCGGCAGGGTCGGGCTCAGCCAGGATGGTGTGGATGCGCCGCATTGAATCAACCAAGTCGCGGCGGAGAAAATTGTCCAGCGGAGCGAGCAGTTCGGCGGCGGCGCCATCACTCCATTCGTTGAGCTGACGATAGATGCGATCGCCATCGGCGGTCAGTGCCAGCGTACTGGATCGACGGTCATCGCTATGCGGCACCATGGCGAGCAGGCCCTGATCGATCAGCCGCCAGACCAGCCGGCTCATCTGTCCGCGATCCATGCCCAGATCGGCGGCAAGGCCAGCGGAGGTGGTCGACACCCGCTTGCCGATTTCATGAATCAACCTGGCCTCGGCCAAGGGATGAGGGCTCTTGTGCATGCCCTCATTCAGCAGGCCGATAACGCCCGTATAGAAGCGATTGAACGCCCGGATGGTCGCGATCTGTTGGCTTTGGTCCGGCTGCTCAGCCATAGATTTGCTCCATGTCGATGAATGACATGGTCAAATAGTTCGTTGTCAAAGTCAACTAGTTTGCAGGATAACGCTGCTTGAGCACGCCATAGACGGCGCGGATGCCATGATCGGTGCCGCCCTGTGGGCGGCCGGGGCGGGCTTCGGGAGCCCAGGCCATGATATCGAGATGCACCCAGGCCTTGGCCTTGCTGACGAAGCGCCGCATGAACAGGGCGGCAGTGATAGAGCCGGCAAAGCCGCCGCTGCCGGCATTGTTCACATCGGCGATCTTGGACGACATAATGCCGTCATAGGGGGACCAGAGCGGCATCTGCCAGAGCGGATCGTCGGCGAGCAGGCCCGCGGCCATCAGGTCCCGCGCCAGGGTATCATCGGTGGAATAGAGCGCCGGCAGATCGGGGCCAAGCGCCACGCGGGCAGCGCCGGTCAGGGTTGCCATGTCGATGAGGAGGTCGGGGCTTTCCTCATCGGCAAGGGCCAGCGCATCGGCCAGGATCAGCCGGCCTTCGGCATCGGTATTGCCGATTTCGACGGTGAGACCCTTGCGGGAGGTGAGCACATCACCGGGGCGGAAGGAATTGCCGGCAATGGCATTCTCAACGATGGGAATGAGCACGCGCAGGCGCACCGCAAGGCCGGCCGAGACGATGGCGTGAGCCAGGCCCAGCACATTGGCGGCGCCGCCCATGTCCTTTTTCATCAGCAGCATGCCGGTGGCCGATTTGATATCGAGCCCGCCGGTATCGAAGGTGACGCCCTTGCCTACCAGGGTTACCTTGGGATCGGTGTCGCGGCCCCAACTCAGATCGAGCAGGCGGGGTGCCTGGGGCGCGGCGCGACCCACGGCGTGGATCATCGGGAAATTGGCGGCGAGCAGGTCATCGCCGGTGGTGGCGGAAACACTCATGCCGCGGGTGGTGGCGAAGTCGCGTATAGCAGCTTCGAAGGCGTCGGGACCAAGATCATTGGTTGGCGTATTGACCAGATCGCGGGCGAGCGTGGCAGCCTCGACGAGGCGGTCGATCTCAGCCGTGTCGGCGCCATTGGGCGGGGTGAGGTTTGGCGCGGGTTCGGCCTTGCGGTACCGGACAAAGCGATAGGCGCCGAGACGAAAGCCGACCGCGGCCAGCACCGGGTCGCCAAAGGCGCCTTCGAGGTGATAGTTGCCGGCCGGCAGCGTTGCGCCAGCCAGGCCCATGACCAGCGCAGAGCGGCTGGCGGGCTCGCCAATGCCGAAGAGATAGCCAGTCACCGCGCCATCGTCGCCCGGCAGCGCCAGCAGGCGCCCGCGCTGGCCGGAAAAGCCGTTGGCCATTGCCCAGGCAAGGCGCGCTGGCGTGAGGCCGGCGGCAGCGAGCTGCCCCTCTTCAATGACGATGATGGGCAGGGATTGGGCTTGCGACATGGCGGGCTCCGGCAGCGATTTTCCGGTGCATTTGTAGCGAGCGGATACGACGCTCACAACGGCAGAAATGCCGTTTTAACGGGCTGTTAGGGTTAATGATTTATTGATCGAGGCGGGCGAGGCTGCCCGAGGAGTGCCTAGCGTGCTGTCGTCATTGTCCCCCTTGTTCAAGCCCTTGCGCATCGCGCTGCTTGCTGGCGCGGCCATGGTGTCAATTTCGGCCTGTGCGGCTACGAGGGCCCCCGCGTCGGCGCTGGGCTATGCAGCGGGGCAGCCGCAATTGGGCATTGCCGAACTGACGACGCGTTACCGCGCCAATCCCAAGGACAAGAGCACAATCATCACCTACTCCGCCGCCTTGCGCGCTGCGGGGCAGAGCGGACAGGCCGTGGCGGTGCTCGAACAGGGCGTCGGCACTTATCCCAATGACCCCGATATCGCCGTGGCCTATGCCAAGGCACTGACGGCGGACGGGCGGTTCGAGCAATCGCTGGGCGTGCTCGATCGCGTGATCCGGCCCGATGCGCCGGATTGGAATGCGCTCCTGGTCAAGGGGGCGGCGCTCGACCAACTGGGGCGCAATGCCGAGGCGCGGCAGGTTTATGGCCAGGCCCTGGTCATGGCGCCGGGCGAAGCCTCGATCGAGGCCAATCTTGGCCTCTCCTATGCCATGACCAATGAACTCGGCGCGGCCGAACAGCATTTGCGCCGGGCGGTGCAGATGCCGGGCGCAACCAGCAAGATACGGCAGAACCTGGCGCTGATCGTGGGCCTACAGGGCCGGTTCGATGAAGCGCGCAAGCTCTATGCGGCTGAGTTGCCGCCCGACCAAGTCGAGAGCAACATGGCCTATGTGCGCTCGATGCTGACCCAGCAGAACCGGTGGGATGCGGTTGCGAAGGGTTAGAAGACACTGAGGCGTTAGCTGGGACTGGGGCTCGTTACCCCATACCGCCGCTTGCTGCGCCGCCAGGACCGAAGATCTTGATCGCGGCAGGGGCCAGGATGACGATGAACAGCACCGGCAGGAAGAACAGGATAAGCGGCACGGTCAGCTTGGGCGGCAGGGAGGCGGCTTTCTTCTCGGCTTCCATCATGCGCGCTTCGCGGCCTTCCTCGGCCATGACGCGCAATGCCTGGCCCACGGAAGTGCCGTAGCGGTCGGCCTGGATCAGCGCGGTCATCACCGAGCGCACATTATCGAGCCCGATGCGGCGGCCAAGATTGTCATAGGCGCGCGTGCGGTCTTCGAGGAAGGACAACTCGGCCGTAGTCAGGGTCAGCTCTTCGGCCAGTTCGGCGCTTTGCTGGCCGATCTCCCGCGCGACGCGCTTGAAGGCGTGTTCCATCGACATGCCGGCTTCAACGCAGAGCAACAGCAGATCGAGGCAATCGGGCCAGGCGCGGCGGATGGAGAATTGGCGTTTGCTCGTCGTGTTCTTGAGCAAAAGAATGGGCAGATAGGAGCCGACAATGCCCGCCCCGATGGAATAGACCAGGTTGAGATAAAGCGGGCGGCCGCCGGGTGCGAGCACCATCAGATAGAGCGCGGCGAACAGGAAGATGCCGAGTGGCGTGGCGAGGCGCATGAACAGAAACGTCGTCAAATGCCCCTGCCCCCGGAAGCCAGCCATGGCGAGCTTGTCGACGGTCGCATCGTCCTGGAATGCCTTTTTGAGGTCGAACCGCTCGACCACCTTTTTCATGTAGGACTTGGTTTCGCCGGCCCGCCTGATGGAGCCGCGTCCTTCCCCGCCATTGGAGGCGAGACCCCGTAACCGGGCCATTTCCTCGGCCCGCATCTTGTCGCGCTCCAGCGCCACCCGGCGAATGCGCGTCTTCATTTCCGATCTGACGATGAAGGACGAGCCGAAGGTATAGACGATGGCAGCAGCGGAAATGGCCGCCAGAATGGCGATGAGCGATTCCCGCTGGGTCAGCATTTCGACGATGTTCATGACATGCTCCCCGCGCCTAGAAGTCGAATTTGACCATGCGTTTCATGACGAAAATGCCCGCGGAGAGCATGATCGCGCCAATGCCCAGCCAGATATGGCCCAGCGACGTGGTGACCAGCGGCTCAAGGTAGCGGGGCGATACCACGCTGACGAGAATGCCCACCACGAAGGGCAGCGAGCCGATAATGCCGGCAGAGGCCTTGGCCTCGGAGGACATGGCCTTGACCTTCTGCTTCATCTTCTTGCGGTTGCGCAGCACGCGCGCCAGGTTGCCCAGCGCTTCGCTGAGATTGCCGCCAGCCTGCTGCTGCACGGTGATGACCACGACGAAGAAATTGACCTCAGGCAAAGGCACCCGGTCGAGCAACACCTGCACTGCCTCGGTCATGGACATGCCGAAGGCTTGCTGATCGAGCACGCGGGCGAATTCGGATTTCACCGGGTCCTTGGCATCCTTGGCAACGACGCGGATGGAATCGTTGAGCGGCAAGCCGGTCTTGACGCCTCGCACAATGGCTTCAACGGCATTGGGCAGTTCGTCGAGGAACTGGTCCTGATATTTGCGGCGCTTGCGGCCGACATAGAAGCGCGGCAGCAGATAGGCGGCGGCAAGCGCGAAAATTGCGGCGAAGTAGAACGGCACCTGCACCAGCACCAAAAGCACGAACAGCACTACACCCAGGATTATGCTGTTGCGGATGAAGGCGGCAGGTTTGATGGTCATGCCGGCCTGGAACAGCAATTGAGGCAGCGTGAGACGCTTCTTGGCGTTGAGCGCGTCAGTCTGGGTCTTGAGCGCTTGCTGCACACTCTTGCGGCGCTGATCGCGGCTGCGCGCCGCGTCAACCTCGAGACGGTTGACCCGCAGGTCGCCCTGGAACGCCTTGCGCCGCTTGTCAGCAGTGCTGTCGCCGAGCGCCGAAGGGACCAAGGCAAAGCCGGCGGCGCCGACGGCAACCATGGCCAGGATGATGAGCAGGAGTGTGGTCATGAATCCAGCAGCTCACGCTGTTCGATATTGGAGCGCTCGAGCGCTTCGACGAGATTGGCTTCCTCGTTGAAATAGCGGGCGCGTTCGGCAAATTGCGGCTTGGTGATGCCGGTCGAGCGGTGGCGGCCCATCAGCATGCCAGACTGGTCTTCGCCCATGATGTCGTACAGGAAGATATCCTGGGTGACGATGACATCGCCTTCCATGCCCAGCACTTCGGTGATGTGGGTGATGCGGCGCGAGCCGTCGCGCAAGCGGGCGGCCTGGACCACGACATCGATGGACGAGGTGATCATTTCGCGGATGGTGCGGCTGGGCAGTGAATAGCCGCCCATGGTGATCATGGATTCAAGGCGGGACAGGGCCTCGCGCGGGCTGTTGGCGTGCAGCGTGCCCATGGAACCGTCGTGACCCGTGTTCATGGCCTGCAGCAAATCGAAGCTTTCGGGGCCACGAACTTCGCCGACGATGATGCGTTCGGGCCGCATGCGCAGGCAGTTCTTGATGAGATCGCGCATGGTGATCTCGCCTTCGCCCTCCAGATTGGGCGGGCGAGTTTCCAGCCGCACCACATGGGGCTGCTGCAATTGGAGTTCGGCGGAGTCTTCGCAGGTGATGACCCGCTCGTCCTTTTCGATGAAGGCGGTGAGGCAATTGAGCAGCGTCGTCTTGCCCGAGCCGGTACCGCCGGAGATCAGCACATTGGCCCGAACCCGGCCCAGAATGCGCAGCACTTCGGCGCCTTCGGGCGAGATGGAGCCATATTTGACCAGCTGGGGCAGGGTCAGCTTGTCTTTTTTGAACTTACGAATGGTAAGAGCCGCGCCATCGATGGCCAGCGGCGGCGCGATGACGTTGACGCGCGAGCCATCGGGGAGGCGGGCGTCGCAAATCGGGGAGCTTTCATCGACGCGGCGACCCACCTGGGACACGATGCGCTGGCACACATTCATCAGGTGGGCGTCGTCGCGGAAGCGCACATTGGTGAGCTTCACCCGGCCGCCCACTTCGATGTAGCAACGCTGGGAACCATTGACCATGATATCGGCAATGTCGTCGCGCGCCAGCAAGGGCTCGAGCGGACCATAGCCCAGAACGTCATTGCAGATGTCCTCGAGCAGATCTTCCTGCTCGGCGATCGACATGATGATGGATTTGAGCGCGATGATTTCGGCGACGATGTCGCGGATTTCCTCGCGCGCCGCATCCTGATCCATGGTGGCGAGCTGGCTCAGATCGATGGAATCAATCAGGGCGCTGAAAATGGCCGACTTGGTCTGGAAATAATCCTTGTCGCGCTGCGTATCGATCGGGGTGCGGACGTCGACCACTTCCTCGCTTGTGCGCATGCGGGCCGACATGGCGTCGCTGTCAACGCCGCGGCGCGGGGCCGGGGTTTCCGCGCGAAGCGGCATGGCGGGCGCCGGACGCGTTTCAGCCAGGCCCGGCGTATTGCCACCAAATGTCGTGCGCTTGCCAAACATGTTCGTCCTATCCGGCTGATCGGAACCCGATCAAGCCCGCTTCTTGAGGAACGAAGGCAGCTTCATCAGGCTCGATGACTTGCCTCCGGCGTGCGACACCTGCCGGCCCGTCACCTGCATGCCGATGGCGCGATAGATGTCGTTGATCTTGTTGTTGGCAGCGACCTCGGCGATCATCTGCCCATTGTTGGCAGCAGTGCCGAACAGGGCCGCGTCGAAGGGAATGGCGCCCAGCAACTGGCATTCGACCGAAGCGGCGAATTCGGCGGAGCTGATCTCGGGCCGGCGGGGCATGCCCACCTTGTTGAGCACCAGATTGGGCATGGCTTCGGTGGGACGCAGGGCTTTGATGGTATCGGCCAGATTCTTGGCGTTGCGCAGATTGGCCAGGTCCGGTTCGGCCACGATGACCACTTCGTCGACGGTGGCCAGGGTATGGCGGATCCAGGCATTCCAGGCATGGGGAATGTCGAGCACCACGACGGGCATGGTGTTCTGGCTCATCTCGATGATCTGCTCGAATTCCCGCTCCTCGAAATCGAAGGTACGGTCGAGCGTGACGGGGGCGGTCAGCAGGTTGATGTGGTTGGCCGCCTTGCTCATCAGCCGATCCAGCATGGTCTGGTCGACCTTCTGGTTGGCGAGCACCGCATCGGCCAGGCCATGCGGGGGGTCCTGGTTGAAATTGAGCCCTGCCGTGCCGAAGGCCAGGTCCATGTCGAGGATGAGGCTATCCTGACGCAGCGCAGTGGCAATGCCCCAGGCGACATTATGCGCCACGGTGGAGCCCCCTGCCCCACCCTTGGCCGAGACAAAGCCGATGGTGCGGCCGATGGGAGCGCCGCCTTCGGCCGCGAACAGGTCGGTGATGGCCGAGACGATCTGCGCCGAGGTGGCGGGCAGCACCACATATTCGGAAACGCCCGAGCGGATCAGTTCGCGATAGAGCGGCACGTCATTGACATGGCCGAGTACGATCAGGCGCGTGGAGGCGTCGCAGACTTCGGCTAGCCGCTCCAGCGCCAGCGGAATCTCGGACGGCGAGAGCGCGGTTTCCACGATGATCAGATTGGGCGTGGGGTTGGATTTGTAGGTTTCGACGGCGCCGTCAATGCCACCATTATGCGTGGTCAGCGCCACCTTGGACATGCGCCGGTCATGGATGGCGCTTTCTACCAGTTGAGCGGTCTGGGAATGCTCGCAAAAAGCCTGGATGGTGATGCGCGGAATCAGGCGGGCGCCGGCCGAAATTTCGGCCGCGGCTTCTTCGCTCTTGGTTTTTTCGGGAGAGAGAAAACTCATCGTACTAAACTCCTGGGGCCGCGCTCAATCGAGCACGAAGCCGACAGATCCGTTGAAACCGCCGCGCATTTCGATATCGCCACCGACGCCATAATTTCGCTCCATGCGGCCGAGGAAAATGGCTTCGGCATCACTGGCGGCCTCGAACTTGTCGGTGGGCAGAATGGGCTGCTGGGTCATCGGCGCGGCGAGATAGGGCGTGACGATGATGACCAGCTCGGTCTGGCTGCGCTGGAAATTGCGCGAGCGGAACAGGGTGCCCAGGATGGGGATATCACCCAGGCCCGGCAGGCCCGAAATCTGCTGGCGCAATTTGTCCTGGATCATGCCGGCAATGGCGATGGTCTGGCCCGGGCGCAGCTCGATGGAGGTCTTGGCGCTGCGATTGTTGAAGCCGGGGACGGTTTCACCACCGATATTGAAACCGGTCTCGGCGATTTCGGAAACCTCGGTTTCGACCTCGAGCCCCACCACGCCGTTGGACTTGATAGTGGGCGTGAATTTGAGCTTCACGCCGAAATCCTTGAGCGTATAGGTGCGATTATTGGTGGCCGGATCGATGGCGGAGAGAATGGGAATCTGCCCGCCCGCCAGGAATTCGGCGGGTTGGCCGGAAATGGCCGTCAGTACCGGTTCAGCTAGGGTACGGAGCGAGCCGCGCTGTTCCAGGGCCCGCAGTTCAGCCGAAAGCGAGACATTGCCGGCGGTGAAGCCGCCAGTGACGCCATTAGTCAGTGCCGACTGAGCCGAATTGATGCCGGCATTGAAATTGCCGATCGACAGGCTGCCGGAAAGATTAATGCCGAGTTGCTTGACGGTATCGCGCGATACCTCGGCCACGGTGACCTGCAGCATGACCTGCTGGGAGCCGGAAATATCGAGAATATTGGCGACGTTTTTCTCGTCACCGGCGAACTGGATGGCCACCTGCTCGGCGCGCTGCCTATCGTCGCTCGATAGCACCGTGCCAGTCAGCACGACGCGGTTGGTATCATCACCCAGAGTCACCGATTCAACGCGAATATTGGAGCCCGGAATAACGCGTGCCAGCGCCTCCTGGAGGGCGTTGCCGACCTGGGATGGCTCCTTGATGACGCGGATATCGAGCACGGCGATGGTGCGACCCTGATCGTCGAGGAAGAAGATATTAGTGTCGCCGCCGGAAATGCCCTGCACGATGGCGCGGGTACGGGTGCGCATGATGGCGGCAGCGACCGTGGGCTGGGACACCACCACCTCGGCGACACCGGCGGGCAGATCGACGATGATGGATTTATTGAGGTCGAGTTCCATCTGCCGCGTGCCGCCATAGGCGGCGGAGGCGATGGTTATCTGCGCCTCCTGGGCAGCCAGTGGCTGGAACAGGGCAGTGCCGGCCAGCAGAGCCAGGATGGCAGGGGCCAAGAGCTTGCGAGACAGGGCGGAAACGGATGTGAGCATGGTTGCCTCTCGCCCTATTGGGGCAACACTTGCGGCGCGGTGACGCTGGCCGGCACATTAAGGGGAGGGGTGTAGACGTTGTCGGTCGCGGGAAAACTTGTGACGGCTGGCGGATTGAAGGCCTGGCCGCCGCTGGTCGAGCGCACGCTTTGTTCCCGGCCGAAGCGGATCAGCCGGATCGATTGGCTGCCACCGGCATCGGCCACGCTATTGTCCTTGAAATCGACCACCGAGCGCAGTGTCAGGCTGAGTTCGCCACGGGTGGCGGCATTGATCAGCACCTCGGCCTGGGGCGGCAGCAGTTCGAGCGTGGCGATGGTGGCGTTATCGAACACAACGGGCGTGGGCGAACCCGTCGGCTCCTGGCCGACTTCGGTGCCCGTGACGCCCAGTTCGCCCAAACGCTTGCCGATGGCCATTACCCGCACATTGGAGAGGATGACCTGGGATTGCTGGCCCATTTCGGTAGAGGTGGTCAGCACCACATCGACGTGATCATTGGGGACGACGAAGCCACCGGCGCTGGAGACGGCCGTGACACCGACCGAGACGCCGCGCATGCCCTGGCCGAGAACTGCAGAGAGATAGCCCTGGTCGGAGCGAACCAGCTTGGCCTCGCGGATCGGCTCCCCGGGAAAAAATTCGAACCGCACCACGGCGCCCGTCAATTGCGTGGGGGCATCGGGCATGGCAGTGGACGTGACATATTCGGGGCGGACGGCACCCTCGGGCCAGTCCTGCCATTCAAGGTTCTCTGCGGTGAGGCGCTCGCCAATGCCAACGGCGCTGCGGGCGACCAGGACCTGGGCCTTGGCCTCCTGCCGCACCACTTCGCTCACGACCTGCTCGGGCGCCGGGCGGCCACCGCGGGTCACCAGAAATGCGGCCAGCCCCGCGGCGACCACGGCCACAAGGATCAAGATGAGACGCGCCGGCTTCATGCCACACTCCGCTTAGGGACAGAGCCGTTCTGGCCCAATTCCACAATTGTGAGTGTGAACCCAAAGGGTCAAAGTTTGGTTAACCGGACGTTTGCGAATTCAGTTAACGGGATGTAAATTTTAGAGAATTTGGTAATGAACTGGAAAGCCCAAGTATTGAAGGTGGGGGCTTATTGATCTTTGTCGGTTCACGACCTGCAAATCTCCTCGAACGGGGTGGTGCCTAGGCGGACAAGCGCTCGAAGATTACCGAGTTGGAATAGGTCATGAGACCGGCAAGGGCCAAGGCGACACCATAAGGAATGCCAGACTTGCGGTCATGCAACCGCTCAAGCCAGCGATAGCGAGCTAGGAATGGCGTGAGGGGAAGCCGGCGCAGGGCGAGGATCAACAGCGTCAGCACGCCCCCCAGCACTGCGGCGTAGACCAGATAAGGCAACGTGAGGCCGAAACCGAGCCAGAGCGCGGTAGCGGACGCCAACTTGGCATCACCACCGCCCACCCAGCGCAAGGCGAAAAAGGTGAAACCGGCGACCAGGACAATCAGCGCTGCAACGACATGCATGGCAAATTGCTGCAGCGGCAGGTTGATCGCCATGGCCGTGATGCAGAAACCGGCGACCAGCAGCAGGACGAGCTTGTTGGAGATGCGCATGGTCAGCAAGTCGGAGGAGGCCGCGAAAGCCATGCCGAGCGGGAAAAACAGCAATGCGATCGTAGTCATAGGAGCGTCCCCAAACGGCGCTGCTTCTTGCCGTTGCGCCGTGGAGATAATGCGACGGGCGGCGTTAAAAAACGACAAAAAGAAAAGGGGAAAGCGACAAGCGCTTTCCCCTTTTCAACCAACAAGCGGCAATGGGCCGCCTCATACAGTTATTCTGGAATAGCTTCAGTCGCGGTATCGAGGCGACCAGCAATGCCGTCAAAGAGGTCGCTCAGGCTTCCGCCAAGCGCGGTTGCAGCGACGATGATGCCAACAGAGATCAGTGCGGCGATCAGGCCGTATTCAATTGCGGTTGCGCCGGACTCGTCCTTGGCGAAACGTGCGAAAATAGTCATTCCCAGGCTCCTTTAAATAACGTCATCGGGTGACGCCGTCGTTCGACACGTCACACATCGAACATGAGGCAAAAACTAGTCGTGACTTGTTGCAATTGAGTTAATCGGCCAGACGGTCAGAGAGTGATTTTGGTGCCGATTTCCGTATGATAATCAAAGCGTTAATTAAATCGATGGCATTTTACCTGTCGCTATGCCGTCGAGCGTCAGCAAGTATAGGACGCGGCTATACTTATTTGCTTCAAGACCACATAGCATTTCCCGGCCATCAACTCCGCGCATGCCCGGAATGCCTGCCAAACCCTTGTTTTCCGGGTGTTTGTCAAAAAATTCACCATTCCAATGGAAACTGACATTCATTGCGTTCCCGATGGCCGGATTGTCCCATGCGTTTGCCCTCTGCTTTTGCCGCCCTATGTCTGTTGCTGGCCAGCCTGGGCAGTGTCCATGCGGCAGACGGGCTGCCGATCGAGGTCAATGTCAACATGGCGCGTGTCCTGCGCATCAGCTCGCCTGCCGCCACGGTGATCATCGGCAATCCCGGCATTGCCGACGTGACCATCCAGGACCCGCTGACTTTGGTGCTAACCGGCAAAAGCTATGGGCAGACCAATCTGATCGTGCTCGACGCCCAGGGTAATCCGATTGCCGACACCATGGTCGAGGTGGCGCAGATGCAGGCGGGCGTAATGACCGTCTATCAGGGGCAGAACCGCACCACGCTATCCTGTGCGCCTACTTGCCAGCCCGTGATCATGCTGGGCGACGACAATTCCTTCACCGCGCAAGCACTGGCCTCATCTCAGGTCGTACAATCTGCTGCGCAATAGCCCTTTAACCGCGCCTTAACCTTCCAAGCGAACGACGTCGCCCGCAGACGCCTTCGTAACCAAGGATTAGCCAAAAGCCCCTAGCCTGTGGCGACCAAACGCATGTGGGCTCATGATCAAGTCAATTGCATCCCTGCTCGGCAGAGCGTCGCCGAGGAAAAGATGGCGCGCCTTTGCGCGCCATGAGGATGCAACGACGGTGATCGAATTTGCCCTGCTGGCAATGCCGTTCTTCGCCATCATGACGGCAATCTTGCAAACTTCGTTGGTCGTCTTGTCCGGCCAGATACTGGAAAGTGCAGTGCAGGATGCCAGCCGGATGATCCGCACCGGGCAGGCCCAGACCCGCAAGGACACGCTCGCCTCCTTCCGCAGCAATGTGTGCGACCGGCTCTATGGGCTGTTTTCCGACTGCTCGGGCCTGCATGTGCAGGTGTCGGTGGTGTCCAATTTCCAATCGGCAACGGTCGAGCCGCCGGTGGACTGGACCTGCAAGGTCGACAACTGCGGCTGGACCAAGGGCGAAAACTATACTCCCGGCGCTGGATCAAACGTGGTTCTGGTGCAGGTCTATTACAAATATCCGGTGCTGCTGAACCTCAACTTCCTGGGCGGCTCGCTTGGCCTGTCCAATCTCCGTGACGGGCGGCGCTTGCTGGGTGCAGTCACCGTGTTCCGCAACGAGCCTTTCACATGATCGCGGCCCGGCAGATACTCAAGCGACTGCTTCGGCGCTTCGCCAAAGCACAGGGCGGTGTAGCGGCGGTGGAGTTCGCGCTGGTCGTGCCCTTCATGTTGATGGTCTATCTAGGCACGACCGAAGCCGGCGCCCTGATCACCATGGATCGCAAAGTGCAATCGGTTGCCGGCGCGGTGGGGGACCTGGTGGCTCGTGAGAACGGGACGATTTCCGGCGCCACATTGCAGGATTATTTCCAGGCTTCCTCGGGCATCATGACGCCCTACACCACGACCAACATCAAGCAGATCGTCACCTCGGTGAAGGTGAAGGTCGACGGCACCACGGAAGTGGCCTGGTCGCGCGAATATCTCAACGGCGTCATGAGCGTGGGGACGACCTACCCACAGAACCAGCCCTATGGCCGAGCCAGCGACATGGCCAGCATGACCGATATCGCCAAGGGCAGCTATGTCATCGTCTCGGAAGCCAGCTATAGCTACAAGCCGCTTTACGGTTTCGTCTTCGACCAGGCGGTCAATCTCTATCGCCAGAGCTTTTACGTGCCGCGGTTCGGTGAGCCAATCGTTCTGAACTAGCCGTTGCACCCGCCTTCAGCGCATGGCAAAAGCCAGCCAGCTTCCTTCCTCCTGGTGACCTTCCCATGACCGATACGCTCGTCCCTGTTTTTGACCTTGGCGGCGTGTTCGTCGACTGGAACCCGATGTATCTGTTCCGCAAGCTCTTCGAGAGCGAGGACGATGCGCTATGGTTCCACCAGAATATCTGCACGCTGGACTGGAATCTGGAATTCGACGCGGGGGAAATCTATTCCGAGGGCGTCGCCAAGCTGATCACCCGCTTTCCCAGATATTGGCGCGAAATCCAGGCGTTCGACCTGCGCTGGAAGGAAACACTGGGTGAATTCATCCAGGGCACGATCGACATCCATGACGAGTTGATCGAGCAGGAAGTCCCCACCTTTGCCATTACCAATTTTTCCTGGGAAAAATGGGTGAGCTGCCTGGGCGAATGGCCGTTCCTCGAAAAGTTCGATGGTGTGATCGTCTCGGGCCTCGAAGGCCTGGTAAAGCCCGATCCGCGGCTTTATCGCGTGTTCTGCGAGCGCTATGGCCTGGCGCCCGAAAGCTGCGTGTTCATCGACGACAGCGAGCCCAATATCACCTCGGCACGCAAATTCGGCATGCATGGGATCCACTTCAAGGACCCGGTCATGCTGCGCAAGGAACTGATCGCGCTGGGACTGCCACTCAAGGCGAAGTAGGCCCTCTTGCCTCTCCTGTGAGGGGAGAGGCATAGGACAGCGCTTATTTCGTGCCGTACATGCGATCGCCCGCATCGCCGAGGCCAGGGATGATGTAACCCTTTTCGTTGAGATGGCTATCGATGGAGGCGGTGAAGACCGGCACGTCGGGATGGGTTTCCCCGAAATGCTTGATGCCTTCGGGTGCGGCGAGCAGGCAGAGGAAGCGGATATTGTTGGCGCCACGTTCCTTGAGCTTGTCGATGGCGGCGGTGGCCGAGTTGGCGGTGGCCAGCATTGGATCGACCACAATGATCAGGCGATCTTCCAGGTTGGACGGAGCCTTGAAGTAATACTCGACCGGCTCGAGCGTTTCATGATCGCGATAGATGCCAATATGGGCGACGCGGGCGGCCGGTACCAGATCGAGCATGCCATCGAGCAGGCCATTGCCGGCACGCAGGATGGAGGCGAAAACCAGCTTCTTGCCCTTGATGGCAGGCGACTGCATTTCGGCCATCGGGGTCTCGATGGGGATCATCTCGAGTTCGAGATCGCGCGTGACTTCGTAGCACATCAGATGGGCGATTTCGCGCAGCAGGCGGCGGAACCCCGCGATCGAGGTCTCCTTGTTGCGCATGATGGTCAGCTTGTGCTGGATCAGGGGGTGATCGAGGACGGTCACGCTGCTCATTGGATCACCTGTTCTTGTCGGGTTAGAGAAAGCTTTTGCCATGACGGCCGGGTGCGAGGCCGAGCCAATGGGCAATGGTTTCGCCAATATCGGCGAAGGTGGAGCGAATGCCAATCTCGCCCGCCGACACGCTTGGGGAAAAGAGCAGAATCGGGATCTGTTCCCGTGTGTGGTCGGTGCCGGGCCAGGTCGGATCATTGCCGTGGTCGGCCGTGAAGATCAACAGATCGTCGTCCCGGAGCTTGGCGATCAGCTCGGGCAGGCGTGCGTCGAAATATTCGAGCGCCGCTGCATAGCCGGGCACGTCGCGGCGATGGCCATATTCGCTGTCGAAATCGACGAAATTGGTCATGATGAAGGCGTTGTTATCGGCCATTTCCACGGCTTCGAGCGTCTTGTCGAACAGCTGGCCGAGGCCGGTGCCCTTGAGCTTATGGGTGACGCCATGGGCAGCATAAATGTCGGAAATCTTGCCGATGGCGAAGACCTGATTGCCCGCTTCCTTGTTGCGGTCGAGCAGGGTCGGCTCGGGCGGGGCAATCGCAAAATCGCGACGGTTGCCGGTGCGCTTGAAGCTCTTTGCATCCTCACCAATGAAGGGGCGGGCGATGACGCGGCCAATGTTAAGCGGCGCGGTGAGCTCGAAGGCGATCTGGCAAATCTCGTAGAGCCGGTCGAGGCCGAAATGGCTCTCATGCGCGGCGATCTGGAACACGCTGTCGATGGACGTGTAGCAAATCGGCCTGCCGGTGCGGATGCTCTCTTGCCCCAACTCGGCAATGATATTGGTGCCCGAGGCATGCTTGTCGCCCAGAATGCCGGGCAGTTTGGCGCGGGTGATGAATTCTTCGATCAGCGCGGACGGAAAGGTCGGCTCAGTTTGCGAGAAATAGCCCCATTCGAAGGGCACCGGCACGCCGGCGATTTCCCAATGGCCGGAGGGGGTGTCCTTGCCCTTGCTGACTTCGCGGCCGACGCCGAAGCGGCCGCCTTTAGGCGTTGCGGAGAGATTGGGCGGCAGGGTGCCGGTCGAGAGCTTTATCGCGGCGCCGATGCCGAGGGCGTCGAGATTGGGCACGCTGAGCGGACCGGCGCGTAGGCCAGCGCGATCGGCTTTGCCCGCGGCGGCGTGTTCGGCGATGTGACCAAAGGTGTTAGAGCCGACATCGCCATAGGCGGCGGCGTCGGGCGCGCCACCAATGCCGACGCTATCGAGAATGCACAGAATGGCGCGGGGCATGGGCTTACTCCGTTGGCGCGAGGCGCGCGGCAATGAGATCGTGGCGCGGGGCGGTGTCACCCAGGCGATAGGCGGATTTGAGGCGGGCTTCAGCGTCGGCGGCGGAGGCTTCGTCGCGGGCGTGGATGCGGGCGATGGGGTTTTGTGCATCGGCCGGGGCGCCCAGACCGAGCAGGCGGTCGAAGCCGACTGTGTGATCGATGCTGTCGCTGGGCATGGTACGGCCGCCGCCCAGGGCAACGACGGCCATGCCGACGCCTTTGGTGTCGATGGCAGCGATAGTGCCCTGCCCCGTCACGAAGACGTCGCGGATGATGGGGGCCGGGGCGAGATGGGTATCCATGGCTTCGACGAAATCGGTGGGGCCACCAAGGGCGGTGACCATTTTGGCGAAGCGCTCGGTGGCGCGGCCGCTGTCGAGGGCATCGTCCACCAGCCTGCGGGCAGCCGGAACGCTCTCCGCAATCCCGGTCATGGCGGCGACTTCGGCGCAGAGGGCGAGCGTGACTTCGCGCAAGCGGGCGTCCTGATGCTTGCCGGTTAGGAAATCGACGGCATTGCGGACTTCCAGGCCATTGCCGGCGGCGGAGGCGAGCGGCTCGTTCATGTCGGTGATCAGAGCTGATGTTTTGAGGCCCGCGCCATTGGCAACAGTGACAAGGCTTTGCGCCAGATCGCGGGATTTTTCCAGCGTGGGCATGAAGGCGCCCGAGCCGGTTTTGACGTCGAGGATCAGGGCACCGAGGCCCGCCGCCAGCTTTTTGGAGAGGATGGAGGCGGTGATCAGCGAGATGGATTCGACCGTCCCCGTCACGTCGCGGATGGCGTAGAGCGTCTTGTCGGCGGGGGCGAGGTCGGCGGTCTGGCCGATAATGGCGCAGCCGGTCTCCTTCACCACTTTGCGGAACAGGGCATTGTCGGGGCTGGTGGTATAGCCGGGAATGGCGTCGAATTTGTCGAGCGTGCCGCCGGTATGACCAAGGCCTCGGCCGGAAATCATCGGGACATAGATGCCGATCGCAGCCAGGATCGGCGCGAGCATGAGGCTGACATTGTCGCCGACGCCGCCGGTCGAGTGTTTGTCGGCCACGGGACCGTCGAGATCGGACCAGTCGAGCACGGTGCCAGAGTCGCGCATGGCCAGGGTGAGCGCGACGCGTTCTTGCATGGTCATGTCGTTGAAATAGACCGCCATGGCAAAGGCGGCCGCCTGAGCGTGGGAGACTGTGCCATGGGTGAAGCCATGAATGAAGGCGGCGATCTCGTCGGCGGAGAGCGCGTGGCCGTCGCGCTTTTTGGCGATGACTTCTTGGGGGAGGAAGACCATGGATGGCTCTTTTTGTTTAGGGGATACCCCCTAGCCTTCCCCGGATAGGGGGAGGGACAGATCGAGTTTGCGGCACAATCTCATACCAACCACCGCACGTTCCTCCCCCATCAGGGGGAGGTTAGGAGGGCGTACTCCGATGCCCGGACCTAGGCCCCGTAGGGAATCCAGACATTCTTGACTTGCGTCGCCTTGCTCAGGAAGTAGTCGCCCTCGAAGCGCCGATCGGCCAGATCGTAATACAGGCCGCGGCTGGTCCAGGTTTGCTTGAGATTGGTGATCGAGGCTTTTTCGACCATTGTGGAGGCCTCGGCGGAGCCGGCGAACCACATTGCGTCGACGCCGTCATGCTCGGCCAGGGTCTTGGCTAGGGTGACGCTATCGCCGGTGACGATATTGATCACGCCATTGGGCACGTCGGAGGTTTCGATGACCTGGTAGAGGTCGGTGATGGATAGCGGCGATTGCGCCGAGGGGACCAGCACGACCGTATTGCCCATGGCCAGAGCCGGGGCGATCAGGGCGATGGAGCCGAGCAGTGGGCGCGACGGCGGGGCAACAATACCCATGACGCCGAGTGGTTCGACCATGGCGGCGGCGACGGCACGCAGGGGCGGATTGTGGACCGCACCATCATATTTGTCGGCCCAGCCGGCAAAGGCGAAGAGGCGTTCGACGGAAAGGGCGACTTCGTTCGCGCCGTCCTCGCCGGTCTGCGCCTTGATGCGGGCTGCGAATTCGTCGCAGCGGTAGTCGAGATTTTCGGCCAGGAAATAGAGGATTTGCGCGCGGGTGTGGGCGGCAGTGGTCGACCAGCTGAGGGCAGCACGGGCAGCTTCGACGGCGTTGCGGATGTCCTTGCGATTGCCTTCGCCCACTTCGCCAATGGTCTGGCCTTTGGGGTCGAGCACGGCGCGGTTATAGGCGCTGTCGGGGCGGGATTGCTTGCCGCCGATATACATCTTTGCGGTCTGGTCGAGATGGCCGCTATCGAGCGGGTTTTCGGCCTTGGCGGGCGCAGGCTTGGCGGCGGGAGCGGCTTTGAGCTCCTTTTCCCAGGCTGGTTTCAAATAGGCGCTCATGCCTTCGCGGCCACCTTCGCGGCCGAAGCCGGATTCCTTGTAGCCGCCGAAGCCGACTGCGGCGTCGAAATTATTGGTGCCGTTGATCCAGACCACGCCGGCCTTGATCTTGGGGGCGATATCGAGGGCCAGATTAATGTTCTCGCTCCAGATCGTCGCGGCGAGGCCGTATTTGGTGTTGTTGGCGAGGGCCACCGCTTCCTCGGGGGTGCGGAAGCTCATAGCGACGAGGACGGGGCCAAAGATTTCCTCGGCCACGAGCGTATTGGCGGGGGAAACATTGGTGACCAGAGCGGGTTTCAGGAAACAGCCCTTGGTCGGGACCGGGCCGTCGGCCTCGTAGACGACAGCGCCTTCGGCCACGCCGCGCTTCATCAGATCGCGGATGCGTTCGACCTGCACCGGGGCGACCAGCGCGCCAATGTCGATGCTCTTGTCGAGCGGATCGCCGACGCGCAGGCTCGCCATGCGCGTCTTGAGCTTGGCTATGAAGCGGGTTTCGATGCTTTCCTGCACGAGCAGGCGCGATCCGGCGCAGCAGACCTGGCCCTGATTGAACCAGATGGCGTCAACCAGGCCTTCGATGGCGCTGTCGATATCGGCGTCTTCGAAGACGATATAGGGCGACTTGCCGCCCAGCTCGAGGCTGAGGCCCTTGCCAGTGCCTGCCGTGGCGGCGCGGATGGCTTTGCCGACTTCGGTCGAGCCAGTAAAGGCGATCTTGTCGATACCTTCATGAGAAACAATGGCTTGGCCGGTTTCGCCCTGCCCGGTGACGATATTGACCACGCCCTTGGGCAGGCCAATGCGCTCGCAGATTTCGGCGAAGAGGAGCGCCGTCAGCGAGGTGAATTCGGCGGGTTTTAGGATGACCGCATTGCCGGCGGCGAGGGCGGGGGCGATCTTCCAGGCCAGCATCAGGAGCGGGAAATTCCAGGGGATGATCTGGCCGCAAACGCCATAGGGGACGGCGTCGGGAAACTCACGGGAGAGGTGCTGGGCCCAGCCGGCGTGATGGTAAAAATGCCGTGCTACCAATGGGATATCAACATCGCGGCTTTCGCGGATCGGCTTGCCATTGTCCATGGTTTCGAGCACGGCGAAGAGGCGGGAATGCTTCTGGACAGCCCGGGCGATGGCGTAAAGATACTTTCCGCGCTCGTATCCGGACAGCGCGCTCCAGGGCTTGAAGGCGGCGCGGGCGGCTTTCACCGCTGCGTTAACGTCTTCGGCCGTGCCCTCGGTGATATCGGCCAGCTTCTCGCCATTGGCGGGATTTTCGCTGGCAAAGGTTTTGCCGGGTTTGGTCCATTTGCCGTCGATGAAATGGCCGAATTTTCGCCCGTGGCTATCGAGCCAGGCATTGGCCTGGTCAGGGCCTTCGGGGGCCGGACCGTAGTCGAGGGATTGGAAGATTTGCGCGATCTTGTTCATGTCAAACCATGGGCTGGCGGTAGTCAGCCGCGTAATGACCGGTGAGGCCGTGTTCTAGCTGACGCTCGATATCGGTTAACAGACTGCTAGCGCCGAAACGGAATAGATGCGGTTGAAGGTAACGCGTTCCGAGCTCTTCCTTCATCAGCGCCATGTATTTCAGCGCGTCGCCCGCGGTGGCGATACCGCCGGCCGGTTTGTAGCCGATTTCGATGCCGGTCTCCTCAGCGAACCAGCGGATCATGCGGATCATGGTCAGCGAAGTGACGAGATTGGCATTGACCTTTTCCTTGCCGGTCGAGGTCTTGATGAAGTCCGCGCCGGCCATCATGCAAACCAGCGAGGCTTTGGCGATATTGGTTTGGGTGGCGAGTTCGCCCGTGCCCAGAATGGTTTTGATATGAGCGTCGCCGCAGGCCTTGCGGAAGGCTTTGACCTGATCGTAGAGCGCTTGCCAATCGCCGCGCAAAACCATGCCGCGTTCGATGACGATGTCGATTTCCTTGGCGCCATCGGCGACCGATAGCTCGATCTCCTTGAGCTTGGTTTCGAGCGGGGCCAGGCCATGCGGGAATGCGGTGGAAACGGCGGCAACGGGGATGCCGGTGCCTTCGAGTGCGTTCACCGCGGTTTTGACGAAGCTATGATAGACGCAGACGGCGCCGGGCAGAATGCGCAGGCCGGGGATGTCGAGCTTGTCGAGAATGTCGGTGCGCAGGGGATGGCGCGCCTTGGCGCAGAGGCGCTCGACGCGCCCCTCAGTGTCGTCGGAATTGAGCGTCGTCAGATCGATCAGCGTGATGGCTTTGAGCAGCCAAGCCAGCTGATAATCCTTTTTGACGGTGCGGCGCGCGCCGATGGAGCCGGCGCGGCGTTCGAGCGCCGAGCGGTTCATGCGGACGCGTTCGACCCAATCGAGATCGAGCGGGAAACCCGGATTGCGCTTATGCGGGGTATGGGGCTCGGGGTTGTCTACAACGCGTAGGCTCATAGTTCCTCCACCAGCGCCGGTATGAGCTTTTTCAGCTTCTCTGCGCCTTGTACCGCCATGGTCTTGGTGTGCTCATGGCTGATTTTTTCGCTCGAGAGGCCCGCGCCCATATTGGTGATGGACGAGCAGGCCCAGACCTTCATCCCCAGGAAACGCCCGAGAATGACTTCGGGTGCCGTGGACATGCCCACGGCATTGGCGCCCAGGCGAATGGCCATCTGGATTTCGGCGACCGTTTCAAAGCTGGGGCCAGAATACCACAGATAGATGCCTTCGCCGACCTTGATGTCGAGGCGCTCGCCCAGGGCAATCGCCTTGGCGCGCAGATCGGGGGCGTAGCAATCGACCAGGTTGACGAAGCGGCGGTCGGTGGGTTCACCGATCAGCGGGTTCATGCCGGCATAATTGATGTGATCGGAGAGCAGCATCAGATCGCCGGGGCGGAAGCGCTCGTCGAGCGAGCCGGCCGAATTGGTCAGCAGCAGGGTCTTGGCGCCCAGTTCGGCTATGGCTTCCAGCGCGGGGCGCATGGCGGCGGCATTGCCGTGTTCGTAATAATGCTCGCGGCCAGTGAGGATGGCGATGCGCTTGCCGCCCATCGTGCCGATCAGCAGGTCACGGCCATGGCCGGAGACGCCGCCACCGGGGAAACCCTTGAGCTCGGAATAGGGAATGGTGACCTTGTCAGCCAAGAGCTCGCCAATGGCAGAGAGGCCCGAGCCAAGCACGATGGCGGCTTCGATAGGTGCCTCACCGGCGATTTTCTTGATGGTCTTGGAGGCTTTGGTCATGGTGTGCTCGTGATTTCGGGGCTTTTTCCCTCCCTCCCCCTTGAGGG
>UCAU01000042.1:135545-141272 GCA_900470445.1 Hyphomicrobiales bacterium | reverse complement strand
GGGAACCTCTGTTTTCTTCTGGCCATCCCAAACGGAGGTCCCCGCTTTCGCGGGGATGACACGGTGGGTGGAGCGCTGGCCCGTGAACGGCCAACCTCAAGCCGCCTTCGTCTCCCCCAGCCGCTCCCAAATCTCGACCAGCGCGCTGAAGCGGCGCGCCATATCGGCCACGGCCTCTTCGTCGGTAATTTCCCCCAGCAGCCATTTCCGAGCTGCTTCGGCAAAGATTGTGCGGCCCACGGCAAAACCCTTGACCGTGCGCGAGGCATGCGCCGCGGCAAAGCCGGCCTCCAATGCTTCCTGGGGAGCTTCGAGCCCCAGCAGCACCACGCCCCGGCAGAACGGATCGCGCGCTTCGATCACCGCATCCACTGCGGCCCATGCAGCCCGGTCGGCTTGCGGCTCGAGCTTCCACCAATCGGGCTTGAGACCCGCATCGTAAAGCTCGGTCAGCGCGCGGGCGGTGGTGTCGGCTTTGAGTTCGCCATGCTTGCTGGCGATGATCTCGATCAGGATATCGCGGCCGATTTTGCGGGCAGCATCATGGGCGGATTGCAGCTTGTCGATCTGCTCGGCCTTGAGCGCGGCGGGATCGTCGGGATGGAAGAAGCACAGCACTTTGAGACAATGCTCGACCGGCCAGTCGAGCAGGCGCGAACCAAGGTCCTGCGAAAATTCAAAGCGCAGCGGGCGCGAGCCTGGCAGTTCGACCGGGCGGGCGAGCCAAAAGCCCTTGGCTTCGGCGGCGAACAGCGCCTTGCGGCCATGCTTGTCATCGAGCAGCATGCCGAAACCCGGACGGCCATTGGCGACGCGCGCGGCGGCTTCCACGGCCAGCACCTTGAAGGCGGCAATGGAGTCGTCCTTAGCGCCGGGCATGTCCTCGAGCTGGCTGCGATGGTCGATGGCCAGAGCCATCAGCTTGGGCCATTGCCGGCGGCGATTGGTGGCCCAGTGAATGTGGTTGAGATTGTCGTCGTTGCGCAGCGCGCGCTTGGGGCTGCCCTTGGTTAGGAAGCTCTCAAGCTCGGTCCAGCTTGGATATTCCGGCGAACACATCAGGCGCGACACGGCAAAAGCGCCGCAGGCATTGGCCCAGGTGGCCGAGGTCTGGAGGTCTTCACCCCTAAGCCAGCCGCGCAGGAAGCCCGACATGAAGGCGTCGCCGGCCCCCAGCACATTATAGACCTCAATGGGGAAGCCCGCGCCGACAATGCCGTCTTCCAGATCGTCGGGAATGGCGCCGTCATAGACGATGCAGCCCATGGCGCCGCGCTTGAGCACGATGGTCGCCGCGGTCAGCGAGCGAATGGTCTTCAGTGCCGCCGGCAGATCGGCCTCGCCCGAGGCGATCAGCACTTCTTCTTCGGTGCCGACGACGAGATCGCAATCGGGCAGCACGGATTGGTATTTCTGCGACACATGATCGGAAGCGACATAGCGCTCGAACCCGGCCTCATGCCCGGCAAGACCCCAGAGATTGGGGCGATAATCGATATCGAACACCACCTTGCCGCCATGCGCCTTGGCAAAGCGGATCGCCTTCTTCTGCGCCGCTTCGCTATTGGGGCGGGAGAAATGGGTGCCGGTGACGACGATGGCGCGGGCGGAGGCGATGTGGGCTTCCGAAATATCCTCTTCCGACAGCGCCATATCGGCGCAATCGGTGCGGTAGAAAATCATCGGCGAGACGCCTTCGGCCTCGACCGATAGCAGCACCAGGGCGGTCAGGCGCTCCTTGTCGGTGGCGATGCCGGCAGTGTCGACGCCTTCGCGCACCAATTGCTCGCGGATGAAACGGCCCATCTGCTCATTGCCGACGCGGGTGATTAGAGCCGATTTGAGCCCGAGCCGCGCGGTGCCGATGGCGATATTGGCGGGGCACCCGCCGACGGATTTGGCGAAGCTGCCAATATCTTCAAGCTTGGTGCCGATCTGCTGGCCGTAGAGATCAACCGAGGCACGGCCGATGGTGATGACGTCGAGCGTCTGGCGCCCGTGGCCTGGCTGCGCATTCGTCAATCGGTCCTCCCCTCGGCTTGCGCCGGTCTCTAAGCTATTCCTGCGCCTGTTCGACGCTTGTGAATATGAAACATGGGTTCCGGCAATTCGTCAACATGGAATGTTCATTCCAAACACTAGAATGCACCATCACCACGGCAAAGCTGTGACATCAGCGCCGGCGACGCTTCTCGGCGATGGAAACGGTGAGCGCCATGGCAAAGGCCATGCTGGCCGAAAGCGAGCGGAACCCGGCATGGTCGGCCTCCACCACCTCAAACCATTCGCGCGAGCACTCGGCCAGCGGCGAAAATGCCGAATCGGTCAGCGACACGACGGGGATGCCCCGCGCCGCCATCGCCCGCGCCTGGGTGGCGCTTTCTGAGGCATAGGGCGAAAAGCTGATGGCAAAGGCAGCATCGCGCGGCGTCGCCATGGCTAGCATGTCGTCGTCAATGCCGGCCGCCGTGCCGACCAATTGATACCTCACCTTCAGCTTGCCAAAGGCATAGGCCATATAGCTGCTGATCGGGTAGGAGCGCCGCTTGGCGATCAGGTAGATCGTTTCGGCATTGGCCAGCAAAGTCACGCTGCGCTCGAAGCCGTCGGGGTCCACTGCTGTTGCGAGGGCATCAATCGAGCGGTGCGCGGCCGCAGCGAAGCCGTTGAAAATCGTGGTGCTCTCGGCCAAGGCGGCGCCGTTCTGCTCCAGCGTGCGCAGCCGGTCCTCATAGGATGATGTGCGCTCGCGCAGCCGGGCCCGGAACAGCAATTGCAGGCCGGAAAATCCCTCAAAGCCAAAGTGCTGGGCGAAGCGGACGAGCGTCGACGGCTGCACCTCGGCCGATTCCGCAATACTGGCCGCGGTGCCGAAAGCGATCTCGTCGGGATGGTCCAGCGCATAGGCAGCCACCTGCGTCAGCCGCTTTGGCAACTCGCCCTTGCGCTCCAGAATGGCTGCCCGCAGCGCATCGAAATCGCCCGGCGGCTGCATCTTCTCGACCATTCCGTCCCCCTTTTTGCCCCCATAATCCCCAATCCGCGCTGCCAATCAAGTGCTATTAGAAAGCCTATTCCGAAAATAGAACAAATGGCATATCCATTTCGGTAGGAGTGGAGGACGGAATGAAAGCATCAATTGGTGTCGGTCTGGTCGGCACCGGCTATATGGGCAAATGCCACGCGCTGGCCTGGAACAGCGTCAAACCGGTCTTCGGCAGCGGGCCACAGCCGCGCCTGGTGCACCTGGCCGAGGTGAACGCCGAGATCGCCCGCGCCAAGGCGGACGAATTCGGCTTTGCCAAGGCGACGGGCGATTGGCGCGACTTGATTGCGGACCCGGAGGTGGACGTCGTTTCAGTCACCACGCCCAATGCCTTCCATGCCGAAATGGCCATCGCCGCGTTGCAAGCGGGCAAGCATGTGTGGTGCGAAAAGCCGATGGCGGTGGCGCTGGGTGATGCGGAGCGCATGGCCGCTGTGGCCAAGGCGTCGGGCAAGGTCGCGGTGCTGGGCTACAATTATATCCAGAACCCGCTGGTGCGCCATATCGGGGCGCTGCTGGAGCAGGGCGCCATCGGCAGTGTGAACCACGTCCGGCTCGAAATGGATGAGGATTTCATGGCCGATCCGGAGGCGCTGTTCCACTGGAAAAGCGAGGCCAGTTCGGGCTATGGCGCGCTGGACGATTTCGGCGTGCATCCGCTCAGCCTGCTGCAGGTGCTGTTCGGCGCGGTGACGCGGGTCTTCGCGCATCTGGCCAAGCCCTCTCCGACGCGGCCCACCAAGGAAGGCGCGGCGCGGGAGGTCGAGACCTTCGATATTGCCAGCGTGCTGTTCGAGATGGGTGGCGGGATCAGTGGCGTCATGGCGCTCAATCGCTCGGCCTGGGGCCGCAAGGGCCGCATTGCGCTGCAGATTTTTGGCTCCAAGGGCTCGATTGTCTATGATCAGGAGCGGATGAATGAATTCCAGCTCTATACGACGGAGGGGCCGGGCACCGAGCGTGGCTATCGGACCATCCTGACCGCGCCGCAGCATGCGCCCTATGACCGGTTCATTCCAGCGCCGGGACATGGGTTGGGCTTCAACGACCTCAAGATCATCGAGTGCCACGAATTGCTCAATGCCATTGCCGGGCAGCCGGCCCGGGTGATCGATTTTGCCAAGGGGCTGGTCATCGAGCGGACGGTGCATGCTATGGCACGGAGCCATCAGGAGCAGCGCTGGGTGGAGGTGGGAACAGACCGCTCATAACGGTCTGCTCCCGGGTTCACTTGCTAAGCCACGCTGAGCGTCCGGCCTTTCTCGGTCTCGCTCCATAGAATGAACGAGGACGCGGCCAGGATCAGCGCGGCGCCCGGCCAGAACCACATGGATGGTACCTGGCCCAGGAAAATCCAGCCGATAAGGCCACTCAATGGCACTTGCAGATCGCCGAACGGCTGCAGGAAAGTCGCATCGGCTTTCTTATAGGCAAAGCTGGAAAAATATCGCGCCAGCGCCGTCAGAGCGCCAAGCAGCAGGAGCAGCCACAGTCCTGCGCCTGTGGGGAGCTGGAAGGGGAAGCCAGTGGCCAATTCAGCAGGGAGAGTGGCAGGCGATAGCCATGCCAGCGCGTTCACCACCAGCAGAATGAACAGGTGATTGGGTGTCACCAGTACGAGCAGGGAAAGCGTGAGGGTTTCCGGCGGCTCTTCGCGGGCGAGATATTTCGTCAGCACATCGGTCACGGCCCAAAGGGCGGCTGCGGCGACGGGGATCAGGGTGTGCCAGGTGACCCCTTCGCTGCCGACGCCCGAGACAATGATGGCGCCGGTGAAACCGACCATCGCTGCCACGATGCGGGGGGCGGAAGCGCGCTCGCCCAGGAACAGCGTGGATCCCAGAATGATGAACAGCGGGCCGGTGGACAGCAGGGTCACCATCTGCCAGATCGGCACGCCGGCGGCAAAGCCATAGACGAAGACATGGACGCCAAGCGCCGAAACGAAAGCGCGGACCTCGTGCGCCAAGGGGTGCCTCGTGCGCAGCTTATCGACGCCGATCCGCAGAATGAGCGGCAGGGCCAGCACGGAGGCGATGACATATTGCCAGAAGGCCATGCCGGTGGAACTCATGCCGAATTGCCAGGGCAGCACCGACTGAAGCGCGTTGGTGCCGGCAAAGGCAAGGCTCGCGGTGACCATGAAGAGGGCGCCGGTGGTGGCGTTTTGGGAAGTAGAGGAAATCTGGCTCATAAAAAGTCCTTTCCGTAACCAGTTTCCTCAGGGTTACGGGAGGCGGCGCAGCAGCAAGCGCCCGGCCAAAAAGGCACAGACGCCGGCACGCAGCGTTTGTCCCGTTCTCTTTCATCCGGACTATGACCGTCGGCCCCGGAATTACACCGGATCTGCTGACCCCCAACATAATGTGGAGCGCTCGCGGGCTTGAGGTTCCCCCCTTACCGCCGGTGGGGAATTACACCCCGCCCTGAGAACGAATGCGAGAACCATCGTCTCGCAACGATGAAGATAGGGCAGGGCATTAACGCGCGCAAGAAGACACACGCATGATACTGGACGGCTTTCCCGAACAGTGCGGAAAAGTTTTGCGCGATGAGGGGCTTGGGTGGGATGGGGCGGTGCGCGTGTCACAACCACGGTGTCATTCCGGCGCAGGCCGGAATCCATGCTGAAGATCATCCCAGCGCTGGATGTGTCTGGATCGCCACGGACCTGGATTCCG
>UCAU01000042.1:0-135442 GCA_900470445.1 Hyphomicrobiales bacterium | reverse complement strand
GCCGGAATGACCCGGTGGGTGGGGAGGGATCGAGGTCTGCGTTACCCCCTCCTAGCCTCCCCCTGATAGGGGGAGGGACCGTTTTGTGATTGTGGCTCGATCTCGTTCCTAGGGTGGAGAGATCCCTCCCCTTATCAGGGGGAGGTTAGGAGGGGGTACTGCGAACCAGTGGCCACCCCCCCTCCCGCCAAAACCTAGCCGTTTTCGAGCCACTTCACCTGGTCGGCCGTCAGCTTGATGTCGAAGGCGTTCATGCTGTCGTCCAGCTCGCCCAGAGTACGCGGCCCGATCAGGGGAACGCTGGGGAAGGACTGGGCGAGGACATAGGCGAGCGCGATGTGGATCGGGCTCTTGCCGAGTTGCTTGCCCAGCTCGATGGCGCGGTCGCGGCGGCCGAAGTTCTGCTCATTGTACCAGACGCGGACCAGTTCCTCATTGTCGGTCTTGTCGCGACCGGCGCGGTCGGTGAAGAAGCCGCGGGCCTGGCTCGACCAGGAGAAATTGGTGACCTGGCGGTCATTGAGCCACTGCTTCCAGTCCGGCGTCGAGGAGGTGACGCAGCCGTCCCAGATCGGGTCCAGCATTTCGGCCAGGGCGAAGTTGTTGGACAAGGCGCTAGGCTTGGTCTTGCCGGTGCGTTCGGCATAGGCGATGGCCTCATCGAACCGCTCCTTGGTCCAGTTGGAACCACCGAACGGCCCGCGAATGCGGCCGGCCTTGACCTCGGCATCCATGGCGTCGACGAACTCACCTACCGGCACATCGGTATTGTCGCGGTGCATGAAGTAGATGTCGACATAGTCGGTCTGGAGGCGATCAAGCGACTGCGTCAACTGCTTGGCGATCACGTCGGGATAGACCAGCGGGCTATGCGCGCCCTTGCCGATCAGCACCGATTGCTCGCGCGTGCCGCGGCTGGTGTGCCACTGCCCGAACAGCTTTTCGGTATAGCCGCCGCCATAGATAAAGGCGGTGTCGAACAGATTGCCGCCCTTTTCCCAGAAGGCGTCGAGCAGGATGGCGCCCGAGGCGAAGGTCTTGAAATCCTCAAAGCCGAGGGCTGCGGCCGAAGCCTGCTTGGGCAGGTTCGGAATGGAGCGCTTGGGGATGACGTTGCCATTGGGACCGAGCGGACGATTGGCCAGCGTATTGACCCTGCTGGCCGGCTTTTCGACCGAATACTCGATCCCGGCATCCTTGCGCCAGGCGTCGAGCACGCGGGCATTGCCCAGGCTATCGGCCCAGCTCATGCCCGGCGCGGCCAATTCCTGACGCTTGGCGAAGATGGCTTCGGCAGCGGCATCGGCCTCGAAGGAATAGACATGGCGTTCTTCGCCGACGCTGATCGTCTCGCGGCTGCCGTCCTTCTTGACGATGTCGATCTTGCCGACGCCCTTGTCGCGGTCGCCACCGGCAAACCAGAAATCCGGCACCTCGATGCGGCCTTCCGAGCCGTGAATGCGCAGCACATTGTCGAGATTGACCATCACGGCGCAGGACACCTGGGCGACAATGCCGTTCTCGAAGGTGAGGACGGCAGCAGCCCAATCATCGGTGCCTTCGGCATTGAGCTTGGCCGTGCCCGAAACCTTGATCGGATCGGCGAAGGGCTTGCCCAAAGCCGCGCCCGCGATGAAGCGGGACATGGAAACGGGATAGCCGCCCACGTCCAGAATGCCGCCACCGGCCAGGTCCGAGGCGAACAGGCGATGCTGGGGCTGGAATTTGCCCATCGAGAAGCCGAAGCTCGACTGGATCATGCGGACATCGCCGATGACGCCGGAGCGGATGAGTTCGGCGAGCTTGGCAGTCTGCGGATGCAGGCGATACATGAAGGCTTCACCCGCAAAGGTGCCCGCCTTGCGATGGGCGTGGAACACCGCATCGATCTCGAAGGCAGACAGCGCCAAGGGCTTTTCGATCAGCACATGCTTGCCTGCTTCGGCCGCCTTGATGGCCCATTCGGCGTGGCCGGTATGCGGCACGGCGATATAGACGGCGTCGATTTCAGGGTCAGCCAGCAGGGCATCATAGCCGTGCACGATTTTCGCGCCGGGGAAGTCCTTGGCCAGGTTCGGCTTATTGGGGTCGCGGGTCGCAATGGCGGCCAGAACGCCGTGCTTGGAACCGGCTACACCGCCCTGGAAGGCCTTGGCAATGCTGCCCGGCCCAATAATGCCCCAGCGGATTTTCTGATCGGTCGACATGATAATAGTCCTTGTTGAAACGGCTTTCTGATCCCGGGGGCGTGCTCCCGGGTGAAATGGATTAGCGCAGGCGATGGCCCGCGGCGTCGAAGAGGTAAGCGCGGTTGGTGTCGATGGAGACCGTGATCGCGTCGTGGCCCAGCTCGTGCCGGGATTCTTCGCGTTCGATCACCACCAGCTCGCCGCCGGCATTGGCATAGACATAGCTGGTGGACCCCAGATGTTCGGCCACGTCGATCTGCAGCGTCAGATCGGAACTGCCAGCCCCGGCTTCGCCGAAATGCTCGGCGCGCACACCGAGGGAAACCTTGTCGCCCACCGCGCCACCCGAAACGGGCAGGGTGAGGCGGGTCTTGCCATGGTTGGTCAATTCGACAGTGACGCTGTCAGCGGTTTTCTCAACGATGGTGGCGGCGAGGAAATTCATCTGCGGCGAGCCGATGAACCCGGCAACAAACTGGTTGGCCGGATCGTCATAGAGATCGAGCGGATGGCCGACCTGCTCGATAATGCCATCGCGCAGCACCACGATGGTGTCGGCCAGCGTCATGGCCTCGACCTGGTCGTGCGTCACATAGATGATCGTGGTCTGCAATTCCTTGTGCAGCCGGGCGATCTCGATGCGCATATGCACGCGCAGCTCGGCATCCAGATTGCTCAGCGGCTCGTCGAACAGGAAGACCTGCGGATTGCGCACGATGGCACGGCCGATGGCGACGCGCTGGCGCTGGCCGCCGGAGAGTTCCTTGGGATAGCGATCGAGCAGGGGCTCGAGTGCCAGGATGCGGGCGGCCTGCTGCACCTGCTTGGCGATCTGGTCCTTGGCAACCCCGGCAAAGCGCAGTGCGAAGCCCATATTGTCGCGCACCGTCATATGCGGATAGAGCGCATAGGACTGGAACACCATGGCGATACCGCGCTTGCTCGGATCGACATCGTTCATGCGCTGACCGCCGATTTCGAGGTCACCGCCGGTAATGTGCTCGAGGCCCGCAATCATCCGCAGCAGCGTCGATTTTCCGCAGCCCGAAGGGCCGACGAAAACCACGAACTCTTTGGCCTTGATCTCCAGATCAACGCCCTTGATGACTTCGACATTGCCGTAGGACTTGCGTACAGCCGTAAGTTTCAAACTGCTCATGGACTGAACCTTATTTGACCGCGCCCAGCATGCCTTCGACGAAGCGGCGCTGGAGCAGGAAGAAGATGATGAGGGTGGGAAGGGTGGCCGCGATCGCGCCGACCATGATGACGCCGAAATCGGGCGTATAGCCGGCAGCCAGCGTCGCTACCGCCAGGGTGAGCGTTTTCATCTCATTGGTCTGCAGCACGATCAGCGGCCACAGATAGCTGTTCCAGTTTGCCATGAAGACAATGATGGTCGCCGCCGCATAGGTGGAGCGCATCACCGGCATGTAGACATAAAGGAAGATCTGCCATTCCTTCAGCCCGTCGATTTTGGCTGCGTCGCGCAACTCGCTCGGGAACGCCTTGGTGGCTTGCCGGAAGTAGAAGATGATGAAGATCGACGCGATGCTGGGCAGCAGCACGGCCTGGTAGGTGTTGATGATCTTGAACTGCGCCATCAAAATGAACAGCGGGATCATCAAGGCCGCGAACGGGATGGACAGCATCAGCAACAGGCCGCCAAAGACCTTTTCGCGGAAGCGCGAGCGGAACATCTCGAAGCCATAGCCGGCCATCGAGGCGATCAGCAGGGTCAGCACGGTTCCCAGGCCGGCCAGCAGGAACGAGTTGAACAGCACCCGCACCATGTCGAACGAGTTGACGAATTTGACGATATTGTCCCACAGCGCGCCGCCGGGCGTACCCTTGCCGCGAATGATGTCAGCAGAGGTATTGCTGGCGCCGACAACCATCCAGAAAAATGGGAAGATCGACAGGAAGGCCGCGAGCGACAGCAGCAGATAAGTGCCGGCGCGGCCGATAAGGGCGATTGGATTGCTCATGCGCGGCGGTCCTTGGCCACGATAAACTGGATCAGGCTGAGAATGCCGACCAGGATGACGATGACATAGCTGACGGTTGCCGCGTAGCCGAAGCTGGGCATGAACTTGAAGCTGAGATTGTAGATGTAGAGCGACAGGGTCAGCGTCGAATCCGAGGGGCCGCCCTGGGTCAGCAGGTTGACCTCGTCGAACAATTGCAGCGTGCCGATGGTCGAAATGACCGAGGTGAACAGGATCACGGGCTTGAGCAGCGGCACGGTGATGAACCAGAAGCGCGCCCATGCGGGGACGCCGTCGATGCGGGCCGCTTCATAGATCGAGCGGTCGATATTCTGCATGGCCGCGAGATAGAAGATCATGTTGTAGCCGGTCCAGCGCCAGGTGATGGCGGTGATGACAACGACACGGGCCCAGAATGGATCGGACAGCCAGTTGATCGGGTTCTCGATGAGGTGGAGCACCAGCAGCGTCTGGTTGGCAATGCCGTCAATCGCAAAGATCGATTTGAAGATGACCGAATAGGCAACCAGCGAGGTCACGCAGGGCAGGAAGATCGCAGTGCGGAAAAAGCCCCGGCCCCAGAGTTTGCTGTCGTTGAGTGCATTGGCGAAGAACAACGCCAGCACCAGCATGATCGGCACCTGCATGGCCAGGAACAGCATCGTATTGCTGAGCGCGCGCAGGAAAACCGGGTCCTGCGTCAGTCGTATGATGTTGGCAAAGCCACCAAAGCTGAAATTCATCCCGCGGCCGACCTGGAAACTCATCCAGAGGGACCACAGGATCGGATAGACCATGAAGATGCCGAGCAGAACGAGCGCCGGCATCACAAAAAGCCAGCCGTTTATCCGTTCGCTGCGCGCCAATGCGGATTGCGCCATTGTATCCCCTTTTTGCCAAGTCGAGCCAACGACCCCGCGCAGAGCGCGAGGCCGCGGGAGGACCGGAGACGGCTAGGCCGCCCCCGGGATGCCGGTATCACTGGGTCTGTTGACGAACCTGAGCATCGATGGCGGCGATGATTTCATCGACGTTGCCGCCGCTGGTAATCGCCGGGATTTGTGCAACCGTGGCGGTGTCGGCTTCTTCGGTGAAGATGCCGTAATTGACCGCCGGAATCGCGGCCAGCCAGGTGGAGAAGTTCTGCCACACGGGCTCGCCGCCGAAGAACTCGTCGCTGGCCTTGAAGGCTTCGCCTTCACGGGCGGGCAGATAGGTGCCCAGAGCGCCCTGGTTGACCAGGATCTTCTGGTAGAAATCGACATCCTTGGCCCAGATCGAGGTCAGGAAATCGATGGCCTTTTCTTTCTCGGGAGCGGAGGAGAGGACATACCAGCTCGAACCGCCCAGATTGGACGCATTGCCGGCGCCTTCAACACCATCGAGGCGCGGGGAGGGGGCAACGCCCCACTTGCCGGACTGATCGGCATTGGCCTTGATCGTGGCGGTCATCCACACGCCCGAGAAGGTCGAGGGGGTCTTACCCGAGGTGAACGAGCCGGTATATTCCGTCCAGCCCGAAACCGGCGTGGTGATGCCAGCGGTCATCAGACGCTGATAGGTTTCCACAGCGGCCTTGAAGACCGGGTTGTCCTTGATGGTCACATTGCCATCGGCATCAAAATACCAGCTGCCGGCCGATTGCAGCATGATGCGAATCCAGTCCGACGAAGTCGGATCGATCGGCAGCAGCGGCAGCCCGGTCTTTTCCTTGACGGTCTTGCCGATCTCGATCAGCTGATCCCAGGTGATGTTGTTGAGCTGGTCCGGGGTGATGCCGGCTTCAGCCAGCAGGTCGGAACGGTAGAAATAGCCCGTGACGCCGGAATCGAAGGGGATGGAATAGGTCTGCCCGTTGAGGGTCGCCAGTTCCACCTTGTAGGGGGCAAAGGTCGAGTAATCGACGTGGCTATTGAGCGGCTCGAAGGAGCTGGGGAACGACTGCAGATATTTCTGCGCGCGATAATCTTCGATCAGCACGATATCGGGCAGGCCATCGGTGGCGCCGGATGCGAGCTGCGCCTGCAGCTTCTGCTCCATGGCGGCCTTGTCGAAGATTTCCACCTTGATCGTATCGTCGGGATGGCTGGCCTTATAGCGCGAGAATGCCTCTTCCATCGTCGCGCCGTTGAAGTTGGGGTCCCAGCACCAGACGGTGATTTCGGCTGCCGAGGCGGCGGCGACGCTGAACAGGCTCACGCCGGTCAGCGCAACAGCAAGCGTATTGCGCCACCGCGATGTAATGCGGATCATGTAAGTCCTCCCTTTTCATTTGCTCTTAGCTCGAGCCCTTCCTAAGCTATGCCTCTGGTGCAATACGTCCATGCGAAAAGGCATGCGGAGTTGGCGGAAAGTAAGATGACCGAAAGGATCTATTATGTGCCGGATGCCAACGGGGTAGAGCGGCTGCCCACCGTGCTGTCGATGTTTCATGCGGCGCCGCCGGTGATGCGCGCGCCCCATTGGCATGCCCAGGTCGAGGTCAATTACATCGTGCGCGGCTGGGTCCACTATAAGATGAGCGGCCACGAGGTGCGCTTCAGCGAAGGGGACATGGCCCTGTTCTGGGGCGGGCTGCCCCACCAGTTGGATGATGCCGCCGACGATGTCGTTTATGCCGGCGGGCATCTGCCGCTGGTGCATTTCTTCCGGCTGCGGCTGCCTCAGGACGTGCAATCCAAGCTGATGCAGGGCGCGACGCTGATCACCCAGGCCACCGACGCGTCCGACACGCTCAACTTTGCCCGCTGGAACGATTATGCCCGTTCAGGCGATCCGATGAAGGCCGGCATGGCCGTCGACGAATTGCTGTTGCGGATCGAGCGGGTGCGCTTCGACGCCTATTCGCTGCTGCCCGGCCGCGCCGATATCGCCAATGCGGTGGAGGGGCTCGATCACCATTCCTCCCCCATAGTGGTGCGCATCTGCGATTTTATCGCCGACAATTTCCGCGAGGACATCGATTCCTCCGACATCGCGGCAGCGGCCAATGTTCACCCGAAATACGCGATGAACGTGTTCAAGAAGACGACGGGCATGACGCTCAACGATTATGTGAACCTGATGCGGCTGAGCTATGCGCAGGCCCTGCTGATGCAGGAAGAGGCCAATGTGCTGCAGGTGGCCATGGACAGCGGCTTCGGCTCTCTGAGCGCCTTCAACAAGTCCTTCCGCAAGATCGCGGGCACCTCGCCCAGCGATTTCCGGCGCGATGTGCGCACCCGGCCCGGCGCGCCGGTGACGGTGCGGACGCCAAACCGCAGGCGCATCAACTAATTCCATGTGGAAACGGCGGCTGTCGGCTCTGGTCTTCGGCGCCGTCATCGTCGGCCTGCTGGTGGCATTGCGCGCCAGCGATCCCTATCCCGTCCAGGTGGCGCGCGAGACCGCTTTCGACACCTTCCAGCAATTGCGGCCACGCCCCGCGCCGACCGACCTGCCGGTGCGGATCATCGACATCGACGAAACTTCGCTTGCAAAGGTGGGGCAATGGCCCTGGTCGCGGCGCACCATGGCGACCATCGCCAACCGCCTGACCGAACTGGGTGCCGCGGCCATCGCCTTCGACGTGCTGTTTCCCGAGCCGGACCGGCTCTCGCCATCCTCGATCCTGTCGATTGGTGCCGACTACGACGCCGAATTCGCCACCGCACTTGCGGCCGGGCCGAGCATCTTGAGCCTCACGCGCAGCGAGAAGAGCCTGGCCGTGCTGCCGTCGCCTAAATCGGGATTCGCTCTGACCGGAACGGACCCACTGAACGCGCTGCCGCTGTTGGGCGGGGCGGCTTCGCCATTGCCGGTGTTGGGGCAGGCGGCCAAGGGCCTGGGCGTTGCGAGCCTCGACACCACCGGGGCAGGGGTGGCACGCCGCCTGCCACTGCTTTGGTCGAACGGCACGGCGCCGTTGCCGACATTATCAGTGGAGGCGCTGCGCGTGGCGCAGGGGGCGTCGACACTGGTAATCCTGGGCGATAGCGCCGGCATGGTCGAAAGCCTGCGCGTCGGCGACTATAATGTGCCAACCGGGCCGACGGGCGATATGTGGCTCTATTATCGGCACCTCGATCCATCGATCTATGTTCCGGCGGCCGATCTCCTCGCCCAGAATTACGCCACGCTCGCTCCACTCATCGCGGGCCACATCGTCTTCATCGGCGCCTCCGCCAGCGGATTGCTCGATATCCGCGCCAGCGCACTGGGCGAGGCGGTGGCCGGCGTGTCCATCCATGTGCAGGCGCTCGAACAAATATTGACCGGCACCTTTCTCAATCGCGCCGATTGGGTTGCGGGCCTCGAAATCGTCGTCCTGGCGGTGAGCGGGCTGGCCATCGCGCTGGTCCTGCTGTCGAGCGGCCCGCTGGTGGGCCTATTGTTTTCGTCGATGATCGCGGCTCTGTCCTTGGCCGGCAGCTGGTTTGCCTTCAGCCAGTATGGCCTGCTGATCGACCCCAGCTTTGCCCTGTTCGGTACCGTGCTCACCTACGCCGCCATGGCCTTCTTCCAGTTCGCCGTAACCGATGCCGACAAACGCCGCGTCCGGCAGGCTTTCGCGCATTATGTCGAACCGACCCTGCTCGACCGGCTCGATCGCGATGCCAGCCTGCTCAAGCTGGGCGGCGATCTGCGCGAGATGAGTGTGATGTTCTCTGACGTGCGCAATTTCTCCGCCCTCACCGAACGCACGTCGCCCACCGAACTCGTCGCCATCCTCAACCGGCTCTTTGCCGCCCTGGGCGCCGCCATCATCGGCCAGCATGGCACGATCGACAAATTCATGGGCGATGCGGTGATGGCCTTCTGGAATGCCCCCGCCACGCTCGACCGGCACCCGCTCCACGCCTGCCGCGCCGCCCTCGCCATGCGCGCGGCGTTGCAGCGGCTCAATGCGGGCTCGGCCGAGCCCATCGCCATCGGTATCGGGGTCGCGACCGGCCCGGCGCTGGTGGGCAATATGGGGCTCGAAAGCCGCTTCAATTATTCGTGTGTCGGGGACACCGTCAACGTCGCCAGCCGTCTCGAAGGCGCCTGCCGGATCGTGAGCTACGATATCCTGATATCGGCCCAAACCCGCGCCGCCGCACCGGAACTGGCCTGCCTGCCGGCCGGCGCGCTGGAACTCCGTGGCATGAGCGAACGCGAGCCCGTCTATCTGCTGCTGGGTGACGAGACACTTGCCAAAAATCCGGCATTTATCGTATTGGCAGCCGCGCACGCCAATCTACTGGAAATGCTGGTGAAACAGGCGCCAGTACAGGCCGCAATCGAACGTTGCGCCACGCTCGGCGCAGCTCTGGACGCCCGCCTGGCCGATTTCTATGCGGCCTGCCTGAGCCGCCCCAACGACTTCCTGGCCTCAGACAAAAAATGACCCCGGTCCTGTGTGCATGGGGGCCGGGGTCTCGACATGACGTCGTTTGGAGGTCACAGGGGCAAACCTGTTCATACTAAACGCGGCGCCCGCGGCCAGGTTCCCTCAGCGGTTCCATCGCATTAGCATAAAAAGCGCATTCGCCTGGGGACTCACGGCGGCGTCCGAATGCGATTAGGCTGTGGCCAATGTGGGTTTGTGCCATTTTCCCGAAAACACCTCTTGCATCAAAACCACCCTTTCCGTATGTCTCCGCGCAGTCGGGGCGTAGCGCAGCCTGGTAGCGCATTTGTCTGGGGGACAAAGGGTCGTCGGTTCAAATCCGGCCGCTCCGACCAAATCCCTCCTCATTGATGATCCTCTTGCTACCCCCTCGGGGTGCGATGCAATCTGGAGAGCCGTGATGCCGCTCAGCGCAAGCGACGTTCAACCGGCATTGTCGCTGTGGCCGGATCTGGCCGGGGGCACCGCCCGGCTGATCAATCATTCGGAAAACCAGACCTTCCTGGTCGAGACCGAGCGCCGCGGCCGCTTTACCCTGCGTATCCACCGTCCCGGCTATCAGTCCCGCCCCGCCATCGAGAGCGAACTGGCTTGGCTCACGGCCCTGCGGCGCGATACCGATGTGCCGATTCCCGAACCCATTCCAGGCCTCGATGGCCGGCTGTTGCAGGCCTTCAAGACCTCGGGCGAGGAAACCCGCCTCGCCGTGCTCTTCCGCTTTGCCGACGGCGCCGAGCCAACGCCCGACGACGATATGTGCGAACTGTTCCGCACTCTGGGCCGCTACGCCGCGCAATTGCACCTGCATGCCACCCAATGGCAGCAGCCCGAGGGCTTCCAGCGGCCGGTCTGGCGCGCCGCGAGCATTCTGGACGCCGATGGGCTATGGGGCGATTGGCGCATCGCGCCGGGCGTCGACAAGACGATCCGGGCCGTTCTCGACCGCACCGATTCCGCCCTGTGGCGTCGGTTGGGCGAATATGGCCTGGGCGAAGATCGTTTCGGATTGATCCATGCCGATATGCGGCTGGGCAATCTTTTGGTCGATGGCTCCAATGTGACGCTGATCGATTTCGACGATGCCGGCTTTTGCTGGTTCGTCTACGACTTTGCCGCCGCCATTTCCTTCCACGAAACCAACGCCGCCATTCCCGCTTTGCGTTCGCTCTGGATCGAGGGCTACCGCACGGTGCGGCCCTTGGACGACGAGCATGTCGAGGCTATCGATTCCATGGTGATGCTGCGCCGCATGGCACTATTGGCCTGGATCGGCTCGCATGCCGAAACGCGGCTGGCGCAAAGCCATAAGCGGGGCTTCGCCGCCGGAACCGCCCATTTGGCCGAACGCTATCTACGCGGCGCGCTGTGGCCTAAATGACCATCTGCTCGCGCGGCGCGCCGGAACGGTGATCGTTGCGAATGGCGGTGGAAATGCCCCAGATCATGCCGGCAATCAGGAAATAATGGCGCCAGTGATCGGTGTCGATAATGGCCGACTCGCCGACCAGCATGACGAAAGTACTGATCAGAGGAATCATGATCAGCCGGTAGGGCGAGGGGCGGGTGAGGGCGGCAAAGCCGCGCCACAGCGTCAGGATGATCAGCAGGTAGTAGAAAAAGCCGCCGCCCCAGCCATAGACAAGCAGCACGGTGACATAGGAATTGTGCGGGTCTTCGCTCACCCGCAGGTTGCGGAATTCCTTGGGGCCGATGCCCGAGGGATTTTCCAGCGCCAGGTCCCAGGCGTAGCCCTGGCGGCCGAACCGGCCCGTTTCGCCCTGATCGTAGCTTTGCCCGGCGGCGCGCTCCTCGAACAGTGACGACACCGCCGGAATGCTGAGCAGCCCGGCCAGCGCCACCCCGAGCATGACCAGCCCGAGCAGCGACATGATCATGATGCGCACCTTGTCGCGCGCCGCCGCTTCCAGCCAGAACACCAGCCCCATCACCATGATGGAGGAGAAGGCGAAATGCCCCCAGGCGGCGCGCGAGAAACTGGCAAACACGCCCACGAACAGGATGCCATAAACCATGCCGGCAAACAGCGCCCGCCGCCCCTTGAGCAGCAGCACGCGCTGCAAGGCGAACATGGCCGGCAGCACGAGAAACGGCCCGAACACATTGGGGTCCTTGAACGTGCCCTTGGCGCGGCCATAGAGCACGAAAAGATCGGCGGCCGGGATGAGCCGGAGATAGGCGAGCGTGCCGATCAGCGAAACCACTACCGCCGCTGCCGTATAGGCGCCTATGACGATGCGCGACCGCCGCGTCGTGTCTTCGGCAAGATAATTGGCGATGAAATAGCTGGTCAGCAGCAGGAAGATGGTGACGGCGGTGAAAATCAGCGCATCATCGAGCGGGGTGGTCCGCACCTGAAACACCGCGATCAGCGCAAAGGGAATAAAGCCGATCATGATGGCGAAGAGGCCGAAGGTGGAGCGATAGAGGCCCATTCCCGCCAGGATCGCCACCGGCAGCATGGCGGCAAAGCTCACCTCATAAGGCGAGGGCTCGATAAACACCATGGCGCCGGTGAAAACCCAGAAGCCCACCAGGATATCGAGCAGCCGCCCGGTCTTGGAGCGCAGCACGGCAAGGCCGAACCCCTTGGATCCGGCCGTAAAGGCGCCGCCATCAACCGTGCCGATGCTGCTCAATACGCATTCTCATTCTTGGAAACGAGCGACACCGGGGTGAGCAGCACGATGTAGAGGTCGAACAGGATCGACCAGTGCTCGATATAATAGAGGTCGTGGTTCACCCGCTGCATGATCTTGTCGATCGTGTCGGTTTCTCCGCGCCAGCCATTGACCTGCGCCCAGCCGGTCATGCCGGGCTTGACGCGGTGGCGCGCGAAATAGCCCTCCACGGCCTCGTAATAGAGCTTGTTGTCGGCCTTGGCCTGCAGCGCATGCGGGCGGGGGCCGACGATGGACAGTTCGCCCTTGAGCACGTTGAACAGTTGCGGCAGCTCGTCGATCGAGCTTTTGCGGATGAACTTGCCGACCTTGGTGACACGTGGATCGCCCTTGGTCACCAGCTTGCTGGCTGAGGCATCGAGCATGTCAGTGCGCATCGAGCGGAATTTATAGACCTTGATCAGTTCGTTATTAAAGCCGTGCCGGTTCTGCATGAAGAACACCGGCCCCTTGCTCTCGAGCTTGATGGCGATGGCGGTTATCACCATGACGGGGGACAAGAGGATCAACGCGGTCAGCGCCACCAGCTTGTCGAACACCCATTTGAACACCAGGTTCCAGTCCGAAATCGGCCGGTCGGCCATGTCGAACACGGCGATATCCCCGACATAGGAATAGGCGCGGTCGGTGAAGCGCAGCTTGCTCATATGGGCGGAAAGCCGGATATCCACGGGCAGGACCCAGAGCTGGGTCAGCATTTCCAGCACGCGCTTTTCCGCCGACAGCGGCATGGATACGATGACCAGGTCGATCGGTGTGCGGCGGGCAAATTCGATGAGATCGGCAACCTTGCCCAGCTTGGGCGAGCCGGCGACGCTGTCGGGCGAACGCGCATCGACCCGGTCATCGAACAGGCCGAGCAGGCGAATATCGTTATTGGCGCTGGCGCGGATCTGTTCGATCAGCACTTCGGCATCCTTGCCGCCACCGACAATGACAGTACGGCGCCGCAGCCGTCCGGCGGCGGTCCAGCGCATGACTATGGCCCGCAATGCCAGCCGATAGGCGACCAGCAACACGGCGCCACCGGCGAACCAGCTCAACAGCCACAGCCGCGAGAACAGGTCGGCGGCCTTGAAGAAGAAAATGCCGACGGCCAACACCGTCATCACCAGCGTCCAGCCCACCAGCACCCGGCCGATCTGGTTGAACAGGGTGCGATAGGCGACGATGCGATGGGTGCGGGCGGCGTTGAACAGCACATTGGCGAGAAGGCACGATGCCAGGATCACCGGCACATAGAATTCGGCCTCGCCGATTGCCACCAGCGTTTCGAAGATGAAATAGCCCAGCCCTGCCAGCAGCAAAGCTTCGATCACCTGCGCGATGCCTACGACCACGGCGCCCGACAGCGTCCGCTCGACGGGCGCTGCGATAATCGCCTCCGCCTCGGGCGAAAGCTGACGCTCGCCCGCCGCGCCCTGCTTGGATACGTGATCCAGCACGGCTTGTTTTGCATCGACACGATACATTCTGATGCCACCAGTCTTCGAAACTGGCGACATCTTGAGTTCAAGGAATGAAAACTCGGTGAAACCGACTGCCTAAGTCTTTACCAACAGCAATTGATAGAGCGCTTCGATTTGCCCGGCCATGTTGGCCAGCGAGAAAGCACTTTCGATCCGCGCCAGCCGTATTTCCATTTCCGCCTGCGCCGCTTGGGGATTATCCAGCACCCGCTGCATGGCCCGTTGCAGCGCCGGAACGTCGCTGGGCGGGATCAGGCTGTCCGCGCTGCCCTCGAAGATTTCGGGAATGCCGCCGACATTGGTGGCAATCACCGGCAGCCGCGCGGCAGCCGCTTCCAGCACGATATAGGGCAGGGATTCGGCCAGCGAGGGCACGATGATGCAGCGGCCGCGCGAAAACATTGCGCGCGCCGGCTGCGCGCCGGGCAGGGTGATCCGGTCTCTGAGATTTAGCCGGGTAATCTGTTCGACCAATGCCGCCCGGTCGGGACCGTCACCAGCCAGCGTCAGCGTTACGGGCTGGCCATCCGGGCGGTGGACACCCGCCAGCGCCTCGGCCAGCACATGAATGCCCTTGAGGTCGCGCAATTCGCCGACAAACACGAAATCGGCCGCATCCGCATCGGGCGGCACCGGCACGAATTCATCCGGCGTCAGTCCATTGTGAATGATGCGCGTAGGGCAGGTGGGCTCGCCGATCAGCGCCGAATAGGTCTTTTGCGCATAGGCGCTCTCGAAAATGATGGCGCCGGTCTGACCCATCAACAGGCGCTCCAGCCGGTGAAAGATGCGGCCCGGTCGCGAGGCGCGGGAAAAATGCAGCACCCCACCATGCGGGGTATACACCGCAATCGCCTTGCTGCCCCCCATCCGGGCCAGCCTTGCATAGAAGCCGCCCTTGGCGCCGTGGCCGTGCAGCACATCGATATCCAGCGATTTGGCGAGTTTGCGTACGCCCAGCGGCGTCACCAGATCGCCGCGCCCGAGCACGCGCGGCATGGCAAAGCGGTGAATGCCCAGGCTTGCATAGGGCAGCAGCGCCCCCAGCTTGCTTTCGGTCTGGGCGTCGTTGGCAAGGCTGTCGACCACGAGGCCAACATCATGCCCCATTTCGGAGAGTGCGCGTGTGAGATCGGCAACGTGCCGGAACAGGCCACCCACGGGAGCGCGCATCACTTGCAGGATGCGCAGCTTGGGCTCGGCCATCTATCGCTCCGTCAGAACCATCTTTCCTGGATGACGATGGTATCGCCCGGGAAGATCGGGAAGTCGAGCCCAACAACGCCCTTGGCCATCTCATTGCCTTGTCTACGGTAAACGACGGCCTCGTCGCGGTTGGCCGTATCGGAGAAACCACCCGCCGTGCTGATCGCGGCGCGGACGGTCATGCCATAGACATAGGGGAACTGGCCGGCCCGGGCGATTTCGCCCTGGATGAAGAAGGGGCGGTATTCCGCCACTTCCACGGCCACGTTCGGATTGCGCATGAAGCCATTGGACAGCGCTGCCGCCAGCCGGGCGGCGGCGCCTGTCGTCGTCGTGCCGCGCACCTGCACTGGCCCCACCAGCGGGAAGGCGATGGAGCCGGCGTCATCGACGCGATAGGTCGAACTGAGTTCGGCATCGCCGTAAACGGTAACACGCACCGAGTCGCCGGTATCGAGTTGATACGGCCCCTTGGTCTCCACCAGATAGGTGGCCGAGCCCGTGGTGGCGCAACCCGCCAGCGGCGGCATGAGAGCGACGATGAGAATTGGCAGCCAGCGCATCAGAATCTCGCGCATTTGAGGTAGCGCCAATGTCATCCGGCTATGGTTAAGAATTCCCTTAAGCCGGCATCGTACTATTGCGATCTGCATGAAGTTTAACGGATTGCTTACTACGTTGCGGCCATAAATCCTGCCAACAAACGAGGGATTGCGATGACTTATGAGTCGCCGGCCGTGCGCGATGCGCGAATAGACGTGGGAGCGGTGCTTGGCGCCGTCTTCAAGCGTCTGCCGCGCATCATTCTCATTACACTGCTGTTGCTGGCTGCTGCCTTCGCCTTCCTGATGTTTCAGCCGCGGCTTTATGAATCCTCGGCATCCATCCTGATCGAGCCGCGCGACAACGTTTATACCCGCGCCTCCAATGACGCGGTTGCGCCCAATCCGACGGATGCCAGCGTGGTGTCCAGCCAGATGGAGCTGCTGAAGTCGCGCGATACCCTGCTCAAGGTGGTCGATCAGCTCGACCTGCGCTCGGTCCCCGAGTTCAACGGTTCGGCCGGCGGCGGTTTTTCGCCCATGGCTGTGATCACCCAGATGCTGGGCCGCAAATCGGCGCCGGTCAGCGTGGACGAAATCGTGCTGAGCACGCTCTACGACCGTATGACGGTGATCCAGGCCCGCGACTCGCGCATCATGTCGGTGCTGGTCCGCTCGACCAATCCGCAATTGGCCGCCGATATCGCCAATGCCGTCGCCAATGCCCACGTCACCCGCCGCGCCCAGCTCTCGCTGTCCGACACTGCCGAGGCATCCACCTGGCTGCGCGAGGAAATCGACAAGCTGCGGGTCCGCGTCACCGACGCCGAACGGGCCGTTGCTGATTTCAAGGTGAACAATGACCTGTTCACCGGCGGTAACAATACCAGCCTGGTCGATCAGCAACTGTCCACCATTGCCAGCCAGATCAGCGCCGCCCAGGAGCGCAAGAATACTGCCCTGTCGCGCGCCGCGGTCATTCGCGGCCTGCTCGATCGCGGCCAGCCCATCGATAGCCTCAACGATGTGCGCCAATCCCCGGCCATCCAGCAATTGAGTGAAGAAAAGGCGCGGCTGCAGGGCGAAAAGGCTCAGCGCTCGGCCACTTTGCTGGACAATCACCCCACTATCCGGGCGCTGACCGCCCAGATCGCCGAGCTCAACAACCAGATCGCTATCGAAGGCCGCCGTGTCGCCGAAGCCCTTGAGGCCGAAGCGCAGGTCGAGGCCGATGTCGAAACCTCGCTGCAGGCCGACCTGACTCGCGTCAAATCATCCGCCTCCACCGCCACACAGGATACGGTGACGCTTGATGGCCTGGAGCGCGAGGCCAAGGCCCAACGCGACCTGCTCGAAGGTTATCTGCAGCGCTATAACGAAGCCATTTCGCGCACCGACTCCAATTCGGCCCTGCCGGACGTCCGCGTCATCAGCGTCGCGGCCCCGTCCGTCTCACCGGCCTCGCCGCGCACCGCAATGGTGCTGCTGGCTGTCGGCATCGTTTCGGTGGCGCTGCAGGTCGGTATCATCATCTTCTCCGAACTGATCTCGGGCCGGGCCATCGTTCCCGGCGCCCGCCCGCAGGACGAACTGGAAGCAGTACCGTTCTCCGAAGACGAGCTTGAGCCCGACCAGCGTTGGGAAGAACCCGCGGTGACGGAGGCCGCGCCGGTGAAGGACGAGCCTGCGCCCGAGCGGGTTGAGCCTGTGGTCGCCGTGCAAGATGCGCCTGTCGCACCAGCCAAGCCGGCTGAGGAGCCGGTGCAGGCGATCATGGCCGAGCCAGAGATCACGGCGGAAACCAAAGCGCCTGCCGAGCCAGTTCGTGCAAACCTGCCGCCCGCCAACACCATCAGCTATAGCCAGCTTGCCTCGGACCTCGTGCTGGGCCGTACCCATCTGGTCATCCTGGCCGGCCAGAGCTCCAACGAAGATTGCGAAGACCTCGCCGAGGAATTGGTGGGCGACGCGCTCGCCAAGGGCCTGAGCGTGGCCCTGGTCGACGCCGGCAGCGGCCGCGCCTCCGACGAGGCGGGCCTCACCGATCTGAGCACCGAGAGCGTCAGCTTCGGCGATGTCGTGCACAAATCAGCCGATAACAGCTTCGCCGAAATTCCCTGGGGGCAGGGGACCGCGATCGATCGCCGCTCCAGCAAGCCGATCACCCTGATCGAGGCCCTGGGCGACATCTACGAAGTGGTCGTCATCATGACCGGCCCGGTCGGCATGGCCTCTACCCTGTCCATGTTCGGCGCGCTGGATGGCCGCATCCTGCTGGTTGCCCCCAAGGACGAGCCCTTCGAGGCCATCGAGCAGACCCGCATCCAGCTGGCTGAAGCGGGTTTCGGTTCGATCGAGATCGCCGCCGTCCCCGAGCGTGTTGCTGCCTGAGCGGAGCCCGCAATGTCGCTGAAATATACCGTCATCAGGGCCATGTTCGAGGCGCTGTGGCTGTCCCGGCTGCCCGGCCTGCTGCGAAGCCTGTCGGCCTCGCGCGGCGTCATCTTCACCCTGCACCGGGTCCTGCCCGATGCGCCGGCCGATTTCTCGCCCAATGCCATCCTGCAGGTGACGCCGGATTTCCTCGACTATGTCATTGAGCGGGTCCGCGACCTGGGCATCGACATTGTCAGCCTCGACGGAGCCATCGACCGGCTCAAGGCCAGCGAGAAGGGCCGTCCCTTCGTCGTCCTGACCTTCGACGACGCCTATAAGGACAATCTGCAATACGCGCTGCCGATCCTCCGTCTCCATGACGCGCCGTTCACGCTCTATGTGCCGACCGCACTGGTCGATGGCGTAGGCGATATCTGGTGGCAGGCCATCGAGGACATTATCGCCCGCCAGGACGCGGTTGCTTTCACGCAGGGCGATGAGACCGATTATGTCGATACGCGGACCACGGCCGAGAAGCAGCAGGCCTATGACGCGCTCTATTGGCGCATGCGCAAAATGCCCGAGGCCGACCGCGTCGCGCTGATGCACAGCTTCGCCCGCAATTACGGGTATGACCTGGCCCAGCAATGCCGCACCTTGATCATGGACTGGCAGGAGCTACGCCAACTGGCCGATGATCCGCTCTGCACTATCGGCGCCCACACCGTGCACCATTACGAACTGGCCAAGCTCGACGCCGATCAGGCCCGCTCCGAAATGCAGCAATCGGCCGAAGTGCTGCTGGCCCAGTTCGGCCAGCGCCCCAACCACATTTCCTACCCCATCGGCGGCCCCGCCTCGGCGGGCCAGCGCGAATTCGACATGGCACGCGAACTCGGCTTTGTCAGCGGCGTCACCACGCGCCCGGGCGGGCTCTATGCCCACCACGCCCAAAGCCTGCACGCTTTGCCGCGTGTCTCGCTCAACGGTTACTTTCAGTCTCGGCGCTATGTCGATGTATTTGCCACCGGAGTGATCTTTTCAACCATGGGCAAGCTGACGGGCTGATTAGCGCGTCGAGCTCACCGCATCCGGCTTCGCCATCCAGCGAATGATCGCCATCGAGGGCAGCAGCCAGCCCATTCCCGCGATAATGAAATAGATCAGCAGCACCCAGCCGGGCAGGCCAGGCGGCAGCAGCAGGTAGATTGCGGTAGCGAGTATGGCCCACAGGGCGATCGAGATCATGGTCAAAAACACGCCGATCAACTTACGGTGGCTCTGGGTCATGTGCGGCATCGGTGCTCTTGCGGGATAGTTCGGGGGGGCATACCACTCCCATGCCCCAACTTATACCGGGAAACCGCCGTGACTTCGACCCATTCGCCCGCCCTCAGTCAGACCAGCTATCCGGCCGATCGGCTTCGCCCGGTTCGCATCTGGCTCTATGTGATGGCAGCCTTCGTGCTGCTCATGGTGGTGGTCGGCGGGATTACGCGGCTCACCGAGTCGGGGCTGTCCATCACCAGCTGGAAGCCGATTTCCGGCATCATTCCGCCGCTCAATGACGCGCAATGGCTGGCCGAATTCGACGCCTACAAGCAGATCCCGCAATACCAGGTCAACAATACCTGGATGAGCGTGGACGACTTCAAGATGATCTTCTTCTGGGAGTGGTTCCACCGCCTGCTGGGCCGGTTCCTGGGCGTGCTGTTCATCGTGCCCTTCCTGGTCTTTTTGGTGCAGAAGCGCTTCACCGCGCAGCTGGCCTGGCCGCTATTCGGCCTGTTCCTGCTCGGCGGGTTTCAGGGCGTGCTGGGCTGGTGGATGGTGTCTTCGGGCCTCACCGAGCTGACCTCGGTGTCCCAATATCGCCTCGCGGCGCACCTGACTGCGGCCGCGATTCTGTTCATCGCCCTGGTCTATGTCCCGCGCAGCCTGCATCCCGGCCATATCACCGGCAGTGTCAAACCCGTCCATTTCTGGACCGCAGGGGCCTTCGTCGCGCTCGTCATCCTCCAGATCGCAGCAGGCGCCTTCGTCGCCGGCATCGACGCCGGCATGGGCTACAATACCTGGCCGCTGATGGATGGCGCGCTGATTCCCAGCGGGCTGGGCCGCATGGACCCGCTCTGGCGCAATTTCTTTGAAAACGGCATCACCGTGCAGTTCATCCACCGCTGCATCGCCTATGGCATCGTGCTCTATCTGGGTGTGTTGCTCTGGCTGCAGGCTGGCCGCGACGGTTTTGCCGGCGCCAATGCCTGGTTGCCGCGGCTCGCCATCATGGTGCTGCTGCAGGTGTGCCTGGGCATTGCGACGCTGCTGACCATGGTGCAGATCGATCTGGCGGTCGCCCATCAGGCCATGGCCTTCCTGCTGGCCGGGGCAGGGACGCTCTATCTGGCCGATCTGATCCGGGCGAGACGCGCGGTATCATAATACCGCAAAGATAAGTGGTTGAAATCGCTTGCCTTTATTAAGGCCCTTGACGGCATCGCGTTTCCCTCATACACGGACCGCCGAACATGCTGCTTTCTTCCTTGGATGAAGGTCGGCAAGCCAGAAATCTAAGGAATTCAACGATGAGCACTTACTCGGCAAAACCGAGCGAGATCGAAAAGAAGTGGGTCCTGATCAATGCCGAAGGCTTGGTCGTGGGTCGTGTCGCTTCGATCATCGCTTCGCGCCTGCGCGGCAAGCACAAGCCGACCTTCACCCCCCACATGGACATGGGCGACAATATCATTGTCATCAATGCCGACAAGGTGAAGCTGACCGGCCGCAAGCTGGACCAGCACCGCTTCTACTGGCACACCGGCTACCCCGGCGGCATCAAGGACCGTACCGCTCGTGAACTGCTGGAAGGCCGTTTCCCCGAGCGCGTTCTCGAGAACGCCGTTCGCCGCATGATGCCTGGTGGCCCGCTGACCCGTGCCCAGCTCAAGAACCTGCGCGTCTATTCCGGCGCCGAGCATCCCCATGAAGCGCAGAACCCGGCCACGCTGGATGTTGCTGCGATGAACTCCAAGAATGTGCGGGTGAAGTAATATGGCCGACACCATCAACTCCCTCGAAGAGCTCGGCACCTCCACTGTTGCCGCAGTCGTCAATACCGCTCCGATCCATGAGCAGAAGCTCGACTCGCTCGGCCGCGCCTATGCCACCGGCAAGCGCAAGAACGCCGTTGCCCGCGTCTGGATCAAGCCGGGCAAGGGCACTGTGACCGTCAATGGTCGCGAGTTCGCTACCTATTTCGCTCGCCCCGTTCTGCAGCTGATCGTCAAGCAGCCGATCGTCGCGACCGAACGCAATGACCAGTATGACGTGGTCGTCACCGTTGCCGGTGGTGGTCTGTCCGGTCAGGCCGGTGCCGTTCGTCACGGCATCTCCAAGGCCCTGAACTTCTTCGAGCCGGCTCTGCGCCCGGTCCTGAAGAAGGGTGGCTTCCTGACCCGCGACAGCCGCGTCGTCGAACGCAAGAAGTACGGCAAGGCCAAGGCCCGCAAGTCCTTCCAGTTCTCCAAGCGCTAAGCTTCGGTATATCGATTTTGCGAAAGGGCCGGGAAACCGGCCCTTTTGTTTTGCCCACACTGTGGGGGAGGGGTGACGGTCGGGTATTTTGGTCTTATCCGCCCACCAGCCCCGCCACATACTCATCCAGCGTCACGCGCCCGCGCCGGGGCGATGGCGGAACATCGAGTTCATCCAGCGTCGCCGCCGTCATCCTCGCATAGGAGCGGGCCGCTTCATCGGAAAAACCGATCTTGCGAAAACTGTCTTCCCACTGCTCACGCGGTGTCGTGGCGACCGTGACCTCACGCCCCAGATGCCGCGCAAACGCAGCCGCTGCGTCTCCGAAGCTGTAGCGCTCGGGTCCCTCGACATAGACGACGCCGGTATCGTCGATCGGGCTTTGCAGCCGCTCCGCGGCCACGATTCCGAGATCGGCCGGATGCACCATTGGCAGCGTGAACGCGGCCGGGAACATGGCCGGCAGCGTCCCGCCCTTGGCCGGCTCCGCCAGCATGGCCAGGTTGGTGAAGTAGTAGGCGCCGCGATTGACAGCCGTGGCAATGCCGCTGGCCTTCGCCCGCTCCTCGAAGTCGTAGAGGGTCGTGAGGTCGCCGACACCATCGCCCGGCCTGGCGCCATATGTCGACGCCACCACGATCTTCTCAAGCCCGCTATCGGCGAGGGCATCGGTGATGCTGCGCGATGTGGCCAGTTCCGCCGCGTTGCTGTCGCCGCTCGTATCGCCGGGCGGATTGAGCAGAAAGGCCCGCTTGGCACGCCGAAACACCGCGCGGAGTGCATCGCTGTCCGTGACGTCGGCCACCACCGCCGCGACCTTCCCGCCCTCGAAAGCCCTGGCCTTCTCGGCGCTGTGCACCACGGCCAGCACCGGCTGTCCCGCTTCGCTCAATGATTTTACCACTTGCGAGCCGATATTGCCGCTGGCGCCCAAAATGATGAACATGTGTCATCTCCTTTTGCGATTGGCGAATTGTTGACGCCGGGCCAACCTGTCATGGCAGCATGACACATGGTGTCAGCAGGCGCCTGTCTCTTCCCAAGCTGCATCCGCTGCCTATATCTGGTTGGCCTTCCGGACCTCGCCCATGCAACGCCTCGTTACCCGCTTCCACCTCTTGCTGCTCGCAGTTACAATCGCCATTACCGGCGTTGGGTTCTTCCGCATTCCCGCCGATTTCGCCTATCCGGCGCATTGGTCAGGCAGCTATGCCGATTGGCTCTGGCCGCGCGATATCGCCTTGCCGGTGGCGCCTCTCGTCGAAGTGCTGATCATCGCCGCCTTCTTCCTGCTCGGCCGCCTGCTGACCAAGAACCACTTCGCCAAGGTTCAACACATCCTCGATCCCGCCGTGACCCTGCTGCTCCTCGTCGTCACGGCCGTTCAACTGGGCCTGCTGGTCATCGGCATCGGCTCGGATATCGATCTGGTGCGGCTGACCGGGGCAGGGCTGGGCATCGTGCTGCTGATCCTGGGCATCGTGTTCTTCGAGGCCGAGCGGCACACCTATGCCGGCCTGCGCATGCCCTGGCCTATCGCCTCGGACCGGGCGTGGAAACTGGTGCATCGCATTGCCGGACTTGCCTGCGGGCTGGCCGGAGCAGTTCTGCTGGCTCTGGCCTGGTTCGACCCCGGCCTGGGCGTGCTGGTCACCGCCTATGCCGCCGCGCTGATCCTGCTGCCCGTCATTGCGGGCGCAGCCACGATACTGTGCCGCCGCCTCTGATCACGCATCAGCATTGCCGCAACAGCCCTGCGTCCGAGAAGAATTTTCTCCTCGCCTGAGCCAAACGGAAAACGATGCGCAGAAAAAAGCGCCTTGCCGGCCTATCTTCTGGCTAATTTCGAGGCGCTTCGCTCAATTGGTGTGCGATTCCTCGGTGCTTCACAGGTTTGACATGTCCCCAACCACTGTTTCTGCCGCGCGCCCGGCGCGTGCACCCAAGCCGTTCTACCGCACATTCGGCTTCCAGGTGCTCGCCGCCATGGTCATCGGCCTCATCCTGGGCTTCATCGCTCGCAATATGGGCCCCGACGCGGCCGGCAATGCCAATTGGCTGACCCAGACCCTGTCGACCATCGGCTCCTCCTTCGTCTCGCTGCTGCGCGCACTGGTGCCGGTGCTGGTCTTCACCGCCATCGTGGCGTCCATCGCCAATCTGCGCGAGCTTAACAATGCCGCCAAGCTGGTCTGGCAGACCCTGCTCTGGTTCGCCATCACCGCGCTGATCGCGGTGGCCATCGGCATTGCGCTGGGCCTGATCATCCAGCCCGGCCTCAACACCGCCGTCGCCGAAACCGCTGCCAAGGCGCCGTCCTCGACCGGGTCCTGGCTCGATTTCCTCAAGGGTCTGATCCCCTCCAACATTATGGGCCTCACCGCCTCGACCCGCGTCACCGACGGTTCGGCTACCACCAGCCTCAGCTTCAACGTGCTGCAGATTCTGGTCGTCTCGATCGCCGTTGGCGTTGCCGCCCTGCGCGTCGGCCCGGCTGCCGACCCGTTCCTGGCGTTCAACCGCTCCTTCCTCAAGGTCGTGCACAAGATCCTGTGGTGGGTGATCCGCCTGACCCCAATCGGCACCATTGGCCTGCTCGGCAACGCCGTCGCCGTCTATGGCTGGGATGCGCTGGCGCAGCTCGGCTGGTTCTCGGCCGCCATCTATATCGGCCTCGCGCTCGTGCTGTTCGTGGTCTACCCGATCCTGTTGCAGGCCCATGGCCTCAACCCGATCCGCTACTTCCAGAGCGCCTGGCCGGCCATCCAGCTGGCCTTCGTGTCCCGCTCCTCGATCGGCACGCTGCCGCTCACCGAGCGCGTCACCGAGCAAAACCTGGGCGTGCCGCGTGAATACGCTGCCTTCGCCGTGCCGCTCGGCGCCACCACCAAGATGGATGGTTGCGCCGCGATCTATCCGGCCATCGCTGCTATCTTCGTGGCGCAGTTCTACGGCGTTCCGCTGGAATTCCAGCATTACCTGCTCATCGTCTTCGTCTCGGTGATCGGCTCCGCCGCCACCGCCGGCCTCACCGGTGCCGTGGTCATGCTGACGCTGACGCTCTCCACCCTGGGCCTGCCGCTCGAAGGCGTCGGCCTGCTGCTCGCCGTCGATCCGATCCTCGACATGGGTCGCACCGCGGTCAACGTCGCCGGCCAAGCCCTGATCCCCACCATCGTCGCCAAGCGCGAAGGCATCCTCAACCAGGAAGTCTATGACCGCGGTGAAAGCATCGACGCCCTCGACACCGACGCCGTGCCGGCCGAGTAAGCTGGATCGCTGGAAATGCAAAAGGGAGGCGAAAGCCTCCCTTTTTTTGTGCCCCAAAGCTCACACGCCCACCGGGTCATTCCGGCGNNGGCCTGCGCCGGAATGACATCGTGGGAAATTGCAATGTCGGGGGTAGGGCGCGGGACCAACGGCCCCGTCGCAACTCAACCAACCAGCTTAAGCGACGGCTTCTTGACCTTCTTCACCTTGTTCGCATGCGGCACATAATTCGCCATCACGCGCTCGATGATGGTGATCGCCTTGTCCGTGCCGTTCTCGGCATGCAGCTTTTCGGCGATATCGGCGGCCTTGCGGCGATAGTCTTCATTGGTCGAAAGATCGGCCAAGGCCCCGGCCAGGATTTCCGAAGTCAGCTTGCGCAGCCGCACCGGCTTGGGGCCACAGCCCAGCTCATAGACCCGGCGGCCCCAATAGGGCTGGTCCACCGTCTGCGGCACGACGAAGGTCGGCCGGCCCAGATGCAGCCCTGCGGACGTCGTGCCGGCCCCGCCATGATGCACCACCGCCGAGACATATTTGAACAGCTTGTCATGCGGCGCTTTTTCGATGGCGAAAATGGTGTCCGGCAAATCCTGCGGATTGATGCCGCCCCAGCCGCGCGCGACGACGGCACGGCCGCCCCACATGCCCACGGCTTCCTTCAAGATCTTGGTATTGCGCTCGGCGCCAAAGGGCATCGAGCCGAACCCGATATAGACCGGGGCCTCACCCTCGGAGAGGAATTTCTGGAACGCCTCGGAGGGCTGCCAGTCGGTCCGGTCCTTGAGCTGCCAATAGCCGGTGACGATGGCGCTTTTCGGCCAATCGCGCGGGCGCGGCGAAATCTCGGGGGAATAGGGGTAAAGCGTGGTCAGCGGTGTGCCGTCCGTATTGCGGAAGAAGCCACCCTTCTTGCGCGAATCCAGCCCCATCAACTCCCGGCGCAGCTTGTTGCGCGGCAGGTTGTAATAGATCTGCTGCACGGTCATGGCCGTATAGGTCAGCTTGTTGAAGGCCGGGCCGAAATCGGCGCCATAATAGATGCAGAGCGGGAATTCGCTGGTCGAATTCAGCGGCTGCAAGGCCACCATCACCGCGGGCACGTGCAGCGCCTCGGCAATGTCGATGCCGAAGCTGGTATTCATGTTGAGGATCAGCATGTCGGCGCCCTGGCACATATTCCAGGCATGGCGCGCGGCGGTGTCGACGATCTGCTGGCCTTGCCGCAATAGGGAAGGGCCGTTGATGAGCATGGACTGGCTCATCGCATTTTCGAATCGCTGCTGCAGCAGGAACGCCTGGATGGAGGGGCCGAGCGTGTGGAATTCCACGCCATAGCCTTCCACCATGTCCTGGAATTCCTCGGAGGCTCCCAATACAACCGAATAGCCGCGCTCCTTGAGCGCAATGGCCAAGGCTAGGTAGGGTTGAACGTCGCCTTGCGTGCCGATTGTAACAAGGGCAATCCGCTTCAAGATATTACCTCACATACGCCGTTCTGATCCCGAAGGTTGGCGTCCTCCGGACCATTTACAATACCCCGACGAGGATTTATGAACGGCCTTATCGATAGCTGGTTTCATTACAAAAAACGCTTCTGAAGGGCAAGACATATGCCGTCCCTGTACACATTTGCATTGGTTGGAGCCTCGCTCGCCGGCAATTTCGTGTCGGCGGACGCCTTTGCAGCGGCGGGCGCGAACGCCCGCTAGCTCTTCCCGAATGGCCCCGCCAAAGGGCTGGGAAGAGCCGAACATGAGAAAAGCGCCCCAAACGGGGCCGTTTAACCCGTTCACAACCATAATTCCGCGATAATCACGACATCTGTATCAGATGCGTAGCGCACCAGGCGCGTCGCGGCCCAGATCAAGGTCCCCAGCGGGCCGCCGAGGAAATCATGAGCGACGACTTCCACAAAATCCGCCGTCTTCCGCCCTATGTCTTTGCCCATATCGATCCGCTCAAGGCCAAGGCCCGCGCCGACGGTGTCGATGTCATCGACCTGGGCATGGGCAATCCCGATATGCCGACCCCCCAGCACATCGTTGAAAAGCTGCAGGAAACGGTCAAGGACCCGCGCACCCATCGTTATTCGACTTCGCGCGGCATTCCCGGCCTGCGCAAGGCCCAGGCCAGCTATTACGGCCGCCGCTTTGGCGTGAAGCTGAACCCCGATACGCAGATCGTGGCGACCCTGGGCTCCAAGGAAGGCTTTGCCAATATGGCCTCGGCCATCACCGCCCCCGGCGACGTGGTGCTGGTGCCAAACCCGACCTATCCGATCCATTCTTTCGGCTTCATCATGAGTGGCGGCGTCGTGCGCTCCATGCCGGCCGATCCGAATGAGGATTTCATGCGCTCGCTGGATCGTGCCGTACGGCACTCGATCCCCAAGCCGATCGCGCTGGTGCTGAACTATCCGGCCAACCCGACCGCCTATACGGCCGATCTCGATTTTTACACCGAGGTGGTCAAATATTGTAAGGCCAACGACATCTTCATCCTGTCCGATCTGGCCTATTCCGAGATCTATTTCGACGAGGACGCCCCCCCGCCATCGGTGCTGCAGGTGCCCGGCGCCATCGACATCACCGTCGAATTCACCTCCATGTCCAAGACCTATTCCATGCCCGGCTGGCGCGTGGGCTTTGCCGTGGGCAATGAACGGCTGATCGCGGCTTTGGCCCGGGTGAAGTCCTATCTCGATTACGGCGCCTTCACCCCGATCCAGGTGGCAGCAACCGCCGCCCTCAATGGCTCGGACGATGTGATCGACGAGGTCCGTAAGATCTACAAATACCGCCGCGACGTGCTGGTCGAAAGCTTCGGCCGCTCGGGCTGGGATATTCCGGTGCCCAAGGCCACCATGTTTGCCTGGGCGCCCATTCCCGCGCAATTCGCCCATATGGGCTCGCTCGAATTCGCCAAGCTCCTGATCAAGGAAACCGGCGTGGGCGTCGCCCCTGGCGTCGGCTTCGGCGAATATGGCGACCAATATATCCGCCTGGCTTTCGTCGAAAACGAACAACGCATCCGCCAGGCCGCCCGCAACATCAAGAAACTGCTGGGCTCCAAGCCCGGCACCAGCAACGTAGTGCCGCTGGCGGGGTAGGGCTCTTCCGTCCAGGGCTTCCCTGCCGTCTCGCAGGGAAGTCCCGCCCTTCGGCGCAAACTCCTATTGACGGCTAGGCGAATTCCTATGCAGATGTCGCCACCATGAGTGATATCGCTTCCTTCCGTCAAACCGTTGAATCCTTTATCGCCGCACGCGGCTGGACCCCGACCCGCTTCGGCCGCACCGTTGCGGGCGATCCGCTGTTCGTGTTCGACCTGCGCGAGGGCCGCGAACCGCGTTCCGATACGCGGGCGCGCATCCTCAAGGCCATGCAGGATTTCGGCGATGGCGAAGCGCTGCCGCCGCTGCGCGTGGGGGTAGCGGGCCTGGGCAATGTCGGCGCGACGCTGGTGCGCATCCTGCAAAAGGATGGCGCCGAGCTGACGCGAAAACTTGGCCGCCAATTGGTGGTGACGGCCGTTGCTGCGCGCTCGCGTTCCCGCGACCGCGGCATTGATATTTCTGGGCTCGACTGGTTCGACGATCCGGTGGCGCTCGCCAAGTCCGACGGCATCGATCTGTTCGTCGAACTCATCGGCGGCGAAGACGGCCCGGCTTTTGCCGCCGTCAAAGCCGCCCTCGAAATCGGCCGCCCCGTCGTCACGGCCAATAAGGCATTGCTGGCCAAGCATGGCGTGCTGCTGGCCAAACTGGCCGAGGAATCCGGCGCCCAGCTCGGCTTCGAGGCCGCTGTCGCCGGCGGCATTCCCGTGATCAAAACCCTGCGCGAAGGGCTGGGATCCGCCCGCATCGCCAAGGTGTTCGGCATCATGAACGGCACCTGCAATTACATCCTGACGCGCATGGGGAATGAGGATATTTCCTTCGCCGATTGCCTCAAGGACGCGCAGGCGCTCGGCTATGCCGAAGCGGACCCCACCTTCGACGTCGAAGGCTATGACACGGCCCACAAGCTCTCCATCCTCGCCACGCTCTGCTTTGGCTACGAAATCGCGCCCGACAAAATCCGCGTCGAGGGCATTTCCAAGATCAGCCAGCACGACATCAAGGTCGCGGCCGAACTCGGCTACAAGATCAAGCTGCTCGGCATCGCCCAACGCACCGACGACGGCATCGAGCAGCGCGTCCACCCTACTTTCGTGCCCAAGGGAAGCGCCATTGCCGGCGTCGATGGCGTGATGAACGCCGTGGCGCTCGAAACCGACCACGTCCACGAGCTTCTGCTGGCCGGCCCCGGCGCCGGTGGCCCGCCCACGGCCTCCTCGGTGCTGTCCGACATTCTCGACATTGCCCGCGGCACCCGCGTGCCCCCGCTCGGCGTGCCCAGCGACGAATTGATGCCCTATCGCGAGGCGCCGATGCGCGCCCATCAGGGCGGCTACTACATCCGCCTCAATGCCAAGGACGTGCCCGGCGCCCTGGCGGCCATCGCCACCCGCATGGGCGAACGCGGCATTTCCATCGATTCCGTCATCCAGCGGTCGGATTTGAGCGCTAAGGCAGTCGCGCCGGACGGCTCGCCGACCCGCACCGTGGTCATGATCACGCAGCAGACTTTGGAATCAGACGTGCGCGACTCGCTTGCGCAGATCGCCGCCGACGGGTTCATAGTGGGCGAGCCGCAATTGATCCGGATCGAAACGCTCTGATACCCGTTCCCGGGCAAATCGGAGGCCCGGGAGGAAACATGAGACTGTCGAAAGCCGAGGGCGAGCGCAGCCCGGCCAATCTGCATCGCAGCTTGACCCTTGAATTGGTGCGCGTCACCGAGCGCGCCGCCATCGCCGCCGCCGAATGGCGCGGCAAGGGCGACGAAAAAGCCGCCGACGATGCCGCCGTGCATGCCATGAAGGCCGAACTCGACCGCGTCGCCATTTCCGGCCGCGTCGTCATCGGCGAAGGCGAAGAGCATGAATGCGACGCGCTCTTCATCGGCCAGCCGGTCGGTGCGGGGCAGGGCCCCGAGGTCGATATCGCCGTCGATCCGCTCGAAGGCGTCACCCTCTGCGCCAAGAACCAGCCCGATTCCATCGTGGTCCTGGCCATGGCCGAGCGCGGCGGCCTGCTCAATGTCGCCCGCAATGTCTATATGCACAAGATCGCCATCGGCGCCGAATATCCGCCGGGCACGGTGCATATCGAATGGTCGGCCACCGAAAATGTCCGGGCGCTGGCCAGCGCCAAGGGCGTGCCGCTCAGCGAAATCACCGCCATCGTGCTCGACCGGCCCCGCCATGCCGGGCTGATCGAGGAACTGCGCACCACGGGCGTCGCGGTCAAGTTGATCAGCGATGGCGACATCGCCGGCGTCATCCACGCGGTCAATACCGAGGATACCGGCATCGATATCTATCTCGGCTCCGGCGGCGCCCCCGAGGGCGTGCTGGCCGCCGCGGCGCTCCGCTGCATTGGCGGGCAGATGCAGGGCAAGCTGATCCTCGATAGCCCCGCCAAGCGCGAGCGCGCCCACGCCATGGGCATCACCGATCCCAACCGCATCTACGACGTCACCGAACTCGCCGCCGGCGACGTCCTAGTCGCGGCCACCGGCGTCACCGACGGCACCCTGCTCGAAGGCGTCCGCCTGCGCCGCGACTCGGTCGAAACCAACACCATCGTCATGCGCAGCTGGAGCCAGACCGTCCGCTGGATCAAGGCCCAGCACGCGCGGTAAGCTTTCCCCTCTCCCCTTGAGGGAGAGGGACGGCCTGACGCGTTCAGCGGAAGGCCAGGGTGAGGGGTTCTGCGCCATCCCACGCTTCAGCGTTGCGGATGGCGCAGAACCCCTCATCCGCCCCTGCGGGGCACCTTCTCCCTCAAGGGGAGAAGGAAGAGGGGACTTCCCCCGCTCCCCTAAATCGCCTACCTCTCGCCCCATGCTCGAAGCGCCTCGCCCTTTTCTTGACGTCAGCCGTTCGGTCACCGGCCGCGCCTGGACGGATCGTCTCGACGGCAATGCCACGCGCATGGCCACTGCCATCGCCCAGCGCAGCGGCATTTCGGAAATCCTGGCCCGCATCATCGCCGCTCGCGAGGTGACGCTGGAGGATGCCGAAAAGCACCTCGATCCCACCATTCGCGGCCTGATGCCCGATCCATCCACGCTCACCGCCATGGATGCCCTGGCCGATCGCCTCGCCAAGGCCATTGCCGATAACGAGACCATCGCCCTGTTCGGCGATTACGACGTGGACGGCGCCTGTTCCTGCGCCCTGATGGCCCGCTATCTCAACCATTTCGGCATCAATCCGCAGGTGCACATCCCCGACCGCATCTTCGAAGGCTATGGCCCCAATAGCGCGGCCATGGACAAGCTGATCGATGGCGGCGCCAGCCTCATCATCACGCTCGATTGCGGCACCACCAGCGATGGCCCCATCGCCCATGCCCGCTCGCGCGGCGCCGATGTGCTGGTCATCGACCACCATTTGTCCGATCATGAGCTGCCCAACGCCACTGCGCTGGTCAATCCAAACCGGCCCGACGACATTTCGGGCCTCGGCTATCTCTGCGCCGCCGGCGTTACCTTCATGGTGCTGGTCGCCGTCAATCGCGCCCTGCGCCTGCGCGGCGATACCGGCCTGCCGGACCTGCTCAAGCTGCTCGACCTCGTCGCCCTCGCCACCATTTGCGATGTCGTGCCTCTCGTCGGCCTCAACCGCGCCTTCGTCGTGCGCGGCCTTGAAGTTGCCCGCCGCGGCGACAACAAGGGCATTGCCGCGCTGGCCTTGGCGGGGCGCATCAGTGGCCCGCTCAATCCCTATCACCTGGGCTTCATCATCGGCCCGCGCATCAATGCCGGCGGCCGCATCGGCAATGCCGCCATGGGCACCGAATTGCTGACCGTTGACGACGAGCACCACGCGCTGGCCCTCGCCGCCCGGCTCGACGAACTCAATTCCGAGCGCCAGCGCATCGAGATCGAAGCCGTCGAGGAAGCCGCCGCCGTCGCCGAAATGGAAATCGGCAGCGGGGAGGGGCCGCCCGTGCTGGTCCTGGCCTCCGCCAATTGGCACCCCGGCGTGGTCGGCCTCATCGCCGCGCGCCTGCGCGAGCGCTTCGAACGCCCCACCTTCGCCATTGCCCTGCAACCCGACGGCACCGGCACTGGCTCGGGCCGCTCCATGCCCGGCGTCGATCTGGGCCGCGCCGTCATCGAGGCGGTCGAAACCGGCCTCATCGCCAAGGGCGGCGGCCACGCCATGGCGGCCGGCGTCACCATCAAGCCCGGCCAGCTCGGCCCGTTCCGTTCCTTCCTCGCCCAGGCGCTCTCGCTCGATGTTACCGCCGCCCGCGCCCTGACCGCGCTCAAGATCGACGCGGCCCTCACAGCCCGCGGCGCCACGGTCGACCTCATCCACGATATCGAACGGGCCGGCCCCTATGGCTCGGGCAATCCCAATCCGGTCTTTGCCTTCCCCGCGCACCGGGCCAAATTCCCCCAAATCGTGGGCAAGGGCGGCCATGTCAGCTTCACCCTGACCTCGGGCGACGGCGCCCGCCTCAAAGCCATCGCCTTCCGCGCCGCCAACACCCCCATCGGCGATGCGCTATTGCGCGAAACCGACACCGCCTTCCACTTCGCCGGCGGCCTCTCCATCGATCACTACCAGGGCCGCGAGCAAGTCCAGTTCCGCCTGACCGACCTGGCCCGCCCTAAGGGGTGAGGTTCGCCGCACTGATTTGAGACCGCCCACCGGGTCATTCCGGCGCAGGCCGGAATCCATGCTGAAGGCCATCCCGGCGCTGGATGTGTGCTGATCACCAAGGACCTGGATCCCGGCCTGCGCCGGGATGACACCGTGGGTGGAAATGGCTCCGAGCACGTGCCGCGAAAAGGGCGGGTGAGTCGTGGCTCGACCCACTCCAGCAGCATTTTCAGTGCTTTGACCCACCCGCCATCCGGCGTGACCCGGTTGAAACTGCTGCTTGCATATCCATTTATGACAGCTAAAGTAGTCATGGGCATGCACTGGGAAGCACTGGTTTTGTAGCTCAAAGGTATGCCGCCGACGCTTGAATTCAGGCGACAGCTGAGGAGCCGCCGCCAAGCTTTTCGATATTTGGACCAGCGGCTCAATGACCAAAACAGCAGTTGAGAATACCGGCCCCGGCACTACGCCGTGGACTCATTTTGTATCATGGCTCGTGGAGCGCATCGGCGTTGCGCTGATCGGGCATCCCCGCCACGGCGGCATTACCGTCATTTTCCCCAATGGCCGCACCAGAACCGTCGGCAGCCCCGCAACGGGCGAGCACGCGGTGCTGCGGCTCAACAATTTCAAGGTACTGACCGAAGCCATGCAGCGCGGTACAGTCGGCTTTGCCGCCGCCTATATGCGCGGCGATATCGAGGTCGATGACCTGACGGCCCTGTTCCGCTTCTTCCTGCAGAATCGCGACATGTTCGAAAGCGCCAATCCCGGCTTTTTCCGCCGCGCTGCCGGCGATCTGCACTACCACCTGTCGCGCCGCAACACGCTCGAAGGCTCCAAGAAGAACATTGCCGAGCACTATGACCTCGGCAACGACTTCTACGGCATGTGGCTCGATCCCTCGATGACCTATTCATCGGCGGTCTTCACCTCCGGCGATCAAAGCCTCGAGGAAGCCCAACTGGCCAAATACCACCGCGTGGCCGATATGGCCGGCATTACCGCGGGCTCCTCGGTGCTCGAGATCGGCTGTGGCTGGGGCGGCTTTGCCGAAACCGTTGCGCGTGACTACAAGGCTAATCTGCGCGGCATCACCCTCTCGGCCGAACAGCTCAAATATGGCCAGGAGCGCCTGGCCAAGCAGGGGCTGGACCAGTTCGCCACCCTGGTGTTCGAGGATTATCGCCACACCGAGGGCCAGTTCGACCATATCGGCTCCATCGAGATGATCGAGGCCGTGGGCGAGGACAATTGGCCCAGCTATTTCCAGACCGTGCATGATCGGCTCAAGCCCGGCGGCACGGCGGCAATCCAGGCCATCACCATCAACGAAGCCGATTTCGACGGCTATCGCTCCGGCCCCGATTTCATCCAGCGCTACATCTTCCCCGGCGGCATGCTGCTGACCAAAACGGTGATGCGCGAATTCGGCGACAAGGTCGGCCTGGTGCTCGAAAATGTCGAGAATTTTCGGCTGTCCTACGCCAAGACGCTCAAGCTGTGGCGCGAGCGGTTCCTTGAACGCTGGCCGATGATCGCCCCGCTTGGCTATGACGAGGAATTCAAGCGCAAGTGGGTCTATTACCTCAGCTATTGCGAGGCCGGCTTCACCGAAGGCTCGATCGACGTCGGCATCTACCAATACCGCAAACCCGCCTGATCGGGCGGGTTTTGCCAAACATGACTTGACCGATCATGTTTGCGCCCGTTAGGTAGCCCCGTTTCGCCACCACGCGACGGAGCTGCCGATCATGATCAGAGTCTCGTTGCGCCTGGCCGTCCTGGCGCTGTTCCTGATGCTGTCCGCCACCGCTTTTGCGGCCGGCTGGAGCTACACTGACGGCACCGGCAAGACGGTCACGCTCGACGCGGTCCCCGCGCGCATCATCGCCAGCCAGGACGCCGCGGCCGGGCTGATCCCGCTCGGCATTCGCCCCGTCGGCATCTATGCCGATAGCCCCGTGGCCGATGCCAAGGCCCTGCAGGGGCTCGACCTCACCGGCATCGAAATCATCGGCCAGAGCTGGGGCGAAATCGACATCGAAAAAGCCGCCGCGCTTGAGCCCGATCTCATCGTCGCGGAATATTGGCCAGTCTCCGGCGAATGGAGCGGCGGCAACAAGCTGGCCGGTCCCGACAGCCCGCTGAGTGCCCTGGCGCCGATCACCGGCGTCACCGTCGGCGAGTCCGTCATCGCCATCATCGAGGATTACGAAACCCTGGCGCAAAGCCTGGGCGCCGATCTGACCAATGCCGATATCGCCGCCGAGCGCGCCCGCTTCGAGACGTCACTAGACGCATTCAAGACCGCGATTGCAGCCAAGCCGGGCCTCACCGCCATGGCCGCCTTTGCCGGCAATGACGCGCTCTACATCGCCACCCCGCATGGCAGTTCCGAACTCACCGATTTCCAGACCTGGGGCCTCGATATCATCGTGCCGGACGCCATCGACCAGCACGGCTATTTCGAAAACATCAGCTGGGAAAATGCCGACAAATACCAACCCGACCTGATCATGCTGGACAATCGCACCAGCACCCAGCTGCAGATCGCCCAGGCCCAGCCCATCTGGACCACGATCAAAGCCGCCGCTGCCGGCGCCGTCACCGAATGGCCGGCCTATTGGCTGCGCAATTACGGCGCCTATGCCGGCGCGCTCGACAAGCTGACCACAGCCATCAACGCCGCCGGCGCAAACCTTTCGGAGTAAGCGATGCACACCGCGCTTAAGACCCTGCTCGCCCTCGTGCTCGCGGCCACGCCCCTGGCGGCCCATGCCGAGTCTTGGACCTATACCGACGGCGCCGGCGAAACGGTCACGCTCGACGCCGTGCCCCAGCGCATCATCGCCACCGAAGATGCCGCCGCCGCGCTCATCCCCTTGGGTATCCGCCCGGTCGGCATCATCGCCAGCAGCCAGCCGCAGGATTCGCGCGCCCTACAAGGCCTCGATCTCACCGGCATCGAAATGGTCGGCGTCGCCTACAACGAAGTCGACATCGAAAAAGCCGCCATGTTGCAACCCGACCTGGTGATTGCCGAATATTGGCCCGGCGACCGCGAATGGGGCGGCGGCCCTGCCGTCACGGGCCCGGATGGCCAGCTGCGCGCCCTGGCCCCGGTCACCGGCCCGGCCCAGCTCGATAGCGTCGTCGGCCTGATCGAAGAATACGAGAAGCTCGCCATCAGCTTCGGCGCCGATCTGTCGAATCCCGAAATCGCCGCTGCCAAAACTAATTTCGAGCGCGCCCGTGACGCCTTCTCCGCCGCCGCCAAAGCCAAGCCCAATCTAACGGCACTCGCCGTCTGGGCCGGCGATGACGGGCTATGGGTCGCCGCCCCCGAAGGATCAGCCGAACTGATGGATCTCAAGCGCTGGGGCCTGGGCTTCCTCAAGACCGGGCTCAACCCCGACAGCGGCTATTGGGAAACCGTCAGCTGGGAGCGCTCCGACACCTACCAGCCCGACATTATCCTGATCGACAATCGCAAGCCCACCAATCGCGCCAGCGCCGAGGCCAAGCCCACCTGGACCGCCATGAAAGCCGCCGCAGCCGGCGCCATCGGCGAATGGCCGGCCTATTGGCTGCGCAATTACACGGCCTATGCGGGCGAGTTGGACAAGCTCACCGCCGTGGTTGCGGCCGCCGACGAGAACCTGACCACCGCGCAATGACCACTGTCGCGCCGACATTCGACGCCCGCCGCGGCGTGCCTCTCCTGCTCGGCCTCCTCGGGCTCGTGACCATCGTGCTGTGCGTCGCCTTCCTGTCGATCACCGTCGGCGCGCGCCCGGTGACCCTCGACACCGTCTGGACCGCCCTGACCGCCTACAATCCCGACTCTACCGATCACCGCATCATCTGGGAATTGCGGCTGCCGCGCACAGTGATCGGCCTATTGGTCGGCGCCGCTTTGGGCCTGGCCGGTGCCGTACTGCAAGGCGCCACCCGCAATCCGCTGGCCGATCCATCCATCCTGGGCATCCACGCCGGCGCTGCGCTCTTTGTCGTGCTGGGCGTCGCCATCCTGGGCATCAGCCAGCTCAGCATCTATGTCTGGTTGGCCTTTGCCGGGGCAGGGGCGGCTATGCTGATTGTTTACGCCGTCGCCTCGCTGGGCCGCGAGGGCGCGACGCCGATCAAGCTGGCGCTGGCCGGCGCGGCCATGACGGCGGCGCTGCAATCGGTCATCAGCGCCATCCTGCTCACCAGCCCCCGCACGCTCGATGAAGTCCGCTTCTGGCAGGTCGGCTCGCTGGCCGGCCGCAACATGGATATCGTCATCCAGGTCGCGCCCTTCCTCGCCGTCGGCATCGTGCTGGCCTTGGCCTCGGCCCGCCTGCTCGATGGACTTTCCATGGGCGAAGACGTCGCCCGCGCTTTGGGCCAACGCATAGGCCTCTCCCGCGCTATTGCCGGCCTCGCCGCCGTGATCCTGGCCGGCGCTTCCACTGCCGCCGCCGGCCCCATCGCCTTTGTCGGCCTCACAATGCCTCATGTGGCGCGCGCGATAACCGGCCCCAATTACCGTTGGATCCTGCCCTATTCCATGCTGCTGGCACCCATCCTGCTGCTCGGCGCCGATGTGCTGGGGCGCGTCCTCGCCCCGCCCGGCGAAGTGCAGGTCGGCATCGTCACCGCCTTTCTCGGCGCCCCCTTCTTCATCGCGCTGGTGCGCCGCCGCAAGCTGGCTTCGCTATGAGTATCGCCCTCGACCCATCCGCAGCGGTCCACGCCATCCGCGGCAATCTCGCCACCCGCCGGCGCAACGTCACGCTCGGCCTCTCCGTGGCTTTAGCCTTGGCCTTCGCGCTCGCACTCTATCTTGGCGACTTCCCGGTCGCTCCGCTCGACGTGCTGCGCTCGCTGCTGTCCCCGCTGACCGGAGAGGTCAACAAGGGCGTCGATTTCATCGTGCTCAATGTGCGCGTCCCACGCGCCGTGCTGGCCGTGCTCACCGGCATGTCCTTCGCTTTGTCCGGAATCATTTTCCAAACATTGCTGCGTAACCCCTTGGCCAGCCCCGACATTATCGGCATCTCCCACGGCGCCAGCGCCTCGGCGGTGTTCTGCATCATCGTGCTGGGCATGTCCGGGCTCTGGGTCTCGGTCGGCGCCTTTGGTGGCGCCGTGCTGACCGCTTTGGCCATCTATGGCCTAGCCTGGCGCAATGGCGTCACCGCCTATCGCGTGGTGCTGATCGGCATCGGCATGGCCGCCATCATGGGCGCGGTCATGTCCTATCTCTTCACCCGCGCCCGCCTGTTCGAAGTCCAGCAGGCCCTCGCCTGGCTGATCGGCAGCCTCAACGCCGCCAGCACCAGCGATATCTATCCGCTCGCCCTGGCGCTGGTCGTGCTCATTCCCTTGACCATTGCCCTGGTGCGCACGCTCGACGCCATGCAATTGGGCGACGACACCGCCACAGCGCTCGGCGCCCGCGTCGAATTTTCCCGGCTGGGCCTGATCCTCGCTGCCGTCGGCTACGCCGCCTTCGCCACCGCCGCTGTCGGCCCGGTAAGCTTTGTCGCCTTCGTCGCCGGCCCGATTGCCCGCCGCCTGCTCAACGGCGCCGGCAATGGCTTTCTGCAAGCCGCGCTGGTCGGCGCGCTGGTCATGCTGGGGGCCGACATGGTCGCCCAACACGCATTGCCATCCATTCAATTGCCCGTAGGCGTCGTCACCGGCGTTTTCGGTGCGCTGTTCCTGCTCTGGCTGCTGATCGCATCCAATCGGGCAGGGCGGGTCAACTAATGCCGGGAGGCACACATGTCCGCTGAACACCAATTTATCGCCGCCGGCATGGATCTGGGCTATGGCGACCGCCAGGTCGTCTCCGATTTCAACCTGACCATCCCCCCCGGCAAGCTCACCGTCATCGTCGGCGCCAATGCCTGCGGCAAATCCACCGTGCTGCGCGGCATGGCCCGATTGCTCGCGCCCACGCGCGGTGCCGTCTATCTCGATGGCAAGCCCATCCACACCATGCCGACCCGCGAAGTCGCGACCATCCTCGGCGTGCTGCCGCAATCGCCCATTGCCCCCGACGCCATCGTCGTTGCCGATCTGGTCGGCCGTGGCCGCTACCCCCATCAGGGCTGGTTCCATCGCTGGACTCCCGAAGATGACGCTGCCGTCGCCGAAGCCCTGCGCGCCACCGACACGCTCGAATTGGCCGATCGCCCCGTCGACGAGCTTTCCGGCGGCCAGCGCCAACGCGTCTGGATTGCCATGGCCCTGGCCCAGCAAACCGATCTTCTGCTGCTCGACGAGCCGACCACCTTCCTCGACATCAACCACCAGGTCGAAGTCCTCGACCTGCTGACCGATCTGGTCCGCAACAATGGCCGCACAATCGTCGTCGTGCTGCATGACCTGAACCTGGCCTGCCGCTATGCCGACCACATCGTCGCCATGAAAGCCGGCCGCCTCGTCGCCGAAGGCAAGCCCTCCGAAGTCATGACCGAAGCCATCGTCGCCGAAATCTTCGGCATGGCCTCTCGCATCGTCATCGACCCCATCTCCGACACCCCCATGATCGTCCCCATCGGCCGCCACCACATTGGGAGCAAGGTGCTGGCTTAGGTCGGCGCCATAATCGTCCAAGCCGTCAGCACCAGCACGACCAGCACCGCAACAAATCCAAGCGCAATAGCCCCGCTGGCGTTCAGCAGCGCTCGCGGGCGGCCAAGGCGGCCGTCCTGCATAAGCCAGGCAGTCTCGGCGCCGATATACCAGATCAGGCCCGCAACAAAGACCGCAAGGCTCGTGACAACAGCCACCACATTGGCATGCTGCGCAATGATCACCGCCAGATCGATCGACAGAATGAACGGCGCCGCAGCGTAGCACTGGCTATAAAACGCCGGCTTCAATGTCCGGCGGGTCAGCTTGGCGCCACGCCGCCGCACATCCTGCAGCGCCAGCAGCAGTGGAAAGAGGCTGAAGGCGATGGCGCGGAAGAACAGCAGATTGCGCTCGTCCGCAAATACATCCGGCAACACCACCTTGGTCGCCACGCCGAAGCGCAGCTCGATCAGATGCGCGATGAACAGCGTCAGCAGCAGGAAAATCGGCGGGCTGAGCGCATCGTCATATTGCTCGGCCTCGGCATCACCCAGTTCCGTGCTGGCATAGTTCATCATGCGCACCGGATGCCGCAGGCAGCGCCACAGCGTCAGGGGATAGAACAAGATCCAGGTGACGAGTTCGTAGAGCAATTCCTCTACGGACTTGAGCAGGCGCATGAAATCCACGCCCGATCCTCCCTCGCTGCGGTCCTGATAGCTATGCGATGCCAGCCGCTTTCAGGCAACGGGAAAGGGCGGGCCCTCTGCCCTGTGGAAACTCGCATTCGAATAAAATCGGCATGCCGGCTTTGACAGCTCGAAAACCAGATCAGGGCAACCTGTCCGTGCGGCTACCTACAACGAGGCCGCCATGCTCAAGCACAATCTTCCCGATCCCCGCTATGAATGCGTCCGCGACCATCTCGAGCAGGCGCTGGCCATTGCGCCCAGGGCGCCGGACGCTGCGCCCCTGCGCGTCCATATCGGGGTCGCGCTAGAAGCGGCGATCGAGCTGGCCTACCGCCCCCGGCCGGAGGATGACACGCTGCAGCTGTTTGAAACCGACCGTGTGCCGCGCACCGCGCCGCGACATCAACGCCGGCCGTTATAGGTCCCTGGAAGAGAGATATTGGAGGACACCGTGCCTTCAACTTCCCCGGCGGCCGAGGCCAGCTCAATCGAAACCACCGCATGCGCCATGAAGGACACCAGGGTCATCATCGATGGGGAATAGTGAGAATCGCGCCGTTGCACCTGCAGATAGCCCAGGTCGCGCAGTGTATTGCACAGCGTAGTCAGGTCCCGCCCATCTTCCACGGTGACCAGATCGCCAGCGAGTGTCCGTATCTTGAAGAGTGCCATTCCTGCCCCCGATACAAAGCCTGGCAGCTACGGTCGTAGCGGCCATTCTTCAGATCCGAGAGACGTGACATCAGGGCCATTCTCTCGTGGGCGTTCCCAGAAATCTGGGCTCAACAAATATTGTGCACGAATCTGCTGCGTTAACCACAGAAAAATGCGGACGCCATGAATCGGCTCGATAAGACGCCGCAAGTGCAGATTGAAAAATCAGAGAGGGGAGACCTGATCCCCTGGTTTCGCTTGGTACGCCCAAGGGGAATCGAACCCCTGTTCCCGCCGTGAGAGTTTTAGAGAAAGGTCCTTTACCGCGTTCGCATGAGTTCGCAAAAGTTCTAAAACCCCAACAAAACATGGATTTTGTGCTTCCATGAACGTCAGCGTACCGGTATGTATATTTGACGAATATTACACGGGTTTTTGGGGGTGGACCATGGCTAAGCCCTTGGCAGAGGCGCAAATCACCACTCCGGCCGCGCGCAGCAGACTGGCGGACGGGACCTATTTTAGGCGGATAGACGCCGACGTGCACCTTGGCTATCGGAAAGGGAAACGTGCCGCCTTCTGGCTTGTCCGCTGGCGTGAAGGCGGCCGCTATCAACAAAAAACGATCGGGACGGCCGACGATGTATTGAAGGTTGGCACCCTGTCGTTCTCCGAAGCCGAGACGAAGGCGAGAGCGGTCGTTGAGACCGGCCGCATTGCGGCAAAGGCAGCGGCAGACGGCCCCGTGCTGACGGTGCGGGTGGCGCTTGAGGCCTATATCGCAACCAGGGATGCCCGAGAGGCAGCACGCAAGGGGCGTGAGGTGCGTTCGGACGCTTCCCAGCGCCTGGGGCGTTGGGTGCTAGGCACCGCCACCAGGGGCGAGGCGCCACCGCCGACGGCCTTGGCTGAAGTGGCACTGCATGAACTCACCGAAGACGACCTTGCCACTTGGCTCAGTGGCCTGCCGTCCGAAATGAAGGCCACAACCCGCGTCCGGCTCGCCAGCGATATGCGGGCCGCCATCAATGCCTGCTTCGACGCGAACCGGCGCCGGTTGCCGGCCACAGTTCCCGATGCAGTAAGGCAGGGGCTCAGGGTCGAGGCCGCGCAAGATGAAGTGGCCGAGATGGCCCGGGATAATCAGATCCTAGCAGACGGTGAAATCCGGCGGTTACTGAGCGCCGCCAAGGCGATTGACGACGAAATGGAGATGGAAGGCGATCTGTACCGACTTTTGCTCGTGATGGCTGGCACCGGAATGCGATTCAGCCAGGTCGCCCGCATGCGGCTTCGAGACGTCCAACGGGCCAACTGTCGTCTTTTGGTGCCCGCCAGTCGCAAGGGCAGGGGCAAGGCGGGGTTTGTTGCTGTTCAGGTGGGGCTGGACGTGCTCGACGCACTCGTGCCGGTGACAACGGGCCGAGCCGCGACCGATTGGCTGCTGGAGCGCTGGCGATATGGCCAAGCTCCAGGCTCCATCGTGTGGATCAAGGATCGACGCGGGCCATGGGAGTCGAGCTCGGAGTTTTCGCGACAGTGGCAGAAGATCAAGGAGCGCGCGGGTTTGCCTCGTGCTGATCCATATTGCTTCAGGCATAGTTCGATCGTCCGCGGGATCCGCTCACACCAGCCTCTTAGCCTGGTTGCGAAACTACACGACACGTCCATCGCAATGATTGAAAAACACTATGCCCGATGGATCATCGATGGACTCGAAGAGCTCGCGGGCAGGGCCGTCGTGCCTATGGTGGCGGCCGACGACGGCAACAACGTCGTGCAGATTTCAGGTGCACGCCCATGAGCATCGAGGGGGACTTTCGCCAGGCATTTGACGATGTTCGGACGTTTGACTTCCGGCCGAAAACATGGGCGGAGATGCAGCGTCTTGGCGTAAATACCGACGACGCAGAAGCCCGCTTCTGGCTGCGCTTGCCAGCTCAACAGTATCGTTCTTCTGTTATTTTGGGCCGTCACACCTATGCTGATCGGCTCAATAAGTGGGAGAGGATACGAGACCTGGCAGATCAACTCGACCGATTGCTTGTGGCCGAGGATGTCCCAATTTTCGAGATGGAGGAATTCGACAGCATCAAAAATAGCTTAGAAAAACTGCGGCTGAGCGCGTTAATGGTGGAGCAGGAAATCACCAAAATTGTAACTGCTCCCGGCTATGTTCGGCCACCGCAGGAAGCCGCCGAACCGCGCAAGGTGCTTGTTGCCGGGTATCTTCGTATTTTTGAAGAACGAACCGGCAAAAAAGCCACAGCAAATCTACCCAAGACGGGCAATTCGTATTCGCCGGCATTCAACTTCCTGAAGCTCGTGCTTGATGAGGTGCTTACGGAAGCGACTCCGGACGCGACCATCGTGCGGTGGATCAAGGAATTCGGAACCTACCAAACCCCGCGAAAATAATCCGAGTTTGGGAGGTCCTCGTCTTCGACTAGATCACACATCTTCGCCCCAGTTCAAACTGGAGACAGAAAGATGGACGATCCTAAAGTTGCGCCCCTAGCTTACACGATCGACCAGATTGTTGAGTTGGTGCCGATCGGGCGAACGTCAATTTTCGCCGAGATCAAGAGCGGACGCCTCGAGGCGCGTAAGATCGGGAAGCGCACGATCATTACCGCTCAAGCCCTTCGCACGTATCTTGAAAATCTGCCGAAGCGCGAGGCGGCGGCATGAAAACACCCATCGCTTCGATCTGCACGACAGACACTCGCTTCATGCGCCGTCGCTTGCTCGACGGGAAGGTGTCGTTGGTTGAGATCGAAAACCGGCGCGGCGATGTGCTGGCGTTGCGGCCGGTGGTTGGAACCGCTAGCGACGAGCTCAATTGGGCAGAGCGTGCCGCCCTGGCAATCCTTGGTGATGGAGACGTTCCTTGAGCGTCTCGCACATCCATCAGCGGACAGCCTGGATGCATCATGTTGCCAGCCAAAACCGGCCGGCAACCCAACTTCGTATTGCGATGGTCCTGGCGAGCTTTATGAACACGGAGACCGGCGAAGCCTGGCCCAGCCAAAATACGATCGCTGGGATCACTGGAATTTCTCGTGACAATGTCGCCGCCGGGATCGCGGGCCTGGTTAGGAGCGGCCTGATCGCAAAGATCAAGATCGGTCGCTCGCTTCGATACCAGCTCATCCTGCCTGAAACAGGTGTCTCAGCGGACACCTTTCAGTTGGAGGAGAAGATTGTCCAACCAAACACCTTTGCCCACGCGGACGATAATCCGGACGATCTGGACGATTTGGCAAAAGGTGTCCAGTTGGATAGCCGAAAGGTGTTCAACCAGATGGTCAATAGATGTGTGGTTGAACACCCAGATAGTGAGGATAGCGAAGATAGTGAGGCTGGCGGCGCCAACGCGCCTGCCAGCCCTTCTGGTGGCTTCCCAACTCTCCTGAGCGAAGCGCGGTCGTCCGCAGGTGCGGCCGCCGCTCTCGAAGCTGCCGACCTGATCGGTGAACTATTCGGCCAGGGTATTAGCGGCCAGGAAATGGCCGGAGTCCTTGCGCTAGTTCCCACCCCCGAGCTCCTTTCCGCATTGCGCTCTGAACGGTTGTGGGTGGCGAAGCAGGGTGAAGGACGTCCGATGAGCGAATGGCTGGACGCCAGGCGGAGGGCCGCCGCATGACCCCCCGCCGTATAGGTTCTCCCCAAAGGGGGGCCCAACCGCGGGGTGGGCGCAGCGCAATATTTTTGCGGTTTTGGCCGAGAAAATTCCTCACTTCCACTTCTGGTTTCTTCAGAGGGAAAGCATGTCCGGAAGTGGCTGATTGGGATTGTTGGGCAGCGCCGTGATCTGCTGGTCACACCGAAAATTCGAGGTTTCGACATGAGCAATATTGATAGCAGTCACAATTCACCCGTTGCGTCCATCTTCGCCCTGGCCGAAGCGGCCCAGTCACTTCTGGCCGCGCGGCGCATGCTTAGTTGCGAGGCGAATGCTCAAACTCATATCGCCGGCTCGCGCTTAGCTGCACTGCTCGACTATCACGTGACCTTGCTCGATGGCGCGTTGGCGGAAGTTCATCAGACAGCGCTGGGCCTCGATTGTACCGATGAGGATGCCACTGCCGCCATCGATCGCGTCGAGCGGTGTGCAAGACTGGCGGCATGGTGACGAAGCGCTACACCATCCCGGCGCTGGAACATGCCCTGGGCGTTCTGGCCGAGGTGGTCTCCCGCTATGGACCAATGTATCTTCCACTTCTTCGAACGCGTCGAAGAGGAACTGGAAGCCGAGCGGGGCCGAGCCGCCGCGCTCCGCCGTGCCATCGCCATTGCGAGGTCGTCTGATTCGAACTTTCGGAGGCGGCGCAAATAGTTTGCGCCGACCTTCCTCGAAACAAACCAGCCATCGGCTGGGATAAATGGGTGGCTCCTATTCGCCAGGTATATTTTACCCCGTTTCCTTGCCAATACGCAGCTTTCCTGCAATCTCGGAGCTGTTTTTGTGCTGGAGTGAGGAATGAGGTTCTCAATTTCGCATTTGGCGGCTCTTGCTGGAAAGTCCGAGTCGACAGTTCGGAACGTTGCCGCAACGCTCGGCGCGACGCCCCACCTTGGCCTGCAACTCGGTGATGCAATCGCCGTTCGGATAGCTGATCGGTTGATGAAACGGGGTATGCGCCTAGGCCCCGCCTGCGCGGCAGCTTTGGCTATCCTGCCAATACTGAAACAGCTGCTGCTCAACGAGGATGACGAGGCGTTTGTCTTTGTTGACGTCAATGCCGCGACCTCCGACGTCGCGATGACCATCGCTCGCACGCCGATCGAGGCATCGGCAATTTCCGAGACAGTCCATGCGGCAAGCGCGACATTTGTCCATGGCCGCCTGATGCTTCGCGGAATCTTGCAGGAGCTGGAGGGCGAAAGCCTGGAAGAGTTGGCGAATGCCAAGGCGGCCGGCAATGCCTGAAGCAGCACTCGAAATCACCAACCGCAGATCTCTGCCGGTGGAGTTGCGGAGCTCGAGTCTCAATGTCGACGCCCGCACCATCGAAGTCATTTTCTCCACCGGCGCTGCCGTAAGGCGGTACTCCTGGAACGAGGGTGACTACATGGAAGAGCTGTCGATGGACCCTCTGGCCGTCGATCTTGCCCGGCTCAATGCTGGGGCTTCATTGCTCGATAGCCATGATCAATCCGGTATGGGCTCCCGCCTTGGCGCCGTCGTGCCTGGCTCAGCCAGGATCGAAGGTGGCAAGGGGCTCTGCACCGTACAACTCTCGATGGCTCGGGCCGGCCAGCAGGTGCTGGACGATTTGGCCCAAGGAATGCCGCTTCTGATCTCGGTTGGCTATCGCGTCCACGCCTATGAGAAAACGGAAGCGGAGGAGGGCGCCCTTCCAATCTACCGCGCCACCCGCTGGGAACCGCTCGAAGTGAGCGCCGTGCCGGTGCCTGCTGACGCTGGCGCTCAGGCCCGCAATGAAATTGAGGGCCATCGTGCCCGTGTCCCCGTAACCACTGTCCGGCCGCGCCAGGAGCGCGCCGCTATGGAGCTCACCACCATGACGACGAACATCGATCCGGCCGCTGAAACGACGCTTGAGCGCGCTCGTTCCGCCGAAATCATGACCATCGCAGAAAATCATGACATCCCGCTCAAGATTGCCCGGAAGGCCGTGTCAGAAGGCAAGTCCGTCAGCGAGTTTCGCGAGATGGCATTGGACCACAAGCGGCGCGAGCAGGATCGCAATCCGATCTTCTCGATCGCGCCTTATGATCGAGGCGACTCCGACCTGCCGCTGGCCGAAGCACTGGCCGATGCCATCAGCGCCCGCGTAGATCGCAATTTCCAACCCAACGAAAGCGCTAAGGCCTACGTCAACCTCTCTGCCTCGGAATTGGCACGTCGAGCCCTAGAGGCGCGTGGCGTCGGCACCCGTGCCATGTCGCCCAACCAGCTGGTGGAACGTGCCCTGGCAACTACATCGGACTTCCCAACGGCTTTACTGCTGGCGGGCCAACGCCAGCTCCACAAGGGTTATACCGCTGCTCCAAGCGGCTTGAAGATCATCGCGAAGGCGACTACCTCGCGCGATTTCAGGCCAAAAGCCACCATTATTCTGGCCGGTGGCGGGCAGCTTTTGCGAGTCAACGAGCACGGCGAATACAGGCGTGCTACCTTCGTCGAGGGTGTTGAAAGCTATGCACTTTCCAGTTTCGGCCGGATCTTTGGCATCACGCGCCAGGCGCTGGTGAACGATGACCTTGGTGTCTTCGCGGACCTGCCGGCGCGCTTTGGCCGCGCCGCAACAGAATTCGAAGCGACCTATCTGGCGGAGTTGCTGGAACGCAATCCCAAGATGCACGACGGGAAGGGCGTTTTTCACATCGATCATGCCAATCTGGCCGCATCCGGGGCAGCGCTGTCGGTGGCCTCCCTCTCGGCCGGCCGCTTGGCCATGCGGCAGCAGGTCGACGCGAATGGTGATCTGGTCACCATCGTGCCGAAATACCTCATTGTGCCTTCTGCCCTGGAGACCGCCGCAGAACAGCTTTTGGCGACCATCACGCCCAACACCACGGCCGATGCAAACCCGTTCGCCGGAAAGTTGGAACTCATCGTTGAGCCGCGGCTGAAATCCGAAACGGCCTGGTATCTGGCCGCCGATCCCGGCCTGTTCCCTGGCGTGGAATTCGCGCACTTGGAAGGCGAGGAAGGTCCGCGCATGGATCAGCGCATTGGCTTCGATGTCGACGGCACTGAGTTCAAGGTGGCGCTGGATTTCGGCGCCGCCATCACGGATTACCGCGGCCTGTTCAAAAACCCCGGCGCATAATTCGGTGCCCCGTTTTGACGGGCGCCACACAGATCCCATGCGGGCCTTCCTCCGCATGGTGCCAGGCCGGGATGATCTCCAGGCCGTCCCCGTTGTCACGGTTCAGCAGCCCGCGACGACACACAGCGCCCACCCAGCGGCCATTGCGGGCCGGGTGGGCGCACCTATTTTCGCTCTTCCCCTTCATCGCCAGGCTTTTCATCGCGAGCGGTCAATTCCGCCACCTGGCGGTTGAAGCTCTCAAGGAATGCTCGTTGCTCGGCCAGGATGGCCGCTCGCCCAAGACGGGCGACAAAGCGGCCGGTAGTGTCCACATTGGGAACGCGGATCGGACGGGTCTTCATTCCATTAACCTTGCTTGGGCCAGTAGAAAGAAACGCCGATAAAAAGCCGGCCAGTTTGGAAAGCCACCCCAGCAGACGGAGGCCTTCAGCTCTTGGGGCGCTTCACACGTGGGTTTATGTTATTGAAGACTTCTTGAGCGTTGTAGGAATTTGGCGCGGCAACTCGCCCGCCATTGAAAACGCGGATCATCATATCTTCCCCGGGCTTCACGATGTCGTAGTTGAAGCCGGGATTGTAAACGATGCCGCCAAACAGGCCCCGGTTGAGGGTGCCTGCTGTCTGTTGAGTTGTGCTGCTGGTCGCATCCCGACCGCTGATGATTTCAAAGTGCGTTTTGCCAGCGGCCAGCGCGGTTTCAGCAGCCTTCAGCATTACATAGTCCTGAATCGTGGTTGTGTCCGTGTAGCCATTTCCACGCGCCGAGATGCGATAGACATCGTTTGTAACCGGCGCCGCCATCACCCCGCCCATCGCTCCCATATCACTGTAGGTCGTGGAACAGCCGGCGAGCAAAATTGCGGCGAGAACTGCCGCGACAATATTCTTAAACATGTTTGATCCCCCAATAGAGGAACAAATAAAAGCCGGCTGCCTCAATAGTGCAAGCACGCTTTTGCGATCTGGTAACTTTCTCTGTTCGGACAACAAAGCCCGCCGGTTAGGGCGGGTGCTTTCTTGCGCCATATCTGAACGAATTGGCTCGAAACAGCCTTGACTCGTTGGCCGGTCAGAATCACGGTACTTTGCCATTCAGCGATGCCGCTGCCAGAGGCACCAGATGTTCCCGATGACCAGCTCCAAGGCTCGACCCCAGGAGAGTGCGAAGACCTCACCAAGGTCAAAGTACCGTCCTCCTCTTCAGCCGCATGAAATGCCGTTGCAGGCTTTGCTGGACTATTGCGGGCGCCCCGTGGACGATGCCAAGGCCGATCTGTTCCGCAAAGATGGAGAGGCTGAGCCCACTATCTACTGGGCGGGACAGCTGGAATTGCTCAAGAAGCCGAGCGTATCCGTTATCGGTGCTCGAGACGTGTCGGATGAAGGCCTCCGCCGAGCTGGCAAGATAGCTCGAGAGTTGGCGGCCGCAGGAATTGTTGTGACCAGCGGATTAGCCAAGGGCGTGGACGGCGCAGCGCACCGCGGCGCTCTGGCCGTCGGTGGAGATACCGTAGCGGTTATCGGCACGCCATTGAACAAGGCATACCCTGCAGAGCATACGGAGCTCCAAGAAGAAATCTGGCTGGAGCACTTGCTGATTTCACAGTTTGCGCCGGGCCAGCGCACATGGCCGTCGGACTTTCCAAAACGAAATCGGCTAATGGCTCAACTGACAGATGCAAGCGTAATTGTCGAAGCATCGGACACTTCCGGTACGCTACACCAAGCGGCCGAGTGTCTGCGACTGGGGCGCTGGTTATTCATTATGAAATCTGTCGCAGAGGATAAGCGGTTGTCTTGGCCACAAAAGTTCTTGCACCAACCTCGCGTTGAAGTGCTGAGTTCAGCTCAGCAAGTCATCGATCGAGTCGGGCGTTAATGTCGTTTCGAATACACCACCAGACACCATACTATTCTCAGACGGCTCACGATTCGATTGAAAAGCGGTCGCAGGAGGAGTGGGACGCCTATAAGTACTGTTCCGCGGTGAAGGCTGGAACCTTAAATGGCTATTGCACCCTTCCAGGTGGTCAACGCTTAGACATGAGCAATGTTGGCTTGGCACGTCAGCGCTTCGGGGCGTTCCTAAGTGAATTGTTGGCAGGGAAAGGCGATGCTTACTTAGTCCCGGTTCCGTCAAAAGACTCTTTCGATAAACCGGAATTCCGGTCGCTCGCGATGTTGCGCGAGGCTCTTCCAAACATGCAAAATCGCCTACTGCCCATTGTGCGTTTTGCGGTGAAACGAACTCAGGCCTCGCAAGGTGGGCAAAGAGGGTATGACGCAGTTCATCCGTTTCTCAAGGTTCAACCAGTAGTGGTGAAGCGGCGAGTAGTCATAATCGATGATATATTAACGAGCGGAGGATCGATGCTGGCTACTCGCCGGCGACTTGTGGACGCCGGTCACCAAGTGCTGTTCGCTGTGGTTTGTGGCCGAACCACGTGGACTAAACTCTCCGCATTCTCCTCGGGCTGGGAAGACGCTCAGGAGTCTGCGAAACAAGTCGATCTGCTAGCGGGGTGATGCGGTTGTGCCGCCCTAGAGAGCCCCATCATACGGAGGAAAGGTCAGATGAGACCCGCGCTCCGGACAGTCGCCCCATATAGCTCGAACGACGCCCCAGAAAATTTCCCTAGTCTTTCCAGAATGGCTGTCTTGTCGGGCTTTTCGGCGGTAACCGCCTTTTGGAGTTCCGTTAGAGATTGTTGAAGTGCGATTCCAGACTCCAGGTTCTTTGGAAGCGCAATATTCAATTGCACCAATCTGTATTGTATATTTAGGATGGACTGCACAATGTCGTCCACACCAGAAATACCCGGTGACCTTGTACTCTTGTGGATTAAAGTAATTAGAGAAATTGTGTCGGAACTCAATGCAGATAGGCTGCTGACCAAGAAATCTCGACGAAGATTTTCTCGCTGAATATTGTCATTTATAAAGGGGGCGATGATGTAAGTCCCCCCTACGGTTAAAACCAGGGTTAGCCAAACGGGAATGCTGGTCTGGGCGAGGACCGATTTAGCCCTCTGCCCAAACCATTTTAGTCCTTCAGCAATCTGGTTTGCTGTGATCATTTCACAATCTTCACGGGGCTGGTCAAACCAATTTCATCTTTGGCGCGCGTCGCATCCTCCTGCAATTCCTTAAGCTGCTCTTGCGTAAGGGAATCCAGGAAGATGTTCATGGAGTCTTGGATTTCTTTCGACTCCTGCACGGACGCGGAGGCGCTGTTCATCACCACAATCCCATCCTGGAGGGCATCGGCCGCTATTCCGCTACTGAGCAATGTGATCCCAAGCGCGACGAAGGCCCCAAGCGTTGCGGTGCCACCAATAATTCTCCAAAATCCTGGAGAAGCGAACTCAATTTGAATATTCTCGACGCCCGATCGAGCAAAGTACTCGTTTCGAAAACTGCGGAGATCGCCAATATGTGCCTGTTGCCCACCAGTCTGGGCGTAGGCGTATGCGGCGGTCAGCAGCTCAATTAAACGGCTTGAATCATTCAGCGCGCCGAATTTTTCACCGGTGTAACGGGAAGCCTCGACCAGGCTCGAAGATCCACTGTCGAAGATGTAATTCGAGTAGGTGAAATCCAATAAGGGGGCAGTCTCGTCAGTGATTTCGATTTGCCGAACCGCTGGCGGTCGACCGATTCTCACCTCTAGTGCCGGAGGGAGCTCTCGCCTTTGGACCTTGTTCAGCCACTTCACTCGTCGGAAGGGCACCTTATCAGAGGAGGCTGTTGGTCCAGCGAAGATATCATTGGGATCGAAATCCGACGTAATCTCACCGAAATGAACTATTGGCCGGCGGTATTTTCCAACAAGCTCAAAGCCGGGCGTGATCACAATATCACCGGGCCGCATGCGCGAATAAAGCGCGTAGATGCTTGCGACCAAACGCGTCAGCCCACCATCTTCCAACGGCTCCCCGGAGTATGCTGTTAGGTCCTCTGGCGGACGAACTGATCCCGACGTAGAAATGAAACGCTCTTTGGCCTGCTGCCGTCGAAGTGCCCGCCGCAATTGGGTGCGAGACCGAGCAATTTCTGACGTTAGCTCAATGCCAGGTAATTCAAGGAATGCCATCCCGCCGTCCACGAAATGTCCATGGTTTCGGCGTTCTCGGCCCGCGTGCACAACAAAGGCTCGCTGTTTCTCCGCAACAATTTTTGTTGCGATGTCGAAAGTAGTCATTTGCCCCCACAACGACTCTAAGGAATTGCAGCACAATCCATTTTCCAATGCCGAGAGTCCATCTCTCCGTTGGATGCTGGTTAAAGTGCGCCTTTGGAATTGGCCGCGGAGTGTTATGCGCCAATGAAACTTTGGCCACTGACGCCGCCCGGAGCGGCCGCCGGCGCCGAACGGCGTGACGTTAGTGGAGGGCCTGGTGCCAGGCTTCAATAAAGGGCCGATTGTGCCACTAAGCAAGATACGACGTAGCTATAGGGCCAGGGGGTGTAATCGGGGCGGGGACACGCTCGCCTATAGCTTCTGCACCTGCGCATATAGGGGAGTAGTTTTAGCGGGATAGGGCTTCCGGCGATCCGGCGTTGTCTAACAGAGGCTTTACGGTAGCCTTTACCGCAACGTGCCACCCCATCCGCCTATCGAAAAGATCGAGCAGCAGTTTCTCGCGTGCGGTCCGCCATTGGCGCCACGCGACATAGGCAACGGATCACGCCTATAATGACCGTTGCACCAGTCCGAACAGGCCCAATCGCCTGCACCCATTGCGCTCATTCGGGAAGATTGTTTGCCAATTATCAGCCCCCGGCAACCGCAGTTTGGTGCTGGCAAGCCTACATTGCGACGTGCGCCATTGCTCGCAGCAATTCGCATGCGTTCACAGCGCTGATATTAGACAGATATTACACAAGTTCCGGGGGAAGAGACCTAAGTCCTTGATTTCGCTGGTACGCCCAAGGGGAATCGAACCCCTGTTCCCGCCGTGAGAGGGCGGTGTCCTGACCGCTAGACGATGGGCGCGGAGCAAGGATCTCAGTGTTAGCTACTTGGCCAAACTTCAGCAAGAAGAATGGTACGCCCTAGGGGAATCGAACCCCTCTCTCCACCGTGAAAGGGTGGCGTCCTGACCGATAGACGAAGGGCGCCTAAGCGCTGGGTTCGTATAGTTGGGCCTCTCGTGATGCGCAACCCATTTGACGACATGAAAGTGACTTTTTTCAACAGCCTGAGAAAGTCACCGGGCGGTTATAGCCGCGCGGCCGGTCGCGCACATCGACATGGATGAACTGGCGACCGGGATAGCAGCCCAGCCCGCCTACGCCGTCGACCCGCATGGCAAAGGCGATCAGCTCTTGCTTGGGCACGCCCGGAATGTAGAAATCGGCCGCCATGCATTTGGTGTGGTAGGAACTGTCGGCGCCGCCGGCCGCCGAATTGTGCTGCCCGTCGCGATAGCCCGAATTCATGATGACCTTGCGCCCGAACCGCCCTTCGAATTCCCAGATCACGAATCGTAGCTTGGGTGTGATGCACAGCGCATTCACCTCGCGGCTGGCAACGAACGTGCCCCAATCATTGCGCTTGCCAGAATAGGCCGAGCCGCTCGAACTGGCGAACATGGCCATGGGCACGCAGGCGCCCAAAGTGAGCGAACAAACCACGGCAGCGGCAATGGGGCGGAGGAGGGGGTGCATCGGCGACTTCCTGGGACTGGTCCGTTGCAAATTCGCAACAGGCAATGCTCGGTCCTGTGAAGTCTCTAAAATACGATCGGTTTCGCTAACCTGCGGCTAACCCGGATGGTTAGCGAAACCTTAGCTTTAACGCGCGTCGGCGTTAGCAGTCCGTTACCATTTTCCGGTGTTTGGCATCGATAGCCATGGCTCTTGCGGGGGCAGAGTGCCCTCCTGAATCAGCTCCACCGAAATCCCGTCCGGCGAGCGTACGAATGCCATATGGCCATCGCGCGGCGGCCGGTTGATGGTGACGCCCATATCCGCAAGATGCTGGCAAAGCTTATAAATATCCTTCACCCGATAGGCCAGGTGCCCGAAATTGCGGCCGCCGGTATATTCCTCGGGGTCCCAATTATAAGTCAGCTCCACTTCGCCGCCCGCATCGCCCGGCGCCCGCAGGAAAATCAGCGTATACCGCCCCTTTTCATTCTCCGTCCGCCGCACTTCCTCCAGGCCAAGCCCTTGACAATAAAAGCGAAGACTATCCTCGACATTGGTAACGCGAACCATGGTGTGCAGAAACTGCATGGCATTTCTCCTGGGCAAAAACCGTTGGACCTTGGCCTACCAAGCATGCCGCCCCGCCGCAACCGGCGCCGTGATCCGCCGCGGTTAAACAAAATCGCAACACCTTCTTAACTTTTGGCGCTGAATCGGCCAGAGTGCTTCGGTGTGGAGTACCTCGCAGTAGCGAGTCGAGTATTTAAAGGGCTTTGGGACTATGGGGGCCAAGTTCAGCGGCGACGGCGATCAGCCCGTAACCCAATCGGGTGACGGCAGCGCGAGCGACCGTTCCGACATGTCGGTTCAGCCAGGCGAAGCGGGCCTCGATACGATCGAGATCACCGGCGCCATCAAATGGTTCGACGCCGGCAAGGGCTTTGGCTTTATCGTTCCCGACAATGGCATGGCCGATGTGCTGCTGCACGTCACCTGCCTCCGCCGCGAGGGCTACCAGACCGCCCATGAGGGCGCGCGGATCGTCGTTGAGGCGCTCAACCGCCCCGGTGGCCTCCAAGCCTTCCGCATTGTTTCCATGGATGATTCCACCGCCCGCCACCCCGCGCAAATGCCGGCGCCGCGCACCCATGTCGTGGTCGAGCCGACCTCGGGCATGGTTCGGCTCGAGGTAAAGTGGTTCAACCGCATTCGCGGCTTCGGCTTCCTGTCGGCCGGCGAGGGCACACCCGACATTTTCGTGCATATGGAAACGCTGCGCCGCTTCGGCATTACCGAGCTGCGTCCGGGCCAATTCGTGCTGGTGCGCTACGGCAATGGCCCCAAGGGCCTTATGGTCGCCGAAATCCGGCCTGATAATTGGGGCGACGCACCGTCCTCGCACTAGGAATTTCAGCATGACTCTGTCTGCCCATCGGATCGGCTCCACCCTGCGCCGGGCCGGCATTGCCATGGCCGTGCTTCTCGCGGCGGCGCCCCTGACCGCCTGCAGCGACGAAGGCAAGCTGGTGCTGCATTCCGCGACCGGGGACTACAAGTTCAACGTGGAAGTGGTCGACACGCCGGAAAGCCGCGCGCAGGGGCTGATGTATCGCCAGGAACTGGCCGATGACGCCGGCATGCTGTTCGATTTCAAAGGCGAGCAGCCGGTGTCATTCTGGATGCGCAACACCTTCATCCCGCTCGACATGATTTTCGTGGATGCCAAAGGCGTGGTGAAGAATATCCACGTCAATGCGCGCCCGCATGATCCGACGGGCATTCCGTCCGATGGGCCGGTGCAATTCGTGTTGGAAATTCCCGGCGGCCGTTCCGTGGAAATCGGGCTCAAGGCAGGCGACACGATGGACCATCCCAGGGTCGGAGTGCCCGCCGCAGCCAATTAGAGCCGGTGGATCACCATGCAATCGAGCACGGCCCATAGATGCAGGCTCGCGCCGGTGACTACGAAAACGTGCCACAGGGCATTCTGGAACTTCAGCCGTTCCCACAGGTGGAACACGATCCCCAAGGAATAGACCACGCCGCCGGCCAATATCAGCCACATCGTGCTGGCGGGCAGCGTCTGCGCCAGGGACTGAAACACCAGGATGCCGCTCCAGCCGATGGCCAGATAGAGCACGATGGCAAGCCGCCCGAAGCGCTGCGGCACGATCAGCTTGAGGGCGACGCCGACAAGGGAGGCGCCCCAGACGAAACTGGTCATCACCATGCCGGTCGTGGTGCCGCCGATGACCGCAAGGAACGGCGTGTAAGTCCCTGCGATGAAAAGGAAGATAGCCGCCTGGTCGAAACGCGCCAGAACTCGTTTGATCGGCGAAACCGGCCACATATTATAGGCCAGCGACACGCCCAACAGGGCGATCAGCGTACCGACATAGAGCGATAGCGCGGGCACTGCCTCGGGCGCCGTGAGGGTCGTGGCATAGGCCAGCAGGATGGAGCCAAGCGCAACCGCGACCACCAAGCCCAGCACATGGACGACACAGTCGACCACCAGTTCGGCAATCGTATAGGGCCGCTGCTGGCGGCTCCACCATGAATAGGTCGGCTTTAATGTCGTCTGCACGCGTCAAGGTTCCTCGCCGGCATCGCGCCCGCAGATTGAAGACTATCGCATGGTCAAGGCCTTACTAGGGCAAAGACATCGTTCCGGTGAACAAGCTGCTACTTCAAGCGGTTCCGGCTTGACGGGTAACGTCTGGGTTACTTAGACGGGCTTCGATACCGAGAGAATTATGGCCCCTGTTTCCATCTTTATCGCGCTGGCCGATCCGACGCGCTGCCGCATCATCGAATTGCTGCAAGTCGGGCCTTCGCCGGTCCACCGCCTCGCCGCCGAATTCGACATCAGCCGTCCGGCCATTTCGCGCCATCTGCGGGTGTTGCGCGAGGCCGGACTGATCCGCGAGGAAAAGTCGGGTCGGGAAAACCACTATGCCTTGCAGGCCAAGCGCTTGGCACCAGTGCGCAAATGGCTGGACAAGCTGGCGCCGGCTCCGGCGAAAAAAGCCGTATCTGCCCCGGTGGCCAAGCCCGCGCCGGCACCCGTTCCTGATCCGGTGGTAGAAGTCGTGACAGACACGCCAGCGCCGGCCAAGCCACGCAAATCTCCGCCGCTCTCGCAGATGGGTTTTGACTTCTAAGCGCTGCGATAGAGCGATAGCTTGTCTGCATGAAGCGCCGCCTGAGGAGGGGCGCCAGTGAGTCTGCGATGCGCCGGTTGCGGCGCAACCATCGTGGGCCGCCAATGTCGCAACTATTTGAGCAGAAAGCCTTTTCCAAGATGAACCAGATCGATTTGAATGGCCAGGTCGCCGTGATCACCGGCGGCGCCCAAGGGCTGGGTTTTGCCATGGCGCACCGCATGCTGGCTTCCGGCGCCAAGGTGAGCCTGTGGGATCGCGACGCCGCAGCGCTCGACAAGGCTGTTGCCGCACTGGGCGAGGGGGCGTTCAGAAAAGTCGTTGATATCACCGACCTCAGCGGCCTCGCCGCCGCCCACGCCCAGGTCGAGGCCGAAATCGGCCCAGTGTCGATCCTGGTCAATTCAGCCGGCATCGCCGGCAGCAATGCCAGCCTTGAAGACTATGATCCCGAAGAATGGCGCCGCGTCATCGAGATCAATCTTAACGGCACGTTCTACGTCAACAAGGTGGTGATCCCATCGATGAAAGCCCGCAATTACGGGCGCATCGTCAACATCTCCTCGGTCGCCGGCAAGGAGGGCAATCCCAACCTGTCTGCCTATTCCGCCGCCAAGGCGGGCGTGATCGGCCTCACCAAATCGCTGGGCAAGGAGCTGGCCAAGTTCGATATTGCCGTCAACGCCATCACCCCGGCCACCGCCAAGACGCGCATCCTGGAAACGCTGACCCAGGAATTCATCGACTACATGCTGGTCCGCATTCCCCGCGGCCGGTTCCTCGAGGTCGAGGAAGCCGCCGCCATGGTCGCCTGGCTGGTCAGCAAGGATAATAGCTTCACCACCGCCAGCGTCTTCGACCTCTCCGGCGGCCGCACGACCTACTAGGGGGCATGCGGCCAGTAAGGGTTCTCAGCGTTTGGAGCGGGAGCCGACAGCCTCGATGCGGGCGATCAGTCCCTGCTGGATAAGGTGGCGGAGTTTAGCGAGCCAGGTCAGCATTTTGGTCTCCTTGTTCAGGTGCGGGAGGCGATGAAATTGCGCCAGCCGCCGTGATGGGTGATGTCCTGCGCGCCAGCTACGGCATGGGCTTCGCAGAGGAAGCCTGAAACCTTGCTGCCATCGTCGAGGCTGATCTTGCCGATGCCGAGCGGGGCGGGGATGCGGGCAACAAATTGGCCGAAAGCGGCGGCCGGGAGCGCCCAGACTTCGACTTCGAGGCCGGCCCCAGCGAAGCCGGGTTTCTGGACCATGCCGGGCTTGGGCGGGACGGTGCCGGGCAGGGCGAAGAGTTGATAATCGCCCCCGGTGCGGCAGGTTTTGAGCAGGCGTCCGCCGGGTCCGGTCAGTTCGTGATTGAGCGGCATGCCACTCAGATGAGCGCCGACAACGGCAATGGGGATGAAGGCGTCGGGGGCGGCGGGAACCTTGCTGGCTTCGGGCAGGATTGCAGCCTTGTCGCGGCCCATGCCGCTGGCGGCGCGGCGGTGCAGGGCGTCGGCAAGCGGAGCCAATGCATCGTCGGTGAAGGCGGGGGCGACGAGAGTGACGCCGGCAGGCAGATGACCGGCGTTGTCGAAGCCCGCCGGAATGGCGATGGCGGCGCAATCGAGCAGATTGACGAAATTGGTGTAGCGCCCGAAATGGGAATTGCGGCGGATCGGGTCGGCCTGCATTTCAGCGACGGTATAGGTGGTGGGCGATGTAGGGAGCAGCAGCATATCGGCCTTGGCCCATTCGGCCTCGGTGATGCGGCGCAATTCCTCAAGCCGGTACTTGCCGTTGAAGGCCTCGACGGCCGTCTTGCCCTTGGCGCCGGCGATGATGGCGCGGACGGTGGGGTCGAAATCGGCCTCGTTGCTGGCGAAGAAATCTTCGACAGCAGCCAGGCGCTCGGCGACCCAGGGGCCGTCATAGAGCAGGGCCGCGGCTTCGCGGAACGGGGCATAGTCGAAGGGGACGATGGTGGCGCCCAGGACGCGGGCATTCTCTATGGCGGCGTCATAGAGTTTTTCGACCTCGGCATTGCCGAAGAATTCGCGCTCGGCGCCATCGAGCACGCCGACGCGCAGGCTGGTGGTGGGCAGGTTGGCCCAAGTGGCGCGGCGGGAGAAGGGATCGGCCGCGTCGAAGCCTTCGGCCACTTTGCGGATGGCGACGCCATCGCCCACGGTTGCGGCGAAAATGGTGACGCAATCAATGCTTTTGCAGGCGGGGATCACGCCGGTATTGGGCAATAGGCCCGGCGTTGGTTTGATGCCGACAAGGTTGTTGAACATGGCGGGGACGCGGCCGGAGCCGGCTGTGTCGGTGCCTAAGGAGAAGGTCGCGAAGCCGGCGGCGACGGTGACCGCCGAGCCCGAGCTGGAGCCGCCTGAAACATAGTCGGCATCGAAGACGGAGCGTGGCGCGCCATGGGGCGAGCGGGTGCCGTTGAGGCCGGTAGCGAATTGATCGAGATTGGTCTTGCCGATGACGATGGCGCCGGCGGCGCGCAGGCGGGCGACGACGGTGGCGTCGGCTGTGGGCTGGTAGGCGAAGGCGGGGCAGGCGGCTGTGGTGGGCAGGCCCGCCACGTCGATGTTGTCCTTGACCGCGAAGGGGATACCCCAGAGCGGCAGGCTATTGGGCTCGGGGTGTTCGACCATCAGGGTCTGGGCGGCCGAGCGGAGGGCTTCGTCACTGACGGGCGTGATGAAAACGGCCTTGTCGGGCCAGGCGGCGCGGCGTTCGATGACGGCTTGGATGATGTCGAGCGGGGTCGCCTTCCGCTCTGCGTAGAGGGCTTTGAGAGTGGCCAGGTCCAGCACGATCGGCAGCATCAGATTTCCTCCAGAACGACGATGACATCGCCGGTTTTGACATTGCGGCCAGGGGCCGCGCGCACATCGCGGACGCGGCCGGCGGCGTGGGCAGTGACGGTGATTTCCATTTTCATGGATTCAATGATCGCGACGGCGTCGCCCTCGGCGACCGCGGCGCCGTCTTCGACTAGGATTTTCCAGATATTGCCGGGGACGGTGCTGCCGACGCCGAAGCATCCGGCCGGGATATCGCCCTCCAAAGCGCCATTGCCGGCGTCGTCGGCGACGAAGCTATCGAGGCCCTCAGCCTTCCAGCGATTGCGTTCGGCGTCGAAGGCGGCTTGCTGGCGGGTCTTGAAGGCGGTGATGCTGTTGGCATTTGCCGCAAGGTCACGCGCATAGTCGGCATAGGAGAATTTTGTCTCCTCGATGCGGATGGGATAGGCGCCATGCGGGAAGGCGGCGCGGGCTTCGGCCAGCTCCTGATGATCGACGGGGAAGAAGCGGACCTGGTCGAAGAAATTGAGCAGCCAGGGCTTTTGCGGCTGGAAGGCGGGTGTCGAGCGCCAGGTGTTCCAGACCTGAATGGTGCGGCCGAACAGCTGATATCCGCCCGGGCCTTCCATGCCGTAGATGCACATATAGGCCCCGCCAATGCCGACGGCATTTTCGGGCGTCCAGGTGCGGGCGGGGTTGTATTTGGTGGTGACGAGGCGATGGCGCGGATCGACCGGGGTGGCGACCGGCGCGCCAAGATACACGTCGCCCAGGCCGAGCACGAGATAGCTGGCGTCGAAGATGGTCTGCTTGACGGTGTCGACACTGTCTAGCCCGTTAATGCGGCGGATGAACTCGATATTGTCCGGGCACCAAGGGGCGTTGGGGCGCACCAATTCCTGGTATTTCTGCATCGCCAGCTGAATGTCCGGGTCGTTCCAGGACAAGGGCAGGTGCACGATGCGGCTGGGAACGACCACCTCTTCGGCGGCGGGGAGGGACTTTTCGATTTCCCCCAGCAAACCCAGCAGGCGGCTGCGCGACATGGCGGTGCCGTCATAGTGGATCTGCAGCGAGCGGATGCCGGGCGTGAGGTCGATAGCTCCGATTTTGCCGTCGCGCTGAATGGATTCCATCAGCAGATGCACGCGCAAACGCAGCGCGATATCGAGGGACATGTCGCCATACTCGACCAGCAGATTGTCGTCGCCCTGGCGGCGATAAACGACCGGCACGGGACCATCGTCGGTGCGGGCGAGAATGGCCGAGCCGGTGTCGATATCCGGGCGCTGGATGGCAGGCGCGGCAATCGGATCGTCGGGGCGGGCGAGGGGCCGGAACCGGATCGTGTCGCCGGGCTTGAACTGGCCCATTTTCCAGAGTTCGTCGCGGGCAATGACGGCGGGGCAGACGAAGCCGCCCAGGCTCGGGCCATCGGGGCCCAGGATGATGGGCATGTCGCCGGTGAAATCGATGGCGCCGATGGCATAGGCGTTATCGTGCAGGTTTGAGGGGTGCAGGCCCGCTTCGCCGCCATCGGTGCGGGCCCATTTTGGAGCGGGGCCGATGAGGCGGACGCCGGTGCGGGCGCTGTTGAAATGGACCTCGTAATCGGTGGCGAAGAGGGTTTCGATATCAGTGTCGAGGAAGAAGTCCGGCGCGCCATGGGGGCCATAGAGCACGCCGACATCCCAATGGCGGGACAGGGGCGCCGGCGCGTTGGCGGGCTGGGTGGCTGGCTGTTCCGCGCGGGCGAGGTGGAGCACTTGGCCGGCTTTGAGCGTGCCGGTGGCGTGGCCGCCGAATTGGCCGAGGCCGAATGTGGCGCGGGAGCCGAGGACTACGGGAGCCGCGAAACCGCCGGACACGGCGAGGTAGCTACGTTGGCCGGGGCCGTCGATGGCTCCGATGCTCAGGGTTTGGCCCGCTGCGACGGCGATTGCCGTGTTGTGAGCGACGAGCTGACCGTCGAGCTTCATCGGCATGGCGGCGCCGGCCAATGCGATACCGGCGGGCGCATGGAAGCGCAGGGTCGGGCCGGCCACAGTGAGTTCGAGCGCAGCCGTAACGTCGGCGTTACCGACGAGGCGGTTGGCGTGGCGGAAGGAGCGCTCGTCCATGGGGCCGCTCGGCGGCACGCCGACATGCCAGAGGCCCAGACGCCCGGGCAGTTCCTGCAGGCTTGATTGCGCGCCGGGGGCAAGGACTTCGATGACATCGGGGATGAAGGCGAAGTCCTTGAGCGCGGTGGTGGCCACCTTGCCGCTGGCGAGCAGGTCTGAGGCGGCGATAGCGCGCAGATAGGCGAGGTTGGTTTCGATGCCGGTGATCGAAGTGTCTTTGAGCGCGGCGCGCAGGTTGGCGATGGCGGTGGGGCGGTCGGCCCCGGCCACGATGATCTTGGCGAGCATGGGGTCGTAATAGGGGGTGACCTCGGTGCCGGTCTCGATCCAGGTGTCGATGCGGGCAGTGTCGGAAAAGCGCACTTCGGTCAGCAGGCCCGCGCTGGGCTGGAAATTGGCGTGGGGGATTTCGGCGTAGAGGCGCACTTCGATGGCGGCGCCTTTGGGGGTGAGGGGGCCGGCTGCCGCTATGGGGTCTTCGCCGGCGGCCTGGCGGATCATCCATTCGACGAGGTCGATGCCGAATACCGCTTCGGTAACGGGGTGCTCGACCTGCAGGCGCGTATTGACCTCGAGGAAATAGAAGTCCTCGCGGACCGGATCGTAGATGAATTCCACCGTGCCGGCCGAGGCGTAGGCGACGGCAGCGCCGAGATCGGTGGCGGCTTTGTGGAGGCGGGCGCGGGTGGCGTCGGAGAGGCCGGGCGCGGGGGTTTCCTCGACGACTTTCTGGTTGCGGCGCTGGAGGGAGCAGTCGCGTTCGCCCAGGGCGATGACGCGGCCTTTGCCGTCGCCGAAAATCTGCACTTCGACGTGGCGGGCATCGGAGACGAAGCGCTCGATATAGACGCGGGCGTCGCCAAAGCTGGCCGTGGCGGTGCGCTGCACGCTGTCGAAGGCGGCAGCGAGGGCGGGGGCGTCGGCGCAGAGTTGCATACCGATACCGCCGCCGCCGGCCGTGCTTTTAAGCATGACGGGGTAGCCGACGGTTTCGGCCGCAGACAGGGCTTCGGCGGCACTGGTCAGCAGGTCCGTGCCCGGCAGCAGGGGCACGCCGCTGGCCTTGGCCAGTTCGCGGGCAGTGTGCTTGAGGCCAAAGGCTTTGATATTGGCCGGCGTCGGTCCGATAAAGGCGATGCCTTCGGCGGCGAGGCGTTCGGCGAAACCGATATTTTCGCTGAGAAAGCCGTAGCCGGGATGGACCGCCTGGGCGCCGGTGGATTTGCAGGCGGCGATGACGGCGTCGATATCGAGATAGCTCTCGCTGGCGGGCGCCGGGCCGAGACGGACGGCTTCATCGGCGAGCGAGACGGCCTTGGTGAAGCGGTCGGCGTCGGAATAGACGGCGACCGAGGCGATGTCCATGCGGCGCAGGGTTTTGATGACGCGCACGGCGATTTCGCCGCGATTGGCGATGAGGACTTTGGTGAACATGGTTCAGTGCCCCCCGCAGGCGCGATCTGCGGCTATACGGTGCAAGATCATGCAGCATCCCCCGAAATCACGACCTTGATCGGCGTCGGGTTGAACCCGTTGCAGGGGTTGTTCACTTGCGGGCAGTTGGAGATGACGCAGAGGACGTCCATTTCGGCCCGCAGTTCGACATGGTCGCCGGGGGCGGAGAGGCCGTCGACGATGGTCATCTGACCGGAGGGCTCGATGGGCACGTTCATGAAGAAGTTGATGTTGGGGACGATGTCGCGCTTGCCCATGCCGTGCTTGGTGACTTCGAGCAGAAAATTGTCGCGGCAGGCGTGGAGATATTTGGTGTCGTGGCCGAAGCGGACAGTGTTGCTTTCGCAGGAGCAGGCGCCCGCCGAAGTGTCGTGGCGGCCGCAGCTATCGGCGGTCACCACCAGCATGACATTGCCTTCATTGCTGATGATGCGTGTGCCGATGCCGACATAGGCGCTGCCCTGGACGCGCAGGGTATCCTGGCCGCTATAACGCTCGGAGAAGTCGTCGGCCTTGTAGAACAGGGTATCGACGGCCTGCTGGCCTTCGCTGTCGATAATGCGGATGGTCTGGCCCCTGCGGACAATGCCGGACCAGGGCTTTTCGGCGGGGATGAAGTGTTCCTGACTGCTCATCTGTGTGTCCCCCTCAAGCCAGCTGCATGGTGTTGTTTTCAAAGCCACGAATGGCTTCGGCGGTGGCAGTGCGGCAGAGGTCGTCGGCGGGCACGGGCAGGCGGAAGCGGGTGACGGTCACCGGATTGGGGTCATAGGCGGGGTTGGGATCGAGCGGGTGCGGGCAATTGGAGAGGGCGATGAGCAGGTCCATCTCGGCGCGCAGTTCGACATAGTCGCCGGGCTGGCGCATGTCCTCGCGCCAGACGAAAGCGCCGTCGGCGGTGACGCGGACAGGGGCGAAGAAGGTGAGCGCCGAGGGGATGTCGCGACGATCCAGCCCCAGCTTGCCGGCGACGAGGACGAAATTGTCGCGCGTATTGCGCGTGTCGCCGGAATAGCGGGTGTTGGAGGCGGCGTTGGAGCCACCGACCAGGCCATCATGGGCGGATGAGGCCGCCTCGGTGACCGAGAACATGACGCGGCCCATATCGGAAAACAGCACGCGGCCCTTGGCGATGGCGGTGGTCCATTGCACTTTGACGGTGTCGGGCAGGTTGAGGCGCTCGCTGGTGTCGGCAAGGCTCCAGGCGATCATGGCCACGGCCGAGGGGCCCTGATCCTGGGCGATGCGGATCGTGTCGCCGGCCCTGAGGTTGGTGGACCAGTACCAGCCGCCGGGCACGGTTTCGGTGTGGATGGGATTGGCTATTGGTGCGGCTGGGATGGCGCTGGGGGCGGGCAAGGCCTTGGGGGCGTTTTGCAGGCCCTTGCGCTGGTGCTCTTCATAGCGCGCGCGGTCGGCGGCGATCTGGTCGGGCGTACGGCTCATGGAGTGTCTCCTTGTGTTGGCGCCAGGTCGTCCTGGACAAGACCCAAGGGCATGACCGGGTCGTCCCGGTCGGGTGCAAAAATGGAGGGCTCGCCAGCAATGCGTGGCGGCCAGATGTCGATGTCGCGGCTAAGCAGGGCGCCATAGCGCTCGCGTTCTTCGGGACGGTCCCGCGGGCGCTCGAAGGCGATGACGCGGGTGCCCAGGGTGAAGGCCTCGCGCATGTCATGGGTGACCATGACGACGGTGAGTTCGGTCTCGTGCCAGAGGCGCTTCATCAGCACGTGGATTTCGGCGCGAATGCCGGGATCGAGCGCGCCGAACGGTTCGTCGAGCAACAGCACTTTGGGCTTCATGATCAGCGCCTGGGCGAGAGCGAGGCGCTGTTGCATGCCGCCGGAGAGCTGGGCGGGATATTTGTCTTCGGAGCCGGCAAGGCCAACATCGGCGATGAGCTGGCGGGCTTCCTCGATGGCAGCGCGCTTGCTGGCGCCGAACAGGCGGGCGGCGACTTTGGAGCCGGTAAAGGCTTTGCCCAACAGCACATTGCCCAGCACGGTGAGGTGCGGAAACACCGAATAGCGCTGGAAGACCACGCCACGATCGGGGCCGGGCTCGGCTACCAGCGGGGTGCCATCGAGGGTGATGGCGCCGCGCGTGGGGGCTTCTTCGCCCAGCAGCATTTTGAGGAACGTGGTCTTGCCGCAGCCGGAGGGGCCGACCAGGGCGACGAAGGCGCGGGAAGCGATGGTCAGCGAGACCTTTTCCAGCACGATCTGGTCGCCATATTCCTTCCAGACATTGTCGAGAACGATAGTGCTCATCACTGCCGCTCCAGATTGGACCAGGGGAAGATGGCGATGCGCAGCCGATCGAGCGCGAAATTCATGATGATGGCGAGCAAGGTGATCCAGGCCACATAGGGGAAGATCACGTCCATCGACAGATACCGACGGACGAGGAAGATGCGGTAGCCGAGCCCGGAATCCGCCGAGATGGCTTCGGCGGCGATGAGGAAGAGCCAGGCGGGGCCCAGTTGCAGGCGCAGGCAGGTGAGCAGCCGGGGCAGAGTTTGCGGCAGGACCACGCGCAGGGCGATCTGCCAGGAGGAACCGCCCAGCGTTTCGGCCTTGATGATCTGCTCGCGCGGCAGCTCGATGACCTTGAGGGCGAGGTCGCGGATCATGGCCGGGGCGACGCCGATGACGATCAGCGTGATCTTGGCCGCTTCGCCTAGGCCCAGCACGATGAAGAGAATGGGCAAGAGGGCCAGTGGCGGCACCATGGAGATGGTGGCGATGAACGGGGCCAGCAGCGCCCTGATATAGGGGAACATGCCCACGATCACGCCGAACAGCAGGGCGATGGCGGTGGAGATGCCCAGCGCCCAGAGCAGGCGGGAGAGGCTGGCTGTGGTATCGACCCACATCAGATATTCGCCGGTGCGAACGTCGGGCGTGAAGGCCATGCGGTTGATGGCGTCGGTGAGGCTCGCCAATGCGGGTAGCAATTTGTCGCTGGGATTATCGGCCAGCCGCGCCGCCGAGCCCATGCCATAGGCAATGACCAGCAGCACGAAGGGCGCGAGCATGAGCATCAGCCGCATGGCCGGCCCGGGTTTGGTATTGATCCAACGCATGGTGTGGGCTCCGTCTGTGGGCCGGCCAAAAGCCGGCCCGGTCCGGTTCAGAGGGCGCCGTCGGCGGCCATGCTCATGTAGCTGGCGGTGAATCGGAGTTTCACGTTGGCGGCGTCGCCCAGCACGGTGCCGTCGGGCAGTTCGATGCCGATGACATCGGCCGAGGGCGCGCCGGAGCCGAGCAGGCCCTTGTCGAACAGGAAGGTGCGGACGCGATCCATGGTGGTGGCAAGCTCGGGCGCGGTGGTGAAGGCGATGGCCTCCGCTGGCGTGGGGAACAGCTTGGTGGCGGCAAGCTGAGCCTCGAAACCGGCCTGGTCGGTGCCCGAGGCAACGCCCATGGCCTGCCGCGCGGCGGCGCCTTCCGGTGTGTCGGCAGTCATGACCGCCATCGTGTCATACCAGATGCCGACCAGCGCCTTGCCGAAATCGGGATTGGCCGCGAGCACGTCGGTATTGGCGACCATCAGGTCGATGATTTCGCCGGGAATATCGGCGCTGTTGAAGACATTGGTGGCGTCGGGCAAAGCGAGGATTTCGGAAACCATGGGGTTCCAGGTGACCATGGCGGTCACGTCAGGCGTCTGGAAGGCGCCGACCATGTCGGGGTCGGAGGTATTGACCACATTGACGTCGCGCTCGCTCATCCCGGCGCTTTCAAGTGCCCGGGCGAGCAGGTAATGGGAGACGGAGAATTCGACGAGGTTGACCGGCTGCCCCTTGATGGCGGCCAGCTCGGTCTGGTCCTTGAGGATGACGGCGTCATTGCCGTTGGAGAAGTCGCCGATGATCACGGCGGTGGTGTCGACGCCACCAGCAGCGGGAATGGAGAGACCATCCATATTGGTCAGGGTCACCGCGTCATAGGCGCCGGCGGTGTATTGGTTCATCGACTCCACATAGTCGTTGAACTGGGTGACCTCGATAGTGATGCCGTATTTGTCGGCCCATTTCTGCACGATGCCATTGTCGGCGGCATAGCCCCAGGGCATCCAGCCGACATAGATCGACCAGGCGACCTTGAAATCGGTCTTGGCCTGGGCGAGTGCGGGCAGCGTTGCGCCGAAACCCAGTGTCGAAGCCAGCAATGCCGTAACGAGAAATTTGGACAGTTTCGTCATGTCAGATCCCCTTTGCGTAGTCACAAAAAGGGATCGGCAGAAACCATCGAGCCAATCCCTTGGCTTACGAGGTCTCCCGGGCTTTTGTCCCGCCGTGTCCGACACGATTGCTCCCGTGCCGGCGGGTGGCTCTCGGACCAGACGCGTCATGACGACGCCGGAACCCTAGCACCCAACTCGCCAGACATGATGCAAGGCACGTGCCAAGTGTTTTTGGCCTGATATCGGGGATTTTAGGCCGGTTTTGCGGTGCTGGCGGCTAGAAGATCGGCTGGCTGCACACCGATTGGGCAGGTGGTGTGCGGTCGCCGATATTCTTGGCAATGGCGCCGGCATGCGACGCTTGTCGCGTTAAGGCCAGGGATAGCCCGCTGTGGCAATGCCCTGCTCGGTAAGAGTTTCGACCAGTTTGCGCCGATAGGTAACGACATCGCCAATAGTCTTGGCGCGTAGCGTGCTGACTTCGATACCCGTGAACGGAACGAAATCGGCAGGCACGGACTCGCCGCCCCAATTGTCCATGATGTAGTTGAGCACCGCCGCGATTTCAGTGTCGGACAAGCTGGCGCCAATCACGCCGGGCACATGCATCAGATAGGTGCGCCCGGTTTCATCGCGGGCAAAGGCGCCCACCAGGTTACGAAAATCGGGGATGCCACCCACCGGATGTCCCGAGCCATCCATGGCATGGCACCCGGCGCAGCGCAGGATGTAATTGGCGTGGGGCGAGCGCTCCTGCGCGGCTGCGGGCGATGTCGCCAGCAGGCCGAGCAAGGCAAAGGCGCGCAGAGATTTCATTGGCTACCTTTGCGCATGGCCCGCAAGTCAGCGTGGCTGGGCACTGCCGCGCGCAATTCGGCAACCAGCGCGGCATCGACCGAAGGCGGCAGGCCATTAATGTCGGCCAGCAGGTAATTGGCGATGGCGACGATCTCCTCGTCCCCCAGCCAATTATGCGTCGGCATGGCAAGACCCACATAGGTCTGCCCGCCGGCTTCGATCCTGCCGGTGAGCCCGCTCAGGATCACCCCGGTGACATAGCGCCCGCTCTGGTCGCCCAGCGTCTGCCAGAGCGCCGCATCGTTGAGTGGTGGCGCCAGGCCCGGCGAGCCGCTGCCATCCGCCATGTGGCAGGCGCCGCAGGTATCGGCGAAGGCTGTCTGCCCCGCCGCATCCTGCCCATGGGCAGGCGCGGCGAGCAGTGCAAGCGCCAGCGTTACGACAAGGCCTTTATGCATCGGCCAGCCCGACCAGCACGGCCACGGTGCAGTGATAGCCCTTGGAATCATTGGCCATGCACCAGTTGATGTCGTTGTAGAGCCCCATGCGATAGCCAGGGCGCTCGCCTTCGGAGGTGAAGCAGAACGAGCCGGCGCAAGTCGCCTTGCCGCAGCAATCATTGTAGGAGACGAGGTAATCTTTCTCGTCATTGGGATTGCGGCACGTGCCCACCCAGGAGACCTTGGACGCTTCCGAGCCCGGCGGGCACTGGTTGAGCGTGCCGCCGCATTCGTTGCAGAGATTGCCGTCCAGCGCGCAATAACGCCAGTAATCGCACGAAGTCTGGTCGCCATCGGCGGAGGCGCCTTCCTGCGCAAAGGCCTGGCCGAAATTGCGGTCGAAGGGCAACATGGGCAGCAGGCTTCCCCCCAGCATGGCGGCGCCCGCCTTGGTGAGGAAGCTCCGCCGGCCGGTGCCTTGGGCGATGCGGCGGCTGCTCTTTTCGGCACCCCGGTCGAGCCATTCAAAGATAGTGTCGATCATTGCCATTGAAGGTACTCCTTAGGGCTCAGCTATTGGCGGGGGCGGGGCTGTCGAGGAAGCTCTGGATCGAGTCGACGCCCATTTCCTTGGCGTTGAACAGGCTTTCCAGCTGCTCGCGATTGTTGACCAGGCCCTTGGCGCGGATGACACCGCGATTGTCGAGCAGCACGGCAAAGGGCAGGCGCGAGACGCGATAGGACACGCCCAGGTCGCTCGACACCACATAGGGGAAGCTGCCCAGATCCGCCGTTTCGATGAAGCGCTGATGCTTGGCCACCTCGCCATCGCTGGCTAGCACCACATCGAGCCACTGGCCTTCGGCCTGGCGCACCGAGCGCAGGATGGGCAGCAGCTTCTTGCAGACCGGGCAGGTGGGCGAAAGGAAGAACACCAGCGTCGAACGATCGGGCCGCGGACCGATGGCCACAGTGCCGCCCGTCAGGCTGGGCAGGCTGAACAGCGGGGTCATATCGCCGATGCGCGGGCCGGCATCATTGACCAAGGCGCCCATGGGCGAGACGCGTTCATAGAGCACGCCGATCTGGCGGGCCATGGCGAACAGCGCGACGATAAGGCAGAGCACGACGACCCAGAGGACGCCAACTGCGAGGATGAGTGCATTCATTTCCATTGTCCTTGTTTCCGCGCCTCAGCGCCGCAGCCGCATGACGGCAGTGGTGGCCATGATCTGCTCGATCAGCAGGTAGCCCACCCACAGGATGAAGCCGCTGACCAGCGCTGCCGCTGCCTCGCTGAGCGAGAGCGCATAGGGCGAACCGACCAGGCACAGCGCAGCGATGGCGGCGAGCACGCCATTGCGGCCCACCAATTGCCAGCCCAGCGGCTGCACCGCGCCACCACAGCCGCATTCGATGCGGTCGCGGCCCCGATTGATGTTGATACCCATGCCGGTCGCATAAAGCCCAAGCAGGGCGATAGCGAGTATCGCGCCGAACATGTTGCCGCCCGGCGTGAGCAGCACGACGACGACCAGGACTTCGAGGCCCGCCAGCACCATTGCGGCAAGGTTCACCCGGCCGGCGGGCATCAGATCATAGTCGGCAACGAAGCCAGTGAACGCCGTGAAGTCGGAGAGTTTGTGCCAGGCCGCCCGGGCGAACAGCAGGGCGATGAACGCCGTTGCCGTCGCCGCGACCAGGCTTGTCCAGGCCGCCTCCATCATGGACCTGCCACGACGACGGTGGCAAAGCCGGTGCCGTCACCCGATCCGGTCTCCTTGAGCGCAAACCTGGCCTCTGGATCGACGGCATAGCGCACCACGGTGCTCTCTTCCTCATTGAGCCCGAACAGCACCGGGACTTCGCCATCGGTGACTTTGATCGAGATCAGGCCGTGCGCCGCAGACTGGTAGAGCGCCTTGCGCGCCTTGACGTCATAGGCCCAGATTTCCTCGGATGCGTTCTTGTGGCTGCCGTCATAGGCCTCGGCATGCATGGTCACGAACAACACGCCATTGGCATCATTGTAGGTGAGCAGATTGTAGCCGCCCGGCGCCCAACCCTCGGCCTGGCCCTCAGTGATCGAGAACTTGTCGGTCTGGGTGATGGTGCCGGTGGCATCCGACAGCAGATAGACATTGCCGTGATAGGAGATGAAGGCCAGATCGGTGCCGATGCGGTCGGAGGCGACAAAGATCGGGTCGGTGTCGGCGTCGAAGATTTTCGCGCTGATGGTCTTTTCCGCGGTCGCGCCATCGGCGCCCACATCAAAGCTGGCAAAGGTGCCATCGCCACAGATCGACGAGAAACTGTGACCCTCGAGCGAGGGGTAGATGCCCCAGCACCCCGGCGTCGCCACTTCCTGCACCACGCTGCCGGCGGCCACATCCACTACGGTCACCGAGGTCGCTGGCGTCGCGTTCTGCACATAGACGAACTTGCCATCGGCGCTTTGCGCCAGCAGCGGTTCATAGGCGGCGACCATGGCGGCCTTGCCCGGCAGCAGGATTTCCTTGGTGATGGAGAGGGTGTTCACGTCATAGACGTTGAGCACTTGCTCGATCGGGCCATAGGTATAGCGCTTCATGAAAGTCGACTGCGCATAGGCCGTCTTGCCATCGGGCGCGACCAGCAATTGGATGATGGCGCCCGCCGTCATATTGCCCTTGTTGGTCAGGTCATCAGCCGAATAAACCTCGATCGAGCTGGCCCCGCCCCATTCCTGCTTGCCCACGAAAATATTGGGTCCCGGCTCGATGGCTTCCTTCACCGAAAACGTCTCGGGAACGAATTCGGCCTCCTGCGCCATCACGGGAAAAGTCAGCATGGTGGCGCAGCACAGCGCACTGGCAGCAAGCAGCTTGGGTTTGATCATGCCATGGGTCTCCAATCGTCGGAGGCCAGACTAGGAAGGCGCCATGCCGGCCGCTATCCACTCCAAACCGATTGAATGGCTAATTTATAGGCAATTGTGTTTGTTGCTCAGTCTGTGCGCGCCTGCTACGGATAATGCGTAGCCCATAGCGATCATCATGCCCAAAGCCTTCACCGCTGAATTCTTCGACGCCACCGAACAGGAAACCGCCTTGCCCGGCTGGGAGCAGCGTTTTCTGCAACTGGCGCCCAACCGCTATCACGGGCGGGTCGACTATCTGGTGATGCCGGGCATTTCGGTGATGCGCGAACGCGTCAACACCACCATCGCCCAAACCATCATGACGCCCAGGGACAGCGTCACCTTCGCCTTCACCGTCAATGACGATGCGCATTGGCAGATCAACGCGATGCCCCTGTGTGGCGTCACCTGCAGCGTCATTACCGGCGGACTGGAATGGGTCGCTGTCTGTCCGGGCGGCTATGACATCGTGTTGGTCACCATGCGCGCGGACCAACTCGGCTGGGAGGTGCGCTCCGGCTTCAATGTGCTGTCGGGCTACGCGATGAAAGCGTGCCTGCATTGGCTGCTCGGCCTGCTGCCCAATGCGGCGGGGCCGACGGCATCGGCTGACGAGCTGACCGAGCTATTGCCCGAGATCCTCATCGAGCAACTCGCCAGCCTCTATTTCAACTCTACCCAGCTGGAATGGCCCGGACCCAGCACCAGCCCGGATTATTCCGCATTCCGGCGCCTGCAAGCCCGCCTGCGCGGGGAAGGGGACATGCCCCTATCGATTACCGCGCTCGCCGCCGACACCGGCATGACGCACCAGTCGCTGCACGAGACGGTGCGCAACACCCTGGGCATCAATGCCAGTGTCTGGCTCAAGCAATTGCGGCTGGACGGCGCCCGCCGTGACCTGCTGCAGGCCGGGCGCACCGGCCGCACGGTATCTGAAATTGCCCTGCAATGGCGTTTCTGGCACCTCGGCCGCTTCGCCAAATATTACAGCGCCCAATTCCACGAAACGCCGTCTGAGACATTACGGGGCACAAGGTTGGTGCGAGCCTAGGCGCTTGAGGTGGTTTTCTGCGCCGCCATCCTGACGGCGCAGTACTGCCGTCAGGTCTTGTATCGCTGGCGAAAGGCAATCGGCGTGAGTTCCGCCTCGCGTTTGAAGAACTTGGCGAAATTGGTAGCCTCCTCGAAGCCCAGACCCTCGGCGATCAGGTAGATGGGCCGGTCGGTGTGGACCAGGAGCCGCTTGGCCTCAAGCGCGATACGCGCGGCGATGACGCTCTTGGCGCTTTGTCCTGTCGCCTCCAGCGCGGCGCGCGTCAGGCTTTTCTCGGTGCAGCCCAGCGCGGCCGCATAGGCCGACACCTGATGCCAGCCGGCATAGTTCTGCTCGACCAGCCGGCGAAACCTGGCATAGCGCTGCAAGCCCGGACTGCGGGTGACTTCGGCGCCCATATGCTGGTCCTGCAGAATGGCAAGGCGCAGGAGCAGCGCACACAATTCGTAGCGCAGCAGGGCGTGCAGATCACTGGGCCGGGCGGCGCTCGCCGCGTCCTGCTGCATGCACGCGATCGCCTCGTTCACGGCAGCGAAATCGGCTTTGGACAGGGACAGATGATCGGGTAGCCGATCCAGGCCGAGGACCGGCAGCAGGTCGGCATTGGTCTGCGTCTCCGACGGCAGGAATTCGGCGCGGAACAGCACCATCCACCCGTCCCAGCCCTCATCGCTGCCAAAACTATGAATCTGCCCGGGTCGCAGCACGAGGAGGGAGCCGGCCGCGCAGGGGACCTGCTGGAAGTCCACCATCTGGGTCACCGTCCCTTCGGTGACGCAGATCAGGGTGTGAAAGGAATAGTGATACAGCGCCAGGATTTGCTCGACACTCAGCCGGCGCCGCAAATCCGAGAAATGGAAGATCTCGACATCCAGTTCGCGCCCGCTCGGGCGGTAATTGAGCTGATCCAGCTTTCGGCTTTTGGTCATCCGTGTTCCGCCACAGCCATTATGTCCGATAAGTATCACGTATCGGCGGCTATAAACCACGACAGAACGACGTGCCGCCCATTATTACCACTCTCATGAACCGCGGATCACTTCGCAGCAGGTTCCAGCATCTGCAAATGAGAGACCAAATGACCAACATCGATATCGCAAAGAGCTACATCAAAGCCGTCCAGACCAATGACCAGGCGACGCTCGGCACGCTGCTATCTCCCCAGGTGGTCTGGCACCAGCCTGGCAAGAACCAGTTTTCGGGCACCAGGAAGGGCATTGCCGAATTCGGCGCCATGATGGGCGGCATGATGGAGAAGTCTGGCGGCACGTTCGCCATTACCCAGGCACACCGTTATGTCGCCAATGGCGACCTGGTTGCCATTGAGATCGAGTTCTCCGGCCAGCGCGAGGGCGCCACGCTCGACCAGGCCGGCATCGATCTGTTGCGCATCGTGGATGGCAAGATCGCTGAGGTCTGGCTGTTCTCCTCCAATCCCGAGCAGGAAGACGCGTTCTGGGGCTGAAAGGCCACGACATCGAGGGCAGGGGACGAAAAGCGTCCCTGCCACCACTTTCCAAGTTCAAGGAGCTCCACCATGACCGAGGCCAACAAACAGCTCGTCATGACCGCCTATCAGCGCATTTTCGGTGATCTGGATGTGTCAGCAGTAGACCAGTACATGAGCCAGGATTTTATCCAGCACAATCCGACGACCCCTGACGGCCCGGAAGGGGTCAAGCAACTCCTGCAAATGCTTATTTCGCAGGGGGTGCCGAAACAAAAGCTCGAATACAGACACGTGCTTGCCGATGGTGATATCGTCATGCTGCACACTCCCTATGAAATGGCCGGCAAGGATTGGCGCTTCATCGACATCTATCGCCTCGAGAACGGCAAACTGGCCGAGCACTGGGACGCGATGATGCAGATGCCGGATACCCGCGCGCACAATAATCCGCTGTTCTAGGCAGGAAGACCAAGCACGGGGAGCTAGGTCAGCACCACGTGCTGCGTCAGCTCCTCAATCGTGGTGTCGGCCTTGGCCACGTCGAACACCTTGGTGCCGTGGCTCATGATCACGAAGCGGTCGCAGACCTGGTAGGCGTGATAGAGATTATGCGTAACCAGGACGCTCGATACCCCCTCCGATTTGAGCTTGAGCACCTGGCCCAGCAGCGCCTCGGTTTCGCGCACCGATAGCGCCGAAGTCGGCTCATCCAGCAGCAGCACCCGGCGCTTGAAGAACACGGCGCGGGCAATGGCGACGGCTTGTTTTTGCCCGCCGGACAGGTCGCCGACCAGCTTGTCCGGCGAGTCGATCCCCGAAATATGCACCGCGCTTTCGAGCACCTGCATGGCGATCTCGCGCATCTGTCTGAGATCGAGGAAGCCGAAGCGGTCGGTCAGTTCGCGGCCGAGAAAGATATTGCGCGAAATGGAGAGGCAATCGACCAGCGCAGTGTTCTGGTAGATCGTCTCGATGCCCGCCTCAGCACTGTCGCGGCGGCAGGTGAAATCGTGCCGTTGGCCATCGACCGAGATATAGCCGGAATTGGGTCGGTGGATACCCGAGAGCAGGTTGACCGTGGTCGATTTGCCCGCGCCATTGTCGCCGAGCAGCCCCACCACTTCGCTATGGCCGACCTCGAAGCTGAGATCGGTGAGGGCTTTGAGCGGCCCGAAGGTCTTGTTGATATTGTGCAGGGCCAAGAGACTCATGAGGCGGCTCCCCGGCGATCGAGCCCGTGATTGAAGATCGAGGCCACCACGATCAGCGTGGCGATGAACATATCGAGATAAAAGCCGGGCGCCCGCATCAGCAGCAGCACGTCGGTAATGGTGAAAATCAGCATCACGCCCAGAAACACTCCCAGGATCGAACCGCGCCCGCCACGCAAGGACAGCCCGCCGATGACGCAGGCCGCGATGGCCTGCAGTTCGAGCCCGGCGCCCTGGCCTGGCTGCACGGAGCCGACCCGCATCGTGGCGAGAATTCCGGCAAAAGCCGCCATGAAGCCGGCAATGGCGAAGGCCATGAGCTTGATAGCATTGGTATTGACCCCGATGGCGGTCGCGGCCGAGCGGTTGCCGCCGGTGGCAAAGACATGGTTGCCGAAGCGATGCCGGTGCAGCATGGCCCAGAAGACGAGACACAGCCCGATAAACCAGATGAAGGCCGCGTTGATGCCGAGCAGCGTGCCGGAAAACAACGCGTTGAACACCGGATTGGGATCGAAACGCACCTGCACGGCGCCATTGAGCAGCAGCACCGCGCCGCGCCAGAACAACAGGCCACCCAGCGTCACGATGAAGCTGGGCAGGTTGAAGCGCAGCGTCAGCGCGCCATTGAGCAGGCCGATGGCGGCGCCGATAAGTAGGCCCGCGGGCGCTGCGAGGAAGGCGTCGACGCCACTACCGACCAGCATGGCCATGACGATAGCGGTGAAGGTGTAAACCGAGCCGATCGACAGGTCGAACTCGCCTGATATCATCAGCACGCCGGCGCCCAGCGCCAGGCACCCGAGCACGGGCACGGAGCGCATCATGATGCCCATATTGGCCGATGAGAGATAGCGGAAGTCGTCGGGAAACAGCAGCCCGGCGGCGATGCAGCCGATTTGCACGGCAACGAAGACCAGCAGGATGGCGCCTGCCGGCATGGTGAGCAGCGCATGCAGGTTCTGGGTAGCCGTTCGCCTGGGCCAGGCGGCACGATGATCGATCATCTCGGTCACGGTCATATCCGGTTGTGAAAAGGGATTGGCCCCAGCCCGAAAGCCGGGGCCGGTCGATCAGCGATAAGTGCCGATAAAGGGCTTCACGACGCCGATGCGTTCCTGATTGAGGAAGGCACCCTGGCCGGTATCGACATCGGTCGGGGTCAGCCCATAGCGGGCGGCCATGGCGATCTGGGCGATCGGATAATAGCCCTGCAAATAGGGCTGCTGGTCCATGGTGGCGAACATGGCGCCGGATTCCACTGCATTGACGATTTCGACCGCAAGGTCGAAGCCGCCGAATGGCACGTCGACACCGGCATCCTTGATGGCGCCAGCCCCAACGGTGGAGGTGACCGAGCCGGTGCCGAACACCGCCTTGATATCCGGATTGGCGATCAACGCCTGGGCCATGATGTTCTGCGCCTCGGCCGGATCGAGGCCGGCGCGCACAGTTTCTACCGTGATGCCATGCTCGCTCATGGCCTTCTCGATGCCGCCGCCCCGAGCCACCGCAAAGCTGGCCTCGGGAATTTCGCGCGGATTGAACACCACATCGCCTTCCTTGAGATCGAAGGCTTCGATCATGCGATTGCCCAGTTCATACCCCGAGGCAAATTCATCCATGCCGACATAGGCCTGGCGGCAATTGCCGTCCGCGCCTTCGAGATCGTCATTGTTGAAGCCGATGACCACGATGCCGGCCTCGACGGCGGCGCAGATGCTGTCGTCAAAGGCGTCGGAGCTTGAAATGGCGACAGCGATGCCATCGACACCGGTGGCCACCGCGCTCTCGATCAGGTCGTTCTGGCGGACCGGATCATTATTGGCATATTGCACATCCAGATCGACATTAAAGGCGGCCGCAGCGTCCTGGGCGCCCTTCACCACCGGGTTGAAGAACTGCACGCTGGGATCGAGATAGATGATCATGGTTGCCTTGACCGGATCATCCTGGGCCGCGGCGCCACCGATGGTGGCGAACAGGGCGCAGCCAGCCAGCAAAGCGGCTTTCGACTTGGTCAAATTCATCGCTTAATCCTCCCTTGGATCTGTGACGGGTCCTCCTCAGGTCCCGTTCCGAACGGCGCTCTCCGACCAAGATCGCGCCGCCCGAATGCGTGTCTCCCGGCTTCAGCTCTTCCTCAATGCTGGAACCAGGGTTGGCCTCGCCCAAGCGTCATGTGCAGACCCTTGAACTGGGAATATTCGTCAAAACCGAAGCGCCCGAGCTCGCGGCCGGTGCCGCTTTTTTTGTAGCCGCCAATGGGCAGCTCGGGCGTGCCGTCGATCACCGAATTGATCCAGCACCGTCCGGCCCGCAGCTTGCGCGTGGTCTGAATGGCGTTTTCGAGATCGCGCGACCAAACGCTGGCCGACAGGCCAAATGGCGTACCATTGGCAAGGGCGACCGCTTGCTCGGGCGTGTCGAAACCAATGGTGGCGAGCACCGGCCCGAAGATTTCCTCCTGGGCGATGGCCATGTCGGGGCGCACCTTGTCGAAAACCGTCGGGGCAAAAAAATTGCCCGATTTAGCATCGACCATGTCGCCACCCAGCAGCAATTCGGCGCCTTCATTGACGCCAGCGGCCACATAGCTCGCCACCTTTTCGAGATGGTTGCGGCTGACCATGGCGCCAAAGCGCGTGCCGGCCCCGAGCGGATCGCCAAACGGCAGTTTGCGCGAGAGTTCGAGCACTCGCTCGAGCAATGGCTGGCGGATTGAATTCTCGACAAGCAGCCGGCTGCCGGAAATGCAGCACTGGCCGGCATTGTGATAAACGCCATAGGCAATGCCATCGGCGGCAGCGTCCAGATCGGCATCGGCAAAGACGATTTGCGGCCCCTTGCCGCCCAGTTCCAGGCCCACCCGCTTGACCCCCGCCGCCGCCAGACCGGCGAGTGTGGTGCCGACACGAACCGAGCCGGTAAAGGCCAACACGTCGACCCGCGGATCTTCGGCCAGCACTTGCCCCACGGCAGGACCATACCCGGTGATGACGTTGAACACACCGGGCGGCAGGCCCGCCTCAATAGCCAGCTCGGCGAGACGGATAGTGGTGCCGGAGGTGAATTCGCTCGGCTTGACCACGACGGTGCAACCCGCGCCCAGCGCCCACGGCACACGTTCGGAGACGATGATGAAGGGGAAATTCCACGGCGTGATAATGCCGACAACGCCCGCCGGCTCCCGCAACACCAGGCCAAGGCGGGATTCGCCAATGGCATTGTGGGTGGAGCCTTCGAGCCCGCGCGACTGGCCGGCGGCATAGTTCCACAGGTCAGCGCAATAGCCGATCTCCCCCTTGGCCTGTTCCAGGGGCTTGCCGGTTTCAAGGCATTCGATCAGGCCGAGTTCGTCGACATGTTCGAGGATTTTGGTGGCAACGGCATGCAGGATTGTCGAGCGCTCCGCGCCACTCATCCGCGGCCAGGCACCGGTGTCGAAGGCGCGCCGGGCCGCAGTGATGGCAAGTCCGGCGTCGGCTGCGCCGCCCGCCGGCCATTCGCCAACGGCCTTGCCGCGATGGCCGGGGCTTTCGCGGGTGATGGTTTCGCCCGACTGCGCGTCGACCGACCGGCCATCGATCAGCATGCGATAGGCGCGTTTACTCGCCAGCCGCGGATCACTAAGGTTCGGCGCGACGAAATTGTCCTGAAAGCGTGACTGCATGGATATCGCCATGGCGGGCTGAACCCACCTCCTCGAATAGTTTCGGACGTTTCTATACGTCCTGTATGGAATTGTATGGTACCGTATGGCGCATTGACGCAAGCTGTCAATGGCGTGGGCGAGATGTAATATGACTCTTGAAATGCAGGTGGCTGAGAGCGGTGAAAGTGCCGCTGCCTCGATCGAAAAAGATCTGCGGCGCGCGATCATCGAGCTGGAGCTATTGCCGGGGTCGCGCCTCAGCGAACAGGATATTGCCACTCGGCTCGGCGTGTCGCGGCAGCCGGTGCGCGAGGCGCTGATCCGCCTGGCCAATTCACGATTGATCGAAATCCGCCCGCATCGCGGCACGGTCGTGGCGCGCATCTCGGCCAAGGAAATGACCGAGGCGCTGTTCGTCCGGCAGGCGGTGGAACTCGCCGTGGTCGCCAAGGCGGCGCAGAGCTTTGACGCCTGGCAGCGCAAACGCATCGCCAGCCTGTTGCTCAAACAGGAAGAAGCGGCGGCCAAGCTAGACCATGCCGGCTTCCGCGAGCATGACGAGGCGTTTCATTTTGCCATTGCACAGGGAGCCGGAGTCGGCATCGCCTGGATCGCCATTGCCGATATGAAGACGCATATGGACCGGGTCTGCAACATGACGCTGCAGAGTGAGGCGGACATGGTGCGCCGCGTGCGCGAACACCAGGACATCATGGCCGCCATCGATGGACACGATGTCGAAGGCGCCCAACGCGCCATGGCCGAGCATCTGGGCAGTATCCTCGATGATCTGCCCGACCTGGAAACCCGAAACGCCAGCCTCTTTATCTAGGCGGCGACCGGCTTGGGGTATCCGGCTATTTCACGTTCCCCAAACGCTGCCCTTCGGCGTCGAAATAATGGGCGCCTGCAGCATTTATGGTGAGGGTTACGTCCTCGCCATTGCGGGTTTTGGCGTCGCCGGCGCCTTGCACCAGCACGGTCTGCTCATTGGCGAGGCGGACATAGATGAAGACTTCGCTGCCCAGATATTCCACCAGGGTCACCTTGCCGGGCAGAGTCAGATCGCCTGATGTGCCAAGGCTGAGTTGTTCAGGGCGGATGCCGATGCTGATAGGGCCATTGGTCGTGATGCCCCGGGGCAGGGTGAGGCTGCCGAGGCCCGCAATATCGGCCTTGCCGCCTGCGGCCTGGGCGTCGAGCATGTTCATCTTGGGTGAACCGATGAAGGTCGCGACGAATTTATTGCGCGGGAAATTATACAGCTCGTAGGGCGTGCCGACCTGCTCGATGCGGCCCTTGTTGAGCACGACGATACGGGTGGCCATGGTCATGGCCTCGGTCTGGTCGTGCGTCACATAGATCATGGTGGTGCCCAACCGCTGATAGAGGCCGGCCAGCTCGACGCGCATTTGCACGCGCAATTCGGCATCGAGATTGGACAGGGGTTCGTCGAAGAGGAACAGCTGTGGTTCGCGCACAATGGCGCGACCAATGGCGACGCGCTGCTTCTGTCCGCCGGAAAGCTGGCGCGGCTTGCGCTCCATCAGCGGCTCGATCTGCAGAATGCGGGCAGCGTCGGCGACGCGGCGTTCGATTTCGGGCCTGGGCATCTTGAGATTGGAGAGGCCGAAGGCCAGGTTCTTGCGCACGCTCATATGGGGATAGAGCGCGTAGGACTGGAACACCATGGAGAGATTCCGCTGCGAGGCGGGCAGATCGTTGACGATTTTGTCGCCGATGGCGATGACGCCATCATTAATGTCTTCGAGCCCGGCGATCATGCGCAGCAGGGTGGACTTGCCGCAGCCGGAAGGGCCGACCAGCACGAGGAATTCGCCCGACTGAACCTCGAGGTCGAGGCCATGGATGATGGGCACGTTGCCATAGGTTTTCTTGACGTCGCTGAGAGTGACAGAGGCCATTGGTTTGGTCCTTGATGGGTATGCGAGCGCTATTTCATGCCGCTCATGGCGATGCCGCGGATGATGAAGCGCTGGAAGATGACAAAGAACAGGATGATGGGCAGGATGGAGAGCACCGACATGGCGAACATCTGGCCAAATTCGGAAACGCTGTCCTGGCTGAGGAACATCCGCAGTGCGAGGGGGACCGTGTAGTCCTTGATATCGTTGAGATAGACCAGCGGCCCCAGGAAATCTTCCCAGGTCCAGATGAAGGAGAAGATGGCCGCCGTGGTCATGGCCGGCAGCGAGAGCGGCAGGATGATGGCCCAGTAAATCTTGAAGGGGGAGCAGCCATCGATCATCGCCGCCTCATCCAGTTCGCGCGGCAATTGGCGGAAGAACTGGATCATCAGGAAGATGAAGAACGCGTCGGACGCGAGGAACCGCGGCACCACCAGCGGCAGGTAGGTATTGACCCAGCCCAGCTGCAGGAAGGTGAGATATTGAGGGATGAGCACGACGTGATAGGGGATCATCAGTGTCATCATCATCAGCGCGAACCAGATGGTCTTGCCGGAAAATTCGAGCCGGGCGAAGGCATAGGCGGCAAACGAGCATGAGATGACATTGCCGATCACCGACAGCACGGTCACCACGGCCGAATTCCAGAAGAAATTGGTGAAGCTGACCGGCAGGGCATTCCAGCCGCTGGTGTAGTTGGACCATTGCGGATCGCTGGGGATGAGCCCGAGCTGGCCGAAAATCTCGTTATTGGGTTTGAGCGAACTCGCCACCATCCAGAGCAGCGGATAGATCATCACGAAGGATGCAGCGATCAGGAAGACGTGCTTGAGCATTGCCGCGCGTTTGGCACGGACGGCACGATCAGCTCGGAGCTGAGCGGAGACGGCAGTGAGATCGGCGAGGCGGGTAGAAGTTGCGTCGGTCATGGCCTAGCCCCTCTCATTTTCGTAGTGGACCCAATATTTTGAGGTCCAGAAGGCGATGGCGGTGAAGGCGGCGATGATGACCAGCAGCACCCAGCCCAGCGCCGAGGCGTAGCCCATGCGGAAATAGCTGAAGGCCTCGTTGAACAGGTAAACCGTGAAGAACAGCAGGCTATCGAGCGGGGCGCCGGTGCCGCCCGAAATGATGAAGGCGCCCGAAAAGGATTTGAACGCTTCGATCATCTGCAGCACCAGATTGAAGAAGATGACCGGAGCCAGCATGGGCACGGTGATGGCGAAGAATTTGCGGCTGGGCGTGGCCGCGTCGATCTCGGCCGCCTCGTACAGGTCCTGCGGGATGGCGCGCAGGCCGGCGAGGAAGATCAGCATGGGCGAGCCGAATTGCCAGATGGCGAGCACGACCAGCGTATAGAGCGAATAATTGGGGTCCGAGAGCCAATAGGGGCCCTGGATGCCGAACACCGCGAGCGCCGAATTGATCACGCCATCGGCGTTGAACAATTGCCGCCACAGGATCGCCACGGCGATGGAGCCGCCCAGAATTGAGGGCAGGTAGAACAGGGCGCGATACCAGCCGACGGCGCGAATGCCCTTGTCTAGCAGCATGGCCACGATCAGCGCGAAGATCAGCTTGGCCGGCACCGAGAGTATGACGAAGAGGAAGGTGACCTTGAGCGACTGCCAGAAGCGGTAGTCGAACTCGAACATATATTGGAAGTTTTCGAGCCCGACCCAAACCGGCGCATTGACTGCGTCATAATCGGTGAAGGCGAGATAGAGCGAAGCCAGGATTGGAAAGATCGAGAGCAGGAAGAAGCCAATCAGCCAGGGCGTGAGGAACACATAACCCGGCCAGCTGCGGCGTAATTTGGATCGAATAGACATTCCTGTCATCCTTGCGTCGTGAAGCTATGGCCCGCCGGGAACGTCCCGGCGGGCCAAATTGGTTAGCGGGCGCGGCGGCGGATGCCTTCGGCTTCGCGGCGGATCTGGTTGGCGACATCGGGGATGGGCGCCTGATCGAGCAGCACGGCCACCGCGACACGCTCGAACATGGCTTCGATTTCCTGCGCGCCGGAGGGCGGCGGCGGCGCCAGATCCATGGTCTTGCCCTGAATGCCGTCAAAGAAGGCGACCGAGGTCGCTTCGATTTCGGTGAGCTTGGGCTGCAGTGCCGCGCGCACCTGGGCATTGGCAGGGATACCGCGTTCGAGGCCCAGCACCGCGGTCATCTCCGGGTCGTTGACGAAGGCGCTCATATAGGTCGTGGCCGCTTCCGCATCGACCGTGTCACGGCTGAGGCAGATGAACTGGCTGGGCTGGATGATCGAGCCGGGGATCATTTCAGGCGTATTGGGAAACATGGCCGCGCCGACCTTGTCCTGCATCAGGTTTTGCACGCCCACCATCTGGTTGCTCCAGGCGTAGGAAATCGCGGTCTGGCCGGTGACGATGCCCCAATTGGAGAGTTCGGCCCCGACAAGACCCGCCGAAACCTGACCCGGCGGAGTGGCGCCAGCGGCGCGCAGGTCGGCCCAGATGGCGAAATAGTCGGCGATGGTTTCGGCCGAGGCGCCGAAATTGCCTTCGTCGTCAAACAGGCGCTCGCCGCGCTGGTGCACATAGTCGGAGAAGTTCTGGTAGTCGGCGGTGTTGTCGTCCGTGCCGAAGACGCCGGTGGCCTTGGTGACTTCGCTGGCGACGCGCTTGAGATCGTCATAGGTCCAGCCGAAGGGATCGAAACTGATGCCGGCGGCGTCGAACAGGCGGGTATTGTAGAGCGAGACGTGCGAATTGGCGCCGATCGAGAGGGCATAGAGCTTGCCATCGACGCGGCCGGCCGAGAGTGCGCTCTCGTCGATCTGGGAGATGTCGAGCGACTTTCCGATATAGTCGTCGAGCGGCAGGATGGCGCCGCGATTGATATATTCGAACATCACGCCATAGCCCATCTGGATGGCGTCGGCCATGTTGCGGCCGGCAATCTGGGTGGTGAGGCGAGTGAAGTAATCGGCCGAACCGAGGGTTTCACCGGCCACCACGATGCCGGGGTTCTTTTCGTTGAATAGGCGGATGACTTCGAATGTGCGCTTGTCGCGCTCCGGGTTGCCCCACCAGAAGTGGCGGATGCGACGATCCTGGGCGAAGGCAGAATTGCCCGTGGCCGACAGGATTGCTGCGGAGCCGGCCGCGGCGGCGGCTGTGCCGAGGAATTTGCGTCTATTGAATGTGCTCATGGATACCTCCCATTGTGAGCTACGTACCTCATCGTCGGCGTGTCCTGATTCCCGGACGGGCCGGCAATGGTCGAAATTCTTGGGTCGATTGGCCGGTTTCGGCGCGTGATTAATAGGTCGGGTGGACCAGCCCCGGATTGTGCAGGCGGGTGAAAGCTCCGTTCTCGAAATGCAGGTGTTCATTGGCTGCCGCCGTGACGTCGAATTCTCCATCCGGAATACGCAGCGTGCCGGTGATGGTGTTGACGCTCATGCCGACCAGCCCGGTAATCGCGCCGGTGCGGTCGGTGATGATGCGGACGCCCTTGGGGGCGCGGAACAGCACTTCACCATCGCGATAGGCGGTGGAGTGGGTCCGGGTGTTGACCAGCTCGAAATGGTGGCCATCGACGGTGCGGGCATAGGCCGTTTCATGCGCCACGTCGCGGTGCTCGATCTGATAGGGGACGAGGCCGGTGAACCACAGCGCGCCGTCCGGGCGCGGCTGGATGCCGCTCAGCCGTTCGACGAAATCGAGCAGACACAGGATCGAGGGTGAATAGGCCTCGGTGAAACCCTCCCGTCCCGTGAAGGGATGCAGCGTTTGAGCAAAGCGAGTCGAGCGGAACTGCGCCGACAGGGTCGGATAGAGAATCCAGGTCAGCTCGACATGGCGGTGATGATGCTCGAAGGCATGCGGGGTGCGGATCAGGGTCAGGAAATTGGTGGGACCGCACCAGCTATTATAGTCATAGGCCGGGTCGAACCGTGGATCGTCGAGAGCGATCGAGGTGAGAGGGTATTTGGCGAAGAATTTGCGGGTGTTGAGCAGGTAGCGGCTCAGAGCTTCAGCGAAAAAGGCGTCGTCGCCCACTTCGCAGGCCAGAACCCGCAGCAGCACGTCCGATTGCACGCGCACATGCTGCCCGTTGCGATCGCGATCGTAGAAGAAGCCGTCTTCGGCATGGAAGCACTGCGCGAACAGGGCTGCAATGCTCTGCTCGGCCTTGGCGCGCCAGGGGGCTGGGTCCTCGCCCAATTCCTCGGCCATGCGGGCTAGGTACAGGCGCTGGCAGGCCGCATTGGCGGTGAGATCGGGCGCGATGAAGGGCAGTACCGGATTGTCGGGATTATACGCCTTGGTGTCGTTGTCGAACGGAGAGTCCGGCACATGCCAGAAACGGGCGGACAGATCATGGCCGGTATCGAAAGCGCAGAAGGCTTCGACGGCGCCGGTCTTGCGCGTGTCGCGCCACTCGGCCAGCCAGGCATCATAGGCAGCCATGGAGCGGTACATTTTGGCCAGGTACGCCTTGTCGCGGCTGTTGAGGCTGTAATGGGTCCAGACCGAGCGGGCGAGGGGTGACACCAGTTGGATCTGCGAGAAAACCGGCCCGTTCGGCGTCAGCTTATACGGCAATAGGCCATCTTCACGCTGATACTCGGCAAAGGCGGCAAAGGTGGCGGCGGCGATGGAGGGCACGAAACGGGCCAGCAATTCGGCATTGATCGTGCCGGTGCTTTCCAGCCAACAGCCGTGATAGATCCCGCCCTCATGCAGAATGGGTTGTTCGCTGCCGGTGGGCTTGATGCAGGCGATGAGTTCAGTGACCGCGTCGTAAAAGCGGTTTTCCATGGCCGGTGAAGACGCGGTGAAGGCGACGCCAGAGCGCGCGAATTCGGCAAGAATGGCGGCTTCCCACGGGTTATTGTCGGCCGTTACCCGTTGCGTCACATCGATCGCGCGCAGCTTGTTCAGCAGCGAGGATGATTGGGTGTGACTATCGGCGCCAAAATCCATGCGTCGTTTCCGGCAAATACCGGTCCCCTCCCAGGCGTCCGTTGTGGATCGGCCTGCAACACTACCCGGCAAGCCGGGTCAAAAGCGGGAGCGATGGAGGGGCAAGGACCAATCCATCAACCGTGACCGCACAGCTGAGATCGACGAGGGGTCCTGCGGAAGGTCGAAACGAGCAATGGTCCGTGTTTATCCGGTCAAACCAAAGACGTTCCGCGTAGCGCACGCTTTACCAACATACCGTGGCTGGGCTGCTCGAGCCCATGACGTGTCTCCGGCCATTCAGCGGGAATTTATCCGCCTTCGATACTTGTATGGTAGATTTGGCTGCGGAACTTGTCAATCAAAGGCTATGGATGACGGGGCCGCTCCCTTGCTCATCCTGTCAGCTGACAATAGGAGGCCGGGCAACCTTGGCAAACAGGCGGTAGAAGTTGTCCGCGGTATAGGCGGCGACATCGGCGACTTTATCGCCGCGCAGTTTTGCGAGCAGCTCGGCTATCTTGGATAGGTTGGCCGGCTCATTTCGATCGGTCTCATACGGCGCTGGGGACATCGAAGGCGAGTCGGTTTCGAGCAGGATGCGGTCGCGTGGAAGGCTGCTCGCCGCCTGGCGGATGTGATCGTTGCCTTCATAGGTCAGGAGGCCGCCAAAGCCGAAATAGCCGCCGAGTTCCAGGGCGGTCTCCATCAAAAGCGGTCCACCCGAAAAGGCATGCACTACAAAGGGAAACGGTCTTACGGCGGTGGCTTCCCGCAGCATGGTCGCCATGGTTTCGTCTTCGCGTACCGAATGGATAACCAGTGGCAATTGCGTTTCCTGAGCCGCCGCAAGATGAGCGGCGAAGACGGCGATTTGATTTGTCCAATCAGCCGTCCCATAAACCCGGTCGAGCCCCGCCTCGCCAATCCCGACAACCTTGGGATGGCGGGTGAGTGCAACGATCTCTTCGGTCGTGACGTCTTTCTCGTCGTCGGAAAAATGCGGCAGCGTGCCCACCGTGCAATAGACATTGTCGTGCATCTCGGCGACGGCACGGACGCGGCCGAAGTCGCGCACCTTTATGCCGATAGTGAGATAGGTTTCGATGCCGATTGCTGCCGCTCGCGCCATTACCGCTGATCGGTCATGGGCGAATTCATCGAAATCGAGATGCAGGTGGCTATCGACAAACATGAATGCTTACTCGGCTTTGTTGCGCTGGAACGGCTGCCCGAGCGCGGCTGGGTCTCGAACTTTTCCGGCAAATCCAATCAGCACCACGATGGTCAGCAGATAAGGCAGCATGACGAGGAACTGATAGGGAATGCCGGTGCCCGCATTCTGACCGCGTAGCTGGAAAGCGTCGGCGCCCCCGAACAGCATGGCAGCCAGCAGGATGCCCCAGGGGTGACGGCGGCCGAGCAGCAGAATGGCTAGGGCAATATAGCCACGGCCGGCGGTCATGTTGTCAAGGAACAGGCCGGTGGCGCTCAGCGACAGGAAGGCGCCGCCAAGCCCGGCAAAAAGCCCGGAAACCACGAGGCACCAGGTGCGCGTCCGGCTGACCGATATGCCCAGCGTTTCGGCCGCTTCCGGGTGCTCGCCGACAGCTATGATCGCCGTTCCGATCGACATGCGCGAGAGCACGATCGCCGCCACGGCAACGAGTGCCAGTGTCAGGTAAACTAAAATACTTTGCTGGAAGAGCAGGGGGCCGAGCGCCGGTATCTGCGATAGTCCGGGTATCTCGAGAGGAGGAAAGGGCTGGATCCGCGGCGCGTTGGTTCCCGTGCCGAAGGCCGCGCGAAAACCATAGCTGGTGACGCCCACTATCAGCAGGTTGATGGCTATGCCAACCACGACCTGATTGCTCGACAGGCGCACGGTATAGAACGCCATCACCAGCCCGAGCACGGCGCCCGATGCCATGCCGGCCGCAACGCCGAACCAGAGGCTGCCCGAGACGAAGGCGGCAGAAAAGCCGACAAAGGCACCAAGCAGCATCATGCCTTCCAGCCCGATATTGAGCACGCCGGCGCGCTCGGCAAACATGCCGCCTAGCGCCGCAAGCATGATCGGAATGGCGAGGCGCGTGGTTGCCTGCAGGAAGCCGGCGGCGATCGGGTCCGTCAGATAGTCGATAAAGCTCATGTTCAGGCCACCGGCTTGCGCTTGGCCAGGAAATCGAAAGCACCGCGCCCGATGACGAACAGCACGACAAGTCCCTGTATGATGGTGGTCAATGTGCTCGGCACGCCCGAAGCGGTCTGCATACTGGTGCCGCCGACCTGCAAGGCCGCAAAGAGGATGGCCGCGGCAAGCACGCCGATGGGATTGGTGCGCCCGAGCAATGCAACGATGATGCCGGTATAGCCGAAGCCTGGAGAGAGGTTTTCGATCATGCGGCGTTGTACGCCGACCACTTCCATATAGCCGGCCAGCCCCGCCAGTGCGCCGCTGACGAGAAATGCCGAGATGGTGATGGCGGTGACCTTATAGCCGGCATTGAACGCAGCCCGCGCATTGAGCCCGACCACGCGCAGCTTGAACCCCCAGGTCGTGTGCCAGAGCGCGAAGTGACAGCCCGCGACGGCGAGCAGCGCCAGGAGAAAACCGAAATGCAGGCGCGTTCCTTCGATCAGCGCGGGAAATCGGGCATTGCTGGCAAGCCGCTCGGTCTGCGGCAGGTAGCCCGCAGCCTCCTGCAAGGGACCACGCAGCAGGAAGGAAACGAACAGGATGGCGATATAGTTGAGCATGATCGTCGTGATCAACTCATTGGCGCCAAAGCGCATCTTCAACGCGCCTGCCAGTAGCGACCAGAGTGCGCCAACCACCGCGGCTGTGACGATCATGGCCGGGATGACGACCAGCGGCGGCATGTCCGGCAAGGCAAGGCCGACAAAGGCAGCAGCGGTTGCGCCGAGGAAAAGCTGGCCCTCAGCCCCCAGGTTGAAGGCGCCGCCACGGAAAGCGATGGCGATGGCAAGGCCGGTAAAGATCAGGGGAATAGCGCGCAGCAGCGTTTCGGCAAGGCTGTTCCACGAACCGAAAGCGCCGTCGAGCAGCGCCAGATAGGCAGTGAGCGGATTGGCGCCCCAGGCGATAATCAGGATGGCGCCGATAAGCAGCGCGAGGACAATGGCCACAAGGCTGGACAGCAATGCGCCACTACCTTTTGGCAGCAGACGCGAAAGCGGTGGCACCAGGGTCTCGGTTTTGGTCGCGCTCATGCCGCCTGTCCCGTCATCATGGCGCCCAGACGATCGAGCGTGACGTCGCGGCGCAGGATTTCTCCGACGACACTGCCGGCAAACATCACCACGACGCGGTCCGATAGCGCGAGAATTTCATCCAGCTCGGTGGAGACCAGCACAATCGCGGCGCCGCGTGCCCGCTGGGCGAGCAGTTGCTCATGCACGAAGGCCGTGGCGCCGATATCAAGGCCACGCGTTGGTTGCACGGCAATGATCACCGACGGCTCGCGGCTGAGCGCCCGACCGAGCACCACCTTTTGCTGGTTGCCGCCAGAGAGCGTCAGGATGCGCTGGTCCGGCCCGGTGCAACGGACGTCATTGACCGCAATCAGTTCTTCGCTGAACGAGCGAATGGCGCCATGGGCGAGAATGCCGCCGTTGGAAAAGGGGCTTTGGGTGATCTGCTCGAGAACGGCATTTTCGGCGATGGAAAGGTCGACAAGGGCGGTGCGCTGGCGATCTTCGGGAATGTGGGAGAGGCCGAGCGCGATTCGCGAACTGGGGCCGGTGCGGCTGACGTCGATCAGGCTTTCCCCCCGGCGCAGACTTACAATTCCCGAGGTGGGCGCGATAAGGCCCGCGAAAATCTCTGCGAGCTCCTGCTGCCCGTTGCCGTCGACGCCGGCTATGCCCACGATTTCTCCCGCATGGGCGGACATCGAGACATCGCGCAGGCGCTCGACGCCGCGCTCATTGCGAAACGTCACGCCGGCAGCCACCAATACCGGCCGGCCAGGTGTCTGTTCCCCCTCGACTGTGGGCAATGTCAGGTCGTCCCCGATCATCAGCCGGGCCAGTTCGGTGGGATTGGTGTCGCGCGTCGGCATGCTGGCCATCAGCCTGCCGTGGCGCAGCACGCTGACCTGGTGGCTCAGAGCCATGACCTCGTTGAGCTTGTGGCTGATAAAAACAATGGCTGTGCCGGCATCGGCCAGCATGCGCAGCACGCGGAAGAACCCCTCGACTTCCTGCGGCGCGAGCACGGCCGTGGGCTCGTCGAGCACAAGGATGCGGGCGCCGCGATACAGCGCTTTGACAATCTCGACGCGCTGCTGGCTGGCGACCGAGAGATCGCCGACCCGCGCATGCGGATCAACCTTGAGGCCATAGCGTGCGCCGATCTCCTCGATCTCGCGAGCGACCTTCTTGAGATCAGGGAACAAGCGGCCGGCCTTGTCGATGCCGATCGAGACATTCTGGGCGACGGTGAGGGTGGGGACCAGCATGAAATGCTGGTGCACCATGCCAACACCCTTGGCGGCCGCGTCGAGCGGGGAGGCGAACTTTACCGGCACCCCGTCGATGGCAATACTGCCCTCCTGAGGAACCAGCAGACCGGCAACCACCCGCATCAGCGTGGTCTTGCCGGCGCCATTCTCCCCGAGCAGGGCATGGATCTGGCCGCGCGCCACCGCAAAGTCCACCGCGTCATTGGCGGTGAAATTGCCGAAGCGAACGGTGACGCCGCTCAAACGGAGCGGCGTCTCATGCTGAGAGATGGCGTTGACCAAGTTACTCGACCATCGAGGTGTCATGCGGCACGACGAAGTCGCCGGCCTTGATTGCCTCGAATTTGGCCTCGGTAGCCTTGAGGACGTCCGGGCTGATATTGGCGTCCAGGCCATGGAAATCGGCAAGCCGGATCGAGCCTTCCTTGATGCCGTAGCTCCAGGTCTTGCTCTCCCAACGGTCTTCGATCACCGACTTGGCCGCCTCGGTGACGAGCGGTCCGAGGTCCCACAAGACGCTGGTCAACACAGCTTCGGGACCGAGATGGTTCTGGTCGGACACTGCGCCGATGACCAGCACCTTCTTTTCCACCGCAGCGTCGATGACGCCGACCGACTGGGCGCTCAAAACGTCCGCACCTTGCTCGACCTGGGCAATGGCCGCTTCCTTGGCCTTCGGCGGATCGAACCACGAACCGAGCCAGGAGATCATCACTGTGACGTCCGGATTGACTTCCTTCGCGCCGGCGGTCCAGGCGTGGTAATTGGCGAGCATGTTGGGGGCCGGGTTGCCGCCCACCCAGCCGATAATGCCGGACTTGCTGGCGCCAGCCGACAGCATGCCGGTGAGATAGGCCCCCTGATAGTCGGGATTGTCATAGGTACCGACATTGTCCGCCAGGTTCTGCGCGGTGCCGGCCATGAAGTCTACGTCCGGAAAATCTTCCGCAACGGCCAGCGTCGCGTCGCCGTAGGAGAAGGAGTGGGCAAAGATCAGCCCATAGCCGCGCGAGGCGTAGTCGCGCATGACGCGCTCGGCGTCTGCATCGGCGACGTTTTCGCTGTAGGCGACTTCGATGCCCAGATTCTTGGCTGCCGCCTGCAGGCCTGCATAGCCGCCGGCATTCCAGTCATTGTCGTTGATGGGCCCGGGCAAGATCATGGCGACCTTCAACGGGTCGGCCGCCCAGGCGACGCTTGCCAGAAGCGGCGCGCTCGCCACGCTCAGAGCCAGCGCCGCCAGCAGTTTGAGGCGTCTACGCTTGGAAATCATCATCGGTTTGTCGTTCATCAGTTTGAACCTTTATCCCTTGCAGCGGCCCCGCCGCCTGTTCTCTCGCCGGTATTCCGGCCCCTCTGCCGCAACCGTCTGACTTCCCACGCGACAGGGACTATGAAGTTTTGATTACTGGTCGTCCACAGAAATTTTCTCTTCGGAAAATCCTATGCAGCGCCGGTAAATTCTTGCATGCTTCCTTGCGATAGGCCCGTATGGAGTTTGCATTTTTCTGTACGGAAAATCAGTTTGGAGCAGTCATGGATCGCGCCATCGTCGTTGCAGCAGCCCAGATGGGGCCGATCGCCCGCTCCGCAACGCGGAAGGACGCGGTGTTGCGTCTGTTGGCCGCCTTGCGACAGGCGCATGCGCGTGGCGCCGAACTTGTGGTGTTTCCCGAACTGACGCTTACGACGTTCTTCCCGCGCTGGCATCTGACCGATCCGGCCGAGATCGACGCCTTTTTCGAAACCGAAATGCCGGGGCCCGAAACGCGCCCGCTGTTCGAGGAAGCCAGGAGGCTCGGGGTCGGCTTCTATCTCGGCTATGCCGAATTGGCGGCGGAGGAGGGGCGCACGCGGCGGTTCAACACGTCCATCCTCGTCGACCGCGACGGGCGCATAGTGGGGAAATACCGCAAGGTGCACCTGCCTGGCTATGACGCGCCACAGGCCGGACGCAGCAGCCAACATCTGGAAAAATACTATTTCGAACCCGGCAATCTGGGCTTTCCCGTGTGGCGCAGCATGGGCGCGGTCATGGGCATGTGCATCTGCAACGATCGCCGCTGGGCCGAAACCTACCGTGTCATGGCTTTGCAGGGCGCGGAGATGATTCTCCTCGGTTACAACACGCCAGACGACCACACCGGCAATTTCGATTTCGACAGCTTGACGGGTTTTCATCATCAGCTCTCGGTGCAGGCCGGGGCTTACCAGAACTCGACCTGGGTCGTGGCAACGGCCAAGGCCGGCAATGAGGAGGGTTCGCGCATGATCGGCCAGTCCATGATCGTCGCGCCATCGGGGCAGATCGTCGCGATGGCAACGACGACCGACGACGAAGTCATCACGGCCCGCTGCGACCTCGACATGGCGGCGCTTTACCGGCGGACCATTTTCGACTTCGCACGCCATCGCGAGCCCGACAATTATCGCCTGATTGTCGAGCGCAAGGGCCCGGTGGCGCCACCGCAGGAGCCGTGAGCATGAGCGATCCCCTCGTCAATCGCCGCCCCGCCGCCGAGGCGAGCCAGGAAACCGCCGTCGCGCGCATCCTTTCGGACCTGCGAAAGGCCAATGGCTGGACGCTGTCGGAAGTGTCAAAAAAGACCGGCGTTGCCATTTCGACCCTGTCGAAGATCGAGAATGGCCAGACCCAGCCCGCCTATAGCGTTCTGACTCGGTTGGCGACGGGGCTTGAAATCGACTTCGTCGATCTCCTGGGCGGCAGCGTCCATCCCCGCTTTTCAGGTGCCGCCCGTGCCATCACGCGGGCAGGGGAAGGCACGCGCTTTTCCAACGATATGGGCCTGTACGAAGCGCTCGGTACCGACCTTGCGGCCAAGTCGCTGCAGCCCATGCTGATCGATGTCCTGCCGCGCTCTCCCCAAAGTCCCAGCGTGCGCAGCGCTCATCGTGGCGAAGAATTCGTCTATGTCCTGGCCGGACCTGTGGTCTTCGAGATGAACCCCTATGCTCCGGTCGTATTGGCAACCGGAGACTCGGTCTATTTCGATGGCGCCATGGACCATGGTTTTCATGCTGTTGGCCCCGAAACGGGACGCATTCTGTCGGTCTGCTTTGCGGGAACGGACCTGCCTTCCAATCCAGGCGTTTCAGAATGATCAATTCTAGGTCTGAAGCAGCTATTCGCCAGCTCACGATGGTCTGGTAGCTCAATGCATCACCCACCTCGCGACCTACCCGACCTGCCGGGTTTTGCCGGCTTTGAGCGGATTGCCACCCCCGCCGTCGTGGTCAACGGCGCGGTCATGCGCACCAATATCGAGCGCATGCAGGGGCTGGCGGCGGGCCAGGTCGCACTGCACCCGCACATCAAGACGCACAAGAGCATCGATCTCGCTCGCCGGCAGATCGCAGCCGGCGCCGCTGGCGTCACTGCTTCCCGCGCAACAGAGGCCAGCCACTTCATCGCGGCGGGCATTCCGGTCGTCACCATTGCCTATCCGATCATCGATGCCGCGATCGCCACGGAACTGCTCAAGCTCGCATCGCGCCATGAGGTCCGCTTGCGATTTGTCATCGACAGCCCGAACGGCGTGGCGGCGCTCGCTCAAGCCAGCCGGGAAACCGGCCTCAAGGGACAGGCCTTCATTGAAGTCGACGTGGGCCTTAAAAGGTGCGGCGTTGATCCGACTGGCGACGAAGCGCTGGCACTCGCCAGGTCGCTGGCTGCTGAAGGCGTCGACTTCATCGGTTTGCTGTCCCATGCCGGCCACTCCTATGGTGCTGCCAGCGCCGCCGAAATTGCTGAGATCGCCGCCACAGAACGCGAACTGTTGCTCGCCCTGCATGACCGGCTCATCAAAGCGGGCTTTGCCCCCAGCCAGCTGTCGGTCGGCAGCACACCCACAGCTTTGTGCAATCCCGGGTTCGAAGGGCTGACGGAACTGCGGCCGGGCAACTACATCTTCCTCGATCTCACGGCAGTACGCCTCGGCATCGCCCGCAGAAGCGACCTGGCGCTTGCAGTCGTCGCCAGCGTGATCTCGGCCAATGAGCGCTATGCCATTATCGATGCCGGTTCAAAGACGCTGAGCTCCGACATCGGGCCACACGGCACCGGCGCGGGCACCGGCTTCGGCGAGGCCTGGCTGGCAGATGGCCGCGGACCGCTTCGTGTGGAAAAACTGTCCGAGGAACATGGTTTCCTTGACTGCGCCGGCGCTCGCCTGGACGTCGGCACCAAACTGCTGATCCTGCCCAACCACGCGTGCCCCGTGGCCAATCTGGCCTCCCAACTCACTGAACTGGTGGATGGGAAAGCAATGCAGATTTCCGTCGATGCGTGATGTCGTCCCGGCGACATGATGACGAAGAAGAAGTATATTGGCGATCCCGGCAGGAGTGGGAAATATAAGCCAGAACAAAGCTTTAGGCAGATAGTGGGACTAAAGCCACGTATTGAATTTGTTGGCTTTATTTTGTCGATTGTCCCACCTGCGGAGCCATCGTGAGCAGCTTGGCGCCGTCTGTCGCAAGCTTCTTGCGGTTGGCGGCCTTGGTATAGTGGTCGGCTTGTTCAGACGTGGTCCATCCGAAGATTGCCTGCAGCTGCTGGCTGGTCGCGCCGGCCTCAGCGGCGATGACCGCGCCGGCCTTTCGCAGGCCGTGAGCGCTGCAATGTGGTAGCTCGGCCTGATCGCACCACTCCCTCATCAGGTTGCCCAGCATGGCAGGGCTATGCGGTTCGCCGCGGGCGCTAATGAGGAAAGTCATCTGTGTTTTAGGAACCAAGGCCAATGCCTCGGCCAGTGATGGGAGCAGGGGGATATCGACCACAACTCGGCTGCTCGACTTTGTCTTGCCAGGCGTAATCCGAATCCGAGGCCCTTCGGGAGACTGGTAGACATGCTGGCGGCCCAGTTTGGCGACGTCGCTCTTGCGCAGGCCGGTCATCAGGAACAGGCGAAGGGCCAAGTCGGCCTTGCTGCCAACTGCATGGCGGGCGCGGTACTTGGCGATCTCGTCCAGTGACCACGTGTGGAAACCGTCACCCGTCGTTTTCACCTTGGGGCAGTCCTTGGCGGGGTTCTGTTTGGACAAGCCGGCTCCGGCCGCCCATGTAAACATGGCGCTGAGCGTTTTGATCCGGCGGTTGGCAGCATGGGGCAGGGCGCTCTTTTCATCACGCAGCTGCGCTACGTGCTTGAGCTGCATGCCGGCATAGGTCAGGTCGCCGTTTGGGGCGCCGCTGGTCGACAGGGACGTGCCTAGGCATATTTCGGTCAGAACGCGCTCCACCAGGTCGCAATAGCCATCACTCCAACTGGCTTTGTTCCGCCGCACATATTCAAGGGCCAGCCATTTAAGGGAGCCCGCCTTGGCAATGGGGCTGCGCGGTGCGACCGGCTTCGGTGCATCTATGGCGACAAAGGGAATGCCGAGTTCAGCGCAGCGCACTTCTTCGCGGAACTCAGGTGAGCCGTAGGCCGAACGAATGCGGATTTTTGGCTGGCCGGTGCGCCGGAAGTAGTACCGCGCGTTGCCATGCCGGTCGGTGTCCTTCACCAAGCCCTTGATTTTGGCCACCAGCTCCAAGCCCGCCCTCACTTGCTAGTTCCAATCATTGACTGCGGAAAGTGCCTTATTGCTCGCAGCATTGGAAGGGCCGGCATGGGGTAGCATATCAAATGCGGCATCGATCTCGATCACGTCCCAGACCCGCCGGGATTCCAGCATACGGGGTTGAGGCATGGAGCCGTTGGCAACCAGGGTGTCAAAAGTCGCCGGGCTGATGCCGATGTACGCGGCCGATTGCTCGCGGTTCAGCCCGCGTGGGGGCAAGCGCTGGTCACGGGCGCGAAGTGGTTCAGTGGCCATCGGTTGGCTTGCCCCCGTCGATGGCGGCGGCGAGCGCTGCCCGCATCATGTCGCGCATGTCGTTGCTCTCTGTGGCGCAATAGGTGGTGATCGCCATATCCACCATATCCTCGCTCACCACCCCTGCCTTGGGCTCTGTGGGGGAGGAAAAGAGGGGAGGAAGCGCGACAAGCTGAAAGTGGGCCACGTCGAGCGGCGTTGGCGTTGTGGGCCATTGATGGTGCCAGCTGAAAGCGGCGTAGGCTGCAACGTCCAACGGGTCGCCCTTCATAACGTGACGAAGAAGGTCGCGGCGGCATTTGGTTTCCCAGTCGTCACCCTTCCAGCCATCGTCATAGCCGTACTTGAGCTCAGCGGCGCGTAGCTTCGTTTTCAGTGCCGAGGCGAAGTCGTCAACCAGCTTTTCGGTTGCTATGCTCAAGCCCGCCCACGCCACCGGCTGCTGCCCACCCGTACCGCTGTCGAGGGCGGTGAGGATACGAAAGCGATAATCGGCCTCAGCGACAGCAATTGCCTCGTCTCGATCCTTCGCTTTGACGGTTACGATGCCGCCGCCAATGACCGACTGCATCCCCATGTTAGGTCTTACCCACACGCGCCATCCGGGCGTTCTGTTCGGCTCGCTGATTTCGTAGATGTAACCCCCGCCCCGGCCGAGATTTTCCTTCCATTCCAGCGGCTTTACCCTCCCCCCCTTGCTTCCGTCCGATACGTTATCTGACGAGAGGGGCGGTGGCGGCATGTCGTCAATCAACTCGATGCCGGCCAACGTCCCATCGGACGCAATATCAAGGATAGCATTGACGTGGCGCTGTTGGGTGTAGGGCGGCGCGGTTCGGCCGGCCAGCTCGATATAGTACAGATGGCCGACCTCGCTATTCTCGCAGGTGACACGGGCATCGCTCACCCGGCTTGCACTCTTCTCCGCCGTCACGCGGCTTGCTGGGGTGGTCATGGGGTTGGCTCCGAAAAGGTGAAGAGAGCATTTGCCAATGGCGACCCAGACGGCGGCAGGACGGTGCAACCGCGGATCTGCGCTGCTGCGCAGAACATCGCGCCGGGCCATGTCACGCCAACATAGAGGCCGCCGAGCGCATTCAATGCCGGGATAGCGCGCGACATAGCGATGCCGCTCATCAGCGCGACGAGTGCGTAAACTGTGAACATGCCCAGTGTGTAGGATTTCCAGTTCATTGGATGCGCGGTCATGGGTCGATCCTTTCCGACTTGCGGACGATTTCACGGGTAGCTGATCGTTGTGGCGCTGCCTTCCCAAACCCAGCAGAGCGGATACGAGAGGGAGGGCGAATGCCGAGGTGCTTGGCGCGGGTACTGGCGATCTTGGATTTAGCCGCTGCGTCCTCTGCATCCTTGGCCGGCTTGCACCAGGAACAGGAGAGGCAAAGGTTTGGCTCGGCATTAGCACCGCCCAGAATGATCGCCTGGCGGTGCTCGATGATCCAAGCGTCATCGGACGGGATATTGCGCCGGCAGCGGTGGCACTTGCCTTCCTCGCGGTTCCAAACGCGGAGGCGGACACGTGGCGGCACGGCCGTATCATCGGTCTTGCCGATCCATTCGGGAACAGAGCGGGCCATCAGATAGGTGCTCCTACCCGTTTCCGATACGGAAGCGGCAAGGTTGACCAGTCGAAGTCATCCTTGAAGTCGCCGCAGTGATATTCGCGCTTCGTCACCGGATGGCCGCCGGCAGAGTTCGAGCCCTCAAACCAAATGCAAGAGCGAACCTCGGGTTCGGGGCGTGGTGCATGACGAACACATTCGCCTATCAGGGCGTTGAGGTGGCGCCACCAATCGCAGCCAGCGCAGCATGGCCCTTTGTCGAAATAGAAGCGGTCCAAGAACTCTTGGTCGGGATCTTCAGCCATGATCGACCTCCGCTCTGCCACCATCCGTCAAATGGAAGCGAGCGCCATCATCAGTCTCCTCAATCCTCAGCAGCCCGGCCCGCTCCATTCTTCGAAGCGACACATGAGCTTGCTTTGGAATAGAGGCATCAACACCAGGGCACACAGACCCTCCAGCGGAGGAGATGAGGGCTAATAGCTGGCGCTCTTGGATGGTGAGCTTGCGGGCCATCAGAGTTTCTCCGCAAAGCGTTCGGTGGCGCGCTGCAGCGCTGCCTCAAGATAGATGGAGGCATCCTTCGGCTTCTGACCGTAGAGCCGTACCAACAGCAGCAAAGCCGACAAAATGATGCTTTCGATCACTACCATCAGCTCGGGCACAGAGTGCGTGCCGCTGCCGAGTTGTTTCACGACTTCGGTGACCAGGGTGTTGTGTTTGTCAGAGGCGTTCATGCTGCTGCTCCGAACAGATCAAGTTGATCGGGAATAAGGGTATCGAGCCAGTCCATGACGGCACGGGCATCCCGGTCGCCTTCGGCTGCGCGGCTAGACAGACATCCGCCAAGGTATTCGCTAGCTTTACGGATGGCCGCTTCGCGGCCGGCGGCGCGGTGGTTGGCCCACACCTCATGGTCAGATAGCGGCGAGGCAGCGCCCGCCCAATCGCCTGAGTGCATCTGGTAGCTGGTCGCCCAGATCCAGTGAGCGCCCAGATCGGCCAAGCGGATCTCCGCAAGTGGAGCCCCTCGCCACCCTTTCACTGCCCGTGGCAGCTCAAGGATTTCATCGGCCTCGTAGACGCCATGCTCGTTGCACCTGGCCATCATGCGTGCTCCTTGACGGAATCGCCCTCATAGGCTTCGTTTCCGCAATTGGGGGCATCACTATGTGGACTTGGAAGAATTGGCTCGGCTACGCCGGGCTGGCGGTAGCGTTCGTGCTCGTATCCTTCATTGTGGAATGGCACATCCGAACAGATTGGGAGATCTTCTGGCTGGATGGTTTGATCCGTTGGTGGGCGGACTTCGTTACGTTTGGTTGGGTGAAGGAGTACCAAACCCTGCTTGGTGGAGCCCTTGCTTTGGGGGCCGGGGGCTTTGTTCTCATTGCCGCTATTTATCAGCGCCACAGCGCCGAATTGGATGCTTTGCGGGCAAAAAAATACAAGCTTGAAGCGGCTATCTCTCGAGCTGCTGTCGGGTACAGACGTCTGATAAGGCAGATCAATCAGCGCGAAGTTGATGAGGTTTTGGCTTCTGTGCGGTCGTTCGAGAGTTTTGTCCTCGATCTCGTTTCCGAGGCGGGGCCGTTGGCGAACTGGCTCGTGCGCATCAACACCGAGATCGAAAGCAACATTCGACGGTCGAGGCCGGCAAACCAGGCCGGACAAGATGCCCGAAATAAAGCACTCGGAAACGCTTGGTTGGCGTCTGAATACTTGAGCTTGATAAAGCGCTTGGTGGCCGATGACGGAAGCTTTGTGCACAAACCCAGAGACAGAGAAACGACTACGAGACGAATGAAGGAAAGCCTCAAGCTGGACATAGCGGATTTTGAGTACGCCGACTGGGCTGTCACCTAGCATGGCAATCCTAAGCATCACGCCACCTTCCTCGGCTCAGCCTTAGGAGGCTCCCGTTCAATCCATCCATTTCCAGATCGAGTGAGGATGACGGGGATCTCCATCCATTTGCCGTGGTGATCACAGGTGTATTTGGTGGTGAGGAGGGAGGTCATTCGCCCGACCTCGGGAGAGACAGGCGGACAGGCATTGGGCCCGTGACGTCGATGGTGTAGCCGCCGGCGCGCCCGCTTCCGCGATGTACCTTGGCCGTGACGCCGGGCAGGGGCTTTCCGTTCTCGCCCATCCCGCCGACAGCCTCCAATACCTCGTCAGCAAGCCGCTGCTTGATTTCTTCTTCGGTGACAGTGGCGCGGAAGTTGATCGCGTCAGGCTTGATCATCTTGACCATCAGAGGGCACTCCAGATTGGGCTGTCGAAACGCACCCACCAGGCCCCAACTATCATCAGCGCGAACCAGGTAATGTAGAGGGTAGTGTTGAGGGCGGGGGTCACTTCTGCTGCTCCTGTTTGTCCAGGTTCAGGATCTTGCGCAGATCGAGGCCGCCGTAGGCCCGGATGGTCATTGTGCCGTCCTTGTTCAGGCGCATAGTGATCGATTGCTGCCGGGGCTCCCGCTTCTTCGTCTCTGCCATCTCAGCCCTCCACATTATCGTGGTTCAGATCGGTATCGCCTTCGACAGCAACACGGGCTTCGCGGTCAGCAATCTTGGTGAGGGCACGAGCCTGTGCTTCCCGCTCATCCATAAGATCGCGATAGGCGCCATCGCCGCTGGCGAAAATATCCAGATCAGCTTCCGCAACACCAAGCTGCCGGCCGAAACCCCGCATCATGTCCTTGCGCTTCTCTTCGGCCTCAGCGATCTGCTCAGGCGTCCTGGCGATCGCCATCGGCTTCGGCGGCTTCCGGTAAAACGGGTCCTTCCAGCCGTGGCTGATGGTCTTGAAACCTACTCGACGTGACATGGCTCAGCCTTCCTTGCCGGCGGGCGGCAGCTTCTTGATATCGTTGAGGGTGAGTTGAACGAGCCCGGCCTTATGCAGGGTCTCGCGAGAGAGCAGACCGCCATTGCCGCCGCGCAGCTGGCCGGCGATCATCGCGCCGGTGTCATCGAACTGGACGGCAGCGACGAGATCAGCAGCGGTAGACTGCAGCCGGGTGGCATCGGCACTAGCGTCGAACAGCATCCGGCGTATCGAAGCGGCAGACACACCAGCGTCAAACTCTGCCCATGCCCATGTCGCCAAGCTTGGTGATACCGCTTCCAGCTCATCAATGAGGATCTGGCGGCAGTGCTGTTCGTGGTGGTCGATCATGATCAGGCCGACTTGGCAGCGATCAGCTTCTTGATCTTCGCCCGCACTTCGCTGGCGCTCCCATGGATGCGAACATCGCCCTCCGGGTGCCCGATATGCCAAGCCTCGCTCGGCCCTGTCTTTGTGGCTTCGTACTGATCACCGTTCGGGGCCGTGACGACAAACGACTTGGGGTAAGCAGGCATTTTCCATCTCCATAGAGGCGACCGCCTCGCTGATCTGATGGACTGACGATATCACCAATCTGGTGAATGTAAAGATATGAAATGACCAAATTGGTGATTATTGCTGAGAGCGACAAAACCGACTCGACTCCGGCCGCCATCTGAGTCGTTAATGGGATATTAGAACATAAAGGGAACAAAACATGCGTGAGGTATCGCAGTTTGTGGTGGTCTTTCCCGATCGGCTGATCATGGCGGGGGAGGCGGAGCGGCAGCTATTGCTCGACGCCATGCGGCGGGAATACCCGCACTATCGGTTTGAAGTGTGCCCAGTCCGCGGGCTCGCCCAGGAAGACGAGTTCGGCATTATCCCGGTGATGGGAGTACTCGGGGATTCCGAGGTGGATGACCAGGTCTATATGTGTAAGCCACTGGATCCGAAGGTCATCCCGGACCTGGTCAGGACGTTGCAGGCTTATGAGGCATTAGGGGCGGCGGTGAATTAATCAAAACCCATCCGGCCCTGTGCAAAAAACTTGGCGGCTTCCTCAATCCGTCGCGACAAAGCCAGCACGATTTTTGCAACGACTAAACCATTGTGCTGTGCCAGGCTCGCGATCGTTTGGAAATCGTTGATCTTGTGCTGGGCGCAGAGGGCTTCGGAGGCCTGGAGAAGGTAACTCGCACGCGGGTCAGTGGTCAGAAAGTTGTGACCCGACATCGCATGCAGTCCAGACTTGGTGAGATAAGCGTGGAGGGTCGAGTACACCTCCCTGATCTCGTATCTCAGCTCCAAGTAGGTCGTCACCAACCGCTCGACTTCATCGAACAGTGTGGCGTCTCCAGTGATGTTCACGGTGCCCGGCGACGCATACTGAATGCTGTCGAGGCTCGTTCGCTCGTCTCTTGGCAGGTTGTCGTTCAGACCATGGAAAAAATGGACGTAACTGAAGCCGCCCTGGAAGGGTTTCGTACGAAATGCTTGCGCAACACGGGCTTTTAAGTCGGCAGGTCTGTTCGGGTCAGCCCAATTCTTGGTCGACGCAAAGAATGCGTATACGTCAGAGTACTTTTGATAGAACTGGCCAAATTCCGGCATCTCCCACTCGCCGTCGATCAATAGGGTTTCCTGATCGGATGCCCGCGCGCTGACCGAAAATTCAGTGGTGTGATCGCTTGAAAACAAGCGTGGCAAAGGCAGGTGGTCGTCAGGCACTTGACCGACGAAGGGCTCCATCATGACCCGATTGTCTTTCATCTTCATCAGGTCAAAATAGAAGAGTAGCCGGCCCCGCGGGTACACAAAAAGGTACCGGAGGTCGACGGTGCCATCTAGGTAGGCTTCCCAGTGGCTGGCCCGAACCGTCGTTGCCAGAAACTTGGATTCGTTGGGATTTGGTGACGGTACTGCCACGGCAACTACATGCACACTTTGACCAACCTTGAGAGCCAGCACTTGCGGCTCATCCAGGTAGATCAGGGTCTCTAGGTAGGTTGCTCGTTTCCGGTTGTGGGCCATTTCAAACCGGAGTCGTCTGAATGATGGCAGCCACCGGATCGAACTCCGCATACATCCAGAAATGGATGTGCTCATGCTTGGAGAGGCTTTTACCTGATCCTTGAGCAATCTGCAATTCTGCCAAATACGGGCTAGAAAACCTAGGTTTCGGTAGCTTTGAAGCGATCGACGCCGCTTTCGTTTTTGAATTGAAGAGAGAGCAAGATGCCCAATGGCAATCACTCACCGGCGGTGGCTTTGGCTTGCCTCTCTTGGCATGCGAGTGGAAATCCTCAAGTCCAGGGGTGAGCGCTGGCACAACTCGCCAGACCTTATTGAGGTGAGTATCTACAGCATCCGCAGGAGGGCACTGATCTGGCAATTCTTCTAAAAACACTGCCTGGTATTACCTTCTGCCAACGTATGCGGCGACTTTGCCCATGATCCTAAGACCATCAATATCTACTTCCTGCTCAGCATAGCTGGAATTATCGCTGATGATCTTGCATCTTGGCGGCACGGTAAACAGCACCCGCTGCAGGCGCTTGATCTGGGGCTCGCTATAGCCGTCGCTGATCAGATAGACGCCATCGGCCCGTAGCTCATGCTCGCTCAGATCGATGATGACCTTATCGCCTGGGGCATAGTTCGGCATCATGCTGTCTCCCTGAATGCCCAGCACGATTGCCCGATCCGGGTTGCTCACCGCCTCGCGAAGATAGCTTGGCGGGATGCGCCACTCGTCCACGATCTTGTGCGCCGAGATGGTCCCGCTGCCGACCGGCAACACCATAACCTCGCCAACCGCGCCTTCGCCGGCGCCGGCCTTGGCATCCAGTTCGGGGATCGCGCCGGGGATGCGAGGCTCGTAGCTATCACGGTTGTAGCCCTCGCCGTCGGTATCCGACGTCGGCGCCCAATCCTCATCGAGCGGTACCCGCTCCAACTCCCTCACCGAGCCGTTTCCAGCCCTTAGGGAATTCAGCTTCTCCGGCGTTGGGAACATCAATTCCCGGGCGGTGGTCTTGAGGTGAGGGGCGAATAGGTCAGCCCACTCCTGCGCCAATTTCCGTTCGCCGCGCTCAATTCGAGAAACGTTCTGAACATTCGTGTCAGCAGCCTTCGCCAGCTCGGGCTGGCTGAGCCCGGCGGCAATGCGAAAGTCTCGGAGATGGTTGGGAAATTTGGCCATGCGGATTTATCGCATTTCACCAAAATGGCGTCTTTGACCAAAATGGTGATTATTTATCTTGCCAATCACCAATGTGGTGATATTGTGCAAAGCCATGAACCAGCAAATTTCATTCCCCGATTGGGTCGAGCAGGAAGAGCGGGCGGGGCGCAGCAAGTCGTCCATCGCGGCTGACCTGCAGATCGAAGTGGCCAGTCTGTACCGATACCTGTCGAAGGACAGGGTGCCGAGCAAGGCAGTCATGGACCGGATCATCAAAGCCTCGGGCGGAGTGGTCAACATCGGCTGGTTTTACACTCCCAAGCCGGAGGCACAGGTCGCATGAGCCCCAACGAAATCCCACCGGAAATCTATGAGCGCGCCGAAATCCTGATGGACCAGTTCCGTCACATCGAGGATGACCGCGAATTCGTCGCCCGCATTTTGATGGAAGAGGCCCGCACTGCCGTTCCAGCCCGCCTCGGGCTGACACCGATCCAATCGAACGTGCTGACCTTCGTCGATCAGTTCCAAGCGAAGCACGGCTACACCCCGGCATATCGTGAAATCGCCAAGGCTGTCGGCCTGTCCAGCAAGAGCGGTGTGCATCGTGTTGTGCATGACCTGGTTTCGCGCGGCGCCGTCCAGATGAAGCCCGGCCAAAGCCGCTCCATCTCTATCGTGGGGAGGGCATAGGCCATGGCTGAAGACAGCGTAGCCCAGGACCAGATCAAAGCCTTTGTCGATCGCATCCTTCGCCTGAAGGAAGAGAGCAAGGCCATAGCCTCGGATATCCGCGAAATCTACGCGGAAGCCAAGGGCAACGGCTTCGACAAAACCGTGCTGGGCAAGCTCGTAAATTACGTTGAGAAGCGCCAGTCGAACTCCGCCGATCTGGAAGAAGGCGAGGCGCTCTTCGATCTGTATCTCACGGCCTATGATGGTGCGAGCCGCAGTGTTGGCACGAAACGTGCTACGCACACGCATGCATCCGAGAGCACCGACCCGGATGCTGATGAAGTCGTTGCCCAGAAGGCGCGCTTGGCTGCCCTTCGCGCCGATCCGGCCATGGCCATCGTCGGCGCCGCCGACCTGAAGAAACCCGAACACCCGAGCAATATGCAGAAAGTGCATACTGCCCCGGCCGAGACCCAGCCTGCCCCCCAGGCTGGTAGCGACCTGACCAATCCCGCACCCCTCAATGGTCAGGTCGCATCCAATTCCGATATCGGCAACCCGATATCGAACGAAGCGCCCATGGCAGTAGACGGGGACAGTGTGGAGGCCGCGACGGCGCCTCTTAGCGAGTCTGTCGACATCCTGCCCGGCGGGGTTCAGTTGAGCAAAGACGGTCGCGTCGATGCTTCTCCCGCCGCCTCTAATCCTGATGCGGATAAGTCGGTGGGGGCTTCGGCCTCTGCCGCCCCGCTGCCGATCAAATATGCTGCCCCCGGTGTCATCACCTGGGAAGTCGCCCCGCCCGAAGGCGTACAGCGTCACGATTTCAGCGCTGCCTTCGGTGACCTCGGCCAAGACCTGGTCGTCATTGGTGATGAGATTGCGTCTGCCAGGGCAGAGCCCATCGTCAAAATCGGTAATGTTATTCTCGACGGCTGGGCCCGCTACATGGTGGCGCGCGGGGCGATTGGCCTCGATGGTCACTCCACCGAATATTCCGTGGTTCAATACGACGGCGCCGATCCCCTGATGGATTGCATCAAGTGGAACCTGGCCGGCCGGATATTGAATGAAACGCAAAAGCGACTGATCGCCCAGCGTCTCGCCAAGCTCCAGCCCAAGCGCAAGAACGACATCTATGCCGCCATGGATATGGGCATGGAGCTTGTATCGTGAGCGCGCGGCGGCCCGGGCAGGTCGATACATCGCCATTGGTTTGGATCCTCGGAGCCGCATGCGCTGCCTGGTTAATCGTGCTTGCTGCGGCACAGGCAATCCATTGGGCGGCAGTGGCCGCGATGGGTGGTCTGTGATGGCCCTACGCCTTGCCACCAATGATCAGCACCAGACACGGAGGCGTGTCGGTTCTGCGTTGCGCGCCTCTCTGCCTGTTGCTGGCTACCAGCCGCAACCGGACTGGCCGGCTTCGTGCCGGGCTGGGCTCTTGGGTGTTGACGCTCCCAACCAAGGCCGGGGGCTTCGTGCCTCCGGCTACCGGAATTCTCATCGGGCGGAATCCCTCCCCGCTCGTGGGCGAGTGACCTGTTTCGATCTTCTCCTCCCTGTCGAGCAGGTCGTTCGCCCACTTCATCAAGTGCGAAACTTCGGTTCCCGCCGTCGCTTCGCGCAATTCCTGCCGGCGCAGCAAGGCTATCAACTCTTCGCTGACCGGTCGTTCAATCATCTCAATCGCCTTTCGTCGTGCAGTTCACTTGCTGGTTCAAACAATGCCAGCAAGTGGAGCCAAAGACGTGGGAAAGACAGCCAAGAGCTTGGCCAAATCGGCCAAGGCAGGTCGCATCATGACTGATGTGCATATGGCCGCCGGCATCATGCAAGACGCCTTCCCGGTCGGACCGGGTCGGAACGTCGGCACGGCCATCGGCGAAATCTTCGACGCCCTGAAAGCGCATGAGCGCAGCCTCCCCATAGAAGTCCTGCGGGAACGTAGCCGCCAATGGACCGAGCGCCGGGTGCGCGCGCTGTGGAAGCACGAAGCGCGCAGGGTCGACCATTACGAAATTCAGGATTTGACGGCCATTGCGGTCGAGGAGGCACGCCGTGAAAGGCAACATCTCAAGGCTCGTCAGGAACGCCTTACTGCACTCATTGCCACTTTTGACCCGAGCGAAGTGGGCACAGAGGCGAATGCGGAGGGCCGGGGAATTCGCGGAATGGATCTGCCCGGAATTGGCTTCACCGAAGCCGACGAGCGAGCCGACCAATCCAGAGAATGGGGAGCGTGAATGAAACCCCAGCTCCGGCCCCAGATCACTCAATGCGAGGGCAAGCGGTCATATCCGACCTGGTCACTCGCCCGCGATGGACGCGGTCCCTCTGAGCGTCTCGACATTTACCGCTGCCCGCACTGCGGACAGTTCCACCTCGGAAACAAGCCGAAAGGGCAGGGGCGCCCGAAGCCTCCGCCGCCGGCAATCGAACTGGAGTTTTGAGCATGCGCTTTGGAACCACAGACATTGCCATCGGCATGCTGGGTCTTTTCCCGATCATCGTCTTCCTGCTGGGGGCGGTCGGATGGGTATTGAACATCGCCAAAATCGTATGGGCTATTCAAGCGGACGAGCTTACCGCGATGTTTGTTGCTCGCGTCGTTGGCGCATTCGTGGTGCCGGTGGGCGCCGTCCTCGGCTTCTTGTGAGGTCGGCCATGCCATTATCCATGCCCCATTCCCGAAAGCTCATCCACAAGCAGGATGAAACAGCAGCACGTCTCCGCAAGGAAGTCCGAGCAGCAGGCATCACCGGCTTAAGGAAGCAGCGCCAGGCCATCCAGAAGGCGGCGAATGGTCGTCCGGCCGATCTGGCCGAGAAGGCTCGAAAGTCTCTCCAAGAGCGTCGGGTACAGCGCGCGCTCGATATGATCGCAGGTCGGGTATGAGGTTGGCCCGGCAATTTGCAGAGATGCGCCCGCCCGGCGGCTATCGCGTGATCCTTGCCGATCCGCCATGGCCCTTTGAGCAGTTCTCCGAGAAGGGGCAGGGCAAGTCGGCCCAGGCCCATTATGACTGCATGCCGCTCGAGGATATCGAGGCCATGCCAGTCGACATTCTCGCGGCAGACGACTGCGCGTTGTTCATTTGGGTGACGTGGCCGTTCATGCCGCATTGGCAGCGCGTCATCGAGGCGTGGGGCTTTGAATTCGCCGGGCTCGCTTGGGAATGGATCAAGTTCAATCCCTCGACGGGAAAATACGCATTCGGCGGCGGCTACGGCACCCGGAAAAACCTTGAGCCATGCCTTCTGGCGACCCGTGGCAATCCCAGCTTGCGCGCGGAGCTGCCCGCTGACCTGTTCGGTCTAGGCCAAATCCCCGAGGGCGTTCGAAGCGTTCGCGACTTCATCGAAGCCATGCCCGCCGATGCGCTCCGCGCGCCCCGCCGCGAACATAGCCGGAAGCCCGACGAGCAATATGGGCGGATCGAGACGCTTTTTGACGGCCCTTACATCGAGTTGTTCGCCCGGCAATCCCGGCCCGGCTGGTCCAGTTGGGGCGCCCAGGCGACCAAGTTTGACGAGGCCGCGGCATGAAACCGACCGAATGGGCATTCACCGAACTCGACCTTCGCCGCCAGGAAGAAGCCAACCCCGATTCTGCTGACATGCACGTCGCAAGGCGGAAGCGTCGTCAGGCCCGTGGCTATTCCAAGAAAACAGCCGATGACCTCGTTTCATGGGCAGAAGAACAAGACCGGAGGGCAGCATAATGGTCCCGTCCTATATCCCGCTATTGGCCGTTCAGGGTCGTTCGCACAGCCTAGTGTATCAGAGCCCCGCCCGGCAGTTTTCCAGCACCGCCGATATCGTTGCGTCCAGTCGGGCAGTGGCGGCCAGGCTGCGCGGCGCTACTCAGAAGGCCGTGGCTGTGCCCGACCAGATGGACGAGTTTCCCATCCTGGAGAATGCACCGCTGAATATGCTCACGCCGTGCTCATGGCGGTTTCTGGTCAGGCTCGCCGGGCTGCGCAAGGGCCTGTCAGCATCCGAGGTCATGTGCCGCTCCCGTAGACCTCATATCGTGGCCGCCCGAACCGATGCTCTGGCGCTGGTCTATCGTCACACCCAACACAGCCTGCCGGGCGTCGGCCAACTGTTCTCCCTCGACCACACGACAGTGATCCATGCCCTCCACAAAACCGGCTCCACATCGAAGCTGGTCGAAACGAGGTGCCCAGATTGATTTCGAACGGTCGCGAAATTATCCGCGCTGGTTATGCCGCAGGGACGAAGGTCGCAGAGATCGCCCGGCAATGCGAAAGCACGCCCGGCTCCGTGAAGGTGATCGCCCACAGGATGAAACTGCGCCATCGCTTCCATCTGGATGCCCGCGTGCCAGCGGAGAAGCAGGCCGACTGGCGGAACATGGTTTGGCGCAAGCGCATCCCGACGCGTGAAGTTGCCTCCTATCTGCGGCTGGAGGGCGCTGCGCTGTGACCCGCCCTTGGTATCGCCGTTTCCCTGACAACTTCATCGCCGGCACCGTCGGTCTGACGCTGGAAGAGAAAGGCGCCTATAGCCTCGTCCTCGATCTGATGTACGTCCGCGGCGGGCCGGTGCCAGACGAGCCGCGGTACATCGCCGGCGTCTGCAATTGCTCCGTTCGGAAGTGGAATGCCATTCGCGGCAAGCTGATCGAGCTTGGCAAAATCCATGCGGTCAACGGCTTCCTGACCAATGAACGGGCCGAAAAAGAGATCGAAATATCGCTGAAAGATGCTCAAGAACGCGCTGAAAACGGCGCGAAAGGCGGAAATAAATCAGCCGAAACGCGCAACGCAGCCAATAAAAACAAGGGTGTAGCTCAAGCCCCCCTCAAGCTAGCGCGCGCCACTCAATATCAACATCAATTAAAGAAAGAGGGAAATTTGGTTTTGGTAGGGGGTGATGAAGCCCCGACCATCGTGCTCGACCGTATCCACGACGAAGAACTGTTTGCGGCATGCGAGACGATCAACGGCCAGGTGAAGCCATTCCTTCAGCGCTTCCCATTCCCTCGCGAAGTCGTCGCCCAGGCAATGGCCGCCAAGAGCCTGAAGGCCACGGCATGAAGATCACCTTGGCAGAACAGATCATCGAGGCGGAAGTGCATCGCCGGGCCATCGAGAAGGCCTCGCAGACCAATCCCGATTTCATCAAGCGGCTGCCCGGTCAGAGGCGATCTGCCTGACGCTGGCGATGCTGCATGCCAACGAACCGGAGTTCCGGCAATTCATGTCGGAACTGTCCATCAAAACCACAAACGAAGGGGCGAACAATGGCTAAGGGCAGACCAAGGAAGATGGGCGTGAAGCGGACAGCATCGGGTAGGGCAACGCGAGCTGGCGCAGTGCCGGCCAATATGGAAGCCATCCTGCTGCGCATGAAGATGTTCGGCCTGTCGGAGAAGGATGCGCGCGACCAGAAGGCAGCGACGTTCATCGGCCGGCTGAACCTGACCGACAAGAAGTCGCTGATCAGCAATGCACAGTACGACGCGGCCGTGGCCTTCCTTGAGGTCTACGACAAATACAAGCGGGCGATCGGCGCGCCGGATGCATCCAAGCAGTCTGGCGGCGTTGGGGGCGGCGAGGCCACAGAGGACTATGCCCGCTGGTGCCAGGCGGCCAAGACCAAGTATGATGCCGCAATTGAAGCCATCCGCGTCGAGCAGGGCATCTACGAGAACCGTGGCGCCAACCTCTATGCCGCCCTCGACTATCTCGTTTGCCGGGATGAGCAGCACTGGCATATGGTTGGTGACTGCCGACTCGCGCTTAATGCTCTGGCGCATCATTTCGGGCTTCAGAGCAAGCCGAAAAAACTGAAGTTAGCGGCTTAGGAACTGCCTGATGGATTTGCGCCGAGTGTCATCCAGACTTGAACTGGCCATATCGGATTTGGCGTTCGCGCAATCCGAATTTCAGAAATCTGTGGGGGAATTCGCTTCAGCTTCCGATGCTTTTGCAACAGAGGCCAGAATTGTATTCGCCTTCATGCCGGAGGATGAAGATGGCCTTCTTTTGGAGGAGCGGTTGCGCGATGCGTCCGCTTTAGAATACGCCGCCACAGAGTTGGAGCTCATTGCTACTAACAAGACCCCTTGACGGAACAAGCGAACAGCGCCAAAAAGGCATTATTCCATTTTCAGACTATCGTCTGAACCGACCCGCCAAGCGAAAGCTGTGGCGGGTTTTGTCGTTTTTGGTGGAGCAGTCGCCATGTCGGATTACCGCAGCATCTTCTTCGAGATGGCCGCGAACGCTATGCCCAAGCGATTCTTTCTGGCCAAGGGCCAATGTGGTGGCGAGGCCATTGTTGCCGCGCCGAACGAACACCTCGCCCGTGAATTGGCCGCCCGTATCTGGAACGCCAGTGGTGGTGATGAGGAGCCGCATTGGTTCGAAGTGGAAGAGGTGCCGCTGATACTCTGCGCCGAGAACTTCGTGCCAGCCTCATGCTTCGACGGCAAGGATTTCATGCACGTGTTGGGCGGATCACAGTTCTTCGGTGACACCGAAGCGCTGCGAGTAGCCATTGAGACGGCGCGCGAGACCTACGAGGAACATGCCGAGCGACAGGGGATGATCATTGAAACATTCCCGCATCTTGGCCGCCAATGGGCAGTCATTCGGATCAAGGACTCGTTCTACTCCCGTGATGATCAGGGCACCGATGTAGGGCCATACGGCACCGTCGACGAAGCGCGTGACTGGGTACTGGCTACAGTCGCCGCCTAATGCCCAAGCTTACCACCCTCAAGCCCAGGCTAAGCAAGCTTCCTCAGCGGCTCTCCACACCAAGACAGGTCAGGGATACCCGATATAGCCCGGATGCCACCGTGCGAGGCTGGTACAAGTCAGCAAGGTGGCAGGCACTGCGCATGCAGGTGTTGGCCCGCGATCTCTACACCTGCCGGCAGACAGGCGTGCTGCTCGTCGGTGCGCACCCTGCGCCCAACAGCCCAGTGGTTGACCATGTGGTCCCGCATCGTGGCGATGAGCGGTTGTTCTGGGACATCGCCAACCTTCAGGCTGTGAGCAAGGCCTACCACGATAGCGATAAGCGCAAGATGGAGATGCAGCCATGAGCAAGCTCAACACCAAAGAGGTGCATGAGCGCCGCGTTCGCCGCATCCTCGACCGGCATGAGCTTGAATCCATCATCGGCCATATGGTGCACCACGAGATACGTGATGAGCATGGACCAGACGATGATGTTGATGCCGTGGACTACAAGTTGACTTTCGAGGATGAGACCGAAGGGTCTCCACCCTACAAGGTCGGCACCAAGTGCATCGTCGATGTCATCGAACGGCTGAAGCGGCCCAGTCAGACCTGACCCGGCCGGGGGGGGTATCCGAAAGTCTGGAAAGCCCTCTCTTCCCGGACCCACAGCGGCCTCACGCAGAGATTTTTTCCTCTGGTGGAAATCAGGGGTGCGAACCAAGGCGCGAACTGACAGATGAACGCCAAAAAAACAGCCACTGATTGGCCTGCTATCGAGGCCGAATATCGGGCCGGAAAGCTGAGTATCCGGGCGATTGCCGAGTGGTTCCAGATTTCAGACACGGCGATCCGCAAGGAAGCCAAGAAGCGCAAATGGAGCCGCGCGAACCAGCCGGCTAGTTCGCAGCAAACGACGGGTGCGAACCAAGCCGCGATTGCCGCGCCGATTGGCGAGGTATCGAAGGTCGAGGAAGTGCTCGGCCGCGGTCGCAATCTCGCTGAACGGATGCTCGATGAGCTGGGCGCCGAGACGCTCCACAAGGGTGAGATGGAAGTCATCATCCACATGAACGAAACGGATCCTGAGCGGCTGGTCGCGCTGAAGCAGGCGGTGAGCTTGCCGGTGCGGGCCAAGACGCTGCAGACGATTGCCCTGGCTCTCAAGACCATGGGCGAGACGGTTGCCGAGGCTCCGAAGGGGAAGAAAGCCGCGCAGAAAAGTGCGGCCGAAGCATCGACGGCTCCGGGAGGCAAGTTCGCCCCGCGGCCCGGCCCGCCCCAGCTTCGTGTGGTCGATAAGTGATGCCCGAATGGACGACGGGTTGCCCAGATTGGGAAAAGCGGATCGTGGCCCAGCGGTCGTTGATCCCGTTCCGCCCGCTGTTTCAGGCTGAAGCCGACTATGCACTGGGGGTTTTCAAGGCCCTGAAGGTCGTGGATTTGCCCGGCCAGCCAACATTCGGCGAGGTCAGCGACCAGTGGGTCTTTGATTTCGTTGCCGCCATCTTCGGGTCTTACGACGCCGAGACCGGCAAGCAATTGGTGACCGAGTTCTTCCTGTTGATCAGCAAGAAAAACACGAAGTCGACCATTGCCGCGGCGATCATGCTGACGGCGCTGATCGTGAACTGGCGCCACAATGAAGAATTGCTGATCTTGGCGCCGACCATCGAGGTCGCGCAGAACAGCTACAAGCCGGCCGCCGCCATGGTGCGGGCCGACCCGGAACTTGATGCGAATGCCGGCGAGGGTGGGTTCCTGATCGTTCAGGATCACATCCGAACCATCAAGCATCTTGGCAACGACGCCATGCTGAAGGTCGTAGCGGCCGATACCGATACGGTGTCCGGCAAGAAATCGGGCCGCATCCTGATCGATGAGCTTTGGGTGTTTGGCAAGCGGGCAGGGGCAGACGCCATGCTGCGCGAGGCCACTGGCGGCCTGGTCTCCCGTCCCGAGGGGTTTGTGATTTCGCTCTCGACGCAGAGCGATGACCCGCCGGCGGGCGTGTTCAAAGCGAAACTGGACTATGCCCGCCAGGTGCGGGATGGCCAGATCGTCAACCGCAAGTTTCTGCCGGTGCTCTACGAGTTTCCGGAGAAGATGGTCGAGACCAAGGCTTACGAGGACCCGGCCAATTTCTATGTGACCAACCCCAATCTGGGCCGGTCAGTCAGCCAAGAATGGCTGGAAGAGGAAATGATCAAGGAGCTGTCGGGCGACAAAACCACGCTCGCCACCTTCCTGGCCAAGCATCTCAATGTCGAGATCGGCCTAAACCTGCGGTCGAACCGTTGGGCTGGCGCCGATCATTGGACGGCGGCCGAAGACAAGGAACTCGCCGCGCTCGGTCACTACGAGGCGCTGGATCGATTGCTCGAACGCTGCGAAGTCGCGGTGGTCGGAATCGACGGCGGTGGTCTCGATGACTTGTTCGGCCTCGACATCCTTGGCCGCGAGCCGGGCGAGATCGAGGTGAATATCGAAATTGACGGGGTGAAGGTCACCCGGAAAATGAAGCGGTGGCTGTCCTGGTCACATGCCTGGTGTCATGCCGGTGTGCTGAAGCGCCGGCCGAAGATTGCCACCACCTTGCAGCGTATCCAGGCTGCCGGCGAACTGACCATTCTGGAAGATCCGCTGGGCGACGTAGCTACCATCATCGAGCACATCAGCCGCATCAAGAGCATGGGGCTGTTGGGCGGAGTGGCGGTCGACGCCTCTGGCCTTGGCGAAATGGAAGACGCTCTCGATGAAATCGGCGTGACGCAAGAAGCTGGCCTGCTCGTCGCGGCGCCCCAGGGCGGCTGGATGATGAGTAGCATCAAGGGTGCGGAACGGCGGTTGGCCTCTGGTCTTCTGAAGCACTCTGGCGGGCCGCTGATGAATTGGTGCGTGCCGAACCTCAAGATTGAGCCCACGGCAACCGGCATCCGGGCAACAAAGCAATCCGCCGGTGACGCGAAAATCGATCCGGCCATGGCGCTGTTCAATGCGGTGACGCTGATGTCGCGCAATCCCGCCGCACAAGGCGCTGGCCTCAATGACTATCTGAAGAGCCTTACGGGGGCGGCATGAACCGATTTAAGGCAGCGCTGCTCACCTTGATCAAAGGGCCGCTATCAATCCGCGATCCCGCGCATTGGCGGAACAGCGACGCTGACACCATTACCGGCGCGGCGATGACAGAGAGCGCCGTGCTAAGCCTGTCGACGGCTTGGGCGTGTGTAAATCTTCTCGTCGGGACGCAGGCATCCTTGCCGGTGATGGTTTATCGCACTGCCAAGGATGGCTCTCGCGAGGTCGCCAAGGACCACACGCTCTATCGCGTGCTCCACGACAGCCCGAACAGCCAGCAAACCGCACTCGATTTCTGGGAATTTGTCTGCGCCAGCCTTGAACTGCGCGGTAATGGCTTCGCCCGTAAGGTCAAAAGCCAAGGCAAAGTCGTCGGTTTGGTGCCGATTTACCCCGATGTCATGGCGGTGCGGCAGCTTGCAGGCGGTCGCATTGGTTATCGGTGGACTATTGACGGTAAGTCGTGGGACGAAACCGACGAGACCGTGCTGCATATCCGCGGGTTCGGGGGCAATCCGCTCGGCGGCCTCTCGACGCTGGAATATGGCCGCAAGACCTTCGATCTGGCCACCGGTATCAACGCCACGGCTACCAAGACATTCAAGAACGGCATGCTTCCGAGCATCGTCATCTCGTTCAAGGAATTTCTGACCGGAACGCAGCGTACCGGCGTCGAAAACGCGCTGGAAACCAAGTTTCTTGGCGCCATGAACGCCGGGCGACCCTTCATTGCTGAGGGCGGCCAGACTGTTTCGACGCTTTCGCTCAATCCCGAAGATGCTCAGATGCTCGAATCCCGGGCGTTTTCCGTGGAAGAAATCTGCCGCCTGTTCGGTGTTCCGCCCCACATGGTCGGCCACACCGAGAAGTCGACCAGTTGGGGCACCGGAATCGAGCAGCAGACGCTCGGTTTCGTCAAATTCTCGCTTCGCCGCCGCCTCAAGCGCATCGAGCAGGCGCTGATGAAGCAGCTGTTGACCGCCGACGACTTGGCGCGCGGCATCACCATAGAATTCAACCTGGAAGGCCTTCTGCGCGGCGATAGCGCAGGGCGTTCGAAGTTTTACGAGTCAGGCCTGCGAAACGGCTGGATGACCATCAACGAAGTGCGCGCCCTCGAAAATATGCCGCCGGTTGAGGGTGGTGAAGTGCCGCGAATGCAGATGCAGAACGTCCCGATCACCGAGGCTGGGCAACTGGAGGCCGACAATGCTGTTTAAAGACGCTGGTATCAGCAATCCTCACTCTGCGCCGGTCCTTGAGATCAAGGCGCTGAAGGAAAATGGCGAATTCGAAGGCTACGGCTCCACCTTCGGCGGTGAGCCCGATAGTTATGGCGATGTCATCGCCGCGGGTGCTTTTGCCGAGAGCCTGGCGGCTCACAAGGCGGCCGGCACGATGCCGAAGATGTTCTGGCAGCACAACCGGGACGAGCCGATCGGCAAATGGACCGAGGCCGCAGAGGACGCCAAGGGGCTATTTCTCACGGGTCGTCTCAATATGGATGTGCAGCGGGCACGCGAAGCACATTCGCTGCTCAAGAATGGCGATATCGACGGTCTGTCGATCGGCTATCGCATCAAGGAATATAAGGTCGACACGGAAACCGGCGTCTGGACGCTGGAAAAGCTCGACCTGAAGGAAGTTTCGGTGGTCAGCATCGGCGCGAACGAAAACGCGACGATTACGAGCGTCAAAGCGCTCAAGGCTGCTCACCAGTTGACGGATAAGCTCAAGGCCGGGGACCGGCTCACTGAGCGCGAATTCGAGACTTGGCTCAAGGGATTGGGCTTCTCGAATTCGGAGGCAGAGCGTGCCGCGCGCGTCTGCCTTAAGGGGCAGGGGGATCCTGCCGGAGCGGACCAGACCCGAGCATTCCTGCTCGCACTCCGGGGCTAAGCCCCTTCATCGAGGAAAACCATCATGAAGACCATGATCGCGACCGCTGTGGCGGTCCGCGGGCTCTTTGCCATGCCCGCAATGAACTACTTCGGCGCCCCCCAGGTGGTGTTTGAAAAGCCAGACGACATGAAGTCGATCTCCGAGCTCGCAGTGGAGATCAAGGGCGAATTCACCAAGTCCCTGGACAAGGTGAAGGAGATTGCTGAAACCGCTCTGGGCGAGGCCAAGAAGTCCGGCGAAATCAGCACCACCATCAAGGAACAGGCCGACGAGGCGCTGATCAAAATGAACGGGCTGAACGAGCAGCTTTCGCAGCTCGAGCAGCGCGTTGCTGAAGGCGCCGGCGGTGGCACGGAGAAGGCCAAGTCTTTTGGCGAGATGTTTGCCGAAGACGAGAAGGTCAAGGCTTTCATGGGTCAGGCAAATCCCCGTGGCCGTATCGACTTCCAAGCCAAGGCAACCCTGACCAGCCTCACGACCGATGCCGCTGGCTCTGTCGGCGATGCCATCCAGAATACCCGCCTGCCGGGCATTCAGGCGATGCCCCAGCGTCGTATGGTCGTCCGCGACCTCATCTCGCCCGGCCAGATGGATGGCAGCACGCTGGAATACGTGCAGGAGACCGGCTTCACCAACAACGCCGGGATGGTGGCGGAAGGCGCTGCGAAGCCCGGCTCCGACATCAAGCTGGACCTCAAGAACACCTCCGCCAAGGTCATTGCGCACTGGATGAAGGCCTCTCGCCAGGTGCTCAGCGATATCTCGCAGCTGCGCTCGATCATCGATCAGCGCCTGCTCTACGGCCTGGCGTTCAAGGAAGAAGGCCAGCTTCTCAACGGCGACGGCACGGGCCAGAACCTGCTCGGCATCATCCCGCAGGCCACGGCGTTCTCCGCGCCGATCACGCTGACCAGTCCGACCAGCATCGACCTGATGCGCCTGGCCATGCTGCAGGCGGTGCTGGCGGAATATCCCGCCACCGGCCACGTTATGAACCCTATCGACTGGGCGTGGATCGAAACCCTCAAGGACGCCGGTGGCAACTACATCATCGGCAATCCGCAGGGCACCATCTCCCCGACCCTGTGGGGTCTGCCGGTGGTGACCACGCAGGCAATCGCGGTAGACAAGTTCCTTACCGGCGCCTTCAAGCTTGGCGCCCAGGTGTTCGATCGCTGGCAGGCGCGCGTTGAGGTCGCCACCGAGAACGAAGACGACTTCATCAAGAACCTCGTCACCGTCCTCGCCGAAGAACGCCTCGCCCTGGCTGTCTACCGCCCGGAAGCGTTCATCTACGGCGACTTTGGTCGCGTCGCTTAATCTCGGTCGGTTGATCACGAAAGGCGGGGCCAATGCCCCGCCTTTTCTATGAACCGAAGGAGGCCGCTATGGCAGAGAAAGTCACTTTCAACGTGCTGCGCCGCCATGAGGGCGACCGGCTGTATGACGAGGGCGATACCCGCGAGGCGGTGCCCGCCGACGTTGCTCACCTGGTGACGGGGGGCGTCCTGAAGAAGGCCGAGGCGAAGACGGCTAACAAAGCTGAGCCCGCCCTCACCAACAAGTCCAAGAAGGGCTGAACCATGCGCAGCAAGGCAAGTCATCAGCGCAGCTACGCGGGGTTTCTGGGTGCCCAGGGCGGCGCCCCCTTGGCCCCCGCAAACACCGTCGCGCCCACCATCACCGGAACAGCGACGGTGGGCCAAACGCTGACGGCTAACAACGGCACATGGACCGGGCGCGAAGCCCCCGAGTTCGCGTACCAGTGGAAGGCGGGCGGGGTTGATATCGCGGGCGCCACGGCAAAGACCTATCTGCTCAAGGCCGCAGAGGCGACCAAGACAGTCACCGTCACCGTCACCGGTAAGAACTGGAAAGGCTTGGCGTCGGCCACCAGTGCTGCCACTGCTCCCGTGGCGGCGGCATAGCCATGGCAGATATTGTCATCCTCACGCTGGGTCCGCTCTGGACGCTTCCGGAGGTCAAGGCTGCCATCCATGTCGATCATGACGACGAAGATGCTCTGATCGAAGCCTACATGGCGGCCGCTGAACAGGCCATGCTCCGGTTTTGCAATCTCACTCTGGTGCCCATGGGCCAGGAAGCAGTGTTCAAGGTAGCCGGCTTTCTCACGGTCGGCGCCTTCTACGACGGGCGCAGCGGCGAAAACGCTGATGGTCTTCCCGTGGATGCTCGCAAACTCATCTGGCCCTACCGCTGGGTCACAATCTAGGACACTAAAACATGACCGAACGCACTGTTGTTCCCCGTCTGAAGTTCAAGCGTGACTTCGATTTCAAGCCGTCCAGCCAGTCCACCATCGGCTATAAATCTGGGTGGGAAGGGCCGGTTACCCAGGCATGCGCCGATGCTGCTGTGAAGGCCGGCGCGGCCGATCTGACCAACGGCGCCGCTGAAAAGCCCAAGGCCAATGGCTGAGAATTTCCGCCGGGCAGGCGGGCTGCGCGAGCGCCTGCACTTCCAGCAGCGCGGCGATAGCGACGACGGATGGGGCAATCCGTTGCCCGGCGCTGGGCCATTCGAGACCCAATTTACCTACTCGGCTGGCATGAAGCCACGAACTGGCGGTGAGGGCGTTGATGCTGCCCGGCTTACTGGTCAGCAGCCCTATGTGGTGACGGTGCGGAATACCTCGCAAACCCGCAGCATCACGGTGGCGTGGCAGTTGGTCGATGCTCGGGATGAAAGCCGGGTGTTTGCCGTGGTCTCGCCGCCAGCCGATCCGGATGGCCGAAATCAGTGGCTTGAGTTTTTGGCTACCGAGGGTGCGCCGTCCTGATGGCCACCAAGATTATCGGGCTCGATCGACTGCAGCGAAAGTTGCGGCAGTTTCCGAAGGTCGTGGAACAGGAAATCCGCGCCGAGCTGGCACAAAGCGCGGATGAAATCGTGGCCATGATGAAGTCATTGGCCCAGAGCGACCGGGTTCGAGAAAGCATCGCCTGGACTTGGGGCGATGCTCCCAAGGGCAGTTTTGCCATCGGCTCGGCCGGAACAGGAAACCTCAAGATCACGATCTATGCCGGTGGCGGCGAGGCCTTCATGGCGTTCTGGGAAGAGTTTGGCACGGCGCCGCACATCAATGCGGGGCGATTTGCCGGATCGCAGCACCCAGGCACCGCGGCGCGGCCATTCTTTTTCGTAAGTTGGAGGGCGCTGCGCAAGCGCGTGCGGGGCAGGGTGACACGCGCCGTCAACAAGGCTGCCAAGAAAGTTGCTGCGGGTGGGTAAAGAAGGTACAAAAAAGCAAGGCCACAAAGCGATTGCAACGCTTCATGGCCTCTAACCATAGCCACTGAGGTGAACAGTGACGCAGGCTGTCGAAGTCGTATCTCGCCTTCCGTCGGAAGCGCAATCCCCTAGCAAAAAATGCACCGTGTGCGGCGAGGTAAAGTCGCTCGGTGATTTCGTGGCAGAGAAGCGATCGCCGTCTGGGCGCGGGTCTAGTTGCAAAAGCTGTGTCGCGGCGAGGGTTCGGGCATGGGCGGCGGCTAACCCTGAAAGGGTAAAGACCCGGCGCGCAAGAATGATGCCGGAGCAGGTTGCCGCCGAAAACAGCAAGAGATCTGCAAAATACCAAAAAGACCCAGCGTTTGCTCAATCGGTAAAGGATCGTGCGGCGCGTTGGTACGCCGCCAATCGTGACAAAGTCCTCGCGCGCATGTCTTCGCCTCAGGGGCGAGAATACAGCCGAACCCAGATGCGCGAGAAGATGAAAGATGATGGTTTCCGCCTGCACTCTAATGTGTCGCGTGCAATCCGTGGATCGATAAAGGACAAGGGCCGCCGTAGTTGGGAAGACTTGGTGGGGTACGACCTCACCACCCTTCGCCAGCACCTGGAAAAACAGTTCCTGCCGGGCATGAATTGGCAGAACCACGGCGTAGGCAAGGGCAGGTGGCACATCGACCACATCACGCCGCGCTCTCTATTCTCGTTCTCGTCGGCATCTGACCCCGACTTCAAGGCATGTTGGGCGCTGCCGAACCTGCGGCCCATGTGGTCAGAGCAGAACATCAGCAAGCACGCGAAGCGGCTCTACCTGCTCTAGGGAAACGCAATGGAACCGACCTATGAATTGCAGCTTGCGGCGCTCAACGCGCTTCGAGCGACGACGGCGCTTACCGCGATTGTCGGAACCAAGCTCTACGACAGGGTGCCGGAAAAGCAGGTGAATGGCGTCATCGTCCCCGACGTTGCCAGCCCATATGTCTCTTTCGGACCCACGACGATCATCAGCGATGATTTCGACTGCATCGATGGGCTGGAAGTGACTTTCCAGATCGATGCCTGGTCGTGGGGCTCCGGGCTGGCCTACGGCTCGGTTCAGGTCCGGCAGATCGCCGGCATCATCCGCAAGGCGCTGCACAAAGTGGACCTTGCCCTCAACGACAATGCCTTCGTGTCCATTCGGCACGAGCTCACCCGCATCCTTCGCGACAGCGACGGTGTCACAAACCACGCCGCGATTCAGTTCACGGCCTTGGTCGAAGCCAACTAATCAACATAGGAGGGCCTCATGGCCAAACCCGTCACCACTAAGGGCGGCCTTATGCGCGTCCTGCTCGGCAACGATGCTGAGCCCGTCGTCTACGCCGCGCCCTGCGGTCTCACCTCCAAGTCGCTCACACTGAGCAAGGGGTTGGAAGAAGTCGCCATTCCAGATTGCGATGACCCCACTGCCATCGATTGGCTGGGTCGCGATGCGATCTCGCTCAGCATGGCAGTGTCGGGAGAAGGCGTTCTCGCCCAGGCCAGCGTCGATACTTGGCTGGCCGCGTGGGAGAGCCCCGATAGCGTCCCGGTGAAGATTGAACTCCAGTTTCCGCTGACGACGTGGACGTGGACGGGCTTTATGCACGTCGAGACCGCCGAGATTGGCGCGCCGAGCAACACCGGCCGGGTCACCGGCAACTTCTCGCTTCAGTCTGATGGCGAGATGGTCCGCACCTCTGCTGCGACGGCGCCGTAATGAGCCGATCAGGCAAAACGCCTCCGCTCGATTGGGCGGATGGCACCTATGAGTTCGCCCTAAATTGGGGTGAGCTTTCCGAGCTTCAGGATGCCTGCAATGCGGGGCCCTTCGTCATTTTGGCAAGGCTGGCAGCCAATCAATGGCGGATTGAGGATGTCTCCAATGTCATCCGCCTTGGGTTGATTGGCGCCGGGGCGGAGTCTGCTAAGGCCCTCAAGCTGGTCAAGACGTACGTCGAAGCCCGCCCCCAGGATTTGATGCTCAATTCATCCTTTGCTCGGGGTGTTCTGGAGGTCGCTCTCATGGGGGCGCCAGAGGAAACGCCGGGGGAGCACCAAGCGGCGCCGGAGAAGGCGAGCGACTAGACGACCTGCCAAATGGCAAGTTCCGAATGTCGCGCATCTACGCCGCCGGCGCCGCAATGGGCTGGACAGCCGAACAGGTCGACCGCACATCGATGTGGAAGTTCTGGGCCTCATGGAACGGCTACGTGAAAGCCAACACGCCCGCTCAGCCAGGCAAACTCACTGAAGCAGACAAAGACCGAATTTGGGAAAACCTCATCTCGCTTGAGGTGCCCAGCGGCCAGCTGTCGACCCAGACCTATCTCTGGGTCGGGCGGTTCGTGCCGCAGGGTCGAGTGCAGGTATCGTAGGAGGCGACCATAGCAACCGATATCGAGCGCTTGATCGTCTCCCTCGAGGCGAGCACGACGAAGTATGAGCGGGCGTTGGTCAAGGCCAATGGGGAAACCAACAAGAATGTCCGCGCCATGCAGTCCCGTTTCGACGGGCTGGGCGCGGGAATTGCCCGGACGGAATCCCGCATTGCCGGCTCGCTTGGCAATGTCGGACGGGCCTTTGGTGTGCTCGGTATTGCGCTGACCACCACATCGATCATTGCAATGACGTCGGCCTGGACCGATCTTAACTCGCGCATCAACAATGCCGCGGGCGGCGTGGAGCGCGGCGCCGCCGTGCTTGACCAATTGTCGGTCATGGCGCGCCGCACCTATTCCAGCCTCAATCAGACGGCGGAAGGCTACCTTCAAAACTCGCAGGCCCTCACAGCGCTCGGGTACAGCACTCAGCAGCAGCTTGACCTGGTCGAGACACTGAACAATTCGCTCGTGATTTCCGCCACTCGCGGCGATCGTGCTCGCAGCGTGATGGACGCTTGGTCCAAGGCCATGGCCGAGGGCAAGCTGTCCGGGGACAATCTCAACATCATCATTCAGTCTGGCGGCCGGCTGTCCAAGGCCCTTGCTGACTCGATGGGCATCTCGGTCAACGAACTCCGCAAGATGGGTGCGGAAGGCAAGATCACCACGGACGTCATGTACGGCGTCACCAGCCAGCTCACCGCTCTACGGGAAGAGGCGGAACTGATGCCGGCGACGGTATCGGACGGCTTTGTGCTTTTGAACAATGCGGTGTTCAAGTTCATCGGTCAGGCCGATGAAGCCATTGGATCCAGCAACGATCTGGCCACTGCGCTGATCGCGATTTCTGACGCTATTGACCGCGCTCCTCACGAGCCCTGGTTTGACCGTGTGTTCGGCGAACTTGGCGATGAAGTAGCAAAAACGGTCAACGCCACATATCGCGAATTGGTCGCGATAGGCACTGCCCTCGACTACATTGCAAATACGAGCCCAGGCGAAGCGCTAGACGATCTCGCGTCCCTCGGTGAGGGGGATGCCACCAAAGGTATTCGTGACTTTGAACTCGCTCTTGGCGATGCGGAGCAGGCCGTTGCAAACCTCGCGATGAACACCATTGGTCACTTCGGTGAAGTCGATGCTGCTGTTCAAGACCTCTTTCAGCAGGTGTTGGAGGGGCAGGGAAGTGCCGAAAAAGCGGAGGCGGCGATCGCTGCCTTGGCTGAGGTTAACCCCGAGTTTGCTGCGCTTCAGGATGGAATTTCGGCTGTCATTGCCAACCTTTATGCAATGCGGGATGCGGCGCTGGCCGCAAATGCCGCGGCAGCAAATACGACAACCGATCTAGGTTCATTCCCCACTCGGCGTCAGTTTAACAAGGACTTTGGCCCAGATCTAACGAACGACGGCGCGCCAGGCGGACCTATTCGTCCGCCGGCTAGCGGCGGTGGAAAGAAAACGCCGGGCCAAAAGTATCAAGACGATCTGGACCAATACGCTCGCAAAATCGAGATGCTGAAGCAGGAGACCGCGCTTACCACGTCGCTCTCCCCACTCATCAACGACTATGGCTATGCCAAAGCCAAGCTAACTGCCCAGCAGGAACTTGAAAATGCCGCCACCAAGGCTGGCATTGAGCTTGGGCCGGAACAGCGCGCTCAGATCGAGCAGTTGGCCGAGGGGTATGCCGCTGCGACCGTAGAGGCAGCCAGGCTAGCCGAAGCACAAGGCGCCACTGTCCAGCAGATGGAGAGCCTGCGGGACGTGGCCCAGGACGCCCTTCAGACGATCATTGATGGATTTATCGAGGGCAAAAGCGCCGGCGACATCCTTGCCGATGTGCTGGCCAATATCGGCAAGCAGCTGATCTCGATGGGAATGGGAAGCCTGTTCGGCGGCGGCTCGGGTGGTTCTGGTCTGTTGGGGAAGCTGTTTGGCTTCGCTGATGGCGGCATTGCCGCTCATGGCAGGCCGAAGCTGTTCGCCAATGGTGGTGTGTCAAAGTCGGCTGCGATCTTTGGCGAGGCAGGGCCGGAAGCTGCCGTGCCGCTCCCCGACGGTCGCCGCATTCCGGTGGAACTGCGCATGCCGTCAATCCCTCAGGGTGGGGGGTCTACAAGCATCTCGATGCCGGTGACCATTCACGCGCCAGGCGCAGACGCAACAGGCTTGGCTAGTGTGGTGGATGAGGTGCGCAAGCTGCGCTCCGAAATGCCGACGATCGCCAAGAAGGCAATGCGCGACTCCCGCAAGTACGGACAAGGCTGATCCATGGCAATCGTTGAGCCTTATGACATCCTGGCCGATTGGCCGGGGTGGCAGACTTCTTTTGCTCTGGTCGAGCGTGGCGATATCAGCCGGCAGAAGAACGGTGTCACCCGCACTAAACTGGGCGTGATGCCGCTTTGGTCGATGAGCGTGGTTTCCATAAACCTCAACCCGAACCGCCTCGATGCTCTGAAGGGAATGGTCGAAGGTCTGGCCGGCCTGCAAACGCTGATCTTGGGTTACTCGCTCTCGCGCTGCTACCCGATTGCCTACCCAAATGGCTCTTGGCCGACTGGCGGGGCTTTCTCGGGCACGACGGCCAGCCTCAACTTCATCGGCGCCAACAACCGATCGGTGCGCCTTAGCGGCCTGCCGGCTGCGTTCTCAATCCAACCCGGCGATATGATCCAGATTGCTGCTGGAAACCTGCACCGCGTGCGCGAGGCGGCTTTGGCGAGTGGCGCCGGGCTTACACCCGCGTTTGAGGTTCACCCGCCTCTGTGGCCCGGCACTGTGACGGGGCAGGCGGTTTCAGTCCGCAAGCCTCACTGCTTGATGCGTATCGTTCCCGGCTCCGTCTCGTCGCCGGCCGATCCGCGCACTGGCCGCGGCACGGTTTCTTTCGACGCCATGGAGGCGCGGGATGCCTAGAAGTGACAGCGCCGCCAATATCGCGGCCGCTCAGCAGCCCGTCACCATTGATGCCGACTTCCTGTGGTTTGTTGCCAGGGATCGGCTGACCGGAGCTCCCGTTACTGACGGCATGTGGTCGGACGTAGGCAACATCACCGCGCCGGTCGTTGATCCCTCAACCGGCATCGTGGTCAACCGGGTCTATAACGGCGTTTATGGGCTGGTATCGATCAGCGATGTCGTGCTGGTCTCGGGTGTTTCCGTTCAGCCGATTACCGTTACGCTCTCGCAGGTCAATGATCGTGTCGAGCAGCTGGTGCGTCAGTATGATGTGAAGCAGGCCCGCGTCGAACTGCATCGTGGCCGGTTTGATCCAAAGACGCGGCTGCTTGTGGCGCCGGCGGTCAAATGGTTCGTTGGCTTTGTCGATGAGATCGACATCGTTGAAGGCAAGGAAGGCGAAGAGGGCGCGGTCACCGTCACCTGCGTTCCATATTCGCAGGAACTGCTTCGCTCCAATCCTGACACGCGCAGCCCGGAAAGTCAGAACCGGCGGGCGCCTGGCGATGCATTCTTCAATGACACCGCTGTTGTCGGAGACTGGCAGCAGTTTTGGGGCAAGCTGTCTGGAACCGCCAATGACACGGTGGCCAGCAAGGGCCGCTCCTTCAAATGATCCGGCCCGCGTCCACTTCTGACCGCATGCCGGTGGTGCGCTTGCTGCGCGCCGCCCATGCAGCGGGCGGCCTGCCGTTTGGTTTCAGCGCACCGCATGCTCTCGCGCTGATTGATCATCACATGTCGAGCGCAGATCACGTCGCACTGGTGTTTGAGCACGAAGGTAAAATCGCCGGCATCCTGATGGCCTCTGCCCAGGCTCACCCCTTTTCGGGCACGCGCTATGCGGCGGAAACGGTCTGGTGGATTGATCCGGATCATCGCGGCATGGCGGCAGTGGACATGCTGCGCGCCTATGAAGCTTGGGCGGTCGAAGCCGGATGCGCCTTCTGCGGCATGGCTGCTCTCGAAATCGCGCCCCGTGCCGGCGTCATCTATCGCCGCCTCGGCTACCGGGCGACCGAAACCCACTATCTGAAACCCCTGACGTAACGGCGGATTCATGGCTGTCTTTACCGCAATTGGCGCCGCGATCTTTGGCGCCGGTACGCTGCTGGCTGGCGTATCGGCCGCCGCGCTGCAGATCGCGGCCGGCATTGCCATCAACTATTTCACCTCGAGCCTCAACGGCCAGCCCGAGCAGCAATATGCCGGCATGCAGGGGCAGTTGCAGGTCGGCGCCGATGTTTCGCGCACCGTGCCATTCGGCCTGAACCTGGCCGAACACTCGATGGTCTATGCCAACTACTGGGGCACGGCCGACGGTACGCCCAATGCCTATCTCTCGCAGGTGTTTTGTGCCGCAGATTACCCGGTCAAAGGCCTGCACGAGATCTACATTGATGGCGCGCGGGTAACGCTGCTGGCCGACGATGGCAGCGGGAAGGGGCGCCCGGTCAGCGAATATCAACGCGATGGGCAAAACTATGCGTGGGTGAAGTTCTACGACGGCACCCAGACGGCGGCCGATCCTTTCCTCGTGGCCACCTTTGGTGGGCATCCCGAACGTCCATATGGAGCGAACCGCGTCGGGTATGGCTGCCCCTATGTTATTCTCACCACACGGGTTCATGAGGAACTTTGGAGCGGCTTCCCGACCGTCAAGATTGTGCTGGACGGTGCGCGGCTCTACGACATCAGCCGGGATAGCACGCGGGGCGGCGTCGGTACGCAGCGGGCCAACAACCCAGCCACTTGGGGCGGCGACGGCGACTATCTGACGGCTGTGCAGGCCTATACCCTGCTCATGGGCGTCCGGTTCAACGGCCAGTGGCTTTATGGGCTGCAGAGCCTGCCGGCGGCGCAGCTGCCAGATGCTTGGTGGGTGGCCCAGGTCAATGCTTGCCGCGCCACTGTCACCGGACCGGCCGGGCCGGAGGCGACTTATCGTTCCGGCGGCAGCATCAACGTCTCGCGGCCCATTTCGGAGACGATGCAAAGCCTGACCACGGCCTGTCAAGGTCGGTTGGTGGAAGTCGGCGGCGAGTATCGCCTGCATGTCGGCGGTGCTCAGGCGCCGGTCTATCACATCACCGATGGTGACGTTGTCTCGACCGAAGAGCGGAGGTTCGTTCCCTTCTTCGGGCTGGCCGACACCATCAACGGAATCGCCGCCAGCCATCCTTCGCCAGAAAACGGCTGGAACCCTCTGCCGCTGCCAACACTGCTGCGGCCCGACCTTGAAGCGATTGATGGCGGCCGGCGATTGCTGGCCAGCGTATCGCTCGACCTGGTGCCCTACGAGTGGCAGGCGCAGCGCGTCATGCAGCAGGCGCTGGCCGAGGCGCGGCGCGAACGCAAGCTGACGCTCGTGCTGCCGGGCGGCTTCTACATGGCGTTGCCGGGCGAATGGATCAGCTTCACCAGTGCCGACAATGGCTTTATCGACAAGCTGTTTCGTATCGATGGCGCTGCCTACAAGGCCAATGGCGATGTCATGTGGGACATCACCGAGATCGATCCGGCTGACTATGATCCGGATTTCGGAACCTATACGCCTCCGGTGGTCGGGCCGCTTGTGCCCGGCGTTGTGCCCACCCAGGTCATTATTGGATGGAGCGTAACCGCCGATTACATCTCCGACGAACTGGGCGCGCCGCGACGGCCGGCGCTGCGGTTCTTCTGGGATGGAGCTGTCGATGATGTTCGATCGGTAGCGCTGCAGGTTCGCGTGCGGGATACCGCCGCGCTGATCTTCAGTGACAGCCATGACATGGTGCGCGACGGCACGGTTAAGGTCGCCGCCCAGAGCTTCTTGCCCAATATGTGGGTACAGGCGCGCGGGCGGTACATTTCGGCCTCTGGCACGGCTCCGCAGGCCTGGGGCGACTGGCTCGACGCGCAGCTGCCCGATATCAAGCTCGATGCCCGCGACGTTGTCTTTGGCGATATCGACCTCGATGAGCTTGGCGAGCAAGCCAAGGGCCTTTTCGATTGGATGGGCAACAATGTCCGGGATCTGATCGAGCAGGCAGAGGCGCAAGCCGTCCTGACTGGCGATCAGGAACTGGCCAATGCCATGCAATTCGACGAGATGCGGCGGACGCTCTCGGTCGTGACGGAAACCTTGTCCGCAACGTTCGAAGAGACGATCACCACGGCCATCATCCCGATGAATGGGCAGTTGGTGGCGTTGGCCGACGCACTGACCGAATTGAGCGCGGCCGATGAGGGTAATGTGAATACGGCGCGTATCCGGTTCACGGCCCTGAGCGGCCCGGCGGGCTATTCTCGCGTGGGCATCGAGACCCGGTATGAAACCGACAACCCGTCGGATTTCCGTCTGGCTGGCAGCTATTGGGACACGCCGAACGATCCCGGCATTCCCACACGCCGCATCGAAATTGCTGATCAGTTCGTCATCGCATCGAGCCTCGATGACATCACCTTCCAACCGTTTATCTTCGAAGACGGCGAGGCAAAGATGATGGCGGCCCGCATTGGCACGATCCGTGCCGGCCGTCTGGAGAGCTTCAGCGGTACGTCATTCTTCGACCTCACCAACAACGCCCTGAGGGTGTCCACTTAAATGGCCGTTGTGTTTATGACCGATCCCGCAACGGGCCGGTGCGCCCTTTATGATGAGCCTTCGTCGGCGGGGGCCGCAGATAATCCCAACGCAGCGCGCAACGCCCCGCTCAACAACCCCACCACCAACCTTCAATATCTCTACTTCCATTCAGATCTAGACTACATGGAGGTCTCGCACGGCCCGACTAATGTCGGGGTAGGGCATCCCGCTGTTCCCGCGGCAGCGGCCGTTCCTGGCCAAGCAGCGGTGGTTGTTGCGGGCGGGTGGTTCAACTCCACGGTGCTGCTCACTCATAATCTGGGCTATGTCCCCGACTTCTTCGTCGTTCGCAATGGCGACATTGTCTATCCGGGCACCAACGTCCAGTACGAGCCCTCAGACGGCCGCGCCCGCTTCGTCACCGTCTATGCCACGGCTACCCAGATCGTGCTTTATGAGTGGGCGCTGCAGACAGCCAGCGTGCTTGCCGGCAGCAACCAAACCTACACCGTTGTGGTTTTTCGCCAGCCGCCGACGCCATCAGGCAATATCTTGCTCGACTTCAATCCCGCGACCGGAATCGTCCGGATGGGGCGAGAGAAGTTCAATTCGTCACGGCGCTATCTGCAAGTGACCCCTGGGGGAACGTCCTACGGCTTTGCGATGGGAAGGACTATCGATCTCAACAATGGTGCGCCGCGCTACGTCGATCCCGATGGCTCCGTAACTGATCCTTTGCTGCCGATCGTTGCCAGCAAGGTTCTAGGCATCAATGAGCCGAACGATGCACCTTTCGGGCCATCGATGCGGTATCTGGGGTCATTCACCGGGAGCCCGTCAGTTTTGGTGTCGGTGCCATGAGCGGCTCGTTCTCCGTCGAGGACGGCAAAATTGTCATTACCCATGATGGGCGCATCGTCTCCACAACCGACGGCACGCTAGTCAACTTTCTAACCACGCCGCAGAGTTATGGCGTTAGCGCGGTCTATCCGGACGCAAACAAGGCGGGGGTTTATTCCTGGAGCAGCCGGTATGTGAAGGTCAGTTCCAATTTAAGAGTATTGAGCTGGGGGACGTATGGCGTCGGTGCTCTGCCGCAGGAATACAGCGTCGATTATGTGCTCGGCGCGGTGCCGGCCGGTGCTGATATTTTCCTCGGCCGAATTGCTCTCTCTCGAACGGTTGGCCCGACGCATGACTGGGCAGGGAGACCGCTAACACCGCTGGTTCCGCTGGGCGTCTATATGCCGATCAATGGCTCGCTAATGCTGGAGCAGGGCTTCGGCATCTCCCGTGCCATGTCCGTCCTGATAAGCGGTGGCAATCTGGTGCTGAACGTCCAGCAGTCAGTATCCGTTGGTTCGGGTGGTTATAGAAATTGGGGTGCTCAAGAGGCCCCATTCCCGCCGCCCACTGGCAACGTCGACATCAATGGCGGGAGGAATGACTATGATGGCGGCACGCCCCCGTCATTGATTTACTCACCTGCCTCGGCGCCGGGGAGAAAGTTCTCTGATTTTCAGAATATCCCAGGTGCGGAGGCTACCGTCTATTACAGGTGGCATCGCCGCGATGGGAATGACCCCGCTGCGTATTCTGACCCCACCAATTTCAGTTCGACCTATTCCGTCAACATCCAGGGCCGCTTCGGCCGCAGGAGCTAAGCCCTATGGCTCAAGTCCAAATATCACCAGATGTCGCCCTGCGCGAAACCATGATCGAGAGCGAGCAGCGGCGGAACCGGGTATTGGTGCTGGCGCAGCAGCTCGCCGATGCGCAGGCCGAAAATGCGCAGCTCAAGGAGCAAATCGCAGTAGCGAGGGCGCCCAGCCGAGATGATGAGCGCAAGACACGGGAGCAGGGGGATGACTAGCGCTCGAATACGGATCTCGGCACTTTCCGGGCCGGCCGGCTATTCTAAGTGGATTGCACGAACTCAAGAAAGCTTGGTGCAGGCGGGTTATCCAGAACCACTCGAAAAGGCCGTAGCAAATCCAAGCCAACAATGGCCGCGGCCCGCGTATTACCTATCGGCATCGTCATCTGCCCGGCGTCCACATTAAATACCATCTGCTGGCATTGAGAAAACCTGACCATTAGACCGAAAAAGGGGGCGGCCTTCGCAGCACCCCAGTTTCCGCTCATATTCTTTGTTCCGACTTGGTCTGCCGCCAGAATGTCAAGGATTGGCGGTACCACAAATGATGACGTGCTGCCCGTATCGATCAGGGCCACGATTGGGTGCCATACCTCCAATTCCTCTGGCCCGCGGCGGGCGATGTTCAACCGAACATATGGCCCCGCATCCATGTGAGTGCGCTCCACGTCGTTTCCGTCCATGTCGAGCCAAAATATTGGCGCTTGGAAGGCAATATTTCCAGTCATCGCGGTCCCCCGAAAACACACACATCACAAATCAGAAATTGAAGAGTCAACCGCCATCCTTCGGGGTGGCTTTTTTATTGGAGCCATCATGGCCGTAGAGCCCGATCTTCTTGCTGGGACCATCACGCTGACCAATGGGTCGGTGGACTTCACCGGTACCGGCACCAGCTTTCAGCTGTCTGGCGTCCGGCGCGGCGACGAGTTCCTGCAGATCGAGGGGCAGACCCAGTGGCAGGCGATGGTGGATACCATCACCAGCAACACGGCTGGCACCTTGGTGCGCCCATGGGGCGGCGCCACTGGCACATATGAGTATCGGCTGCGCTATCAACCCGACGGCTCGCGGGTGACCGCCCAGGCGCGCAATCTGATTGAGCTGCTTGGCAATGGTCGGCTGTTGGCGATCGCTGGGGCACCGGAGCCTGCCGGCGTGATCGAAATCCTGCCAGGCGGTGCGGCGCAGCTTGTGCCAAAGTCCAGCCTAGTGAGCGGCGCCGACTATGATGTGCAGGTGGCGAACCCGGCCGCCCGCACGCCCTACGATGCCCAGCTCGAGGGCTTCTCTGTTCTCATCTCCAATATGGGAGATGGTCGAGCTGCAATCACTTCGAGGGTCACCGCCACTGCCGGCGTCTGGTCTGATCCAGCGTATGTGACAGGGCCTGAAGGCGCGCCCAGCACGGTGCCCGGCGTCGTTTGGCGCGGCGCCTACAACCCCGCCACCACTTACGCTGCAGATGATGGTGTTCTCTACGACGGTTCGTCCTGGCGCGCCAAAATCACCACCCTTGGTAATGCGCCGCCGGCCCTTCCAATCGTCGAGAATACGCAATGGCAATTGCTCGCTCGGCACGGGTTGGACGGTGTTGTACAGGTTCCTGGGCTCCAAGCTCAGGGTCGGCTAACCCTTACCGCAGGCGTCGCTACACCAACGAGTGACGTGGCGGGGGCTACGAGCGTCTATTATGTTCCGAGCGGCGGCGTCTACGTGCCGATCTATAATGGAGCGGTGTTTGATGCGCTTAGCATCAGCAACGGCCTCTCCCTCGCTCTCGATAGCAACGCCGGTCATCCGAACTATCACGCAGCGGCGAACAACTACGATCTCTTTGTCATTGACGATGGCGGTACATTGCGACTGGCCTCGGGACCGGCATGGGTTCAAGGGGCTGTTGCGGGAAGTTCCATCTTGCGCGGTACGGGCGCGGGCTCGACTGAGCTGGAAGTGTTTCTGGGTTATCCCGTCAACAAGAACGCGATGACCGTTCGCTTTGGGTCGGCCGTAGGAGACACTGTGGTCGTGGCAGCCCGCAAGGCGACCTATGTGGGTAGTTTCCGAGCAACCGCGGACGGCCAGGCTACGGACAGCAAAGCCAAGCGGCTCCTGTTCAATGCCTTCAATGCGACTGTACGGCCGATGAAGATCAGCGATCCCGTCGCGTCCTGGACTTACAACACCGCTGCATATCGGCAGGCAAACGCCAACGCGAACATGAAGCTTCAATTGCTTTTGGGCTTGAATGGCATTGCCATCGAGGCCGAGTACTCAATTGTGGTCAACAACCCCACTGCAAACTCTTACGCCATTCTAGCGATTGGGCTGGATAGCACGACGACGCCATCATCCGACTGCTATGGTGGCACGACCTTTCTTGGCATTCCAACCCGCGATGTCGGCACTAAGTACAACGGATTTCCGGGCTTAGGCTTTCACGAAATAATTCCGCTTGAAAACAGCGGAGCCACCGGCACCACGACCTTCTATTCCACCGGTAATGGCTACAACGTTGGCCTGTATGGCCAGTTTCTAGGGTAGGCGCATGTTCGCAATTGGCAGCCTCTCTGACCCCTTCGACGCCTTCAACTACGCGACGGCTTCTCACAACCCTATCGGTCGGACAGTCCGATCTTCCCGCCTGAATCCGAGTGAGGGCACCGCCGTGCTTGTCGCGCTCGGGCAGTCCTTGATTGCGTCGTCAGAGAACGCAAACTACACCCCGACAAATGGCGCCAAAGTTGACAATCTCAGCGTGTTCGACGGGGGTATCTATGCAGCGCAAGATCCCTTGCTTGGCGCGGGTGTATACAACGCAGGTGGCTGCTGGCTAAGCCGCCTCGCGGACAAGCTCATCACCTCGGGAGCCTATGATCGCGTTATCTTGGTCCCAATCGGCCGGGGCAGTAGTACCGTGCAGGACTGGGGCCCGTCCGGGTTTATGTTCAAGTCACTGCTCGCCGCGCACCGGCGGTTGGCGGCTTTGGGATTGGTGGCGACGTGCAACATGTGGATGCAGGGCCAGGCTAACGCGGGCATTTCTCAGGGCGACTACCAGGCAGCGCTCGCATCCGTCATCTCTGGCATAAGAGCTCATGGTTTCACGTCTGCTTGGCTGCTCGGCAAGGACACCAATGTGAGCGGAGCGACCGATCCGAACATTCGATCGGCAATTGATGCGCTTGTGAATGGCTCAGACATCTTAGCTGGCGCGGATACGGACGGGCTGAGCGGGGCGAACCGATACGATGGAGTTCACTTCAGTGCTTCGGGAGCGAACGCCGCTGCTGAGTTGTGGAGGGCGTCGATTGCCGCTGGTCTCTAGTCGAGGGCCTCGCCGATCCATCCTCGGGGGCATGGCGCTGAAAATCGACTTACAGGTGCATCAGATAGCGTCTCAACGTTCCCTATGTGGAACTCAATACGCTCACATCCTTCGGGGGCGGTTTCGGCGCGCGCAAAGATCATAGTGAAGCTGATCAGAGCGCCCAAAAACGCGATCAGCACTAACCATGCGGTTAGTCTGGTGAAAGGCGAGGGCGAGTTGGGCTGCGCCTTGGGCTGAACCTGATCCATGGCAGCCACAATTAACGGTATTCCGGCTGGTCCGCAATCTCTCTAAAGTATTGCCGCGCATTGTCCTGGAAGACATCAAAGGGTAGAGCATCACCCTCCAACCCTCGTCACTTTGGGCCCGCAAGGGAAGCGCCAGATACCGAATGGACCGCCATAACAACCTCAATCTGATACGACTCCTCGCCGCGCTCCAGGTGGTCTATCAACATGCCCATAGGTGGATTGGCATGCCTGTATTACCTGACTGGTTGCAGGGGCTCGTCTGGTCCTTTCCTGGAGTGGCTGTGTTCTTCATAGTCTCAGGCTTCTTGATCGCCGGATCGCTCCTGAAGGAGGAACAAACCCTGGTTCAGTATGCTGCAGCCAGGGCAATGCGCATCTACCCGGCATTGTGGGTGAACCTCTTGTTCCTGATCGTGCTGATAGGCGTAGTGAACGGATACCTACGCGGCCCAGACACGCTTCAATTTTGGCAGTGGACAGCAGTTGCTTTCGTTTCCGGATCGAACGGGATCGCCGATCAGATTTTCCCACCAGGAATATTCCAATCCGGCTTTTACCGGAGCTTTCCCTCGGGTGTGCTCTGGACCATGCCGATTGAGATTGCGTTCTACTGGTTAGCACCCGTCATCTTTGCTCGGCCGCTGCGCGATCGCGGGTTGTTGACTTTGTCCCTGGCGGGGTGGTTCGCCGCGTCGTTACTGCTCTTTGTCATTCTGCCGCAAACCTACTCGCGCAACATCGCCGACTTCCTCTGGCTTTTCCTGATTGGCTCTGCCTTGCGGGTCTACTGGCCGAAAATCCGGTGGATGATCGAGGGGCGGGCCATCTATTGGCTCATTGGGTACACGACCTATGCCCTTCTGCACTTGGCAATCATGGGCAAGGGGCATGACTACATCACATTCCATCCCTTCACCTTTGGCCTGACGTTGGCGATGGCTGGAACGATCATGGCCTGCGCCTTCACCTGGAAAGGCTTGGGGCATAGGCTTTTGGGAGAGATTGATATCTCGTACGGACTGTACCTCTGGCATATGCCGGTGATGTGGACGGTTATCGCATTTCACCAGGAAAAAGAGCCGTGGGCGCTTCCGGTGGTTTGGACCTTGCCGTTGCTGATCGGGCTGGCGTCTTGGCTGGTTGTCGAGGCGCCGGCGTTGCGGGCAAAGGCGCGGATCGTCCGCGCAGGCAGGGAACGCCTGCCCGCCTAGCGGCCTACCATGGTGCGGGTGGCCATCCCCCGGCCGGAACTACAACCTATTGGTCAGCGGTAGCAGAACTATCCGCAGCTGGTTGAGCACCGATTGTATTTGAGCCGCCGTGGCGGGGCTGACACTCATCGGCATTTCGACGACGGGTTTGTGAGTGAGTCCTGGGGCTTTGTAGTAGGTCACCCCAAACGGCGGGCTCCAAGATTGTTGCATGTAGATGCGGCTTTCGCGATCGATGCTGTTACGCTCCATTTGATCGTCCGTTGCCGACAGATCGACGATATGGCCAACGGCGTTTCGCAACTCTTTTGCGTGGGGAAACGCTTGATCGAATTGGTGCAGAACGCCCTCGATAAGGTCAGGGCTGACCTTTGCGTGGAAGCTCGCCAATTCTCTCCGGTAGCGGACGGATATGGCTTCGATCGCGCACCGAAAATGATAGGCGTGCAGGATGCCCCCATCAATCGCAAGTGTCATCCAACTATCTAAACCTCGCTGCTCCCCGCGCGCTGTCGCCCTCGCGGCCATGTATTTTCGAGCGGCCTCGATGTCGGTGCGAAGACCGTCTGGCCGCGCTGGCTGCTGCTCATCGAGCGCCTTCCTTTGGCCTTCGACAAACACGCACAGCTCTGCGGCACGGGTGAAATGGAAAAGGTGTTGTTCGGCCATACCGAAGAGGTTTTCGGCAGCCCATAGGGCGTCTTTCTCATCTGCTGTTATGCCCTGTGGGTAGTCAAAAGCGAAGCGGGTCATAGTGATCTGTTCCAGCACACCTTGGGATTAGCTCCGTTTTGGAACGAAATTGGGGTTTTGAGAAGGGCGAGGGCTTCGCCCTCAGGGCTGGGGTACGTACAGCCTGACCATGTTGGTCGTGCCGCCCTCGGCCCAATAAACTCGTGCCACGAGGTTCCGTGAGGGGCCGCCTCGCATAACTTTCAAACCAAGGGCGTCTGCTACAGCTTGTTCAGGGCTGGCCGCCGATATCTTGTGCTCCGGTGTGATCACGGTGGAGCGGCAGTCGATCACTCGAAACTCGCGCATCTATCACCTCATCCGGGGCGGCACCCATTCGGGTGCTTTGACGACTTTCTTGATCCGGTCGCTGTCGATCGATATGCGCTCGCGGTTGCCGCTTGGCGCGGTGTAGACGGCGGTCTGTCCACTATCAATGAATAGCTCGACCTCTACCTCGATCCAGATCTTGTCGCCAACATCGAAGGCCTTGGGCATTCCTCACTCCTAGGGCCGTGGTGAAGAAGACTCCATCAATTCCGATCCCTTCGGAACGTTCCAATCCATCATCAGGAGAATACCATGAACACCGCGTTCTTCGCGTCGGTGCGCTCGTCGCTGTTTGGCGGCGGTCTTTCGCAGGCCCAGGTCAATGGCATCAACGCCATTGGCGAAGCTTGGACCATCTATGGCGACGGCGACCGGCGCAAGCTCGCCTACATCCTGGCCACGGCTTATCACGAGACGGCTCGCACCATGCAGCCGGTGCGCGAGACGCTGGCCAGCACCGACGCCAAGGCTAAGGAGCTGCTGACCAAGGCGTGGAAGGCCGGGCGCATGCCGCAGGTCAAGTCCGACTATTGGTCGGGCGGGTATTTCGGCCGGGGCTTCGTGCAACTCACCCACCT
>UCAU01000039.1 GCA_900470445.1 Hyphomicrobiales bacterium | reverse complement strand
ATGCTCGGGAGGGCGGCTGCTTCCAACAATGCAATCAGCCGGCCCAACCACCGAGGAATGCGTTTTCGCCGACATTGGTCTGTGGATCCGCTATTCGCGCCCGACTTTCATCTCCGGAATCACCACAGGTTTCGCGGCGGCCTCCTCTCCATAGATCCGGGACAAGCCCTTGATACGCATCGCGATCGCGTCGACGAGGCGACCAACGATCTCATGAGTGATCCCCTCGTGACGGAGCTCCTGAGCACACTCCGAGGCTACATCGGGCATCACCGCTAGCTGATGGCGAATCGTCCGCATCGTGTACTCGCCACCGACCTTGGCCGAAGTTGCACAGCGCTCCCAGTGGCGCGGCATAACCTCGTCGATCGGGTACACCCTGTCGATCTTCATCGCCAGCTTGAGGTAGCGCATTTCAGCTTGGATCTCTCCCTCGCCGAGGTGCGGCAGAATGGAGGAGATGTCATAGAGCGGAGCAAGGCGGGCCTCGCCCTGCGCACCGAGCAGCATCGAGTAGTTCTTTGCATGCGCGTCCGTGCCGGCGATGATCCAGTTGAAGACGTTCGCGGCCATGAATGTCTGACGGTCCCGAACTGGGTCCAGGGAGGCCGGCAGCACCTTGTTGGAGATCGTGGCAATACCCGGCCCACCCTGGTTCTCGTATTTGAGCGTCGGCATCACCGACAGGGCTTGGCACATGTCCTCCTGATGGATGCGGATGGTCTTGCCGTCGATGTTGCGGCGGTCGTAGCGCTCGAGAACGATCGCCTTTTCGCCTGCAAAGTCGATAACCTGGCTATGTGCGGCGTCCATGCCGAGCTTGCGTGCAAGCTGCAGGCAGAAATGCTCGTTCTCGGTATGCCCGTGCAAGTGTGGCATAGGCGGCTTTAAGATGTGGGTTGTCGGCGTGTCGCCTAAGGGGATCCCCCACTGGCCGCTGCTCTTGTCGAAATGGAACGCCGTCTTGGCCTGCGCCCCGGCGAGGCTAAACTGTCCAGGATCGCCAATGCGCCGGGTCGCGGCCCCATCCTTCCGCAGATCACGCAGGCGGTCGCCGATTTGTGTATCGGTGAGCAACTCCACGTTTTCGCCGCGGGAAACCTGGTCGCCACGCGGAAGGAACTGGACGGCGCCAGCGCAGTCGCGGCCGACATGCTTGAGGAGGGCAAACGGATTTCGGGCGGAAACCTGGAATCTCTGCGCCCATCTAGCGAGTGTTTGCTCGTTGTTCGGCAGCAGACCCCAGAGAAATGCCTCGATTATCTTGCCCTCGTAGGTCCTGGTGATCGTCGGCATTGACAGCGAGAGCGGGATGGCTACCCGCCCATCCATCCATGCCCCGTGATAGGAGAACGAAAGCTTGCCACCCCGCAGGTGGTGGAGTTCCCCGACCAGCCGACCGGCGATGTAGACGTCGAGAGTGTCGATCGGCTTCACCATCATGGTCATTGTCGCCTAGAGCTTGTAGGGAATATCATCGTCTTGATCGTCGGCATGCCGATCATCGGCGTCATGATGGTGACCATCATCATGATCAGCCGACCTCGGCGCGGTCGGAATTTGGAAGTCCATTTCTACACCGAGCGTGGTCAGCGCCAGCAGTACGTTGCCGATCTCGGCGCTAGACTTGCCGTTCTCGATCCAGGACACCCACGTCTGCGTAGTGTTGATCTTCTTGGCCAAGGCGGCCTGTGACAGGCCGCGCCGGGTGCGAGCCTCTTTGATCATAATACCGATGTCGCGAGCTGTTCTGATTTTCATGGCATATACGATTTTGCATGGGCTAGCCTGATATAGGTTCGTATATTGCGATGTCAATATACGTTCTTATATCTTGCGTCTGCATATAGGTTCCTATATTACTAGCAATCATATATGAACCTATATTAACTCCTTCCAACTCACGCAAATCGCCAGGGCCGACCTGACGCGGTTGCAGACCGCATATTATGCGAACCATTGACGCACGCGTAGCGCCATCCCGCTCATTCGGGCCTTGAGAAAAATCACAATAGCTCAGCTGCGCTCCGGTTTTCTGCAGCGATCCTCGATCAAAGCATCACCCCTGGACCCATGCGATGCCGTTTCTTCCAAGGTCGCGTTGGTCGGCGCAAACAAGCGCGGGCTAGATCGGCATAGTGCGCCATCTCCGCGGCACACCAGCGCTCAAACTCGTCAACCAGCTCTTCTACGACAATGGCATCCTCGGACCCGTGCGCTGGCACCAAGGCGCCGGCCTGTCGCAAGTGGCCGAGCACATTGCCGACATGCGACTCTGAAACTTGGTAGCGTTCCGCCAGGGCTTTGTGGGTCAGCGAGAACATCTCTTTGCCTGTTCTGCGTCGGTAGTGCGCCAGGATCAGGGCTACCAGCATAGGATAGCCGCAGTCGTAGGCGGACAGCGCCAGTACCCTCGGATACAAGGCGATCACGGTTCCAGCTCCGCGCACGCGCGTCGCCGAGAGGTGGATCATTTCGCCCAATAGGCTCGCATCTCGCTCAATCGGCGGCGCCAAAGCGCTTCCTGCAATGGCGTCGTAGGCCTCAACGAATGCGACGCATGACCGCGCGACCTCCCGGATCAGGCTGTCCGCGGGCCTGAGGATTTTCTGTCGCCTGTCCGTCGCCAGAATGTCGATGAAGACAAGATTGCGGGCCTCCAGCATTGCGCAAAAGCTGGCGGTCTGGCGCGGGCTCTGCCCGGATATGGCCTGCAGCCGCGAGAGGTTCGGCACGGAAGCGCCGTGGTTGCGCCAGCCGGAATATTGCCCGATCAGCATATAGGCCGAGTAGTACCGCTCCAGCTGGTTGAGCAGCTTTCGCACGGGCCAACCTGGCGGTGCAGGTTCGACCATCTTCTCGCAATAAGCGACTACCGTTTGGTGGAAGTGAGCATCGGCCCTGAGCGCCGCCACTCCCATGCCAGCCGTTGCGTCGCGTGGAGGCAATATCCTCATCGATGAAACAGGCAAAGTTTGGGGTGGCCGCACTTTAGCCGTCCGGTCAGAACTATCAACCGTGGCGCGAAAATGCCGTCACCGACGAAGTTGGGCAGAACGATTTGACGATCGCACCATTGCGCAGGCCAGGGGAGCCCACGAACACTGTAAGCCCTTTGAGCGGGGCCGGCGGGTGGAGACCTTGCTAAGCCTGGCACTGTTGAAAAGCGCGGTCCAGTCGGTTCTGGCCCGCCTCATCGCCCTTCTTTGCACAGTGTTCCTCCTGGTCGCCCCATGCTTGGCACAGGTGGCGCTGATTCCGGCCAGCATTCCTGATCCCATCGTGGGCGCCCCGTACTTTCAGTTATTCAATGCGATCGGGGGAACCCCGCCCTACCACATCTCGCTTGCCGGTCCCTTGCCCGCCGGCATGTCATTTTCCAGTGAGACGCTATCCGGGACGCCGACGGAAAGCGGCATGTTCACCTTCAGCGTATTTGCTTCCGACTTCGCCGGTACCACGGATTCGCACAGCTACACGCTCAACATCGGGCCGCCCGCTATTTCCGTTTCCCCTGGGAATCTGCCGGCGGGCGCGGTCGGCACAGGCTACTCGCAGAGTCTTTCGGCGTTCGGGGGCACCGCGCCCTATAATTTCTCGGTCTCTGGCACCTTGCCGTCCGGTATCACCATGACGCCGACCGGGCTCCTGTCGGGAATGCCTCTTTCGGCAGGATCCTACACATTTTCGGTAATTGTCACGGATTCCACGACGGGCGGCGGTCCCTATTCGGCGTCAATTCCCTATACGCTGGTGATCGCACCACCCAGCTTGACCCTCTCGCCAACCCTGCCGAGTGCAATGGTCGGGCAAGCCTATGCAGAAACGATCTCGGCAACCGGCGGCGCTGCCCCCTATACATTCAGCCTTGCTTCGGGCGCGCTTCCTGTCGGGCTCTCGCTGGGGACCGACGGATCGATTTCGGGAACGGCCCAGGAGGACGGCACGTTCAACTTCACCATCTCGGCCCAGGATTCCACCGGTGGCGCTCCAATCACCGGCTCCCAAGCCTATAGCCTCTCCGTCGCCCCGCCCACGATCACGCTTTCACCGGCAAGCCTTCCGAATGGGCGGGCCGGAGGACCTTACTCCGCGACGATTGTCGCTGGCGGCGGAACCGCACCCTATACCTATGCCGTCACGGGCTCGCTCCCGGCCGGCATGACGCTGTCGTCCTCTGGCCTCCTTTCAGGCACGCCAACCGAGACCGGCTCATTTTCCTTTGGTGTCGCGGCCACGGATGCGAGTGGCGGAACGGGCCCCCATATGGGCACGCAGACCCTTAGCCTTGACATCTATAGCCCTAGTTTCACCCTGCAACCCTCCAGTCTGCCCCCTGCCACCGCGGGCCAGCCCTATTCACAAACAGTAGTCGCTGGTGGCGGCACATCGCCCTATGCCTATTCGATCATGGCAGGCGCATTGCCGTCCGGCCTGACCTTCTCCGCCGGAACAATTTCTGGCACCCCGACGGCGTCCGGGTCGTTCTTCGTAACCATCCTTGCCCAGGATTCGACGACCGGCCCAGGAGCGCCGTACGGAGTAGCAGGGTATCTCCCCCTGACGGTCGTCACACCCACCATAATACTCGCCCCCGCCAGCCTCCCATCGGCCAATTCCGGCTCATTTTACTCCCAGACTTTGACTGCCAGCGGCGGCGCAGCGCCCTACGCCTTCGCTATCTCCTCCGGTAGTCTTCCACCAGGATTGAGCCTGTCCTCGTCCGGAACACTGTCCGGAACGCCGACCGCGTCCGGGGTCTTCAATTTTTCGGTCACGGCGACGGATAGCTCGGTTGGCGTCGGTCCGTTTTCTGCAACCCAGGCCTTTAGCGTGACCGTGGGTGCCGTCGGCAGGCTCATCGTCGCCGTGCGCTCCAATGTGGATGGCACGTTCGGCTTCACATCGTCAGAGCCTCTGTTGAATGCGCTTACCATCGGAACCACGGGGGGCATCGGTGGCAGCGCGTCGATCGAATTGCCCGCCGGTGCCTTCCGGATTACCGCCGACGACCTCAGCGGTGCCGGCACAACGCTGACAGGCATCGATTGCGACGACGATAACAGCTATGGGGATATTGCCACGCGCACCGCGGACATCGTCATCGACGCAAGCGAGAGCTTGACCTGTGTCTTCACATTCGTCAGCTCACGCGAAGAAACTGTGGCGCTCATCAAAGACTTCCTCGAAACGCGGGCGTCGATGATCCTGGCCAACCAGCCCCGCACGCAGCGTCGCATCGATCGGCTGAATGGTATTGTTCCAGGGGGAGACATCGGTTCGACACTCATGAATTACCTGCCAGCGATTGCCGGCGGAAGTGCGCTCCGGTCTTCCATCAGCCTCAACGCGATTGAGGGTGCAACCGGCAATCAGAGTTCCAATCCGCTCGACATATGGATGGAAGGGACATTCATGCGCATAGATGCCGCCAGGGATGGCCGGCTCATGCTGGGCAGCGTCGGAGCGGATTATCTCGTCACACCCGACCTGCTCATTGGAGGCTTTGTCCAACTCGATCACATGATGCAAGGTGAAGCCGGACTGGCTGGTGCCGCTATGGGGTCAGGCTGGATTGCCGGACCTTATGCGACTATGCGCTTGCACGAACATCTTTATCTCGACCTGCTGGCCGGTTTCGGGCGCTCCAGCAATCGCATCAATCCCCTCGGAACCTACGAAGACAGCTTTGGAGCGACGCGCTGGTTGTTAAGTGCCGCCATTGAGGGGCAATGGACATCGGGGCCCTGGACGTTTTCGCCGCGGGCCAGCCTGGGGTATTTTAGTGAAACGAGTGACGCCTATCGTGACGCATTGGGCATTGCCATTCCCTCGATTGCGACGGGCGTCGGTCAAATTGCCATCGGTCCTGCCGTCTCCTATCGCTTCGTGGCGCCGGGCGAAATTGTGGTCGACCTAGGACTTGGGCTCGAAGGGATCGCCGAATTCGGCTCGAACCTCCTGTTTGAAAATGGTCAGGCTCGCCTCGAAGCCAGTATTGATGCCGGCATGCCCAGCGGCGCTGACATTGGGCTAACCATCGGCCTTGGCGGCATCGGCAATGCTAACAGAGGCATCATCAGCATTTCTGGGAGGGTCTTCGTGCCGATGAATTAGCATCCTAGTCTAATCACCTGAATCTAAAGTTCACGGCACAGTGTTTTCGGTTACGAACACCTGCACGTGGCCATCGAGGATGCCTCGCCTGGCCTATGTGGAACTGCTCCCCAGCCTGGGGCAGGAGGATGCCACGGGCTTCCTCAACCGGGCGGTGGCCTGGTACGCGCGACTGGGCGCCAAAGTCGAGCGGGTGATGACCGACAATGGCTCAGCCCATCGCTCCAAGCTGTTCGCCAAGGCGCTGCAGCAAGCCAATGCCCGTCACATCCGAACCCGGCCCTATACACCGCGCACCAACGGTAAGACGGAACGCTTCATCCAGATATCGCTGCGGGAATGGGCTTATGCCAGACCATACGCATCATCGGTAGAACGCGCCCAGGCAATCAAGCCATGGGCCGATACCTACGATCTCAAAAGACCCCACGCCGGCATCGGTGGCATCATCCCAATCCAAAAACTGAACAACCTCCTTGGAAACGGCAGCTAGCCCTCGTGGCCGCGTCCGAGGCCTTACGCTACCGTGAGGTGGTGTTCGGGTCTGTTTTGATCCTGATCTCAGCTCGCAACGCGATTTCACGGGCCTTCTCGTCCCGCCTGAGGTCCATCAAAATTACCCTGCGAGTTGATTGCATCAGCGTAGGGCAAGGCGCGTCCCGTCGCCAGCGGCGGCGTGACCGGGCTCGGTCGCGCGGGATCTCCCCTTCGGACGAAAAGGAGCCGGGGTGTCCGACAATTGTGTGTCGGCTCCTGGTCAGTTGCACCAAGAGCTGACCGCCCACTATTGGCCCGCAGACTGACCGTTCCAGTCCGACGGGGAACATCTATGACAGCCTGACAGGCCGCATGGATGCCGTCACGGCTGCATGACAACGCGTCCGAACGGCTTTCCACCCTCCGCGTGGCGATGAGCATCGGCCGCGTTTTCGAGTGCAAAGCTGCGATCGATCGGCACCTGTATTCTGGCTTCGGCGACATCGCGAAGCATATCGTCGACTGTGGAAAAGACGTTCGGATCGGCAAACTGTGTGCCCATGAAAACGCCAAGCAAGGATTGATTGGCCTGCATTGCGGACCATAGATCGACCGTAAGTGACCCTCCGCCGGCATTGCCGACGAAGACGAGCCTTCCCTCCGGGGCAAGCAGGTGTAGAGAAGTGGGCAGAGTCGAGCCGACCGGGTCGATCACCACGTGCACACCTTTGCCCTTGGTATATTCGAGGACTTCTTCGGCGACATTCCTCGCACGGTGATCGATGACGTGATCGGCTCCAATGGCTGCCAGTCGTGAAAGTCGGCCGTCGTCACTGGAGGATGCGATGACCAATGCACCCACGCGCTTTGCCAGTTGGATCGCCGCGAGACCCACCCCGCCTGCTGCGGCCTGAACAAGCACCGTCTCGCCGGCCTTCAACGCCGCACGCCTGAAAAGACAGTGATTGGCGGTTCCGAAGGATATCGGCAACGCAGCCGCATAGGCCCAGCCGACGCCATCCGGCACGAGCCACGTCTGGTTCGCAGGAATGCTGCGAAGTGCTGCGTGCGAGCCATCGACATCGAAACTCGTGACCCGGTCACCGATTTTGCGCGCGCTGACGTGATCGCCTACCGCGACAATCGTGCCTGCGGCCGCGTAGCCGACGACATGCCCAGCATGGGGAGGTTGTACCGAGCGGCGGTTGATCAGGTCGCCGCCCTCTATCGAGATCGCCTCAACCTCGATCAGCACATCGCCCGGGCCGACTTCGGGATCGGGCACGTCGACGTACCGCAAGACCTCAGGTGGTCCGCATTCATCGTAGACCGCTGCTTTCATGATTCTCTCCAAGCTCTGCAATGTTGGAAATTCTTGTCGGGAAGGCGGGCGTACTGCTCGATGAGCTGGACGAAGGTTCGAGCGAATGCACGCTTAGACCGAGTCTGACAAGTTTGGAGTGGCAAGTAGCACGCCACGAGATCCCCGACGCTGATCGAAAGGACCGTATTTCGGCTGTCATTGCGGTCATACTGGCGCGATCGATCAGATCCAATCCGAACGAAACTTCTGCGGCTGATTTCGAAGGATGGTTGGGGGTGGCCGGGGTCGACCGGCACTCCTCTCGGAACTGGATTTTAAAGTCTGTCGTGTCTTTCTTTCCGCGCCCGCATCTAGCCAATATTGCCTGCGTCGTATCGTTCTTGTGCTTGCTCAATCTCTTCGAAGTTCGTTGATGCCCACTGCACCAGAGCCCTGATGGCGGGAGCCAACGCAAAGCCAAGTTCGGTGCCGCGATATTCCACGCCCGGTGGCGATCCAGGAATGATCTGCCGCGAGATGAGGCCGCTTCGTTCAAGCCTACGCAAGGTCTGCGCCAAGGCTTTCGGCGTTACAGACCCGACGCAGCGTCGCAGTGCATTGAATCGCAGGGGGCCATGACAAAGCTGGACGAGGATCAACAATGTCCACTTTTCAGCGAGATGCGCCATCAAGCTTCTTGCCCCTTCGGACAGTTCCGGGGGTGGATCATCATAGGGGGGCGATATCGTCATGGCTACTATGTGACCCCTCGGTGCGTTCTTGTGTAGTTAGTATCCAAAATATAGCTCCTATCTCATGCGCAATTCAAAGGAAAAACAAGCATGAGAACCATTGTCTCGACCGGCCCCCACACCGAGCTTAAAGTCGTCGAAGTGGAGCCGATGACTGCGGGCGCCGGGGAAGTAGTCGTCGATGTTCGCGCGATTGGCGTTGGGCGCGTCGACCTGATCATGCGACAGGTTGTTCCGACGGACTTCGTACCAGGGATCGAGGTTGCCGGCATCGTCACGGCTGCAGGACCTGACGTTGATCCACAATGGGTCGGTCGACGCGTTTTTGCGCGCGTCCAAGGCGGCGCCTATGCCGAGCAGGTGGTCGTGGGCAGCGCTGTGCTCGTCGCCTTGCCAGACGGGTTAACATTCGAAGCGGCGGTTGCTTCAGGAATCAATGCCTTGGTCGCCCATTTCTGTCTGGCGAAAGCACATGTGGTTGCAGGCGAGCATGTTGCCGTAAGAGGCGCCCAAGGCGGTATTGGTCACCTGGCAGTTCAAATGGCGACAAGTCTCGACGCTAAAGTGATCAACAGCTCAAGGCAGGGTTCGCCTGCACCGGCAGATGTGGTCATCGACCTCGTCGCGGGTTCGGACACAGGCGCCTACATCGAACAGCTCAGTGCAAACGGCCGCTATGTTATTGCAGGAATCTCCGCGGGCATGCCGCCGGCGGATTTCGCGCGTTCTCTGCTCTCGGACTTCAGGCGGTCGCGGTCTCTCATTACGCTCAGCCTCGATACCGTTGCCGATGCCGATATCAACAGTGCCGCAGACAAGATTCTTGCGGATGTTGCGGCCAGGAAGATTAATCCGATTGTCGCTCAAACACTGGCGCTCGAACAGGCAAACCAGGCACATCATCTGATCGGAAAAGGCGGTCTACGGGGCAAGATCGTTCTCGTGCCTTGACTAGCGTGGCATTCTGGCGTCGAGCGAGCTCGGCATAGAAGGCTGCAATCTTCTTGGAACCAGCCTACCCTCAGACATCAGGTCCCGTCCTTCTCGCGTTCTTGAACGCGGAGAATTCAGTTGCACCCCTGCGAGCGAAAACGCGGAGCATTGGATTGGGCGTTTTCCCGCAGATCGTCGGCACCAGGTGGAAGGGCGTTACCGGCCGCCGCATGGTTCGACAAAGCTTCGGGCAGATCGAAGTCCAGCATCCAGTGCAGGGAGAATTCGCGCTGCCGATGACTCCTGCCGGCTCGGCGAGACAGCGGCGCAGGCCGCTCTCTGGCGGTAGCGGCGCTCGTGTTGGGCCCGAATGGATCGGGCACCGCGCTGGCACCATCCTCTGCGCGGCTCAAGCAGGAGGTTGAATCAGAGTCAAGATGGTGAAACCGGCTGCCACCTCCGGTGGGATCGGCCCGTCATGGCCCCGGTTCGTCACCTCATCGGAGCACGTGGAAACCCCGTAAGGCTGCCGTAAGTGAGCTCCCGCAAAACGTTATCGTCCGCACATCAAGGCAAGACCTGCCAGTACGCGGAATTGTTGTGTTTGCCCCGATCAATGATCGGGCACCGCGGAGTGCAGAATGAAGACCTCAGCCTTGGCAATGCGATCGACCCTCGCCATCCTTCTTGTTGGCGTCGGCATGTCCAGTGTTCATGCCCAAAGCCCCTATTCCTATGACAGCGACGATTGGTCGGGTGTCTATGCCGGCGTCCATGCTGGCCTGTCCAAGGATCTGGACCTGAACCTCTTCAAAGATGCCACCATCACGGGCGGCGCCCAGATTGGCTACCGGGTGCAACTGGGGCCCGGCGTCATCGGCGCCGAGATTCAGAGCAACTATTCCAACGGCCAGAACTATGCCACTGGCGGCGGCGGTGTGCTGGAGCAGTACTGGTCCGGCGCGGCCAAGCTCAAGGCCGGCTTGGGACTGGGCTCCACCCTTGTCTACGGCACGGGTGGCTATGGTGTTGCCAACCTGGAGTCAGGCGCCAGCGGTACCAAGGACGCCGGCTGGAAGGGCGGCTGGATTCTCGGTGGTGGCATCGAGCAAAAGCTCGGCGACGCCCTCTCGGTCAGCCTGGAATACAACCAGATGCGACTCGATGACGTCAGCAGCGTCACCAATGGCGTGACCTATTCCGACGACATCACAAGCCACTCGGCCAAGGCCGGGCTCAATCTCCGGTTCTAGGCGCTGGCGGCAAAAACAATCCGCAGGAGAAGCAATGAATATCAGCTCAACACTCGCAATGCCGATGGTCGCAGCTCTGGTCTTCACCGCACTGCCAGCGCAGGCGCAACCCTGCCGCGAAGGCTGGAACGCGCCCTGCCCGGTCAACTTCGGGGGCCATCTCGATTGTCAAGACCGCCAGCGCTGCTACGACAACGCGTGGAAATCCAACATTGACGCCGGCGGAGCGATCGGCGCAATCGCAATCGACAGGTCACCGACTACGATCGCTGGCTGTCGTACTGCTCTCCAATCGATACCGCAGCTTTGATCCAATGAACGGTACGTTCCTGGGCTTCGATGACCGTTGGCCTCCCTGCCAGTAGCTTTCTGCCAGGGCCGCGCCTCTCGATTTGACCCGAAACCAGCAGGCCGTGAAATCACGGCCGTCGAGATGGTGGGCACTCCAGACGGGTGCCCACCATCATGTCTTTTCCACAAACGGCCTGGTGGCGGGCCACGCATCGCCGCCATAATCTCCGGGTTAATTGGCGCCCCAGGCGCAAAGGGAGGAACTCCATGCGATTGCTGCTGGTTGAAGACGAGCCCGACATGGCGGAGGCCCTCGGCGCTGCACTGTCCCGGCATGCGATCGCCGTCGATTACGCGCCGACCCTGAGCATGGCTCGCGAGGCCCTGGCCAACGACGTTCATGACATCGTGCTGATCGATCGGCAGATGCCGGACGGCGATGGCGTTTCGTTGATCGCCGGCTTGCGCCGCAGTTCCAGGCCGATTGCCACCATCGTCATCTCTGCACTCGGCGCGCCCAGCGACCGAATAGAAGGCCTGAACCTGGGTGCCGACGACTACCTTCCCAAGCCCTTCGAGGTCGAAGAATTGCTGGCCCGGATCGTGGCCGTCCGCCGTCGCGGCGCCGAGGTTGTCGATCAACAGACCACCCTGGCCGACCTTCATTACAACGGGGAGCTGCGCGAAGCTCTGGTCCGCGGAACGCGTGTGCAATTGACGCGGCGCGAGCTGCTGATCCTCGAGAGCTTGCTCCGGCGACCGGGACGGACGGTCACCAAGGCCGTGCTGGAAGACGCGGTCTATACGTTTGACGACGAGATCCAGTCCAATTCCCTCGAAGCCAATGTCTCACGCCTGCGAAAAAAGCTGGCTGACATCGAGGCGGGCGTGGAAATCCACAATATCCGCGGCGTCGGCTACCTGATCAGGCCGGCAGCATGATGCGCGCCCGCCAAATGTCGCTCCGCTGGCGGCTGACCGTCGGCCTTCTGATCTTTCAGGTGCTTGCTCTTCTCATCTGTTCTCTTCTGACCTTCGCCATAGCCTTTCAAAGTGCACCCCTGGGCGTCATCGCCTCCTTGCACCTGAACAATGCCGTGGGTGAATCCATCACGCGCGACGCGTCCGGCGCGCTTCAGATCGTGCCGAACCCGCAGCTGCAGGATTTGCTAGACTCGTCTCCACAGATCTGGGCCGTGGCGATCTCGGAAAGCGGCGAACGCATAACCCTTGGCGATGTGCCACCTGCAATGCTCGCCGTCTCCGGCATTGCCGACAAACTGAGGACCGTGACCTTCGAGGGCCAGAACGAAAATCCCGAGATCACCGCACGCTTTGATCGCATCACCACCGATCTGGGAGCCTTCGCGACACTGACGGGCGGCGGCGGCTTCATGTCCCTGTTCGAGGCGGTCCTGCTCTTCGGTCACTTTGCCACCGTCGTGCCCGGCATAGCGCTCATCATCCTGACCCTGATCGGCGTACCGCTGGTCATTAAGCTTTGCCTCAGAACCCTCAAAGACCTGACGGGGCAGATCAACCGCATCGACTTTGCGGCGCGTGGCATGCGGCTCACTGATAGCCGCGTACCGCGTGAAATCCTTCCGGTCGTCGCCGGGGTGAACGAGGCATTGCAGCGCATCGACGCCGGGTTCGAGATTACCGAGCGCTTCTTCATGAACGCCGCGCACGAACTTCGAACCCCCATCGCCATCCTCCAGGTGCAGCTCGATGGGTTCCCGCCCGACGCGGCACACCAGAAGTTCCGGGCGGTGGTCCGTCGACTAACCGTTGTGGTCAACCAGATACTCGACATCGAGCGGTTCCGGCAGAACCCAATGGAAAGACAACTCCTTGATCTCAGGACCACCATGTCCGCCGTGGTCGCCGATCTGGCGCCCTATGCCATAGCCGAAGGCTATTCCATAGAGCTCGAACAACCTGAGTCCCCCGTCTGGGTTCACGGCGACGGGCAGGCTTTGGACCGGCTGGTGATCAATCTGGTTCAGAACGCTATCCAGCACGGAGGCAGGTGGGGAACCCTGACGGTTAGCCTTGATGCCGATGGCACCATCGCAGTGCAAGACCAAGGCCCCGGCGTGCCCGAAGATCGCCGCGAACAGATTTTCGAGCCATTCTATCGCGTCAATCCACAGGGTGCCGGCTCGGGCCTGGGCCTCAAAATAGTGCGCGACATCGCCCGCTCTCACCGGGGCGGAGCGATACTCGCCGAGAGTTCTCCCTCGGGAAGTCGCTTTGTGGTGACGCTTCCTGTCGTCTCTCACAACGATGTTCACGCGGGGATAAGGGACGGACGGTTCCTGACGCCCCCACGTTTGGTGTGATTGTCCGGTCGCCGTAAGTCCCCCGTAAGCGAACGGCTCCACAGCCTCTTGATCAGGCTCAGACTTGCGGTGTCGATTGCGACACCGATCCCGGAACCTGCTTACGAAAGGAACTATCATGAAGAAGATCATCGCGATCGCAGCGGTAGCCGTCGCCCTTGCCGGTTGTTCGCAGTCTGCGGGCGGAGGCGCAGCGATCGGTGCTGCGTCCGGCGCTCTCATCGGCGGATTGACCACCAATTCCTGGGAAGGGGCCGCAATCGGCGCGGCCGTAGGCGGCGCATCCGGAGCCGTCATCGGCAAGGCGACCGAACCGGGCAAATGCGTCTACCGCGACCGCCATGGCCGCCAGTACATAGACGTCTGCTGATCGGCCCCAAAATACCGCCAACCACCCATCCGGAAAATGGAGCAAGGCGATGTGGATCTGGTCACAACCTTTTTTATCGGCTCAGCGCAGGCGCCGTTGCCGCATACGAGAAATCCGACAAGGCGGCGTCGATGCAGAACGCGGTCGCGACCGGCATTCAAGCCGGCCTTCTGTTCTGCAAACCCCCTGCCGATCTCGACCGTGGTGCTGCACCTGGTTTCCCATCACCTGCACCTCAACTACTCCATCATGCCGTAATGGAGCTCAAAAATAACGCTCATCTGTGTCACATCTTGAGCTTCTGACGGTGCTTCCTCAATCAGAACACTTGAGCGGCGAAGCGACCTCCAATTCCGGTATGCACCGTAGCCAACGCACCGGGGCGCTGCAAAAGTGAAGGGATGTCGCAGCCACGCGACATCCCTTGCGCAATCGACCTACCACAAACCAGGACTACGCTTTGAAAATCTTGGCGACAATCGCAACAGCGCTGCTGGTCATGCTTTCGGCCTCGATTGCCAATGGGCAGGACGCACCCGCGCGCGATCCCCGCACCGAGGCCATCGATCGCCTCATTCTCGTGCTCGAGGACGACGCTGTCCGTACGGACCTCTTGGAACAGTTGCGCAAGATGTCGGCCACGCCACCGGCCGCCGGCAATCAGAGCGGTGAGGACGAGACTCCGACCACAGAGCCCCAGCCAGGAGAAGACATCGCCGCTCCCGGGCTCATCGATGTACTGTCGGAATGGTCCACGACTATTGTCGAGCAATTGCCGACCACCACGTTCGGCATCCCGATCGATCAGAAAGCGCAGCAGGCACAGACCCAACTGGCGACGCGAATAGAAGCCGGGGTGGCAAGTGGCGAACTGACGCGCTTTTTCATGTGGGCCCTTCCCGGCTTCATGATCGTCGTTGCTGGCGGTCTTTTTCTGCGCCGGGTCGGACGTGGTCTTACTGCCCCAACCCAGCCTGTGCGCAAACGCCTGCTGGCAGTCGGAGTGAGCCTCAAGATCATCGCCAACGTCGCATTCTTCCTCCTAGCCGCACTGATATTGTCCCTAATGCTTCCGCAGGATCTGGGCACGCGGATATTTCTGACTTTGTCGGCCGGCCTCCTACTGTCCATCCTGATGACCGATCTGGCGATGGCAGGACTGTCGGCACTTGGCGGGATGCGCGGCGTCCGCGTCGTCCACTTTGCCCAAAGGCGCCTCTTCAAATGGGCGCTGCCGATCGGGATGCTGTCGACCTTCGCTGCGCTCCTGCGCGATGCCGAACTGCGCCGCGTCGTTGGCTGGTCCGCGGCCGATATCGCATCCTTTACGCTGAACATGTCGGCCGCCGCCATAACCCTGGCGCTGGTCATCCGGCATCGCATGGTCATTGGCCGTTTGATTTTTGGTCGCGCCGCGCACAGTCCCTGGTCAAAAAATGCCATTCGAAATGCCACGCGCCGCCTTGCCAGGCACTGGCACCTGCTGGCTTACGCCTTCATCGGCTTGAGTGCCGTCAGCCTGTTTGCCGGACAGCGCGATAACGACGTCTTCACCCAGGTCTTCTGGTCGTTCGGCACCGTGCTTGTCGGCCTGGTCGCCGTTGCCCTTCTGCATCGCCTCTACGATGGCGTACTCAACCGCCGGCGCAGGCTGCATGGCGCGGTGCGGCACGCATTGATTGCCGGTATGCTCCGTGTCACGCGATTGGCGACCGACATCGCGATCGCTCTTTTTGCTATCGTCGTCATCGCCCGCATATGGGGCTTTGACCTCTGGGGCTGGTTGCAAGCCGATGGCCGCCAGCTGAGCCAACCGCTGGCCGCCGCAGCCATATGTGCTGTGATCACCTGGCTCATCTGGGTGGCGCTGGATGCCTGGATTGCCAGCGCCCTCACCCCCACCGACGCGTTCGGGCGGCCACGCCAACGCTCCAACCGGGCACAAACGCTTCTGCCGCTCCTGCGCAACAGCCTGATGATGCTATTGGTTCTGCTGGCGGGTATCGCGATCCTAGCCAATATCGGCGTCGACGTGACGCCGCTGCTTGCCGGTGCCGGTGTCTTTGGCCTAGCGATCAGCTTTGGCTCCCAGCAACTGGTCCAGGACGTCATCACCGGTGTGTTCATTCTGGCCGAGGATACCCTGGCCATAGGGGACACCATCAACACGGGCGATCGAAGCGGCGTGGTGGAGGGCATTTCCCTGCGCACGGTGCGCCTGCGCGATGCCGATGGAGCGCTGCACTCGATACCGTTCTCTACCATCAAGGCGCTGAAGAACAGTTCGCGCAATTTCGGGGTCTTCCGTCCCCGTTACTCGGTGCCATCGAGCGTCGATCCGGAACAGGTTCTGGACGCGATGCGCGATGCTAGCGCCACACTCAAGGCCAATCCGCGCTACACCTCCGCCTTCATGGGCGACTTGCAGAACCTTGGTATCGAGGAAATCAACGCCGGCTCCGTCATCGTCAGCGGTTCGTTGCGAACTGCCCCACTCCGCCAGGCCGACCTGACCAGAGCCTTCAACGGCACTTTCCGCGCGCTTCTTGCGGAGAGAGGGATCGAGTTGTGAGTCTTCTCGGGTGTGGTCGTGAGCCGCCCGTAAAGTCGATCTTGAAGGCACTCACGAACCGGTTCTAGCGGGACGTCGCGTTCTCGTTCCAGTTCCCCTGGAAGCCCGGCGGGATACGATGCGGCAGGCGAACACTGGCAATCGGAGCTTCGTCGAAGCAACGGGTCGAGAATCACCAGATCAGTCGACTGATCACGCATCGCCCGCCGTAATCCAGGCGTAAGGGGCCTGCTTCAGGGTCAGCGGCAACTCGGCGCCCGAACGCATGGCATCGGCTTTGCTGCCGCCTCAACGCCGCCATTCGAAGAGAACATAATGCACGCCACCTCCTCTGAAAACGAGATTAGACCCGGCTGGCTAGAGGTCGCGGTCGGACAGGCCGTCTACCTCGCCCTCATCGTGGTCATCGGCGTATCAATGCTCCAAATGCCGGACGAGCAGGCCGCAATACGCGGCATCTTTGGCATGGCTGCCAATGGCGTGGCCGGCGGCCTGGCTCTGCTGGCAGCCTGGATTGTGCGCATACGAAATTTCCGTGCTTTCGGTTTCTGTGCCGTCGAGCAGAAGTGGCTGGCAGCCGGCATTGGTCTGGGCCTGCTGGCGTTTGGCCTGAGCTTTGCTATCGAGGGCATCTACTTCATGTTCGTGACTGAGCCGAATACCCAGACCGATTTTCAGGCAGCTGCAACGGCGGGTCCGGTATCCCTGATCGTGCTGGTGGTGACGGGCGCGCTTTTCACCCCTTTCGGCGAGGAAGTCCTGTTCCGGGGTGTTATCGCCAATGCTCTCAATCGATATGGTCCCTGGGCGGGAATCGTGGGAAGCGCGGCCATTTTTGGAGTCGTTCACGGTCCCAGCGTTATCCTGCTGGACGCATTCATGGTGGGTGTTCTGACCGGTTACCTGTTCAGAAAGACCAACTCGCTATGGCCAGCAATCGTCGTGCACGTCATCTACAACGGCGCTCACCTGCTGCACTACGCCATGCCGTAGGCGATCCTGTGCGTCAGAACCACCAGGCTTGGGACCGTAAGGTCTTCGCGCGCGTGGAATTGAGAGTAGCCCAGCCAAACTCCAAGGCATGGGGTCAGTCTGCAGATCGATCCGCAAGCTGAACGACCATCTCAATCTCAAGCAGAAATTCTGGAGATGCCAAAGCGCTTACGCCAATACCTGTCAGGCTCGGCTTTGCGCCGGAGAGGAATTCGCCCATTTTTCTCATCACGGTCTCCACCTCGACCGGGGTCATATCAACGACGTAAATTCGAATCTGCGCGATGTCATGGGGCGATGCCTCAAGGGCCTTCAAGGCTTCGGTCAGGTTTGCGATGATCAAATCTGTTTGCGACACAATGTCCGCAGGGATTAACCCGCCGTCCGCCGGGATCGCCACCTGGCCCGAAACGAAGGCGAGGCGGCCCGTGGTAATCGAAATCTGCGAATAGCCGATGGCCTCACTGTTGGGAAGTGTTGGTGGGTTAAGTCGGTTCGGCGCGGTCATCCAATAGTTCTTTCGATAGCTGGGGACGCGTGACGGCGCCCATCGCTGATAGTATGAAACAAACTACTGACGAAGTGACGGCGTCAGTCTGCCGAAACTCAAGCTACGGTGCTATCGATGGATGGGGGCGATGTTGACGACATTCAGATGTTTATGGCTGTCGTCGACGCGAATGGCTTTGCGGCGGGTGGCCGTACGCTGGGCCTGTCGCGGTCTGCCGCAGGCAAGGCCATCGCGCGGCTGGAGGCCAAGTTTGGCACCCGATTATTGAACCGCAATACGCGCTCAATGGCGCTGACTGATGAAGGTCACAGCCTCTATCAGCAGGGTCTGGCCATCGCGGCTGCGCTTGATCATGCGGAGGCGAGCCTTGCGCAACACTCTTCGGAACCGCTGGGCACGCTGCGGCTGACGGTGCCGGATGCATACGGACGGAAGTTTGTCCTCCCTGTGGTAGCCAACTACCTGGATCGATGGCCCCACGTGCAGGTGGAGGTCAGTTTCTCTGACGCGGTCGTCAGCATGGTCGAGCAAGGGTTTGACCTTGCGATCCGGATTGGCGTGACCAGCCCAAATCCCGGCCTGATCATGCGGGTCCTGCGCGAGGAGCCGGTGGTCCTATGCGCAGCCCCCGCCTATTTCGACCGGCACGGCATACCCGAACGCATCGACCAACTCGATAGTCACAACCTTCTGTTTCACGCGCACCTCAATGAACGTCAGAGCTGGAGCCTTCGCGAAGACGACGGCAGCGTCACCATTGCGCGCGGGCGTAGTCGGTTGAGGCTCGACAGCGGTGCAGCATTGCAGGCTGCCGCAATTGCCGGTGGAGGCATCGCCTACCTTCCCTATTCTTTGGTCGAGGACGATCTTTCCGCTGGACGACTGCTCCGCGTGCTTGCTGAAGCCACGAGGGATGGTGTGCCCATTGTCGCCCTATATCCGCATCGACGGCACCTTGAAGGCAAGGTGCGACACTTTATCGATGCGCTTGCGACGGCACTGAGGTCCACGGCCTGATCTAGGGCTGCTTTCTCCGAGTTTGTTTCTCGCGCTCGCCTTGAATGATACAGGACCTACAATCTCACGTCGTCGTAAGCGCGGCGGTGCTCTCTGATGGTGTGCAGATTGTCCCGGACCCAGAAGTTGAACACTTCAAGGGCGCGCAAAGCTCCGATACCCATTTCGGTCAGTTCATATTCGACACGCGGTGGCACTTCAGGGAAATAGTGACGGGCAACCAGCCCGTCGCGCTCAAGGTTACGGAGTGTGAGCGTCAGCATTCGCTGAGTGACACCGTCAACTTCCTTTTTGAGCGCTGAGAAGCGAAGCCGATGTTCCTCCGCGAGTGAAAGCCGCCAAAGGACCGGGACAGTCCACTTGTCGCTCAGCAGGGTGCAGATACCGTTTGATGGAACTGGTCTGAACGCTCGACCATCCCCTGATCCTTGTGGTGCGTTGGCATGCATTTGTTTGTCCAGAGGTACCATCCTTGTGCCCGATGCAGAAAAATGTGCCGTCTTCCGGCGGGTTTATATCGGTATATATGGATAACCCTTGTTCCATGCGAGGGTATCCAATGATTAATGACAAAAGACCCACTCTGGTCTTCGGCGCCACCGGGCGGCAAGGAGGATCTGTCGCGAAAGCATTGCTGAGGGCGGGATGGTCCGTTCGCGCGCTTGTACTAGACGCCGCCGACACTTCATCTTTGAAGCTACGAAATTCAGGCGTTGAGCTTGTGGAAGGCTCTTTCGAGGACACGGATGTCATCCGCTCAGCCATGAAAGATGCCTATGGTGTATTCAGTGTTCTGCCAGCCAACCTGACTGCTGAAGACGAAGTTCGCCATGGGCTCGCGATTGCGGATATCGCAGCCGAAACCGGTATTGAGCATTTCGTATATTCTTCGGGGGCCAGTTCCGGGGATGTTCTGACAGGTGTCCCGCGCTTCGACGCCAAGCCGCGTATCGAAGCGCATCTCCGCAAACTTCCCATCATGACCACCATCATTCGGCCGATGATCTTCATGGAGATGCTGGTGCGACCGGGCTTCGGCCTGGATCAAGGCCGGTTGGTGTCGCTGATCCGACCGGTTCAATCGATTCACCTTACCGCCGTAGAAGACATCGGCAAGTTTGTTGCTGCCGTGCTTGCCGACAAGGCCCGTTTTGGCGGTAAGACCGTGAAGATTGCGAGCGACCGAGTGACAGGGCGTGAGCTTGAGGCCGCCTTCACTGAAGCTGCCGGACGTCCGATCACCTATGAACGCTTTCCTGATGATGTTCTCGCAGCAAATGCGGACCTCGCGCATATGGCAAAGAGCCTGGAAGACGGCCCGCTCGCAGAGAAGGTCGACCTCAATGCCATGCGTGAGATCAACCCGGAGCTGCTCAGCCTCCGTTCGTGGCTCGCGGGCAGCGGGCGCGGAGCGCTTGAGGAAGCCTTGGGGACCGCGGATCCACTGAAATGACCCCAGCCTCGGTGGTGGAATAATCTGCTTCCTGTGGCGGGTAGGAACCCATTCCAAGACGTTACCCGCCCTATTCGCCGCCGACAGCCGCCGCTATGGTGGTCACGATTGAGGAATGACAGCAACAAGGGATGCCAAGGCATCGGCAGTTCGCCAACGCCTGACCCTGCCCACGTGACCGGCTGATGATAGGCAATCGACACCAGCACCATGGCCTCGTTCTGGGTCAGATTGACCGCACGGTCCGGCACCGCAACAGACGTGGCACTCTCATCGGCATAGGCCGTTCGGGTGCGGAAGGCCCAGCCCCCAGCGATACTGACCACGTCATAGGGATTGCGCGGCCGTGTCATCAGAATTTCCAAGCGATTTCGGTAAGGTGAGGGAATTCATTGCCACAAGCCTTTCGACCACCACCAACCCGGACCCGACCGAGCCGCTGTAAGCCGCTTTCTGCGCTGAACGAGCCATTCCCGAGCGCGTATTATGCGGGCCAAGGACATGCGGCACGTTCCCTCTCCGTAGCATACGGTTCCACTTCTTACGCTGATCGGTCGGCAACGACCCAATCCACGCAATTCTGTCCATCCATGATCTGGCAACCATATATCCGTGCCCTAGGGCTTAAGATTATCGCTCTTGTCAAATTACGTAATTTAGCTATTTTACGCCAAATACGGAAGAAAGGCTGGACCCGATGAAATTCTACACCCTGACAGATCTCAATCGCGCCTCTGGCGAAATTCTCGACACCGCCCTTGTCGAGCCTGTCACTCTCACCAAGCACGGCAAGGGCCGGCTGGTGGTGATGAGCGCCGACCACTACCGCAAATTGACCGAACGCAGTGGGATTCAAGCATTTACCCTGCAGGATGCCCCTCCGGCCGCTATGGACGAGCTAATGACCGGTCTTGCCCAGTTACCGCAGAGCTAGGCCGGTGTTCAATGCCTGTGACGTTGTGCAGTTCAACTATCTTTGGGCGCACCAAGCCGATGATGGGGAGGAATCTGGCAGGTATGCACGTCCGGTCTGCGTCGTCGTGAAGTCTACCGCCGCCTATTTCTTGTTTCCGATAACGACCGTGCCGCCGGCAGCGGATCAGCCCGCCGTGCACATCCCACACTTGGAGCGCCGGCGTGCGGGCCTCGACCTGCCATGCTGGCTCATCCCGACGGAGTTCAATCGCGTCCCGCTTGACGCTGCGTTCGGTTTCGCCAGCACCGAGGCAATGGGGGCATTCAGTCCCGCGTTCATGCAGCAGATCGCGCAAGCCATACGTGGCTGTGCGCCGAACCGGAAGATCGACCGCGCGCAATAGGGCATCGAAAGCCGATCCGCGTGCGTTTTGCTCGGCAGGAACAGCGCTGAGTTCCACCATTGTCCATCAATCGCTGCGGGGTATGAATTCTGGTCAGTTCATTGACGCCACGATATCCGCAAAATCGCTATGTCACCGAAATCGAACGTCGCAAGGCACTCTCACGCCGTTCTCCTCACCCAACCAGTGGAGTTGTGCGTCGACTCCTGGTTGGGCATAGTTCACAAGCCGAACTGTTCGCGAGCCTGAAAGGGGCGTCATCTAATGAAGATCAGCCTCGATCACCTTCCCGAAAGCAAGCAGCGCAATGTGGCGCGCATCGTCGAGATCATCCACGAGGAGTTCGATGACGCGCTCAAGGAAGCCAAGTCAGAGGCCAAACGCCGTGGCCGCATTCTGAAGATCATCCTGTTTGGATCATACGCCAAGGGCACCTGGGTCGATGAGCCCCACACGATGAAGGGTTATCGCTCGGATTTCGACATTCTGGTGATCGTCAACGAGAGCCGTTTCGCGGGCTTTGAATACTGGGACCGGGCCACCGACCGGCTAAATCGCGAGCCGACGATTGGCGTACCAGTAGGCCTGATCGTGCACTCGGGTCGTGAGGTGAACAATGCCCTGCGCAATGCGCAGTACTTTTTCACGGACATCCGCAAGGAAGGTATCCTTCTCTATGAGATGGATGACCGGGAGCTGGCCGAGCCGGCCGTCTTGAATTCACCCCAAGCCTTTGAAGTGGCGAAATCTCATTATAATGATCGTTATGCTTCTGCAGCGCACCGCCTAAAAATTGCGAAAGTGTCGCTAGCAGAGAACATGCACAACGAGGCGGCCTTCGACCTTCACCAGTCGGTTGAACGGACTTACACCGCTTTGTTGCTGGTGCTGACAAATTATAGCCCGCCCTCTCACAATCTGAAATTCCTGCGCATGCTCGCCGAGGATCGTGACCGTCGCCTCATTGAAGCCTGGCCGCGTGACCAGCACCGCTACAACGCTTGGTTCAACGTTCTCAACGAAGCCTACGTCAAAGCCCGCTATTCCAAGCATTATGAGATCAGCGAAGAAGCGCTGAAATGGCTCATGGAGCGCACCGAGCACCTGCACGCGCTTGTCCGGACGGTGTGTGAAGAACGTCTGGAAAGCTTAGAACAGGTTGCGATAGCCGAGCACTAGTCGCGTGATCCTGGACGCTGACTTAGACCGCATATTATGCGAATCCAAAATCAGCCCGCGGCAGTTCGCTTCGCGGCATGTCTGGACGTCGAGAAATACCATCATCGCGAGGCGATCCCG
>UCAU01000054.1 GCA_900470445.1 Hyphomicrobiales bacterium | reverse complement strand
CGCGGCGTCGATGTCGGCGCCAAGTTCGATATCTATACCGTGATCCGCGAAATGGCCGCCCGCGGCATGGCGGTCATTCTGGTCTCGTCCGACCTGCCCGAATTGCTCGGCATGGCTGACCGTGTCGCCGTGATGCGCGATGGGGCCATTACCGATATCGTCGCGGCATCAGCACTGAGCGAAGAAATGCTCATCAATCTCACCTATGGTCGCGCTCAAGGGTAACAGTGTGTTAACATTACTTCGCCGTTACGGCACGCTTATCGGCTGCGCAGCGATCCTGATTTTCTTCTGGGTCAGCCTGCCCGATACCTTCATGACCGCTCGCAACTGGCTCAATATCAGCCAGCAATTGTCCATGCTGATCGTGGTCGCCGCCGGCATGACCATCGTCATGGTGATGGGCGATTTCGACCTCAGCGTCGGCTCCATGGCCAGCCTTGCCGGCATTGTCGTCGCCGTGCTTTTCACCTTCGATATTCCGGTCTGGGCCGCGGTTTCCCTGGCTTTGTTGGTGGGCCTGGTGGGCGGCGCCATCAATGGCGCTCTGATCAGTTTTATCGGCATCCTGCCCTTTGTCGCCACCCTTGCCACCCTCACCATGTTCTCCGGCGCCGCCTTCGTCGTCAGCGGCGGCAAGACCATTTCGGGCCGCGCCATCCCCGAGGATTTTTCCCAATTTTCCCGTGGCGGCATAGGTTTAGGCGAATGGAGCGGCGTCGCCGTCAGCATCCCCAATCTCACCCTCCTGGCCCTCGCCGTGGTCGTCCTGGTCTGGGTCCTGCTCGAGCAAACTACCTTCGGCCGCCGCCTCTATGCCATTGGCGGCAATAGCGAAGCCGCTCATTTGAGCGGCGTTGCCGTGCGCAAACTCAAGCTCATCGCCTTCGCCCTCACCGGCAGCACGGCGGCGCTCGCCGGCATCATGTATGCCAGCCGCGTCGCCTCGGCCAACCCCACCCAAGGCTCCAGCCTCATGCTCAACGCCATTGCCGGCGTGTTTCTCGGCTCGACCCTCAGCGAACACGGCGAACCGCGCATTCTTTACACAATTGTCGGCGTCCTCATCCTGGGCGTGCTCGACAACGGCCTGACCCAAATGAGCGTCGACAGCTATGTCAGGCAAATCCTGGTTGGCGGCATCATCATCCTCGCCGTCTCGGCCAGCTCCCTCACCAAGCGCCTGCGCACCCGATGAGCCTTTCCCCCAATGAAGCGGCCCTCCGCCTGCTCGAAACCCGCCGCTCGGTGCCCACCAGCCAATTGGCCGAACCCGCGCCGAGCGAGACGGAACTGGCCCGCATCCTCACCATCGCCGCCCGCGTCCCCGATCACGGATCGCTC
>UCAU01000002.1 GCA_900470445.1 Hyphomicrobiales bacterium | reverse complement strand
GAGAATGGCGCGATCCTGGAGTCCGGCTCGCATGAGCAATTGGTGGCGCTGCGTGGGCGCTATGCCGAGTTGTTCGAGTTGCAGGCGGCGGGGTATCGGTAACGATTGTGGCGCCCCCCGTCGGGCGGAAGATTGCAGAAGATATCTGCGCCGCGCGCGTATTTCCGTTCGAGGGAGAACTAAGCGGGATCAGCGCCGCGGATATTGGGGCAGACGCCTAACCGAGAAAGAGCCCGTGTGTATCAGTACAGCCGAAGCCGGCCTCCGTATAACCACGCAGTTACCGCCCGGCCGGAACTTCCGCACCCGTTCGCCGGCCTGGAGCCAATCCCCGGGTTGAAGCCATGTGAACGACAGGACCCAGCTTGGTCATGCTAGAGCGGCTATATATGGTGTCCTTGGCACGATCGCCCTGCTACTCACACTCGCCGGCGCTGGCCTTCAGGCCTATGCGGTACACCTATCGCCCTGACGAAAAACTGTCTGGAGCAACCGTGTTCTTCTTGCTGGTGGCTATGCACTTGGAATATTGCGTTGGCCCTGGCGGTCGCTGCCGCCCGTAATAGCGGGCAGTCTGGCGGGCTCCTGCCGATCTCGGCATGAAGATCGTCGAGTGTTGGTCCGAACTTGCTCACCTACGCACGGCATATGAGAATCGTCGCTGAGCGCCGGATGTCTCTGCCGTGAGTTGCTTGCTCAAGACGTCCACTTTTGGGTGATTGCTGCTGCCGAGGAAACCGCCGGATGGGGCGCGAAGCCGTCAGCCTATGCGTCAGCCTCAGTCTTGGTCGGCGCGTGTCGTCTCGATGTCAGCAACGTGCGTTGGCGAGCGCCGAAGCTGCCCCGGACTCTCGACACCTTCGCCGCCATTCAGCAGTCCCGAGTCCTGCAGCGCCTCCACATCAGGCAAGTCGCGCAGCGTATTAAGCCCGAAATGCTCCAAGAACCCCCTGGACGTCACATAGGTGAACGGCGCCCCCGCCGTCGGGCTGCGCGGCCCCGCGGTGATCATATTTTTGCTCCTCAGAGCGCCAATAACATCGCGCGACACCTCCCGCCCCAGGATTTCCGACACCCCTGCCCGCGTTACCGGCTGATGATAGGCAATCGACACCAGCACCATGGCCTCGTTCTGGGTCAGATCAACCCCACGGTCTGGCACCGCAGCAGACGTGGCAATCGCATCGGCATAGGCCGTTCGGGTGCGAAACGCCCACCCGCCGGCGATGCTGACCACGTCATAGGGCTTGCCCCGCAACCCTTCACGGATGTCATCGATCAGCAGGTCGATGCTCGCATCGCGACCGACCACCCGCGCCAGGGCCCCCCGCTCCACCGGCCTGGGCGCCGCGAACAGCACGGCCTCAATCCGGTTCATCCACTCACGCCAGCGCAGGTCCGCCGGCATGTCAGCCAACTCGGCATCAAAAATCGGCGGTTCGGCATCTGTCCTCTTTTTCCTGGCCATGCGCCCTCACAACCCGTAGAGCCGGAACGTCGGCCGACCACTGAGCTCGCGCACGGCGCCCAACTCACCCAGCCGATCAAACAGCCGCCGGGCCCCGCGCGCCGACAGTTTTGGACTCGACCACGACCCCGGCACCGCGTCATCGGACAGCAGCAGTTTGATGATGTCGCCAGAACCCTTGGCCCGCAGCTTTGGCGCGACCGCGGCTAACTTTGCCGCACGCTGGGCCAGTTCTATCCCGAGATCGCAGGCCTCCGCCGCCGCTGTCGCATAGGCTAAAAACACCGCCCGGCCCCAGCTTTCTCCTCCTGGCCGCATGCGCTTGCGGTGTTCGCCGGATTTGAAGACGGTCGACGACACCTGCCCCATCAGCAGCGGCACCGGCACGGGCCATCTGAACTTTTGGGCGAGCAGCATGTCGGCAAGCCAGAACCCCAAAAGTTCGGCATCGGGCCGGGCCCGATAGACGGCGGCGGCGATCTCGGCTGCCAGCACTGGCGCCGGCCGCGACGACAGAACCATGTCCTCGGCATTGGCCACCACCTCGGCGAGGGCGTCATCCCACTGCAGAGCAAAATGCTGTTTTGCGACCGGACCTACGGTTTCCGCGTCAAACCCGGTGGTGCGGCTGGCCAATCGGCGCCAGGCCATCAAAATGTGGCCCGCGGGGCCCGGGTCGTCGCCTGCGCTGCGCAAATAGTGGGTGTCACGCAGGGCGGATTCGTCCTCGCGGCGCCCAGTCAAATTCGCCGCCGCCGCAGCGCTTTGCAGGGCCAGCCGCTGGCGCCAGACGCCGGCCCAGGACAACTCCTGGCGCACCAGATTATCCAAGGAATTCAAGGCGGCGCCGGCCAGATAGGCCGCGTCGGTATCGTGCAGCACCAGCCCGCGGGGTCGCGCCCACACCGGCACTTTTGGCACTAGCGGAGAGTCGGCAGGGAGCAAATCAGCGCGCGCGTTCATAGCCGGAGGCTAACACGACGCGGCGCTTAACGCGATACAAACCGCACTTACGCGCCCTACCTGTCGGCAGATAATAATGACTGATAATCTTGCATTATCATTCGTTTTGCTCATTATAGAGGGAATGACCCAAAAACTCGACGCGAACGCGGAAAACCACCCTCAGCACGGCTCTGCTCGCCCCTAGAGCCCGCCGGCAGGTGTCGGTTGAACGAATATGATAGAAGGCCTATATAGCTAGCCAGACTAGCTAGATTGGAGAGTCATCATGGATTGGCACCTGCAGGACGCTAAGAACCAGTTTTCCAAAGTCGTGCAAAAGGCGCGTACGGAAGGACCGCAAACCGTAACGCTGCGTGGCGCGCGTGCGGCCGTTATCCTGTCGGTCGAGGACTATGACACGCTGACCGGCAATAGACCGAACATCGTTACTGACCTTCTGGCCGGCCCAGCCTGGGATGAAGCGTTCGCGAACGCCGTTGATGACAGACAAAAGCGGCCGAGCCGCGAGCCGGTGTTCTGATGTATCTCATTGATACCAATGTGATTTCGGAGGCACGGCGTGGCACGGCCGAAGCGGTCGCATGGATGCGATCCACCGATCCCCAGGCGATCCATCTGAGTACCCTGACCCTGGGAGAGATCATGCGAGGAATCGCGCTCAAGCAGAAATCCGACCCCACGACCGCTGGCCACCTCGCCGAATGGCTCCGCAAGCTCCGCCACCAGCATGCAGACCGCATCCTGCCCGTCACCGATCATATTTCGGTGGAGTGGGGCCGCATCGCCGCTATCCGACCGCGCGGGGACGTGGATGGTCTGATCGCCGCCACGGCCATCGTACACGATTTGGTGGTGGTGACACGGAACGTCGCCGACTTTGGTGACACGGGCGCTGATGTCGTCAACCCCTGGGATCTTGGTTAGAATACATGGCACCTGACCCCAACGACCTTGAACATCGGGACCCCGGTGTGCCCGCTAGTGTCCCCTCCCCTGCCCCGCCGGCGGCCAGCCTGCCGGCGCATCTGGAACAACTCGCCGATCGCGCCCGCGAATATGTCGCGGCAGCCAGCTCGCCCAATACCCGCCGGGCCTATGATAGTGACTGGAAACACTTCTGTTCCTGGTGCCGGCGGCAGGGCCTCGAGCATCTCCCACCCGACCCGCAGATCGTCGGGCTGTACATCACCGCCTGCGCGTCCGGCGCTGCGACCGCCAATCGCCAGCCCGCCGCCGTCTCCAGCATCGAGCGCCGGCTGTCCGCCCTTTCCTGGCACTATCTCCAGCTTGGTGAGCGGCTCGATCGCGGCGATCGCCACATTGCCACGGTGCTTGACGGCATCCGCAACACCCACGGCCGGCCGCCCGTACAGAAGGAGGCCGTGCTGCCCGAGGATCTAATCGCCATGCTCGAGACCCTCGACCGCGGCACGCTACGCGGCCTACGCGATCGGGCCATGCTGCTAATGGGGTTCGCTGGGGGCCTACGGCGCTCGGAAGTTGTCGGTCTCGACGTTGGCCCCAAGCAAACTGAGGATTCCTCGGGCTGGGTTGAGATCCTCGAACGCGGCATGGTTTTGACCCTCCGTGGCAAAAACGGCTGGCGAGAGGTCGAGATCGGCCGCGGCTCCTCCGACGGTACCTGCCCCGTGGTCGCATTGGAAACATGGCTCAAGCTGGGCCGCATCGCCCATGGACCGCTGTTTCGGCGGGTCACGGGGCAAGGCAAGACCGTCGGGTCCGAGCGGCTGCGCGATCAGGAGGTTGCCCGCCTCGTCAAACGAACCGCCATTGCTGCAGGGGTGCGTGGGGATCTTTCGGAGGATGAACGAGAGCAAAAATTTGCCGGACATTCGCTGCGCGCCGGCCTAGCCTCCTCGGCTGAGGTCGATGAGCGCTATGTGCAGAAGCAGCTCGGGCATGCCTCGGCGGAAATGACCCGCCGCTACCAACGCCGCCGCGATCGGTTCCGGGTCAACCTCACCAAGGCTGCGGGCCTTTAGCCCAGCGAAATCAGGCCAGATCGGTGTGCGCGAAGTCATTGCCCTTGTAGAGCAGTGGCATCTTGCGGTTTTTGGCACAGGCGTAGGACAGGCAATCGGCCAGGTTAAGCTGAGCAGGATGTCCCCTGCCCTTCCCGTAATCCGAAAAGGCTTGCACCGCTAGCCGACCGTCGTGCCCGGGGGTGCTACTTGTCGAGCTCGACGTCGGAAAGGCAAGCAGCCAATGTCGTGCCATCTAGTTGCTCCCGATAGGGCGCATTTACGGTCGTTAGCACTAGGTTTATGTGTTTATTGGTTCCCATAAAACCGTGTGCTCGTGTTTAGTCGAGCCAGCTAACTCCACGATAGCTGATCGCGCGGCAGCCGGCCGCTAGGATCAAAAACCTCGACCTGGTGTGGCAGCGTCGGTCCCCAATTCCACAGAACCAGATTGCGATCTTCTTCATCGGCGCCAGAAGCATAGCTGGGCACGAGAATGCCAGCGACGCCCTGTGTAACGAGTCGGTCATAAATCGACCAGGAGATAGGCCTCTTGCCACCAGCGAGAGCTGACGCCCAAGCACACCTCATCTCGTCCATCGACACCGACACATCTCCCCTGCCCTGCTTTGTCGTCAGATCGACAACATCCTCGCAATCGACATCGTAGGAACACAGCACCGGATCGAGCCGGTGCGCGAATCCCTGACTGATCTCCTTGATCGCGGTCATGATGCTGAGCCCAAGATAGAGCGCAGGCACGCCCTGGGGATTAAAACGCGCCCCTCGTATCGCTGCTCCCTCGCCAGAAATCGGCTTGAATGCCCAACGAGGATCGTGAGCGCGAAAGCAAGTACCGACGAATCTCACGCAAATCCGCCAAGTGCCATATGATCAAGATAGTCCCGGACAGCCGAGGCCTTACCGTCTTTAACCAGGGCTTCGGCAGTCCGACCTCCGAAGGCCGGTAGGGGCTGGGCGCGATACCAAGCCATTGCCTGATCCTTGCCGCCAGCCCAGTCGGTCACCCGGCTAATGATCTCCAGCATTTCCCGCAACCGGCCCTGAGCTTTTGGCGCCCCTATCCGCTCCGAGCGATAGAGGGTCTCTCTCGCTAATCCAGTCGTCTCCGCCAGCTGCGACTTAGACATACCGAAGCCGTCTGCTACTCGCTCTGCAGCGATCCGTCCCGCAGGATCCATATAGGACAAAACCAGCGGCAGCGCCTGAGCGGCCATTTTATGCATTTGGGCCATATCTCGATCACCCATGAAAGCGTAGATGCCACATCTACTGTCGGCAATATATGGCATCCGACCTGGGAATCAATCAACACCATCACGATTTTGGCCCGCGCCTATCGAGGTTTTGACGCAGCGCGTCACTGATCTCGAGGCGTTTCTCGGTACGAACCACTTTGCCAGCTGTCTCCAACTCGTCCGCGGCTTCCGCCACCCCACTATTGGCCACCTTCGCCGCATCAAGCTTGGCCCGAACCAAAGCCATGACCATCGGCCAGACCGAGAATTTGCCGTCCTTCGCCCGATCGGTCAAATTCCGCAAATAACCCCCGGCGCTTTTGATCTGATCCTGCCGCTGGTAGATCGCCGCAATGGTGATCGCTGCCTGCTGTTCGCCCATCGCGGTGCGTGCATCCTCCCAGGCGCTGGGGCTAATCCCCAAACTCGGCCGGGCTACCTCGGCGGCCGCAAGGAACTCCCGCCAGTTGCGAATGCCGCTGCCGCCCTTCACCAACCAAAGCAGGTTCGGGCAGGCATCCAGAACAATCCCCAATGGCAATTCACGCTTCGGCAGGCTCCGTACGTTATCTGGGTCCGAGGCGCTGCCGCTCGCTTCTTCTATTTTTCCTAAGCGATGTTCAGATTCATTTTTAGAGTCTGGTTTTGAATTCTGTATGTGGCGCTCAGTTTGAGACTCATTGGCGTTCAGATTCTCTGTTTTCACAAAGGATTCCAATACGTCACGCACTTCAGACCAAAGGTCCTCAAGGTCCGTAGCGATCGCCTCGAGGACTTGCCGTGGTGCCGTCCGCGGAATCTGGCCGACGATGGTCTGATAGGCTTGCTGCACCCTACCCCAGTTGGCTGGCACGCCCTCTTCAATACCAGCTTCGATCATCTTGACGATGTCACGGCGGCATATGGTTAGCCGTTCCTTAACAAGGCGGTGCGCCTTCTTCTCGGCGCGAACGGCTTCCGCCAGCTCCTTGAACTCGGCCGCGCGGGCAACGATTGGAGAAATGTCGAAGCCATAGGCCTGCTCGATCTCGCCATCATAGCCTTTACGGGCGAAGCGTTTGCCATTGGGGCTGTCCCGGCGGATGACCAGGCCGCAATCGACCAAGTTTGCCAGATGGCGCCGAAGTGTCGCCGGCGACATGCCATTGGCCCGGCCGATCAACTGCTCGTTGGACGGCCAGACAATGAGTTCGCTATCGCCATAGAGCGCGGTTTCGGGATGGAAGGACAGCAAGGCGTCAAGAATAGCCAAGGCGCGATCAGTCGCACCCAGGGCAATCCTGGCTTCCTTGATGTTCTGGAAGACATGCCATTTGTGGACCGTTGCGTCCTTCGGCATCGTCTTGGCTGCTACCTGGCTTGAAATCATGCCAAGCGATAGCGCTCGCCGCCCAAAGGGCGTCGTTGAAATATGCGGTTCCATTCTCTTTCACCTGCGTTTAGGCAAAAGACGTCCGCTCGCCGAAACAGCGTCGAAGATGCTTGACTGTGATTCTGGGAAGTGCGATTCTCTCGTTACCACACGTAGAGAAGGGCTTCCGGAACCAAGGTTTCGGGGGCTTTTTTCTTTTGCGGGCTACACTCCGTCTTTCTTGGCGTCACTTTCCTTGCGGAAATCCTGATAAAGTTGGCCGAGTTTCTCCGTGAGATAGCGTCCAAATTCGCGTGCCTCGGGCCCCTTGCCCTTGATCGCCAACGAATAGCGCTTGTCTTCAGATGAAATCTCGGCGGCTAACCTCTTGTCCTCGGTCTGCCACGTAGTCTTTTCCGGTTTCGCCTTCACGCGGCGGGACTGGGCGGCCTTTAAACGTTCAATCATACGATCGAACCGTTCGTCGCTGCTGAGCTCGGAAAAGCTAGCCTCACTGATGACCTCAGAGGCTATCTCGTGGTTGCTAGGGCGATCCAAATGCTGCTTGAGCTCATACCAACGATCACGGCCTATACCCTTGGCGGGACCGATCGCTTCCAGAATGGCCGGCGGCAAACTCGCCACTGACAGCATTTTGGACAGGGTTGGACGATTGATCGAGAGAGCCGTCAAGATGACGGAGTTATCATCATCGTACCGCAGCGCAGCCAGGGATCCGGCGTAAAGCGCCTTCTCGATAAACGACAGGTTCGCGCGGGCAGAATTCTCCTGACCCTGTGCAATGACGTGGTCAATGTCGGCCAGGTTCTTAACGACTGCTCTGACCTTACGGCCAAGATCCCGGGCCACCCGAACACGCCGATGCCCGAATACGATCATGAAGCGACCGGCAGCGCTGGGATGCGGCCGCACGAGTATGGGGCTGTCCTGACCCCGCTCCTTAATCGCCTCAACCAGTTGACTGTATTCGTCGCCGTCGTCGTCCAGGCGGTCCTTAACAAAAGAAATGTCAACGAGTTCAGGATCGATCTCGACGATGGCCTCACCGGCCACCAGCCGATCGGCCTGCGCTGCCATCTCGGTGATAGAACTGAGCATCGACTTCGATGCACCCTTCATCGTGTAGTCGCGCACCGCTTGGTTCGTTTCAGAACCCTCACTGCCGACGGGCCCACCCATCAAGGTCGCAAAAGGATTTTTCCGAGCCATAGGAGACCTATCCTTGCTCTATCTTGTTGAAAAAAAACAAGATTTCAGCCGTTTTTACGGCCGTAAATCTCATAGCCGCCCCCAGACGCGGTGAATTAGGCCCTGAATGCTGAAATTAACCGCATCCATGCTCTCGATCGCACGATCATAGGTATCTCGGTTGAAATTTCCGCGCTCGACCTCATAGAGCGTCTGCTTTGTTAAGCCAGCATCGGAAATGGCAGTGGATTTCAACATCTGACTGGGAAGTATCTCTTCGGCCAACATCGATTGCATGAAGCCTAGCATCTGAGCTTGGGGAATATCCGTGGGCTCATAGCGGGTGATCAGGTAGCGCAGCCAGTCGATCCTCAAATTGGCGCCTGCTTCTTTCACTGTCTTGGATAGATTCCCCAGCATGAGAAGAAACTGGCTCATCGACATCAGATCCAACATCTGGGGATGAACGGTGATGAGAACTGACGTCGCTGCCGTTAGCGCCGACAATGTCAGATAGCCGAGCTGAGGTGGGCAATCGATAACCACGACATCGTAGCGGTCATCGACCTCGGCTAGCCCCAAACCCAAACGCGTAAAGAACCGCCTGCCTTCCATGGAGGACTGCATGGCCAACGGCGTCTCGTACTCGAATTCTTGCAGTTCCAGATTAGCTGGAATGATGTCGAGCGAGGGGAAATTGGTGGGGGAAATAACGTCGGTCGTCTTCTTGCGATCCGCATCATATCGCAACGCATCGTAAAAAGATGGATTTCCGTCTAGTTCCGGCTGGAAGCCAAAAAGCGCAGACAGGGATGCCTGAGGATCAAGATCGACAGCCAGAACGCGATGGCCGGTCAACGCCAGGTGCTGGGCAAGGTGCGCGGCCGTAGTTGTTTTGCCTGAACCACCCTTGAAGTTCACCACGGCCACGACCTGCAATTTCTCTCCATCTTTACGATGGGGAAGATATTGCTTGGTGTCCGCGCGGCCATTTTTGTCCAGATATTCTCGCAACTCCAGCATCTGTTCTGCGGTATAGAACCTGCGGCCACCCGTCGCCTGAGTAGGGACGGGACCCTTGCCTTCGAGATGCAGACGCTTAAGATTGTTCGGGCTCACCCCGAGATAATGGGCCACCTCCGCCATTCCAAAACGACGCAGAGTCTTCCTGGCATTGGGAGGAAATTTTTCTTGGCGAAGTTGATTAAGCCGTCGAGAAATCTCGGCGCCCTGCCGGAGTATCTTGTCGTCAAACTCGAATTGCGGAAGCGGGTACATATGTTCGGTGTCCGACAGGATAATAGCGCTAATATCGTAGATTTTGATGATTTAGCGCCAGTATGTCCGATTCCGAGCGGCTGGCAAGAAAATTAGCGTTAACCGCGGACTAACGGGGGGCATACGGCGGAGACTTAGAAAGCTATATTTCTTGTTTATTTCAGTGAGTTAGCTAGTGTTTTGATTTCACGCTGCTCAACGGACCCTACCAAATTTGGTAGGGGTAAAACGCTTGAACTTGGCCGCAATCTTAACCGTCTCGGGTCGACCTACCCGACTCAACCTACCAGATTTGGTGGTCTGACTCGAATAACCGGCTGTGCTTAGTTGCCCGCACAACCGACAGCCGGGCCAGCAGCATGACCGCCTTCAAAACAATACATCTGTGCCTTCCCAAGCGAGGAGCACTCCGCCTCGCGCCGGCTGCAGCATAGCGCCATGGTCGACACTGTTTCCCGGTCTCGCCAGCGCTTGATGCGCAAACTAGAAGACGCGCTTGGCTCGGACATCCAGTCTGCGCTTGATGATCCTAACGTCGTTGAGATCATGCTCAACCCAGACGGGCAGATTTTCATTGAGCGGGTAGGGCAGGGGGTATCCCACGGCGGCGAACTCCGTGTGGAGGCGGCCGAGACCATTGTAGGCATCGTGGCCCATGCACTCGCCTCCGAGGCCAATCACGATCATCCCATCGTTTCGGGCGAGCTGCCGATTGCGGGTTACCGTTTCGAGGGCCTGTTACCTCCGCTGGTGCTCGCACCCACATTCACGATCCGCAAGCCTGCGTCGATGGTGATGTCGCTCTCCGACTACGTGCGCGCCAACGCTATGTCGGGCGAAGACGCCGATGTCATTCGCAATGCCGTGCAATCACACCTCAACATCGTCATTGCGGGCGGCACGGGCAGCGGAAAGACGACCTTGGCTAATGCCATCATTGCCGAGATTGTCGCCACGGAGCCCGATCAACGCTTGGTCATTCTTGAAGATACGGCGGAGATCCAGTGCGCGGCACAAAATGCGGTCACGCTTCATACCTCGGAAACTACAGATATGGCCCGCCTCCTCAAGTCTACCATGCGCTTGCGGCCGGATCGCATCATCGTGGGTGAAGTTCGCGACGGCGCCGCTCTGACTTTGATCAAAGCCTGGAATACCGGACATCCGGGTGGCGTCGCCACCATCCATGCCAATAGTGCCGCTTCCGCCCTGACGCGCCTTGAGCAACTCGTTGCCGAGGTCAGCGCAATGCCAATGCGCGAGGTAATCGGGGAAGCTGTCGATCTGATCGTGGCCATCGCCCGAACGCCAACCGGCCGTCGTGTCACCGAAATCTTGCATGTCGAGAACTATCGCAACGGCGGTTACCAGCTCGAGATTTGTTCGTCAGACAAGGAGAAGGTGAATGCGGCGTAGAGCCCTTGAAGTCGGCGCAAGTGCAGCAATGGTTGCCAATGTCATGGTTGGACCGGCCTTGGCCAGCGGGGGAGGGGGCCTACCCTGGGAAGGCCCGCTTCAACAAATTCAACAATCCATCACCGGCCCGGTAGCTGGAGCAATTGCGCTGGCGGCGGTTGCGGTCGCCGGTGGCATGCTGATCTTCGGCGGCGAGCTCAACGATTTCGCGCGGCGACTAATGTATATCGTGCTCGTTGCCGGAATCCTGCTGGGCGCCACCCAGATCGTGGCACTATTCGGTTCGAGCGGCGCTTCAATTGGCCCGGTGGCTCAGTTGACCTCGCTTGGAGCACCCGGTGTCTGAGCCGGCCAGCCGGTTGCAGCGCGTCAGGATTCACCGGGCGCTCTCGCGACCCAATTTGTTGCTGGGGGCCGACCGCGAGTTGGTTCTGCTTACGGGGCTCGCCGCCATTATTTTGATCTTTGTGGTGCTCACGCCAGCGTCCGCTGCCGTCGGGGTCGCCATTTGGATCGTGGTCGTAGGCCTGCTGCGCATGATCGGAAGGGCTGACCCGCTAATGCGTCGGGTCTATTTGCGGCACATCCGCTATCGCCCGTTCTATCGGCCCACCGCCTCGCCCTGGCGCAAATATTAAAGGATCGAGCATGGTTGCGCTTAAGCAGTTTCGTCGAACGGGACCGGGTTTTTCGGACCTGCTGCCCTATGCCGGGCTGGTGGACAATGGTGTGCTTCTGCTCAAGGACGGCTCGCTGATGGCCGGCTGGTACTTTGCCGGTCCGGACAGCGAAAGTGCAACCGACATCGAGCGCAATGAGGTATCGCGACAGATCAGCGCCATACTCGCCCGATTGGGCAGCGGTTGGATGATCCAGGTCGAAGCTGTGCGGCTGCCCATCACCAGCTATCCGGCCGCCGAGCAGTCGCACTTCCCAGACCAGGTCAGCGCCTTAATCGATGATGAACGCCGCAAGCATTTTGAGGCGGCCAATGGGCATTTTGAGAGCCAGCACGCGATCATCCTCAGCTATCGACCGCCACAGCCCCGGCAATCGGGCCTGACGCGCTATGTCTATTCGGACAGAGACTCGCGGGCGGAGCGGTTCGGCGACACGACGCTTGCCGCCTTCAAGACGGCGATCCGCGAATTTGAGCAGTATATGGCCAATGTAGTCTCAATCCGACGCATGCTCACCCACAGAACGCTCGAACGCGGTGGCACCCGGAATGCCCATTATGACGAATTGCTGCAGTTCGTGCGTTTCTGCGTTGTCGGAGAAAATCATCCAGTCCGGCTACCGGATGTCCCGATGTATCTCGATTTCCTGGTCACGGCCGAGTTTCATCACGGCCTCTCCCCAGTGGTCGACAACCGGTATCTTGCTGTGGTCGCCATTGACGGCTTCCCTGGCGAGAGTTGGCCAGGGATCCTTAACGCGCTTGATTTGATGCCGCTAAGCTATCGCTGGTCGAGCCGGTTCATATTCCTCGATCCGATCGAGGCACGGCAGAAACTCGAGCGCACGCGCAAAAAGTGGCTGCAGAAAGTGCGGCCCTTCATGGACCAGTTATTCCAGACCAGATCCGGTGCCGTTGACCAGGACGCCGTTCTAATGGTTAGCGAAGCCGAAGATGCCATTGCCGAGGCAAATTCGCAGCTGGTCGCCTATGGCTACTACACCCCGGTCATTGTCCTATTCGGCGATGATGACAAAAAACTACGCGAGCAGGCCGAGGGCGTTCGTCCGCTTATCCAGGCGGAGGGCTTTGGCGCCCGCATTGAAACGCTGAATGCAACCGAAGCGTATCTGGGGAGCTTGCCAGGCAATTGGTACGCTAACGTTCGCGAACCCCTGCTCAATACCCGCAATCTGGCCGATCTCATCCCACTCAACGCCGTTTGGTCGGGAAGCCGCGTCTGCCCTTGCCCATTTTATCCCGAACATGCGCCTCCCTTGATGCAGGTGGCCAGTGGGTCGACGCCGTTTCGACTTAACCTGCATTCTGGTGATGTCGGCCACACGTTGATCTTTGGACCCACCGGCTCGGGCAAATCGACATTGTTGGCATTGATCGCCGCACAATTTCGCCGCTACCAGAACGCTCAGCTGTTTGCCTTCGACAAGGGCAAGTCGATGCTGCCGCTCACGCTGGGCGTTGATGGCAATCACTACGATGTCGGGGCAGGGGAGTCTTTGGCGTTTTGCCCTTTGGGCGAGCTGAGGTCCGACAGCGATCGCGCCTGGGCTGCCGACTGGCTCGAAACTCTAATCATCCTTCAAGGCGTCCGGGTGACGCCAGAACATCGGAATGCCATTTCCCGGCAGTTGGGATTGATGGCCAGTTCAGAACGGCGTTCGCTCTCCGATTTCGTCTCGGGTGTACAATTGCGCGAAATCAAGGACGCGCTGCACCACTATACCGTTGATGGCCCGATGGGGCATTTGCTCGACGCGGAACGCGATGAACTGACGCTGTCCAGTTTTCAGACCTTCGAGATCGAAGAACTGATGAATTTGGGTGAGCGTAATCTGGTGCCGGTGCTGCTTTACTTGTTCCGGCGTATCGAGAAGCGGTTAACCGGCGCACCAAGCCTGATCATTCTTGATGAAGCCTGGCTGATGCTCGGTCATCCGGTCTTTCGCGACAAGATCCGCGAGTGGCTTAAGGTGCTGCGCAAGGCCAATTGCGCGGTCGTGCTGGCGACTCAATCGATTTCGGATGCTGAGAATTCGGGTATTGTCGACGTCCTCAAGGAATCCTGCCCTACAAAAATCTGTCTGCCAAATGGCGCGGCGCGGGAGCCCGGAACGCGCGAGTTCTACGAACGCATCGGGTTCAATGACCGGCAGATCGAGATCGTTGCCACGGCCATACCTAAGCGGGAATACTATGTCGTCTCGCCCGAAGGCCGGCGGCTCTTCGATATGGCGCTGGGTCCGGCAACACTGAGCTTTGTCGGGGTCAGTGGCAGGGACGAGCTGGCACGCATAATCGAGCTTCACCAGCAATTCGGCACGCTCTGGCCCGCCCATTGGCTCGCCGAAAGAGGAGTGCCGCATGCGCCAATACCGTTTGCTTGAGACGACGGCCGCGTTCTTGATCGCAGCGTCTCCCATTCCGGCATCGGCCGCTGGACAACTTGTTGGCGCGACGGAGTTCACCCAGATCCTCAACAATGCCGAGTTGGTAGGGCTGGTGGGGCAGTCTGGAGTCCAAATCGACAATCAGATCACCCAGATCGCCCACCAGATCGAGCAGATCCAGAACCAGCTCCGGATTTACGAGAACATGATGCAGAATACTCTGACACTGCCAGATCACGTGTGGGGGCGGGTCGAGAATGACCTCAATCGGCTACGGAGCATTGTTGGCGAGGGGCAGAGCATCGCCTTTTCCATGGGCAATATCGATGACGTGCTCAAACAACGCTTTCAGAGCTATTCTGACTTCCTCGCCCAACCACTCCGCGCGGAGAACTTTTCGGCCGCCTATCAGGTCTGGTCGGATACCAATCGCGACACCATCACCGGAACGCTCAAGGCAGCGAACCTGACGGCAGAGCAGTTCACATCCGAGGAAGTGAGCATGACCCAGTTGCGGAGCATGTCGCAAACCTCGGTGGGGCAGATGCAGGCTCTGCAGGTGGGGCATCAAATTGCGGCCCAACAGGTGGCGCAAATCCAGAAACTGCGGGGCCTCGTGTCCCAGCAAATGACTATGATGGGGACCTGGTACCAGTCTGAGCAGGCGGCCAAGGATTTGGCGCAGTCGCGCCGCGAAGAGTTCTTTGGCAACTCCACCAATTATCCCACATCCGGCGGCCAACAAATGGAGCCGCGGTTTTGAACCCGCTCCTCCGGGCCTTGCCGTTAGCCATCTTAGCGGCGACCGTGGTTGTGGAGCCGGTTGCAGCTCAAGCCGGCAACGTACTCACCAACTTGGATAACGCCGCCCACGCGGCCGCGAACGGGTGGCAGACCACCATCATGGAGGCGGCCAGAAGTCTATTCTGGATACTAGCAGGCATCGAAGTCGGTGTCGCAGCAGTGTGGCTGGCTATTCAGGGGGCGTCGCTCGACAATTGGTTTGGCGAACTGGTCCGGCGCATTCTGTTCATCGGCTTTTTTGTCTTTGTGCTGGAGCAAGGTCCGGCCTTTGCTCAGGCGGTCGTCGATAGCCTCTTTCAAATCGGAGCAGGAGGCGGTTCCGCGTCTCCGGCAGACGTATTCAATGCCGGCATGCACGTAGCAGGGCAGATGTCCCAGGATGTCCGGTTCGGCCTTTTCGAAGACAACGCGCTCGCGATCGCAGCGGTCTTTGCCATGATCGTGGTCGTGATCTGTTTCGCTCTGGTCGCAGCGATCTTCGTTGCAGTGATGATCGAGATGTATGTCGGCTTGCTGGCCGGTATGATCATGCTTGGGTTCGGTGGATCTAGTTTCACCAAGGATTTTGCCGTCCGCTACCTGATCTACGCCTTTAGCGTTGGCATGAAGCTAATGGCCCTCGTCATGATCGCCCGCATCGGCTCGGAAGTTCTGATCGACATGGCCGGTGCCAGCTCGAGTGATGACAAATTTATGACTTCGCTTGCCATCGCGGGGATTGCCGTCGTTGTCTTCATGATCTCGATCTATGTGCCGGCAATCATTCAGGGCGTGATCCAGGGTGTCTCGGTGACCAATGGCGGCGAGACGCTACGGCCTACCTTCACAAGCGCCCAATTTGGTGCCGGTGTTGCAGCGATGGCCGCGACCACGTTCGGGGCAGGGGGACGAGCTGCTGCTGGCGCATTCGAGCGCGGTGGGTTTACGGGAGCAGCGGCGGCCGGTTCTACTGCGATGGCGTCGACTGCCATGCGCGGCCTCGCGGCAACGGCCTCTGCGGTCAAGGATCAGGCGATCGGCGGGCCGGGTAGTTTCGGTACCAGCACTATGGGCCTGGCCAACGCCAAACTGGCCGCCAGCCAAGGACAAGGAGCTCGCTCGGCCAGTGCCACTAAGCCCTCTGCGTCTTTCGGCAAGCCCGAAAAGCCGTAGGGAGCTTTGTCCATGTCACCTTCGAATCCCCCCGACAATCCTTATCTGGCCGCACGTCTTGAATGGAACGAGCGTTATGGCGGGTTCGTCCGCGCCGCCAATGGCTGGCGGGCTGTTGCCGTTATCTCTTTGGCACTTGCCGTGATTGGATTTGGATATGCCCTGTATCAAAGCACTCAGGTTAAACTGGTGCCCTATATCGTCGAGGTCGATAAACTGGGCGCGCCGGCCTTGGCGGGCTTTCCCGAACAGATCGAATATGCGGACCCTCGTGTTGTCCGGGCCGTGCTGGGCGGGTTCGTCGCGGACCTAAAATCCATCACTCCGGACGCCATAGTACAAAAACGATATATCGACCGCACCTATGCGCTGCTGCGAACCACTGATCCAGCGACCGAGAAGATCAATGCCTGGTTCCGCAGCGCCAATCCCTTCGAACGGGCCCGCACGGCGACGGTATCGATCGAAGTCAACAATGTAGTCGCCCTATCAGCCCAGTCCTATCAGATCGACTGGACTGAATATGAACGAGACCGCCAGGGCAAACAGCTGGCCACACGACGGTTCCGCGGCATCGCCACGGTCGCTCTGACCCCGCCGCAGGATGAGGCCATCATCCAACTCAACCCCATTGGCCTCTATATCCGAGACTTCGATTGGACGGCCCAATTGTGAGGTTCATAATCGCCATGCAGAAAAAGTCCGCTTGCATGCAGGTCCTTGTTTGGTTCGCCGCGATTGCCGGAACGATCTTCCCAGCAGTTGGGACGATGGCTGAGGACCTCTCCGGCAAGGAGCACCGCGCCACCAGCCTCTCCGGCCAGTGGCAACAGGCAGAAGGCATTGTTTCCCGAGGACCCGATGGCAAAGTCATCTTCCTTTATGGCGAGGTTCAGCCGACCGTGATCTGTTCGCCTTTGCAGGTTTGCGACATCGAGTTGCAGGCCGGCGAAGTCGTGCGCGATGTGCTGGTGGGTGACACCGTAAGGTGGAAGGTCGAACCGGCCACCTCTGGCTCGGCAGCAGGTCAGTCCGTCCATCTCATCGTCAAGCCATCTGAAAGCGGCCTCGACACGTCCATGGTGGTGACCACCTCGCGGCGCACCTACCACATCAAACTCAAATCCCATCCCTCCAGCTATATGGCGAGGGTTGGCTTCGAGTATCAGGAAGACGTGGCGCTGCGGCTGGATGAAATCAATGCGCGTATGCAGGCCAACACCATTGCCGGGGCAGGGGTTCCGGCGGAGAACCTGGATTTCGGTTTCCGCCTTGAGGGATCGGCGCGCTGGAAACCGACCCGCATCTACACCGATGGCACCAAGACCTATATCCAATTTCCGAATGCCCTTTCGGGCGGGGATGCGCCCGTGCTGTTCGTTATCTCGGGCGGGCAGAACCGCATCGTCAATTATCGGCTGAACGACACAATGATGGTGGTCGACTACCTCATCGACCATGCCGTGCTCGTGTCCGGCGTCGGCAGGCAGCAGCAAAAGATAACAATTAGGCGGAGGGGCTGATCATGCCTGGCCTGTCCACTCCATTGCGCGCGGCCAGTGCGATCTTTTTGGCCATTGTGCTCGCGGGATGCACTACATTTAGCGCCGGTCGCACCGCTGCTTTGGTGAGCACGGATGCGGCCCAGGTTCCGGCGCCCGCGGCCGGCGTGATTGCTGAAGATCTGGTCGGCCGTTTGGCCGAAGTCGTGGGAGCCGGCACCGGTACCATCACCCTGCGGCCGGACCACTCCGCTTTCGCTGTCGCACTCGATACCGCGCTGCGCAAATGGGGCTATGCGGTTATCGCTGACGACAAAAGCGAGATCGCCGACGCGATCCCGCTTACCTATATTCTGGATACGCTTGATGGCTCCGTTCTGGCGCGACTGTCTACGCCCGCCGTTGATCTGGGACGTGCCTATGCGCTGACTGCAATGGGTGCGGAGCCGTCGAGCCCGTTATCGGTCATGTTGCGCTCATAGGGCAGAGGGAACAATGGCTTCACTCGATATCACGCCCGAGCCGCGCGACACCAACACACTCAAGGTCAGGCGGCTCAATCGCCTGCCTGTCTTTGTTGCGATTGCGCTGGCTGTCATCTTTGTGGTCGTGATTGTCTATGGTCTTTTGGCACGAGGGTTCTACGGGCGGGAAGGGCAGGGCCTAGACCAATCAAGCGGGACACCGGCGCGCAGCTTTGGCGATCGCCTCAAGGATGGCGTTCCCGATGGAATAATCGACCCGCCAATTGAGCCGGCTATCCCAACCGTGCAGCCACCACCGAAGCCAGCCGCAGCCAACCCATTCCAGCCGGCACCAACAACGGTTCCAGCCGAAGTGCCAGTCACTAGCGCTCCAGAGGACTGGCGCGCCCGGCTGCAACGCGAGCAGGAGGAGCAATATCTACGCGAGCTGCACCGTCAGCATATGTTGAGTCTGCAGGCCGACCAGGCGGCGCTCGATTCACCGATCGCAGTGGATGTCGACCGGCTGACCGTTCAACAAAGCGCCCAGTCACCCACTCAGGTCGCCGGTGGCATGCGACCGGACCTCCCGAGCCTCTATGCGGCCGCCTTGGGTAGTAACGGCCCGAGCACTGACCCAAACGGTCAAACGGCCAAGGAGAGCTTTTTCAACCAAGACCTGCAGGATTTGGGTTATCTGCCCAACGGGGTGGTTGATGCGGTGTCGCCGTATGAGCTCAAGCGTGGCTCGATCATTCCGGCGACGCTCATTACCGGGATCAATTCCGACCTGCCTGGCCGTGTCATCGCCCAGGTCGGGCAGAACGTCTTTGACAGCGCAACCGGACATCACCTGCTAATTCCGCAGGGCTCCCGGCTGTTTGGACGTTACGATTCCAAGGTCACGTTCGGTCAGCGGCGGGCTCTTGTGATCTGGACCGATATCGTCTTTCCCAACGGCGCCACGCTGCAGATCGGTGGGATGGCGGGCACGGACGCGCAAGGCTATGGCGGGTTCGTGGATCAGGTGGACAACCACTATTTCGAGGTTTTCGGCTCGGCCATCCTTATCGCCGCAATTGGCGGGGGTATAGACATGGCGCTCCCTCAAGACGGCAACTTGTCCAACAATAGCGGAACCGATGCGGCAAGGCGCTCCTTTGCCGAAACATTCAGCCGCGTCGCCGACCGCACGATCGGCAAGAACATGGATGTTCAACCCACGGTCGAGATCCGACCTGGATATATTTTCAATGTCTTGGTTGATCAGGACATGGTGTTCCCCAGAGCATTCTAGCGCCCAAGCGGACTGCTGGTCGTACAGCAGCGATAACCAGATTTTGACCGCCCCTATGGAGTTTTTGGGAAGGCGTTTCTTTACAAGGCAAACTTGATCGCCAAAAAATCTAGAATGAAATTCGTGATCATTGATAGCGACTTAGGGGAGGGCGCCCAATAATGAGAATGGAACCTGATTGGTTGATTGAGTTCCTTGAGCGTTTGGAAATTGTGCAGAAACAGTCTGATTTATCTGCTGCATTGAAGGCACTCGCCGGCGATCTTGGTTTCGACCATTTTTGTTATATTGACTGCTATGGCAGCGACATTCGCGGTCTGTCGAACTATCCCAAGGACTGGCAGGATGTCTATCTCACCCGCGAGCTGGTGGTGCTGGATCCGGTGGTGAAATCAGCTCAGGCCATTCGCAAGCCCTTCAATTGGGACCAGAATACTGTGCCCCTGCCTATGTCCCAAAGGCAGGTGGCATTCATGGAAGAGGCGGCCGAAGGCGGTATCGCTGCTGGCGTGACGATACCCATTCCCGCCGGCTACAGGCACAATGTGATGCTGACTTTGGCGTCTCCATTTGGCGCCGCGGGCAAGCTTGGTGATCGAGAACTCTCCTTCTTGCGGGACGCCGCGAATTGCCTGCACGGACATGTCCGCGGACGATTGCGGCATCTGCTCCATGGTCCGGATTATCGTCTCACTCCTAGTGAATGCCGTGTCCTAATCTGGGTGCGGCACGGTTTTCCAGCCAACGAGATCGCATCAATTCTGGACCTCAAATACGATTCTGTTCAGTTCCACTTGCGCAGCATTCGGCGCAAGTTGGGTGCGATGAACATCCAGCATGCCGTTGGCATCGCGACATCGCATGGGCTCATCTAGCAACAATCTCGAGGTCACTGGGGCGCCAACGCAAACCTTGCCGGTCCCGACGGACGCCACTGCGTAGATGGCGAGGGCTCGGTGCTCGACGAAGTCGCAACCCGCCCGATTGATCGCGGCGCGTGGCATAGCTGGCTGAGCCCATAGCTCGGCTTCGGCGAAAGAAGAACTGACTTCTTGCCCATGCTCAGGCCGCCGCGAAGGTCCCTCCACATCTGGTAGCCCGATCGTGAAGTACCCTTGGGTCAAGCTCGATGCCAGCTTGCACGAGATCATCGGAGGATATCAATAGTTGCGGAAAGGTAGATCGATCGCTGTCCAAGGCTGGGCTCCTCGCAGGCTCCCATCTATCGAGGGACGCACTGATCGGCCGGTTGGAAAAAGCCAAGCTTTGGGCAAATCGAGGGAGACGGTGATGGTTGCTATTTCACCCGCTGTTCGGTTTTTTGCGCGGTCAGAAATTGCGAAATATTTCCAATCATCTGTCGTCTGCAATCGACGCTTTTGCGAACGCAGGAGATTTGGCTAGCGTCGGGGGTCAGGATGGCGAAAATCGAGACGCTTCGGCGCGATGACAGCCGCCACAGCTGGAAAGCGCCTGGCGATGAGACGCCATCGGAATAAGATTTCGAACTCTCTCGATCTCTGCAGTCCTTAGATCGGTGAAGGTGAACCCGAGGCCATCCGAAGCTCTTGTGATCACCTTTCCCCAGGGGTCGCAAACAAGGGAATTGCCAAAACAGCTCCGCGGCGTTCCGTCGGCGGATGGGTAGGAACCCCATTGGCCACAAGCGACGACATATGCCTGGAATTCTATGGCCCGCGAGCGGCAGAGGACATCCCAATGATCCCGGCCGGTCTCCACTGTAAAGGCTGCTGGCAAGATCACGACATCAACGTGACGGCGGGCAAGTTCCCAAAACAGGTTTGAAAAGCGCAAATCGTAACAGATGGCGCATCCGATCCGCAGGCCACAATGCTCGTATACGAGCAAGCCCGACCCGGGCCTGACGGTCTCGGATTCCCCATAGATCCGGCCGGATGGAGTCGTAATGTCAAAGAGATGGATTTTTCGGTAGCGCCCTACCTCAGCGCCGCTGCCGTCGAACACTACGGTCGTGTTGTAGATCTTGTCGTCACCTTCAACACGCTCCAGCATGCTTCCCGCGTGTACCCACGTGCGGTGCCTAGCGGCGAAATCCGCTATTGCGCGATAGGCTTCGCCACCAGGCAGGTTGTCGGCTGCGAGAAGTTTTTGTCGAGTGGTGCCGCCTGACCAGTCGAAATGTTCTGGCAGGACAATTAGGTCGGGCTGAGAAGCATCAACCGCCTGTTTCATGAGGTCGGTTGCCTGGCGCAAATTGTGGGCGCGATCAGGCTGGGAATTCATCTGGATCATTGCCAGTTTCATTGGCTGTTCTCACGATCGAAGTCGAAAATGGATTGGCCGGCCAAGAGATGCTGGCGTACCGCTAGCGATCGCTGCTGGCGCGATTTTGCCCGGACGGCGACTTCGCGCATGCGAACGGGATCGGCAACGTAGATGCCACTGTCATCGGCCAGAACGCAGTAGCCTGGCATGACAACGGTTCCCCCGCAGGAGATCGGGAAATTGACCTCGCCTCCGAGCTGGGTATGTCGCGACGTCGTCTTGGCAGCAACGCCGCGACACCAAACGGGGAGACCGTTGCTGACGATCTCCGCCGGATCTGTGCAAGGACCATCGACGATGATGGCCGCTGCCCCCTTTGCCTTGGCCGCCGCCGTTACGCCTCCGCCCACACAGGCGAGGTCGTCATGGTCGATCCTTGAAATGACCAGGACATCCCCCGGCTCGATCATGTCGATCGCCATATAGATGACACGACCGTCCCGGCCCGGCGCGGCTACGGTGATGGCTCTGCCCATGGCGCGAGTGGAAAATACCGGGCGAACGCCTCCAGTGATGAAACCGGAAGACTCGAAATGACCAATCGTGGCGGTTTCGATGTCCGCAAGCAAAGCGAGGAGGTCTTGGTCCAGCGCTCCAGGAGGAGGCGCCGTCCGGTATTGTGCTGACATTTGAATTTCCGCTGGGCTGGCGCTTAGACTGGCCGCTCGCCGGCGGTCGTGGTGCGATGCATGATCCGGATCGAGTTCGGATCGAAAGAGTCGCGCCGGTGCATCGTGCAGCGGTTATCCCACATCATGATGTCGCCAGCATGCCATTGCTGCACGAACACATCGTCGGTCGTGGTCGTGTGCTTCCAAAGCTGGGCGAGAAGATCGTTGCTCTCGTCCAAGGGCATTCCGACGATCCAGGCGCCCTCTGCCGTACCGCCGAGATAGAGAGCGATACGTCCCGTCTCGCCATGCGTACGGACCAGAGGATGCACCATGCCAACCCATTCCCGGAAGTCCACCGATTTCGGCTTGGTTTTGCCCAAGCGCAATTTGCCGGTTTTGTCATAGGCGCTTTGGAAAAAGATCTGCCGTTTGACCACGGCATCGCGCAGATGGTTGGGCAGCCTATCATAGGCCTGATAGGTAGAGAGAAAGTAGGTGTCGCCGCCGGTTTCGGGCACCCGCACCGCCCGTAGAATAGCACCGGCCGGCGGCTTCTCGTAGAACCAGGTATCGGTGTGCCAGGTGGCTTCACTATTGCCCATGGCACCACTGGGTTTGCCATCTTTCATCGCATTGCTGATGACCAGGATTTCGGGGTGGGTGGGATGGCCGCCTTCCTGAAGCTGCTTGGGGTGAATGACGAACTCGCCGAAGTAGGACGAGAAATCGACCTGCTGCTGATCAGTGATATTGGCATCGCGAAATCGGATGACGCCATACTGCAACCAGAAATCGCGAACGGTTGCGATATCGTCTGCAGTATAATCGTTGAAGTCGAAGCCTTGAATGTCTGCACACACATTACTGTCATGCTGGACAGCGGTAATCTTGGTCTTTGTTCGCATCTTTGTCCTCCACTGGGATCGGTGATTTCGACAGTTAAAAAATAGATGTGGGGGCCCGCTGCGTCCAATATCAATCGACGGTCATTGATATTGTTTCGTTATCAATTGCTTAGTGAGCGAGCAGCTTGATAGCGGCGGGTTCGACGGTCAGTTCGATGGCAACGCCAGTCGCCAATTGGGCTCCGCGCGCAGCACTTATGAGCGCCTTGAAAACCGTATTGCTTTGATGCCGGCACCAAACCTCGAGATAAGCACCCAGATTGACGATCTTGACGACCTTGACCGGCAATACGTTGATTGGGCGCTCAGTTGGTGTCTGCCCTTCGATCCAACGCAGGGCCTCGGGTCGAATGCTGCAAAACGCGATACTTGAGGATACCGGGGCAGGGGAGCTGGCCAATAGCTCAAGGCCGGTTTCAGCAATCCGCACGCGTTGGATGCCGCCACCATCGGCGAGTTGGGTCACCGCAAAGATGTTCGACTTCCCGATAAAATCGGCAACGAATGTCGACTGTGGGGCGCGGTAAAGCTCTGAGGGCGATCCAACCTGAGCGATAACACCTTCATGCATGACCACGATCCGGTCGGACATGGCCATAGCTTCCTCTTGATCATGGGTCACGTAAACGAAGGTGATGCCCAATTCGCGTTGGACATCCTTGAGCTCGATGCGCATGGTTTCGCGCAACTTCAGATCAAGGTTGGAGAGCGGCTCATCGAGCAGCAGCAGCGATGGCCGTGGGGCGATAGCGCGAGCCAGCGCGGTGCGTTGCTGCTGGCCGCCTGACAGCTCTTTTGGGTAGCGGTCTTCGAAACCGTCAAGACGGACGCTTTGCAAGGCCTTTTTGACTTGAGAAGCGATCTCGTCGCGGCTCCTGCCCTGCATTTTGAGGCCAAAGCCGACATTCTGGGCGACAGTCATATGAGGAAAGAGGGCGTAGTTCTGAAACACCAGGCCGACCTGGCGCTTTTCCGGGGGGACGCCTGATTGTTCGATGCCGCGGATCCTGACCTGCCCGCTCGAGGGGGAGATGAACCCGGCGATCATGTTCAGGGTGGTGGTTTTGCCACATCCCGAGGGACCCAGGATGCTGACGAATTCGCCATGCGGCACAACCAGGTCGATTTCTCGCACGATCTGGCTGGTGCCAAAATTCTTGCTCAGATTGATCAGCTCGATATCGCTGGTGCTCATTTGCTTCCTCCATGGATCTGGGCTGAGAACCCGCCGATTTTTTCAAAGACGAAAATCACCGCCAGCACGAAGAGTAGGGAGGCGACATTGACCGCTGCCAGCACCGGGTCGAGGCTGTATTCGAGATAGTTGATGACGGTGATGGGAAGGGTGGTCTCACCTGGCCGGACGAGAAAAACCGACAGCGGAATGTTGTTGAAGGAGATGATGAAGGCAAAGGTCATGCCCGAAAAAACGCCCGGCTTGATGATCGGGAGCAGCAGGTGACGGATGCGCTGGGCCTTGGTTGCCCCCAGGCTCTGGCCAGCTCGGTCCAGGTTCTTGTCGAAATTGAACATGGCCGTGGCGATCATTCGCACCGCGAAGGGCAGGGTCAGGATGATGTGCGCGGCGACCAGACCGGGCGTGCCGACCCACCGATAGAGTCCGGCTGAGGACAGAAACAGCACGATCGCCACGCCTTTGACGATCTGAGGCACCGCCAGGGGCGACAAGAGAAATGACATGATCGTCGCGTGACCGGGGCACTTTTCAAAGGCGACCACATAGGCTGCGAGCAGACCCAGAGCGCCACTGATCAAAGAAACGAGCACGGCGATTTGGGCGCTTAGAATAAAGGGATCCATCCATCGGCGCGCGACCAGATCGCCATACCAGCGTACGGTCCACTCCCAGGGAACAAGGGTCACCTTAGAACTGGGGCTGAGTGAAGCCGCCACGACCACGATGAGGGGCAGGGTGATGAACGCCATGACCAGGACGATGGAGACCCAAAATAGGCCGGAGACAATTCGGTTCATATGGATCACCCGGTTCTAGAAGTGGAGCTTCTTGTGCAGGCGCATTTCAAGGCGCGAGCCGACAAAGGCGATGATCAGCATCATCACCAGGAGTACATTCGCCATAACCGCGGCAAAGGACCAATCGATGTAAAAGAGCACCTGCTCGTAGACCATGGTGGCTAGAACCTTGAAGCCGGCGCCGCCCAGGATTGCGGGCGTGGCATAGGCGCTGGCCGACATGGTGAAGGCCAGCAACATCGAGCTGACGATGCCTGGGACGGTCAGTGGCACCACGATATGGCGCAGCACCGACACCCGCGACGCTCCCAATATCTGGGCCGACTTTTCCAGGTTCGGATCGACACCTTGAAGACTGGTCAACAAAGAGAGGATGCCGAATGGCAAAATCACATGGGTCAGCCCGACAACGACGCCGAACATGTTTTTGGCCAGGGGCAGGGGCTCTGCAATGAGGCCAAGCCACATCAGCGCACTGTTTATAAAACCGTGATCTTCCAGAATGATCAGCCAGCCATAGGTGCGCAACACCACGCCTGCGAGCTCTGGGGCGATGGCCAGCGCAAAGACGACCGCCCGCCAACGCGAACGAGACCGCGCCAAGAAATAGGCCACGGGATAGGCCATGAGCGTGACACAGATCGCGACCAGCCCCGACATGAGGACTGTTCTACCCAAACCCGCCAAGGTGAAGTCGTCGGTAAAGAAGCGCTCATAGTTGGCAAGAGAGGCGGCCGATGCTCCCTGCGGATGGAAACTGAGCCCGACCATCATGCCCATCGGAATGGCAAAAAATACCAGCAGCAACAAGGTCGGAGGCAGGAGGGGAAGGTATTGGCGAGCCTGGGACGTCCAGATAGGACGTCCCCTTTCGGCGGTGAGCGCGATACTGGACATGGTCACTACCGCGCGGCCGGGACGACTTCGCGTTCCCAGCGTTGACCCCAACTCGAGAGGTGGGCGGCAAGCGAGGTCAGGTCGGGAAGCAGGAGCGCATCAAGATCAGCCTGCGTGGTGATCTTGCGGGCACGCGCTTCTTCGCTAACTTCGATATCGGTGCGGGCGGAGCCAACCTTATATCCCTCGACCCAGCGTTCTTGGCTGGTCTTTTCAAGGAAGAAGTCGACGAACTTGAGTGCGAGGTCCTTATTGTCGGCGCCGACGGGCACATTGAGGGTCGCAATCAGCGGTATCGAGCCTTCCTGGGGAAGGACGTAGTCAACCGGCGCGCCACTATCGACCAGCAGTTGAGCCCGTCCATCCCAGAAGGGCATGGCCCAAACCCGACCGTCCTGAATGTAGCTTTCGAGAATGGCGGATGCCTGCTCAAAGCCGATCGATTGAGCAGCGAGACGGGTCATGGCCTCAAAGCCAGGATCGATATTGTTGTCGATATCACCCCCATGCACCGAGGACATGAGCTGGGTGAGAAAGGCCGCCATGATATTGGCGAAGGTGGGGAGAACGATGCGCTTATCCAGGCGCTCGTCGAAAAGATCGGTCCAGGACACGGGCGCTTGCTCAAGCATGTCGGTGCGATAGAGCAAGGCGAGATATTGGAGCTCATGGACGGCGCCGCACTCGCCGGCCACCGCACTGATTGCAGCGTTAAGATGGGCGAGGTTGGGGACAATCTCGACGCTCAGCGGCTCCAACAGGCCTTCGCGGCAGCCTTCAAGCGACTGGGACGCGGTCATCACCACCACGTCGAAACCGGGACGTCCATTGGTGGCTTTGATCTTGGCGTAATCCTGTTGTGAGGACCCTACCGCATCATAAACCACCGATACGCCAAATTGCTCCTCGAACGGCTTGATAATGGCGTCTTGGATGATCTGCTCGTACGGGCCGCCATAGCTGTTGACGATCAGTTCCTGACCGTGGGCTGTTGTTACAGCTCCCGACAAGATAGCAGCGGTTGCTGCCAGACATGCTGACTTCATTATGTGTTCCCCTCTTGAACTTGCGCTGGACAAGGTGCCGGGGAACGGATCGGATTTCTAATATTAAGCTTCGCTCATTAATATCGCATCGTTATCAATGGCGTTGCCTCGCACCCGCCGATCCGTTCCCGATGATTATCAGGACCGGACGCTAAACTCGGACGCCTTGAGCTGTTTGAAAGCCCCTAGCCACAGCCGATAGCCGGCTTCATCACTGTCTTGACGAGCATGGATTGCGCACCAGGCAGCGATGGACGTAGCTCTGGGTCCGAAGATACTGAATAGGGTGCTCACCGCCGTGGCCGGACAGGCTGCCAGGCTTGTGGCATCAGTGATCGAGCCCCAGGGTAGGGACGGGGGAGGTGGCTGCATGTCTGACATGGCGGTGCTCCATAGAGAGCCCGGCACGTTGGTGGCCGGACGTTTCCATGGCAGGCAAATGGCCTGCATCGTCCGGAAGCACCATCAATCAGTAAACAGTCGATGTAGCTGAATCCTAACAACAACAAATCAAGACACAACGATAAATTTCGGTGTGCACGAATATGTTAGCGCTTTCGCCGCGGGGATCGCGACGTTGCTCGATTGCCCACCACTCAAAGTCTTCGGGGTTATGTCAGCCTATTTCGAGCTCTGACTCGGCACTGGCACAATGTGAAAGCAGCCAGTCGGCAACAAACCGAGGCTGTGTGAAAACCCCTGATTATGCGCTGACCTCCGGCCGGCAGCTGGATGCTGCTAATGGATGTTTGGGTCCGGTTGGTCTGTCACTGGCCGTTAAAGCGAAGGCTCCACCATGGGGACCACCATGGCCCGTACGCTGCGAGCAGGCCAGCGATACGAGTGCCGACGTCACCATCCCCAGGGCCGAGAAGTCCGAGTAGACGGTTGATTTATCAATTGCACACTTTCATACTGCAAAGAATATAAGTCCCTGGCTGGGCCACAGATCGCAATGGAACTTCGTCAGCTTTCCTTTTTCGTTGCCCTTGCCGAAGAACTGAATTTCGGACGAGCTGCCGCACGGTTCAACGTCGCTCAGCCAGGGCTGAGCCTACAAATCCAGAACCTTGAGCGCGATCTTGGTGTTCAACTGCTGATCCGCACGACGCGCCGGGTTCAACTGACCAAAGCGGGCGCCGTTTTCTATGAGCGGAGCCGAAGAATATTGGCAGACCTCGAAAACTCGCGCTTGGTCACCCAGGCCATTGCAGGGAAAGACCTGAAAAAGCTCACGATTGGCACAATTTATCCCGCCACTTTTGGCGTATTGCCGGCCTTCCTGGCCAAAATCGGCCGGCGCTTTCCTGATGTAAAAATCCATGTCCGGACCGGCACCAGTGAAACGATCATCCGTGAAATCGAAGCGGGCAATGTGAATGTCGGCTTCATCCGGCCCCTGGAAAATCTGGGCTCACTACGATGCCTAGGGATTGGCCATGAGCGGTATGTTCTTGCTATGGCCGAGGACACCGCGCTCGCGCGATTGCCCAAACTCACGATCGACGATCTGCGACCACAAAAGATTATCGCGTTTGCAAGGTCGAACCTCTCTTATACCGAAGACTATTTCTACCAGATGTTCCGAGAGCAAGATCTGCTCGGCAGCATTGCATACACTTGTGACGACACCCTATCGCTTTTCTCATTGGTTGCGTCGGGCCTTGGGGTGGGATTTGTGCCCGAGTGGATGCAGGAACTGCCCAATCGCGATGTCATTTTCCGAAATGTGGAGGGGGTCGATTTTAGTGTCGGCCTGTCCATCGCTTGGAACAAGGAAGATCCAACTGCAAATCGAGACGAGATAATAGAGATGGCGCGGTCCCTGAGGTAGAATGAGGCCTACCGAAAGCGGCCATTGGGCTGGCTGCAGAGGGGTCGCGGACTCCACAAAATTTCGATTGGCCGATGCTTGGCGAAACGCATGCAGAGCATGCTGGAGAGTGCCAGAAAGGTAGTGTTGCGACATCTACCGTATGCCGCTATAGCTGCGCTTTAAAATAGTACAGCAATATCAGTATGTTGCGTCAGTTCCATAAGATACATTATGCGAACGATAGATATCCGATGTTCGTTTATCTCGAACGCTGATGACCGGCAAAATCTCAGGCTCGTTCGTCGGTTGGGCGAGATTCAGGGGCAAAAAACAAAACTGCGTCGATGCCTGGCTAATCTCCCCTGCCCGCGGTGCTGTCGCGCACGATCAGTTCGGGATCGATCATGGTGACCCGCGGTTCGGGCAGACCATCGGGCGCGGCGATCAATTGCAGCAGGCGCTCAACGGCCAACTCGGTCACCATATCGACTTCGTATTTGACCGATGAGATCGGTGTCGCCGCATGCTCGGCAAATTCGATATTATCGAAGCCGATAATGGCGACGTCCTTGGGCACCCGCAGGTTGTTCTTCTGCGTCCAGCGCAGCGCCCCAATGGCGAGAGAGTCATTGGCCGCAAACACCGCAGTCGGGCGCACAGGCATGCTCATCAGGCGATCCATGGCCCAATAGCCGCGGATGACGGTATTGCCCATGGGATCAGCGAGTAGGTCACCATCGACCGTGAGGCCGGCTTCCTTGTGTGCCTGCTCATAGCCATCGCGTTTTTCGAGATTCCCCTTGGCATTGGACGTATCGATGATACCGATCCGGCTATGGCCGATATCGATGAGATGGCGCACGGCGCGATAAGCGCCGCGCCGCTCGTCGATGCAAACGGCGTCGATCCCCGCATCGGGGTCGCCCACGAGCAGGACCACGGGGTAGTTCGCGCGTCGCAGCCGACGAATATGCTCAAGCTCGCGATGGCTGCGCGGATAGATCAGCATGCCGTCCACCTGGCGGGAGCGGAACATTTCGATAACGCGCTTTTCCTCGTCGAGATCATTGTTGGACGTCGCAAAGAGGGTGGAATAGCCGCGCTCCGACAAGGTCATCTCGACCGCCTGGGCCACCTGCGTCAAAGCCGGGTTGGTGATATCGGTCAGCACCAGGCCAATGGTCTTGGTTTCGCGGCTGACCAGCGACTTGGCGACATGGTTGGGCAGATAATTGAGGGCTTCAGCCGCTTCGCGGATGCGGATCGAGGTCTCTTCGGGAATGCGTGGGCTCTGGCGCAGGGCCAACGACACCGTATTGACCGAAAATCCGGTCTTGTCAGCGATGTCCTTCAAGCGAACGGTGGATTTGCCCATGATCTCAACCTACCCGACACGCCGGATGAGCGGCGCATGCTACCCAAAAAGCGGATTTACAGGGCGGACAAGAGAAGATCAAAACCATGGGCGACAATAGACACCAGAACCGTCGATAAACTAGACGCCTTCTGCGTGCAGACGCCTGATGGCCTGATATTGCAGGCAGTCCGGGTGCATTTCCATCAGTTCGATGCGATTGCCGTCGGGATCCTCCAGCCAGGCCTGGCGGTTGCCGTCAAGGCCGGCCTTAGGTTCGGACAATAGGGTGATACCGGCTGCTTTGATGCGGTCGCAGGTGGCATCGAGATCGTCGATAGTCCAGCACATGTGGGTCATGCCGTTGGTGTGCCAACTAGCCGGCGCCCGGTCGTTTTCAGCGCCGGGAAAAATCTCCAGATATTGCTCGTCGGTGATGCGCAGATAGACCAGCCAGGTCTCGCCATCATCGCGCTTGAGCCGCAGCATTTCGGGAAAGCCGAGCTTGTTGACGTAGTAATCCAGCGATTTTTCGAGATCGATCACATTGATCGCCACATGCCCCAGACTGGTAATGCCCTTCATAATTCCTCCCGCCGACATTGCGGCCATGCCTCTACGTTTCCGCTGGCGACAGGCCAGCGGACCGCCCCGACATGTCAGTGAGGCGAGCCCTTTATAGGAACGTTAATACGACAGGTATTATCCCAAGCCGCGACGTTGTCAACAGTCCCAAACCATCTCAGTCCCAGTCGGGTCCCCAGGCCGGATCGATGACACGTTGACCTCGGTCCACCGTTTCGATGGTTGCGATTTCGGCCTCGGACAGCACCAGTTTGGTCGCCAAATAGTTGGAGCGGATGCGGTCCGCCTTGCTCGATGTGGGGATGGCGATGTAGCCCTTGGCGAATTCGAAGGCCAGGGCAACCTGCTCCGGCGTCGCGCCGTGACGGGCCGCGATTTCGGCAATGACCGGGACGTCGCCGAGAATGCCGCGGGCGATCGGCAGGTAGCAGGTTACGGAAATTCCTCTTCCGGTGCAGTAGTTTGCCAGCTTCTTGTTCTGCAGCAGCGGGTTGAGTTCGAATTGGTTGTTGGCGATTCTGAGGTCGCCGAGAATGCCCTGCGCCTGTTCCAGCATGCGAATGGTGAAGTTTGAAACACCGACCAGCCGGGTCAGGCCGAGGGCATGGGCTTGGGCCAATTGCTCGATATAGACCGGCAGCGGCACGGCATCGTTGGGCGAGGGCCAGTGGATCAGCGTCAGGTCAAGCCGGTCCAGTTGCAGATTGTCGAGGCTTTGCCGGAGCGATGGAACGAGAGCTCCGGAACCTAGATTGCCGGTGGCGATCTTGGTGGTGACGAAGATATCGGCGCGGTCGAGCCCCGAGCGCCTGACGGCCTGACCCACCTCTTTTTCCGTCCCGTAATCCTGGGCGGTGTCGAGGTGGCGATAGCCCGTCTCCAGCGCCACCAGCATCGCCGCAATGCCGGCCTCGCCTTGGCGGCCATAAGTGCCGAAGCCCATATGCGGTATATCATATTGATTTTGCATAATTTTCCTCCGCGAAACCACATTCCCTGGCAGCTTGTTGGGACCATTGGCCGATCAAAACACGCATCCGGCAAGCGAAAAATCTATTGACGGATCGTTCCGCATGAACCTAGTTTAACGATAATACTGCCTGCAAGAGCCGACACGGCGAAGAGCGGAATAATCCGTCGCGACGTGCAAGGGAGGATGAGCATGACCTTTCGGTGGAGCCGATGGTCACCCCAACTGGCATTGGTGCCGGCTGGACTGGTGACTTTGGTCGCCTTTATCGGCGCCATCCTTTGGACGGTGTACCTGTCGCTGACGCGCAGCCGCCGCCTGCCCGAATACGAAATCGACTGGTCCGAATGGGGTCGGCAATACGAGCGGCTGTTCAAAGACGACGCCTGGATGATCTCGTTGCAAAACCTGGTCGTGCTGGGCCTGGGCAGCGCCCTCGCTATCGTCTTCGGCTTCATCCTCGCCGCCATGATCGACCGGGAAAAACGCGGCGAAAGCCTGTTCCGCACAGTGTTTCTCTATCCACTCGCCATCTCGCTGATCGTTACCGGCGCGGCCTGGCGCTGGATCTTCAATCCCGAACTGGGCGCCGAGCATTTCATCCATTCCATCGGCCTCACCTGGGTCAACGCGAGCTGGCTGGCTCGGCCGGAAACCGCCATGTATGGCGTCATCCTCGCCTCGGTCTGGCAGAGCGCCGGCTTCTACATGGCGCTAATGCTGGCGGGGCTGAAATCCATCAATTCGGAGATCTGGAGCGCCGCCCGCCTCGATGGCGTGGGCCTGTTCAAGCTCTATACCGAGATCATCATCCCGATGATGAAGTTTACCTTCGTCACCTGCGCCATCCTGCTCTCGCTGGGCGTGATCAAGGCCTATGACGTCATCGTCGCCATGACCAATGGCGGCCCGGGACAATCCACCTATGTTCCCGCCTATTTCACCATTCAGGCGCTATCGGCCAAGGGCAATCTCGGCTTTGCCTCGGCGGCTGCCGTGCTGATGCTGCTGATTACCGCCGTGATCTTCCTGCCGCTGGTGCTGCTCACCGCCTGGCAGCAACGCCGCTCGGGAGCCGCATGATGAGCGAGATCACGGTCCGCAGCGCTCCTTGGTTTCCGCGCAAGAAGAAGGCCATTACGGGTCGTTCCATCGCCATCATCGTCTTCCTCTCGATCTGCGCGCTGTTCTTCTGCATCCCGCTTTATGTGGTGATCGTTACCTCATTCAAGACCATGGACCAGATCCGCGAAGGCGCCATGTTTGCGCTGCCCAATATCTGGACGCTGGAGGCTTGGGACCATGCCTGGAACTCCGCCTGCTCCGGCACACGCTGCGAAGGGCTCAAAGTCGGGTTCTGGAACTCGGTCTTCATCCTCGTGCCGTCGCTAATCCTCTCGATCGGGCTGTCCATCATCACCGGCTATGCGCTAGCGCTGTGGAACGTCAAATGGGCGGGCACCTTCCTCTTCATTCTCTTCATCTGTGCCTTCGTGCCGTTCCAGATCATTATGTTTCCGCTGATCTCGATGACGGCGACGCTCAAGGTCTATGGCAGCATCTGGGGTGTGGCGATCATTCACGCTGTGCTGGCCATGCCGGTACTGACCCTGATCTTCCGCAACTATTACAAGGATATCCCGCAGGAGATCATGAGCGCTGCCATCATGGATAGCGGCTCGTTCTGGAAGATCTTCTTCGAGATCATCCTGCCCATGAGCGGCAATATCCTGATCGTGGTGCTGATCCTGCAGATCACCTCGATCTGGAACGACTACCTGATCGGCGTGACCTTTGGCGGCATGGGCGCCCAGCCGATGACGGTCAACCTGGCCAACCTCATCACCATCTCGACCGGCACCGTTCGCTACAACGACAACATGGCCGCGGCCCTGCTGACCGCCATTCCACCCCTCGTCATCTATTTCTTCGTCGGCAAGCTCTTCGTGCAGGGCATTACCGCCGGCGCCATCAAGGGTTGATCGATATGCCTCGCGTAAGCTTCGAGCACATCACCAAGACCTACGGCCTGCTCAAGGTTCTCGATGATCTCAACCTGAGCATCGATGACGGTGATTTTCTCGTTCTCCTCGGCCCGTCGGGTTGTGGCAAGACCACGCTGCTGAACCTGCTGGCGGGCCTGCTCGACGTCACCGATGGTCGCATCATGATCGGCGAGCGCGACGTTACTGACCTCGATCCCAAGGATCGGGGCTTGGCAATGGTGTTCCAATCCTACGCACTTTACCCGACCAAAACGGTGCACGGGAATCTCAAGTTCGGTCTGTCGGCCAGCAAGCTGCCGCGTGAGGAAATCGAAAAACGCATCGCCTGGGCCGCCAAACTGCTGCAGATCGAGCCGCTGCTGCATCGCAAGCCCGGCCAGCTCTCGGGCGGCCAGCGCCAGCGCGTCGCTATCGGTCGCGCCCTGGTCAAGAATGTCGGCGTGTTCCTGTTCGACGAGCCGCTCAGCAATCTCGACGCCAAGCTGCGCACCGAGATGCGGCTCGAGATCAAGAAGCTGCATGACCAGCTCAAATCCACAATCGTCTATGTCACCCACGACCAGATCGAAGCCATGACCATGGCCACCAAGATCGCGGTGATGAATGGCGGCGTCATCCAGCAGTTCGGCACGCCCGACGAGATTTACGAGCGCCCGGCAAACCTTTTCGTCGCCGGCTTCATCGGCTCGCCGGCCATGAACCTGCACAAAGCCAGGCTCAGCGTCGCTGCCGGCAAGGTCGAGGCCGTGTTTGGTTCAGGCGTGCGCTTCGATGTTTCAGACTATCCCTTTGCCAGCACCCCGCAGGAGGGCGCCGAGATCATCGCCGGCCTTCGCCCGGAACATTTTGTGCTGGCAGCCAACGGGCCGGTCGCGGCCAGTTTCACAGTGCCGGTGCAATATGCCGAGCGCACCGGCCCTGATGCCAGTGCCTACTTCGCGTTCGAAGACGATCTGCTTGCCCTGCGCGTCGAGCCCGACGCCGCCGCGCGGCTTACCCCCGGCCAGTCCGTGACCGTCAGCTACCTCAAAGGCAAGGCCAACCTGTTCGACGCCCGGACCGGGCAGCGAATGTAAGCAAAAATAACTAGGGAGAGAGAACGATGTCTACCAAGAGACTTACCGGCATTGTCGCTGGCCTCATGCTCAGCACCGCTTCATTCGGTGCCATGGCAACGGACCTGGTCATCTATCACAGCTGGTCTGCCCCGCCAGAAATCGCCGCCCTCAACGTCATCAAGTCCGGCATTGAAGCCAAGGGCCATGTCTGGACCGATATCGCCATTCCGCACGATACCGGCTCCAATGTGAACCTGATGAGCCTGATCACCGGCGGCCAGCCCCCCAACGTCTTCATGGAATCCAACCCCGGCGTCTATCGCGACATTGCCGGCATGGGTCTGGGCTTCCCACTGACGCAATGGTTCACTGAGCAGGGCATTGTCGACAAACTTCCGGCCGCCGTCGCTGCTTCGATCTCGGTCGATGGCGAAATCGTCAAGGTGCCGCAGGCGCTCCATATCGACGGCATGGTCTATTACAACATGGAAGTCGCCAAGGCGGCCGGCGTCGATCCGACCGCCTGGACGTCGGTCGACGCCATGTTTGCCGATTTCCCCAAAATCCGCCAGGCCGGCTATGCTCCCCTTGCCGTCGGCAGCCAGCCGTTCCAGGTCGGCTATCTGACCCATGCTTTGGTCGCGGCTATCGCCGGGCCTAACATCTACAAAAAGCTCTATGGCGAGGAGGTCGATCCGACCGCGCTAGACGATCCGGCTTTTGCCAAGGCCCTTGAAACCCTGCGCCTGTTTGCCAATGAAGCGGGCCCGGAAGCACAAAACCGTCCCTGGAACGAAACCACCAACGAGGTCATCACCGGCAAGGCGCTGATGCAGATCCACGGGGACTGGATGAAGGGCGAATGGCTCGGCGCTGGCAAGGTCGCGGGTACGGACTTCGGCTGCATCGAGATTCCCGGAGCCCAGGCCGTGGTGGTGACCGTCGATGCCTGGGGTCTGCTCGGCGGCACCACCGACGACGTCAAGACGGCCGAATTGGACTTCGCAGCCGAAGTGCTTGATCCCGGCGAGCAGGCCAAGTTCGCCGCCGCCAAGGGTTCGACCCCGGTGCGTCTCGATGCGCCCGCTGAAAGCCTCGACGCCTGCTCCACCGAGGTTTTGCGCATTCTCGAAGATCCGGCCCAGCAGGTGCAAAACCCGCACAATACCGCCGATGCCGACTGGCAGGATTCGATCTGGAACGTTGTCTTCAACTTCTGGAGCGATCCCAACATGAGTGTCGAAGACGCCATCGCCCAGATGCATGAAAACTACGAGACCATCCTGGGCTGACACGCCTCCTCCCTGGGCTGGCGACCTTCGGGCCGCCGGCCTCCCTCAATTCGAATGGACCGCATAAAATGGACAAGCGCCTGCTTGATGAAGACGAGGTGATGCAGATCTGCTTCGTCACCGACGACGTGGTGAAATCCGCACAGTGGTTTTCCGACCTCACCGGCAAGCCCCTGCCCAAGGAAGGCAAGGCGGCCGAGTCCCACGAGGCCAAGGCCATTTACCACGGCAAGCCCGCCAATGTCGGCTGCCGCATCATGATGTTCAAGTTCGGCAACATCGACGTGGAGTTCCTACAGCCCGGTCCTGAAAAGAGCGCCTGGCGCGACCTGCTTGAGCAGAAGGGTCCCGGCTGTCACCACATCGCTTTCCGCACAAGGAACCTGACCAAGCGCGACGCTTATCTGGAGTCCAAGGGTCATAAGCTTTTGCAACGGGGCGAGTTCGACGGCAGCCACGGCCGCTATGCCTATTACGATACGGTCAAGGACCTGGGCGTGATGGTGGAATTGCTGGAGTTCGACAAGGACAAGGAAGCGCAGGGCTAGGGCCGTCCATTAGGTACCAGCTATCCCACACACTCGCTTTCCCTCGGGCTTGACCCGAGAGTCTCTCTCGACCCGCGCCGTGCTGGTAGCGGCCCTCGGGTCAACCCGAGAGAAAGCCGGTGTCGTGACTACATCGAGCCAACAAACTCAGGCCCCACATGCCCTACCCCATCGCCTACCAGCTCTATTCCTCCCGCAATTTTTCGCCACTCGCGGCCCAGCTCCCCATTCTCAAATCCATGGGCTACGACGCCATCGAGCCGTGGTTGCCCGCTTACGAAGCGGACCCCAAGCTGTTCCGCCGGCAGCTCGATGATGCGGGGCTGAAGTGCCTCGGTTTTCACATGCCGCTGGCGGGACTGGTCGAGGAGCCCGACCGTTTCATCGATATCGCGCTGACGCTGGGCGCCACTGTGATGATCCCACCCTTCGTCACCGCCGAAGACCGCCAGCCGACGCCTGACTACTGGAAAGCCCTAGGCGAAAAACTGGGACGCGGCGCGGAAGAAGCGGCCTCGCACGGGCTCAAGGTGGCCTGGCACAACCACGATTTCGAATATGCACCCCTGCCCGACGGCACAAGGCCCATTGACCACATTTTTGAGGCCGGCGGGCCGGACGTCTGGTTCGAGATCGATTGCGGCTGGATAACCCGCGCGGGCGCCGATCCGGCCTCAGAGCTGAAACGATATGCCGATCGCATCATCGCCATCCAGACCAAGGACACGGCGCCCAAGGGCACCACGGTAGACGATGGTTGGACCGCAACCGGGGACGGCATTATCGACTGGGCGGCCCTTGTGCCGCTGTTCCGCCAGACCAAGGCCGATCACATAGTAACTGAACACGACAATCCCGGTGATTGGCAGCGTTTCGCAAACCGTTCGATCGAGTCCCTTAAGGCACTAGGGCTCTAGCCGCCATGTCAGATTGGTCTTGGTGCTCAACGAGCCAGTCACGACGAGCCGCAGGATGCGCTTTAGGTGTTGGATGCGAATATGATCGGCAAACCGAACAGTTTTGCCCAAGCTTCACTACTCGCCTTTTGGACAGGAACGATAGACGTATTTTCGGCCCACCAGCCATTGCCGATAGCGACGATAATGTCCGGCGAATGAGCCATTGACTGCAGCACGGGCCAAACAATCAATTGCTCGTAGCAGATCAATGACGCGATGCGCCACCCATCGTACTCGACGACAGGATTGGCGAAGAAATCTGCTCGCGCGCCGCTGCCCTTGCCTGTCCAGCTCGACCACGGCTGCCACATTGACACCGGCACGGGCATCCTCTGGCGATAGAGAATACGAACCTCTTTTCCCGTAATACTGAGCATTACATTGTCGTAGCCAGCAGGATCGATGACAACGGCGCCGGCAATCGAAATTATGTCAGTGCCTTCCAAGGATTCACGCCAGAGTCGCTCGACCGTAGGTGTCCAAATGCCGACAGCGCTTTCGGGTAAGACGACGACCCTCGCGCCATTGGTCGCCGCGGCCTTCACCAGATCAATGGTGTCACGCTGCTGCGCATAGCCGGCAAACTGACCGTTGGCCCCGCGAAACTGCGTATCGAGTCCCGTCCATCCGTCAGGCGCTCCTGGTTGTGTCCACGTTGCGGCGGACCAAATCCATAGGCCGCCAAAACTCAGGATGACGATAGGCCAGAGCCTTGTCGTCATAGCAAGCAGGCCGATCGCAGCAGCACAGAGTCCCAGCCAGCTCCACGCCGGAAACAATATGCCGGCCGCCGTGATCGGCAGAGCCCAACCAACAATTCCAAAGGGCGGCACGCTCATGGCAACAGCTGCCACACCGTAGCGCAGCGCCCTGCCCCAGCCTGGTCGCGAGGTCCAGAGCAATGTGTGAACCAGCACGAAACCGAGCGATGCACCGGCCCATAGTCCGATCGCCGGCAGCGCGTCGGAACCATAGAAATTCATCACGCTCTGCGGCAGACCACGCGAGGCCGCAAGAAAATATGCTGCGGCGACCATCCCGGCGGCGGCCCTTGATGGTGCGAACCCCCACAGCGCCGGAAACACCGTCACCAGGGGCAAAGCCAGCACATTGCCACTCCAGCCGATCACTCCGACGATCGCAGCTGCGGCAATGATACTGAGCCCGCGCATGCGATCACGGGCCATAAGTGAACACCGGTCGTGCCAGTCCGAGCAGACCACTCGCCGGTACGAACCCAAAATACCGGGAGTCGAATGAGCCAGCAAAATTGGAATGGAGATAAAGCCACCCCGCCGGCACGATGCCGCCGGCGAAGTCCGGCAGCGCCCTGCCCTCTGGGTCGAGGCCGCGGACCCTAGAATGGGCCAGGGGCCAACCATCGATCGTCACCGACCCAGCAATATCGACCTGCTGCCCGCCGACGGCCATGATGGTCTTGATCAACGGCCCGATGCCGCGGGGGCAAATGCCGGGACGGATATAGCCCCGCTCGAGGGCCGGCACGAATGGCGCTGTGTCGGGCGGGCAAATGAACACGAGGTCACCCACAGCCACGGTCCGGCCGAGTGGTTCAATACGCCATAGGCCAAGCGGGTAACTGGGCGTCAGATTGATCCGCAGACCACCCCAATGGCCAGCGCCGAAAAGCATCCCGATGATACCAAAACTAGCAATAACAAGTCCCCCTGCCCGACGACGCGATCTCATTTGAGCACCGGGTGCTGGCGCTGCGACAAACGCGTGACCTCGCTTTGCTTGATCGCCTCTACCGAGCGCCGATGGGCCACAAGCTGCTGGGCCGCTCGCATCGTGGACCAGGCCAAGGCTAACTTCTCGCGTTCCGCCGGCTTGAGTCCTTGGGCCGCCTTCTCGAATGCCGGACCGTTCGGTTCACGGGCCGAATTTGCCAACAAAGCGCGGTCCCCGAAGCGTTCGGCAATGGCTTTGTTGAACCCGTCAATCTCGGCCTTGACCATGCGGTCGGTCAGTACAAAGCCGAGTGCCGCTGGCAGATCATTGCGCTCTATCGCGTCGAGAACCTTGCCCAGAACCAGATGGGCCGTCGGCGAAAGAGGGGGGATGTCGATCGCGGCGCGCTGCCGGAGCCTTGTTTCCTCGACCTCAAGCTTTTGGGCCCTCACTTCCCGCGACCGCAGATAGCGCTCAACGTCCAGCTTCAACGCCGACACATTACGCTCGGCCAGTCGGCGAGCGTCTCTGTCGGCCTTGCCGGCCAATAATCCGATCCGACCCCGCAATGGCCCAAAGGATTGAGGTTCGCGCTCAAGACGTTCGAGCGTTTCGGCGGCTGTGTCCTTGTCTTTCAGCACCGCATCGAAATTCACGGACCGGAACGCAGATTGAGGATCAGCGAATACCTGGCCGAAGCGGCTGGAGACGTCCTTCCATAGTTTGCTTAGGACGGGATCCGCCAGCAGCTTTTCTTCCACGGCGTCGCTTAGCGAGCTGGGGAACACCCTGACGCCTCCGACCATGGGGGCTGCCTCTTCAATGCCGTGGCCATTGGCTACTGACTGATCCCTTATAAGGGTAAGCCGGGCACCGAGCGCCCACAGCTTCTGGCCGAGATCGGCGAGGCGCTGCTTCTGCTGCAGTGCCCATTCGAGCCGATCATGCACAAGCGTGCGGGCTACCCGAACAAGATGCAGACCTCGATTTTCGGCAAAACGCAGTGCCTGCCGATAGAGCGTGCCGCGCTCATAATCGAGCGTGGTCTGCCTGGCATTATGTTTGGACAGAATCGGGATTAGCCCGCCGGCCAACCCGAACGATCGGTGGCCATAATAGAGCGCGAGATCGTTGCGATGCCGGGTCATCGCCACATAGGTCAGGTGCCGATCCAGTGAGAGCGTCGCCAAGACCTTGACCTGGTCCACAGTGGCACCCTGCGACTTATGGATCGTTGTGGCATAGCCGTGATCGAGATTGCGGTAAAAGCGCTGCTCTACGGCCACGTATTTGGTGTCCGTTCCGGAGCCAACCTCGACCACGAGGCGCCCGGCCTGCGCTTCGATTACTTTGCCGATCATGCCGTTTTTGACAGCCAGCCCACTGTCATTTTTGAGAAATACGATCTGGTCGCCACCCGCAAAGCGACGCTGTCCATCTTCGGTCCGGAATGGCTCGCCCGGCGCGATCAGACCACGCTCAACAAGCTTGGCTCTCGCCAGCTCATTCAGCATTCGAACGTCGCGGCGCAGATGCGCCAGGATCAGAATGGATCTTTGGGGGTCATAGTCGCGATTCCAGTCCTCGATCAGATGTGCAATGGCCTGGGCTTTGAGTTCGGAGCCGAACACCTTGTTCTTACCGGCATAGGCCGACAGTGCCCGCTCGACCCTACCCTGCGCCAGGTCTAGGGACGCCAGCCGCATCCAACGATCTTTTTGGCGATAGATGGTTTCCAGTTCGGCATAACCGATGCGATCGGCAATGGCACGAAAGGCGGCGCCCGCTTCGATCGGCTGCAACTGCTCGGGATCGCCCACAAGAACAAGTTTGGCGCCCGCCCGTGAGACGGCCTCGACGAATGTTGCCATCTGACGGGAGGCAACCATGCCGGCTTCGTCCAGTACGAGCACTGTCTTGGCGTCGAGCAGATCCCTCCCCTGTTTCCAGCGGATCTCCCAGGATGACAGGGTCCTCGATGTGATGCCGGCTTCCTTTTCAAGGCCTTCGGCCGCCTTGCCGGCCAGAGCTCCGCCGACGACGCGGTAACCAGCGCTCTCCCAGACCTCATGCGCCGCTTTCATCATGGTCGTCTTGCCGGCGCCGGCGCGGCCCACCACGGCCGCTACCCGCCCCCGGGAAACGACGTGCTCGATGGCCACGCGTTGCTCGAGCGAGAGGTGCGCATGGCGCTTGAATATGCCCGCCAGCACATCCGCGCGAACGCCAAAGCCGGTGGCTCTAGCGAGTTTCATCGCGCCATCGGCCATTCCCGCCTCAATACGGATCAGCTCGCGGGTAGTGAATTTGGCGCGAATGGCCTCGCCAGTTGCGAAGTCGATGGTTTCTCGCTCTAGCCGCAGCGCGCTCGGGCTCTGCAAGACTCGCGCCATCAGGTGCTGGAAGGTTTCGGGGTCATCTACATAGCGGTGCAACAACTTGGCGACGTCGCGCTCGTCAAACACACTCTTCTCGGACGTAATCAGCTCAAGCACGATCTCTGGCCGCTGCTGTATCCGTCGCGCATTCTCTTCTCGTTGGGCCTCGAACAGCGTTAGCCGCTCCAACTCCGCCAGGCGGCCCGTTCCATCGGCTTTTCGTTGCATAGCTTTGGCCGCAACGCCGATATGGCTGGTGGGTACCAGCGCAATCTCCCGCGTGGCGTAGGAACGCCCGTCGACCCGAATATCGAGACCCGCCAATGCCAGGTGTTGGTTCTGCAGGTCCAGCCAGCCCTGCCGTTGCGCCAGGAACTCCGCCTTCTCACCCGACCATAGCTTGTAGATAATTTTGCCAGCTTTGTTGCGCGCCACCTCGCCACCATCAGCGATCAGGGCGACTTTCTTTGGTCCAAATCCACTCTCGCTGAGTGGGCGCAAACTCGTCATCAAATGCACATGTGGATTGCCCGGCTCATCATGATAGACCCAGTCGGCCACCTGTCCACGTGCCGACACGTGCTCAAGCACGAACTGCCGCACTAGGGCAATATTCTGAACAACCGTGAGCTCGACCGGCAGCGCGACAATGAACTCCTTGGCGAACTGGGCGTCCTGGCGTTTTTCGAACGCTTCCACCTTGTTCCAGAACACCTCAGCCGCACCTGCCACCGACCGATCTGCCACCAGGTCGCGTATCCAGGCCGGCGCGTTGGGTGGCAACATAAACTCCTCGTGGATCATGCCACCTTTGTTGGAATAGTCCACGATCCGCGCCTCGGCGCCATACTCCATTCGAGCGCAATGGCGGTATGCGGCAGCCAATACAGCGCTACGGCCTGAGCCGCGCCCAATGAGCTGGGGCGTGAAATGGGTAATAGCCACGGCGAACTGATCCCGACAAAGAACAAGCGGCAGTGTTCGTCGGGATGGCCAAGCAGGTCGGGCCGCAAAGGGAACGTCGCCCTTGCGACGTATTACTGCGCCCTTGGACCATTCCTTCGGAACGGCGGGATAATCTCAAGAAGCGTCGGCGCTGCCGACCTACCAGATTTGGTGGGATGCGCTACGCGTAACCAGGTGTTTTTGTCCATCGCAAACAGCCATGCGACGAGAAAGACAGCTGCAATGAAGAAGCCATCTTCAAAGATCCGGGAAGAAATCACCAGGCTCCAGGACCAGCTCAAGGCTGCCGAAACCAAGGAAGCCGAACGCATCGGGCGGCTCGCCTTGAAAGCAGGACTGGGCGACATCGATATCGACGATGCCGGCCTTTTGGCGGCGTTCGGCGACCTGGCGACCACGTTTCGCAAGAGTAAGGCCGACAAAATGGCGACGATCGAGGGTCGGGCGCCTACGAGGTCTAGTGGTTAGGTTTAAGCGCATGCAAAAGGCCAGCCAAACTGCCGACAGAAGGAAAGACACGCGCGAAAAGATCCAACTTGGCGGCCTAATCGCCAAGGCGGGTCTGCGCTACGAGAAACGGGCCCTGCTGCTCGGGCTGCTTATTGATGGGGGCGACCGGATCAAGAATATTCCGTCGGAGCGGGAGCGCCTGCTGGCCCTCGGCACACAAGCCTTCGGCAATGACCCCGAATAGACTGCTGCTGATGGTCGCGCCCATCGCCTTGATGGTGGGCACTTGTCTCGGGCTAAGCGGCATTGAAACGGGGCTATCTACCTTCGGCCCATCGGCGGCTGCCACAATAATGTTGGGTCGAATTGGCATTGCCCTGCCCTACATGGCCGGAGGCATCATTGGCGTGGCTTTTCTGTTTGCCGCCAAGGGCGCGATAGCGATCCGCAGCGCGGCATATGGCGCCGTCATCGGCGCAATGATCGTTACAGCAATAGCGGTGTGGCGGGAGTCCTCGAGATTGTTGTCATTTGCCCATCAGATTGCTCCGGGCCGGGGCGTCCTGGACTTTACCGATCCTGCGACCCTGCTCGGCGGCATGACCTCAGCATTGTGCGGCATATTTGCGATGCGGGTCGCGCTCCGCGGGAATGCTGCATTCGCAGCAGCTACGCCGAGGCGCGTCCAGGGTAGACGTGCGATATATGGCGAAGCCTCCTGGATGCGCACCGGCCAAGCGGCTCGGCTGTTTCCGTGTACTGGTGGCATCGTCATTGGCGAGCGCTACCGTGTCGACCAAGACAGCATTGCCGAGCGTGCATTTCGCACCGATGACAAGCGGAGCTGGGGCAAGGGCGGTGCAACCCCCCTGCTCTGTTTTGATGGGTCGTTCGGCTCCTCGCACGGTATCGTCTTTGCGGGTTCCGGCGGCTTCAAAACCACGTCGGTCACGGTGCCCACGGCGCTGAAATGGAGAGGTAGCCTTGTCGTGCTCGATCCGTCCAATGAAGTTGGACCGATGGTGTCTGATCACAGACAGGCAGCCGGCCGCAGCCTTTTCATGATCGATTCAAAGTCGCCTGAAATTGGGTTCAACGTGCTGGACTGGGTAGGCCAGTTTGGTGGCACTAAGGAAGAGGACATCGTCGCAATCGCCGCCTGGATCGTTACCGACAATCCGCGCCAGGGTTCTGCCCGCGACGACTTCTTTCGCGCTTCGGCGCTGCAATTGGTGACTGCGCTGCTGGCCGATGTATGTCTGTCCGGCCATACTCAAAAATCAGACCAGCATTTGCGCCAGGTTCGCGCCAATCTGGCGGAGCCGGAGCCAAAATTGCGCGAGCGGTTGCAAGCCATCTACGACAGGTCGGCATCCGAGTTTGTGAAGGAGAACGTGGCGCCCTTTATTGCCATGACGCCCGAAACCTTCTCCGGCGTCTATGCCAATGCGGTAAAGGAAACCCATTGGCTATCCTACCCCAATTATGCCGCTCTGGTGTCAGGGGACAGCTTCACCACGGACGAGTTGGCCGATGGAAACATCGACATCTTTGTCAACCTTGACCTCAAAACGCTCGAAACCCATCCCGGTCTGGCCCGCGTTATCATTGGCGCATTGATGAATGCTCTCTACAATCGCCATGGCCCCGTGCGGGGGCGGACCCTGTTCCTGCTCGATGAAGTCGCGCGACTTGGCTATCTGCGCATTCTTGAAACGGCACGCGACGCCGGCCGCAAATACGGCATCACACTCCTATTGCTGTTCCAGTCGATTGGGCAGATGCGTGAGGCCTATGGCGGGCGGGACGCGGCCAGCAAATGGTTCGAAAGCGCCTCTTGGATTTCCTTTGCCGCGGTCAATGATCCCGAAACAGCCGACTACATTTCCAGGCGCTGCGGCGAAACTACAGTGGAGGTCGATCAGTTGAGCCAGAGTGCACAAATGTCCGGCTCGTCACGGACTCGATCCAAGCAACTAACGCGCCGGGCCCTGATCTTGCCCCACGAGGTGCTCCGCATGCGCGCGGATGAACAGATCGTATTCACAGCCGGCAACCCGCCGCTGCGATGCGGGCGCGCTATCTGGTTCCGCCGCGCAGATATGAGAGACAGCGTTGGGCAAAACAGGTTTGAGGCTCGCAGGTAGGTTTTGCACCGCTCCGCAGTGCCCGTTTCCCACAAGGCTCCGGCCGTCTCTTCGGCGCTATATGGAGAGCGCGTTCCGGCCTACGCCATGCTGCGCGCCCTCGGAGGAGCTGCTGCGGCCCCGTAGGCCGGAAAACGGACGACCTTGGTCATCACCAAAATGAATCGATGGCCCCCTAACGATTCAAAACTCTGATTGGACAGGATTCTTCCGTTCAAAGAGACTCAAGGTCATGAGCCAAGAGCCCGCTGAGACTTACCTAAGCCGTGTCGATCCAAGCCAAAACATGGCGCGGTTCTATGTCCTGTCCATTCAGCCAAATCTGTTCGGCGGAAGCTCTCTCATTCGGGAATGGGGCCGCATTGGCACTCGAGGTCAGCACAAGATCGTCCTGTGTGACGATATTGAGACGGCACATCGGGCTAAGGCCCGCCTCGAACGTAGCAAACGGCGACGAGGATACCAGACGGCATCCTGAACTCGAGACAGGATTGCTCAGGGTGGTTATTTGCCCGTGATGTGGTGCAACGCGGATTTCCCACCTTTAACAGCGGCAGCCGACAATTTGCGATCGAACGTGGCCAATTGCCCATTCGGTCGGTAGTCCCAAACCAAGGTAGGTGTGCGTCATCATGAGTCACATGGCCGGAATATATGAGTGCAATAAGAACATTGACGTCCGGCAGAAATGTCTCTGCAACTCATCTCGCAGTTAATTGACTATCTCAAGGGTTACCGGAGGCGTATTCGGTCGCGGCGAAAGGAGTGGGATTCCATTGCGTTCACCGCCGAACTCGGCACGACGCATCGCGTGCCTGGCGATTTTGGAGACTACCTCCCCAACACTCTTCCCCTGCTGCCTGGCCAACGCTTTTGCCGTAATGAGGATATCGATAGCTAGCGTCGTTCTCATGGCGCATCTCCGCGCACCAATCATCAATCGTCATACCAGTATGGTCAGATTTTCAGAGTTGCAGCTCTGAAGGCTGACCCCGCATTGTTGCGGGATCAGCGTGGTCAACTTAGTTGACCGGGTTCCAGATGATGACCTTCTTGGTGTTGTCATCGCCAGGAGCGTTGGCGATATTGCCGTAGATGGTCCCGAACTCGGGGGCACTCAGCGAAACCGAGATATATTCGGCGCCTGTGTTCTGACTGATCCGGTTCCAACCGGCACCCACCTCGTAGCCATTCTTACGCGAAATGATGAGGAAGTCGGGTTCGTTGTCCTTGGCCTTGCGGTCATTCGGTACGATGGCGATCGGAGCGGTGATATTGAGGGTGGCAAGCGTGCCTTCGAGCGAGCCGTCGGACTTCTGGGTCAAATTTGCAATCGTAGCCATTTTAAAATCTCCGTATTTGAGGTTGCTGGGGATCACCCCCGATGCAGCCCATAGGAGGAGCGCGAGGCCGGCGTCACCGTAGCGCAGCGAAGGGCGAACCCCGCATGGGGTTGACGCGGGGACCGCGCGACGGACAAAGGCGGCATGAATTGGGGTGATCACAAAGCAGCCGCTCCGACGGAGTAGCAAGTGCGTAGGCCCAAAGCCCTGACAGAAGACGAACGGCGCGGCGGGGCTTCGTTTTCAGAGTTCTCCGCATTTGGATGCACTTAGTGGCCGCGCACAGTAAATGTGGAAAACGCACGAGCTCGCCAATGGTCGTAGCTTCAGCGAGGTGCTCAGCATTATGCCGGCTCAGGCCCACGAAAAGGGCATGATTATCTTGATCGTCGTCCCCGATCTCAACCAAGCGTTACACTTGCTGACGCTCAAGTGCCTCCAGCAACTAGCCTTGCTTGGTCCTACCCCGAGCGCTGAGAACGGCTGTTCGGGATCCTGGGCAGTCGGGGCTAGTGAACCAGGCGCTGCCGGTATGCCTCCAACTGGACCATTTTGCCTGTGGAGGCGGATGGCTGCTGGGCAAATCGAAGGAGCAATTCGGTCGTGGCATCGCGCCCGACCGCCTTGGAGAAATGGTACCCTTGGCCCAGTATGCAGCCCAATGTGCGAAGGCGGCGCACCTGATCGGGCGTCTCCACCCCCTCCGCGACAACTCGAATACCCAGATCGCCCGCAATGCCGAGGACGCCCTTTATGATAGCGGTGCCTCCGCCGCCCTCGGCGATTCCATCGACAAAGGACTTATCGATTTTGATGATGTCGATGGGCACATTTAACAGATGAGTTAGAGACGCAAAGCCGGTACCAAAATCGTCCAACGCCACTAAAAGCCCTTTTGACCGCAATGTACGAATTTCGTCTGCGATGGCCGCATAACGTTGCCCAAGGTAAACCGACTCTGTGACCTCCAAAATGATGTGCTTGAGGGGCACATTCATGCCGCCGAAGGTCGTCGTCAGACGGTCCCCGAGATCACCTCTGTGAAAGTCGCTGGATGAAACATTGATGCCGACATGTTGGACTGGGATGCCAATGTCGAGCCAATGGCGCAGATCCCTTGCAACATTACTCATCATGGTCTGTGTAATGCGCGCCCCCAGCCGCACGTCTGTCGTCGCATCGTGAAAGTCTCCCGCTGGCACGATAGTGCCGGAGTGCGTCCTCATCCGGCACAGTGCCTCCAAACCTATGATCTCGCTGGTGTCGAGGCGCACTATGGGCTGATAGAAGGTTTCGATCCTTCCTTCATCGAGAGCGACTCCGACATTGTGGATGGCCTCAAATCGATGGGCTATCGCTGTTTTTAGGGCTGGGGTGTGTAAGACGAACCGGCCTCTCCCGTTGTCCTTGGCATGGTAGAGCGCGAAATCGGCCTCGTGCCGCATAAGCTCACAATCTCGATCAATTCCAAGGACTGCTCCCCCGATCGTCACCGAAGGCATGACGGAGTGACCGTCGCACAGGGCTGCCTCTGAAACCGCTGCCATGATTTTCTTTGCCAAGGCGGCGACGTCATTGTGTTCGACCAGGACGGCGAACTCGTCTCCGCTCAGCCGAAATGAGCGATGCGGCATGGCGGTCGCAGCGATTCTGGAAGCCACAATTTGAATGAGAGCGTCGCCTGCACGATGGCCAAAGGTGTCATTGAACGCTTTGAGGTTATCGATATCGAAGAGGAGCAGCCCCCGTGGACCCTCTTGCCTACTCGCTTCTTCCGACAAACTAAGTTCGAATTTTGCGCGGTTAGGAAGGCCGGTCAGGGCGTCGGAATACGCCATTCGTTCACGTTCAAGGACACGTTCATGGCGCTCGATAGCGATGGTACAAAGATGGGCACAGGTGGCAACGATCGCCTCCTCGAATTCATTGGGGCCGCGATGAACGCGGTAATAGAATGCAAACGTGCCGATGACCCTCCCTTCGCTATTGAAGATAGGACTCGACCAGCAGGCCTTTATTCCAAGCGGTACGGCCGAGGCCCGGAACGCCGCCCAAAGTGGATCTGTCTCTATATCGGTCACAGTGACGGAGGCGCCTCGATAGGCGGCTGTGCCGCACGACCCAACGGCCGGCCCGATCGCGAGGCCCTCAAACGCGTCCGAATAACTCTGCGGCAGAGCAGGGCAAGATAGCGGATGCAGAAAGCCCCCCCTATCCACGGCAAGCACAGAGCAAACTGTACCAGGAGCGATAGCCTCGACCTCGGTGCAAAGACGGTCAGTGGTTGCCTTGAGCGCTTCACCTTTTGCGACCATCTCTAGAATTACATTCTGTAGACGCAAGAGCATTGGCGCATGTCCCTAGGGCGAGTCATCTAGATAGGCCTTTAGACTGAGCGGCTTATGTTCAAGCTTGGTACAATTTTAGTAAGTTTGGCTGTTGTGCCAGCGGGGACTGTACGACTTCGCGAGCTGTAGCCGCGGATTTATGAACCGTTCACGCTACCGGCGTATCTCGCTCTCTATTGCTTCGGACAGAGTTACCCTTGGAGCAACTGACCGGCATCCGATTTCAGACCCGAGCTCTTTCTAATAATGACAGCCAAAGCACAGATCCCAGGACGTTGGCCGACCTGGCCGATAACTGGGCCTACCGATCGATTTTTACTAATTTCCGATCGCCCTGACCGCAGCGCCGACCTCGCTGACATATTGACCCTTGCCGGCGCGGTGACTCAAATCTCGCCTCTAGAGCTAAGTGGCCGGACCGATCAGTACTTTCGCATGATCGTTGACGTCGACTTGACCGACATCGACACCGTTCTCGGACTACGGCGCCAGTTTGAAGCTCCCGCCGCACACCACGCGCCTCGCTATTTTGTCATTGGCGCGGATCGCCACCATGGCGGCACACAGGCCAGAGCCCTTGGCGCTAGCATGACCTTGTTCCGCCCGTTCGCCCCTGAAGATTTGCTGGGTGACATCAGCGCCGATTGTGCAGCCAGCTTTAGCGTCGAGCTGGCTCAGATCGATGACGTGGTCTGTGCCGGGGTCGATGCGGCCCACCGAGTGTTCCTGAAGATATTTGAAGGCCTGAAAGCCGGCCAAGGTCTTTCGCTCGAGGATGTCCTGGAACAGGAGGAGGTTATTTCGAACGCGCTATACAAGGGCGGGCTGCAGCGGTGGCTTGAGGTCGTTAGTCTGCACCACAACAGCACCTATAGGCACTGCTTGTCGGTCACGGGCTTCGCCGTGGCGTTTGCTCAACACTTAGGATTCAGCTCACGTGACCAACGTCGTCTCGCCCGGGCCGCTTTGCTCCATGACCTTGGCAAAGCATGTATACCACTGAGCATCCTCGATAAGCCGGGACGGCTGACGGAGCCAGAGATGGCGGAAATGCAGCGCCACTGCAAACTCGGATATGATTTGCTACTTCAACAGGGCGGATTTCCCAGCGAGTCCCTAGACGTCGTCCTACACCATCATGAATTGCTCGACGGAAGCGGCTATCCAGACCGGCTGTCCAACACGCAAATTAGCGACGTGGTCCGCATGGTGACGATTGCGGATATCTATTCGGCTCTTATCGAGAGGCGGTCATATCGCGCTGGCATGGACCGATACGAAGCCTTTTTGGTCCTGGAGAGCATGGGCGGAAAGCTGGATCGGGATTTACTCAGAGCATTCCGCGGAGTCGCGCTAGGAGCCGCGACCTAGGAAATGCTCGTTCTGATCTCATGCTGCCTTTCGAGCACGCAACGCGCATTTGCCAAAAGCGAGCGATGATACAGAACCAGGCGTCGCCATGCTTGTGTTGGGAGGGCGTGGCGCTAGTTGCCGTCTCGGGTCGCAGGCAGGACATTGATGCTAGTCAAGATGCAGGCCCATTGAGCCGGATGGTGGTCGAAGTGCAAATGCACGGCGAGCTCAAGCGCGACTTTCAGTGTGAAGCTTTCGCCAGCGGGTGAGACGGTCCGGATCAAGCGTGCCGGACGCTACTGCCGCCCGGACCGCGCAGCCTGGTTCGTGGTCATGAGTGCAATTGCGGAACTTGCAGGAGGGGGCAAGTTCGGTGATCTCGGCGAATAGCACATCCAAACCTTGCCCCAAGTCCTTCATGTGCAAACTTCTGACGCCGGGAGTATCGATCACCCAACCGCCACCGGCCATGGCGTGAAGCGACCGGGCGGTGGTTGTGTGACGGCCCTTTGAATCGCTTGGGCGGACACTTCCTGTCTGTTGGGGAAGCTGGGATCCACTGGCTACCAAATTATTGACAAGGGTCGACTTGCCGACGCCAGATGAGCCGACAATGGCTATGGTCGATCCCGGCCCACACCAAGGCCGCAGGGCCGTGACCGCATCAGCCGAGCGGGCGTTAATTGTTACTACGGCCAATCCGCGCTGCAATGTGGCAGCTTGGCGCGCAAAATCTTGCGCGTCATCGGCGACATCGGCTTTGGTCAGAACGATGACGGGATTCGTTCCGGCGTCATTGGCGAACGCGAGATAACGTTCGAGCCGCGCCAAATTAAAGTCCGCGTTACAGGAAGCGACGATAAAGAGCGTGTCGACGTTAGCGGCAACAAGCTGGGTTGGCCTTTTACCCTGTCCTGGACGCTGCAAAAGCGTCCTTCTGTCCAGGCGGCGATGCAGTGCCTTGGTATGGGGATTGACCAGCATCCAATCGCCAACCGCAAAGTGAGCAGTATCGGCGCGCGCAGGCAGTTCGATTTCGAACTGCTCGGCGTCCATGAGGCCCGTCAGCCGCCCGCGATGGACCGCATCAATGCGCAACCGCCAAAGTTCTGCTTCGCTGTCTGCAAGCTGACACTCGAAAAAGCTGTCCCAGCCGAGTTGCTCGTCAGCGAGGCGAACCATCACGGTTTCCTACCGTAGATCAACGTCTGGGGACCCTTGCCGGCGACCACTAGGACTTGCCCGCTGTCGGGGCTGGAACGTCACTCTGGCTTTCCGTCGTTGGTTTCAACTTGGCCTCTGCACGCTCAAGGCTCTTCAGTTTTTTGAGCCGTTCACGTTCTTTTCGTTCAAAGTCATAGTTCGGTTGGCGAGCCATGGTGGCACTTTCTAAAAGGATAGTAGCTGGTCTTTCCCTGACCAAAACACAAGTGTTCCTACTGTGAGTTGGGAATGTGGCCATTGTCCAAGCCGCTTGAGCGCCTTTGTTCGGCGTGCGGCTCTTTTCCGGTGGCAATAGCGGTCAATCTAGCGCGCGTAATCACTCGACCGATGCGACAGAGGCGTAAACGACACCTTTGTCGACGGCCGTTCGAGGCGCCGCAAGAGATCGGTGATTCAGTCCGTCAAAATTTGGCCCGTCAGGAGGTATTCCATGCCTGTAATCCTCAGATCGATACTCGCTTGACCCCGAAAATAGGCTGGCGCAATCCTGGTGAGAAGTTGGGATCCAAATCCGGTCCTGGAGGCTTCCCTCAAGCCGCTTAGGCCGCCCTCCTTCCAACGGAAGGAAAACTGCCTTTGTTCGCTTATACTCCAGCTGATGTTGAGATGGCCGTCGGCCGAACTCAGTGCTCCGTATTTCGCAGCATTCGTGGCCAATTCGTAGATAATCAGCGAGAATGGGATCACCTGAGTTGAAGGCAGATTAACGAGCGGTCCGGAAAGCCCGATCCGATCCCAGTCCAGACGATAGGGTGCTAAGCCGGTTCGGATGAGCTGCGACAACTCCGAACCCTGTCCGATGTCCGTCACCATGTCTTGCGCTTTACCAAGCGCAGCCAACCGATTTCCTATCGATTCTCTGGCCTCGTCCAGCGTGCGGGCATGCCTCAGGGTAGAGTTGACGACGGCCCCCGTGACAGCCATGACGTTTTTGATCCGGTGTGCCAGCTCCTTGTGAAGAACGGCCTCGGTTTGGCGCGCTACCACCCCCTGTGTGGTCTCGATAACGGTGTCCATCATGCCAATAACTTGGCCGTCGTCACCGCGGATCGGGCTATAGCAAAAGGTGAAATACGCCTGCTCGGGAGCGCTGCTCCGCTCGATGATTAGGGGGAAGTCTTCGATAAACGTAGATTTTCCTGCAAATGCATCTTGAGCTATCGGCCCAATGATATCCCAGGCCTCACTCCACACCTGCGAGAATGGCCGGCCAACGGCGCTTGGTTTCTCACCAAGGATTGGCAAAAAGGCATCGTTGTGGATCGTGATGAGATCAGGTCCCCATGCGATCGCTTTAGGAAAATCAGACTCCAGCATAAGGTTTACAACGGTGCGCAGCGGGCTTGGCCAGTTCGTGATCGGTCCCAGGGGAGTGCTCGACCAATCGAACGTCCGAACGATCTCGGCCATGGGCTTAGTCGAGGCCGGAAATTTGGAACTGTTATCTGGCAATTATGCGCTCTCTAGCCATATCTGTTCACCTGTCTCCCACCCCGATCCCGATCACGCAAGCCCGACACGACCATGACTTAGCGTTCGCTGCTTTAGAGGCTCGGGCTTGATACCTCCCGGGAAGCCAATCGTAGCCAAGATCAGCATGAAATGGCTCCCCGGGGAATTGTCCCTTCCAGGCATTGGCAACGGGCCTATTCGTACAAGTTTAGTTCCTGGGCAACATCCCTAAGCGCGCGGCTAGGTCCCCGGCAATGACGCCGAGCCGCCCCTGTCGGTCGCGGTCAGCAGCGCGCTCGGTCAGTGATGTTGATTGATATGTCTCCTGTCCAAACGTTGCGACCTTGGACAGATTCGGTGCCTAAATCGGCAGCTTGCTGTAGAGCGTGGTGACCTTCTCTACACCCGAGCTACTCGTGTGCTTCACTCGTGCGCGCAGCCGGGTCACATCGCCGATCGTATGTAGATCCTCATTGAGCACCTTCATGGCTGCGGCTTGAGGGCTAGTAGCGACCACCTTGGACATGTCAGACTGTTGGGGTCGGCCTTCTGGGTCGGTATTATAGGACTCGACAGTATATTCGCGTTCAGACGCTGTGCTCATGGGTGCTCCTCATGCCACCGTAGCACGGTTGATCGACAGCACCACGAGATGTGCACCTCCTATGGCTGCAGCGCTGGTGAGCGTGAGCACATTCCCCCGCTCCTGCAGAAGCCACTATGCATACGAGAGCGCGATCATGACCGAGAGGTGTCGCGATGCGCCGGTCGGTTACTGCCCTTTGGCCCTGTGCGGGTCCTCCCGCATTTCAAACCACATGGCGTTTAGAATGGCAAAACTGCAAGCCAGCCCCCAGGACCCAGGAATACCACATGCTCGCCTCCAATAGGCGCGTGGGGTTCTTTTCCACGCTTTCGGTGCTCGCCCGTGCCGCGCATCACACGGAACACCCCGCCCGTATAGAGAAAGATGATGGGCACGAAGAAACAGGTCACCAGTAGCATGATGAAGCGCGTCAATGGCTGGAGGATGCGTCCCAGAGCGTCAAGCCGGACTGAGGCACGGTCGAGGAAGGCAGCAGAAACGGAAACAGCGACAACCCTGCGGTCGAGACAATGCCGAAAATGCCCAGGCTTGAGGCCCACAACGCTGGCAAGCCCCACCGCGCCTGCAGCGCCAGCAGGCTCCGACCACCAACAAAGCCTAAGACGGGTGCCGCGATCATCCAAGTATAGGGGCCCATAATTGGGCAGCCAGCCGCCTGCGTCAGCGCCACTGTCTTAGCCAGCGGATTAAGGCGCCACAGTTTAAGGCGGTTGTCGCGGCCAGACGACCGGATGCCGCTCTTTCATACGGTGGACAGAATTTTCGATAGCATCATCGCGTTCTTGACTGCGTAGCCATCAAAGTCATTGTTAAAATAAATCCACGCACGCTCGGCACCCGCGCTTCGGATACGTTGCGCCCAAACAAAAAGTTCTTCTTCACTGTAATCATGGCGATACCATCGCTCAATCCCGTGGAATCGGATGTAAATATCGTCGGCGGTCTTTATCAATTCGTCAGGCAAACGCGGCCCACTGCAGGAACAAAAAATTGCCTCTGCTTTCTCGAACGCCGCATAGACTTCATCGCGCCACCAGCTCGTGTGACGAAATTCGATGACGTTGCGCCGAGCCGGATCCATTTGCTCCAAAATTTGTTGCAGACGGTCTGGCGAGTAGTGATAGCTCGGTGGTAGCTGAAACAAGAAGCAGCCCATCATTGGTCCGAGCAGGTCAGCGATATAGCCGAAGTCCCGTACCAATGTTCCCGTATCTTCGAACTTGCGGACATGAGTAATCAGGTCTGACACCTTGACTGTGTAAATCATATCCCGGCCTTCGGCCTGTTTGCGCCATGAACGCACCGCGCCCAGCGTGGGCCAGGAATAAAATGGGGCATTGAGCTCAACCGTACGGAAATGGTCAGCGTAGTAAGAGAACCAGTCCTTGGTCGGCATCTGGGTTGGATAGAAGGTGCCCTTCAAATGCCAGTAGAACCAACCCGAACATCCAATATTCAGAGCAGGTGGTATGGTTGTCTTTCGAGGCGCGCCATCTTCGGCTAGCAATCTCGCCTTGTGCATCTTGCTGGCACGCAGGATGGTGCTCTCACGCTGCTTAATCCGCTTTTGAGCTTTTTTTGCGCGGCGCTCGTCAGGGGTGAGGGGTCCAGTCATGCGATCAAAACGATTGGGCACATAAATTGTTCAAGACGTCCTTCGTTTGTTCCGCTGCCCCCTCTGCCATGCAGCGGAACAGAGTAGGCGTGCCGGCGTTGTGAGCTGGGTCTTTCACAATGCAGGAGCTTACAAATATGGCCGAAAAAACTCTGAACGATCTTTTTCTTGACACCCTCAAGGACATCTATTTTGCCGAAAAGCAGATCGTGAAGACGCTGCCAAAGATGGCGAAGGCTGCGGTATCACCTACGCTGAAAGCCGGGTTTGAACAGCATCTGGAGGAAACCGAGGTGCATGTCGAGCGTTTGGAACAGGTTTTCGAGCTCATCGGAAAGCCCGCCCGCGGCAAAAGCTGCGACGCGATCCTAGGGATTATTGAAGAAGGTAAGTCCATCATCGATGAATATAAGGGCACCGGCGCGCTTGATGCAGGCCTGATAGCTGCCGCTCAGGCGGTCGAACACTATGAAATCGCCCGCTACGGTACGTTGAAGACATGGGCGAACCAACTGGGGCTAACCGACGCTGCCGCGCTGTTTGAGGCGACCTTGAAGGAAGAAATCGCCACAGACCAAAAGCTATCAAAGGTTGGCGAGGCAGAAGCCAACGTCAAGGCCGCTTAATCCCTCCCATAGTAGCGCGGCTTCGATCAATTGATCGAGCCGCGCACCTCGCTTTGTTACGCGCAAAGTCCAGAGCTCCAATAGCGGATGACGTCCCCGTCTTGATCTTTCCATTCTGGGCAGATCCCTACATCCGATCGCTGTGGCGCCCCACAGATCGGAAGCCCTGATGCATCCGCCATAGCGATTTATTCAGAAGTCTGGTTTCTTTGGAGGTGGTTTAGATCGGAGAATAATTATGCCCACGTGCAATAGAGACGGCACAGATTTCGGAACCCGTCTTGGATTGAGGTTTCCGCATCACGTGCGGTCAGACTTCTTTCACTCGGGGCTTATTGCGATCCTTGTCGTGGCGACCGCTGTGGTAGCTTGTAGCGTTTCGTCTGCAACCGCAGATGAGTGGACCACGACCCAAAGCGGTGGAAGCACAATCGAGGTTCCACAATTCTTTATCGACGGACCAATTAGTGCGCTCATATGGGGTGACAAGGATTTTGGATCTGTTTACGTACCAGATCACCCAATAACGCTTCGACAATACCGCACTGAAAGCGATGCCCGGCCCTACGTCTACCTGACCGAGACAGTCGCAGCCCAGGCAAGAGAGATCACCTACGAAGTCGATAAGGACCATCTTGGCGTTATATCGGGGTTTGCTGACAACCAGATATTCTACGCCGCCTGCCGGCGCGATGAGGCCGAGAACTGGTGCATCGACATTTTCTACGATGCTGCGAGGAAATCTGAGTTCAGCCCTATCGTCGATCGCATCGCATTGTCATTCATCAATGACAAAACCGGCGGATCGTAATAAGCCCCGGAGGCACCGTCCATCGCCGCGTTAGCCGAGCACCCAAGCCATTCTCCGATCGCGTTTGGTTCCCGACCCAGCAGGTGAGGCCGCGTAGACTGACGCAGTGATCGGGTCCTAATCGCACACGTTCTGGGCCTCCCAAAATACCGAAGCAAATGCCGCTGGCGGCCGATTTTAGCCACGATTACAAGGACATTGTCACGGCAGTTTGGAACGCGCGATTTCCCCTCTTAAAATCAGGTTGATTATGTCTCGTCTGCTTGCAGCCCTTATCACCAGCGTTCTGCTCACCGCGACAGCCCACGCGCAAGAGCCCATGGGGTTTACGCCCGAAGAGCAGGAGGGCACCTATTTCGGCAGCGGCGAAGGCGGAGAACTCACGGTGGAACTGACACATCGGCAGGACGGCGTCTTTGCGGTCAAGATCGACACTGTCGTACCCACGGAGAATGACTTTCCAGGTTGCGCCGGTGGTATCGAGGGTGAGATGATCCTGGGGCCCACTGGTGGCAATCTCTTAATCGAAAACGAGGATTACAAGCCGGCCTCGGACAGCCCGATGACCAGCGAGCAATATTGTGAGGTCAAGCTGGTCTTCGACGAGGACGGCTTCCTCAATCTCGAAGAACAACGTGGCTGCCTCGCCTATCACGGCGCTGCGTGCGAATTTACCGGTCAGGTGATGAACTCAAGGGCGGCTGGCTGAGCCACGTTGTCGTTTGGGTGTGCGAATGACCAAGGAAGGCTCGTATTTGTAGGCGGTGTCCATGACACCGCCTGGCGCGCTGGTTAACGCAATCGGACGTTAGCGGAACGGGCTGGCGTCATAGAGGAGGCTCACCGTTTTCCCGCTCTGGTCGATTGCCGTCAGGGCGGTCCAGATTTCATCAGCCTCGTAACCGCCAGCAATATAGGCATCGCCATGTCGTTCGGTGATCCGGAATTCGCCTATGGCTGCCACGCAGCCATAGGTATCGAGCGCCCGATCCAGAGCAGCAAATTGCTCATCGGGGACATCGGACTGGCCAATGGAGTCCAACACAGCCATCGACGCTTCGGTCGAGGCGCAAATATAAGCGCCACGCTCGCCTTCGCTCACCGAAACGACGCCGTCCCGCGTACTTTCGGCCAGGAATTGCTGGAATTCAGTGCGCGGATAGGCATCGTATCCTTCCTCATGCAGGATACCGACGACGTCTGTGCCGTTCGCCATCGTGCCGCGATAAAGGATATAAGTTTGACCGGGCTGCGCTACACGGCGCTCGATCACGCTCTCGATCTCAATCGGACCAACCCGATCCTGCTTATAGAAGCAGTCGTTTAACTTGAGCCCCTCGAGAAAAATGGTCGTATCGATGGAGTGCTCGCCCGGAGCCAGATAATTGGCTAGGACGTCCTGGCCGCCCGCAACATCTTGGCAGAGGAGAGTGGCGTAGTCCTCGGGAATTTCGGGCTCGCCGGGCAGCGGCAATGCCTGGGCAAGAGCGGGCGCACACATAAGACCCAATGTCGCCGTGACCACGATCCAACTCGGCATCCGCATGCATAACTCCTTTGAGCAGGCGATTCTAATGTCGGTAAGACCTGCGGAACATGGCCGCGGCCCCCACTAAAGCGCTTTCCGGCATCGCCGGTCGCGGAAACCACCAACGTCCTTGTGACGTCGGGGGAAATACGCCACGCCGTCGTTCTATTCGCAATGTTGCCACTCTCCACCGGGAGAAATCGCGGTGGGGCGCGTCTCAACGGCCGCTTGGCGCCTCGTCAGCTCAAAACTTGGCGGCCATGTTGAAAAAGACGCCATGATCATCATAGGTCAGATCACTTAGGTCATCAGAGAATTGGCCGAAATTGTAGCCGACGGTCGTTCGGAGCTCCTTGGTGATGTCGTAGGACACAGCCGCAAGAACGCCAAAATCGGAGATGCTAGTCTGCGTATTGTAAAGCATGCGCCCCTCCAGCAGCAAACCCCAGTCTTCGAGTACACTGAGATCGGCACGCAGCACACCAAGATGCACGGTCGAGGCGATAAAGTCGTTGCTCTTACGCGTTTCCGATGTCTCCCCGATACGCACGCCATATTTCGCGCCGACTGTCAGGAACTGCGTGAGGTCGTAGTTGGCATCGACGCTCAGGATGTGGCTGCGCTGTGCCGGGCCCAATACCGAACCGCCTCGTGACACCTGATCAGGCCCCGGCAAATCATAGAGGTACGTGTAGCGGAAAAGCGCGTTCAGCCGGTCATTGTCTACTGGGCGATAGGCAGCTCCAACGCTGGCTTCGACATAGTCCCCATCAAGTATGGTACTCTGGTCGGAGCGGCTGAACAGGCCGTCGATGCCGGCAAGGATGCGCCAGTCGTCGGCAGTCTTGACCGAAAGCCCAGACTGCAGCAGTGCGGTGGTGCGATCCCGCGTGCCATCGGCCGAGTCTTCCACCCGCAACTCGCCTCGGCCGCTCCACTCGATCCCCTCGTCCTTGTAGCCAAGGCCCACAGAGACCGCATGCCGCTCGAAGTCTGAGGCGTCGTCATCCCGGATACGGCCGGTCTCGTAGGTGCCCGAACCGGTCCAGAACTTGTCGGGCGTGAACTTCACGCCGTAAAGGGCAGTGGTTGATCCCGCTTCGGAGAACAAGCCGTAATTGTTTTCGGCGTGCACCGTAAGGGCGTCGTTGATCCGCTGCTCGGACCCGAGGACGAGCCCGCTCTTAGCCTGGTGGTCGGAAAACAGATCCTCCTGGGCCTCGGGGCTGACGCGCACGCCGAGATAGGTGCGCCTTCCGGGCTCAGATTCATGGCTGATCCCCGCAAGCGCCTGCGGCCCCGTAGAGCCAGTCGATACTTCCCCGAACAGGGCCCAATCGACGCCGAGCTTGAGATCTGCACCAACGCCCAGCCGATCGTTGCGACCATAGCCGGCCGTGTGCGCCAGCGTCGCCTGGCCGAAGGCGAAAACGGAAAGATCATCGGTCGGACTATAGGTCACGCGCGCGCCAACGTCGGTGCGGCTGCCATTGTCCTTGGCAAGCCCGCCCGGGCGGGTCTCGTCCCGATGCAGCACGCCCACGCTGACAGTCCAGTCATCGTTGAGCGTGTAGCTCAGCTCGGCCCCTAGCTCGTCGCGGCGAGCCCCCGTTTCGTTGCTGATGCGATCATAATCGAGCGCCAGCGCCAGATGGTCGTTGATCTGGGCGTCGATAAAGCCGTTGAAGATTAAGGTGTTGTGCTGCGTCTGTAGTTCGCCCGTCGAGAACCCCGCCTCCCGGCCTTCGAGTGTAAAGCCTGCAATCGCGTCGAAAGTGCCTTCGAAGAAGTCATCAATATCGGCCTGGCCATGAAGCCGATAGGCATAGGCGTCTGAATCGGCCGCCACAGCGGCCTGCTGCACGTAGGTGAGCCCGCCATCAGTGGAGACCCAGCTCGACAGCGCCCTGCCCTCGCTGCGCAAAATCTCGGCCTCGATGAAGGTGTCCTCGGTGGGGGCAACGCGAATATTAGCGCCATAGACGCGCAAGTCGCTTTCGTCCTCCATCGTCTCGGTCATACCGACGGCGCCCACTGTGACAGCATCGTTCAGCCGGATCGTGCCGCTGCCACCAAAGGCAAACTCGTCCAGGTCCGCATTCGGTGGGCTGAATTCGTATTGCACTACCAGATTCACGACATCGTCGCTGGAGGACTGCACCGCCCCCTCGGAGCGCTGGGTGGAACTGAGCGGTCGAGCAAGGATGATGACACCCTGCATATAGTTGATCGTGTAATCGACACCTGCGCGTAGTGTCGTGGTCGAAACAACGAGGCCTGTGATGGCGTTGCGCCGCTCGATGGTGATCGTTTCAGATCCGGCAACGATGTCCTGCCGGCGCAACACATAGGCCGAGCCGCCAGTGCCACGTAGCACATCACGTGCCGGAAGGGTTCCAGGTTGGGCCGCGTAGACATTGGCTTCGTAAATTGGGGCGCCTTGGGCTGTTACGGCATCCGATTCAAGCCGAGCAGAAGCCCCATACAGCACGCGCTCGCGGCGCAGTAGCTCGCTATCGCCCACCACAGTGCGGAAATTGCCCCACATGACGTTGCTGGGACCGCGCTCGAGCCGGACATAGAGCTTGCCCCGAGTAGGGGCATCGTCGACCAGCACGGAATCGTCGCCGTAGACGGGGTAGTATTCGTCAGGGTCGATGCGCCGCAGCAGGGCCTGTGGATCGGTGGAAAGCATGCCACTGAACATTTCATTGAGCGGCCCCTCCCCTGTGTCGCCCGAGGCCGTCAGCAGATATTCGCCTTTGATCTTGCCCTTGAGATAAAAAGCGGCGCGACCTTTTGCATAGATGCCGTCGAATTCCTCGGGATTGGCCGCAATGATCCTGCCGTCGCCCCATCGCTTGCCGACCGTCAGGTCTGCCATGCCGACATAAAACCACTCCTCGGAAGGAATATTGATGTCGCGATTGAAGACGACGACATCCCCATCCGGGTCATCGACGGCGATCTCGATAGTGTGGTCGCCAGAGGGAAGAATGCGCTTGGCCACGAAGGCCCCGCTGGCATCCACGGGCACACTCTCGCCCAGAAAGCGCACGCTCCCGCCGGCCGGCAGGTTCGTGCCATGCACCGTAACCGTGCCGCCGTACACCGAGATGTTGCGTAAGGCGGTGCGGTCATCGCCCCAAACCGGTAGGTCTTTGGTTGACGGGGCACTGAGTTCGCTGCGCGTCAACGGCAGCGCGAGTGTTTCGTCAAAGCGACCGTCGCGATCATAGACGCGAGCCACATAATAGAACTCCGCACCCGTATTAGCGGGCATCGACCACAAGAGCTCTTTGCCGGGCTGCCCCGGCAGGACCGCCAGCAGATCATCGCTGCTGGCGTCATAGAGACGAACCTCAGCGCGCTCGATCCATGCCGCGTAGTTGGTATCGATCACGAACCTCACCGGCTCACCAGCCCGATAGACCGAGCGTCGGTCCGCAGGCAGCACATTCAAGCTCGGCGCCGCATCCAGGCCATCGAACGTGACCTGGATGTCGGTGCGGGCCAATGCCGTATCGGTCTGGCGCTTGTGGTCGGGCGCGATTGGATCACCGGAAACGTGCATGCCGTCGACGGCGATGGAAAAGCCCATTTGCGCGAAGGCGGGCGTTGCCAGCCCAATGGCCAGAGCCGAGCAGGCAGTCATCATTGCGGCGCGAAGAGTTGTGAAATTCATGGCTCAACGCTCCATCGGATCGGTGTTGATGACGAGCCGATACGGCTCGCCCGCTTGCCGCCACTGCTGGCGTATCAAAGCGATGACATGCTCGACGCGCTGGCGACCGAGATCATCCCCCGCCTCGCCGCCATAGGCGATGTAGAGCGTCGTCGTGTGATCGGTTAGGAGCGTCATCAGTTGCCTGATGCCGTCATCGAGCGCTGCCGTCGGAACCTCAGAGCCACCGACGAAAGCGGAGTTGTCGAGGGTGAGGCGGATTTCGCGACCGATCGAGGCGCCAAAGTTCATTTCGGTCATCTTGCCCGCGGTGAGTCGGACCATGGCCGGATTGTCCGTAGTCATCGAGAAGCCGGCGGGCAACGTGCGCTCGTCCAATTTCAGCACGAAGTTCGAGCCGATATTGCCGTCTGGCAGGTCGGCGCACGGCACCGAGAAGCGTCCGAAAGCGTCCGTGGTGATCAAAGTGCCGCGGACGGTCGCCAGCCTTGCGCCAGCAATGCCCGGTTCGCCTTCGTCCTGGTAGCCATCGCGATCAAGATCGCTGAAGACCTTGCCGATCACCTCGCTGCAATCGAAGATCGCCTCGGGATCGATGCGGATATCGGCATGTGCGGGGGGCGCCAATGGCGTCCCAAAGGCGTCGGTTCCATAGGCCGTGTTCCGGTAGTTTCCGGGCGGGGTCGTCGGTAGAGCGCGTAGCACAAGGCCGATTTCGACGCTGCTATTGGGCCCCAACGGCACGTCGGAGAAGGTGACGACTGGCCCGGCAACCGTAGGGGTGACCGGAGCCGCATTCACAGTCGCAGTCCCTTCGACGAAGACAAAGCCCGCGGGAACCCGATCGGCGATCGTTACAAGCCCGACATCGGCCAGCGAACTGTTGGTCACAGTGATGACGAAAGACGCAGTCTCACCACGCCGGATGGTGGAAACCAGCGCCCGCTTGGCGATGGTGATGTCGGCGGGCTCCTGCGCGGGCACCATCAAGGTGGCCGTGTCATCTTCCGCCTCGACGGCCAGCACGCCAACCAGGGCAGACGTGTACACGCCAGTCGCATCGGCAGTGTTGCTGACACCATTGGCAATGCCCGCGGCGTTATTGATGTCGTCCTGTGTCAGTACATAGCGGGTGTTGAATGTGGCCTCTTCGCCCACGGCCAGCGGAACTGGCCCCGGCTGGATTGGATCGAGTTCGCCTGCTGGCGGCTGGCCGTTGAACGTCAAGGCAAGCTCGCGCGGCGTGACATTGGTGAGCGGCACGTTGCCTGTGTTGGTGACGACAAACTGGTAATCGATGACGTCGCCGACACGCGTATAGCCGCCTCCATTGGCAAAGCTTGCGGTCTTGGCGATGGCAAGGCTGGGCTCTGCCTTGACCACAGGAACAGTGATCGGCTGGTCGGTATCGTTGGTAGGTCCGGAGAGATCCGTAATCTGCTGCGGGCCGGAGCCATCGTTAAAGGTGCCCGTGGCAACGGCCTGATTCACAACCTCCTCGGCCGTTACGTCCGCCGCATCGATCGCATAGGTGGCGGTGAGTGGGGCCGAGCTCTCGCCCGGCAAAAGCGTGCCCACAGCGAAGGAACTGGGTGTAAGTCGAGGCAGAGGATCACTGATTTCGACATTATCGAGCGTGAGATTGCCCGTATTGGTCACCGTAAAGGTGTAGGTAATCACCTCACCCACGACCGCCGGTTCGCTCAGAGCGGACGAGGCCGTTTTCACCACCGCAATTGATGGCGTCTGGTCCAGGGGCACCACGATCTCATTGGAGAGCACAGGTGGCTGCGGGCCGTCCGGGTTTTCAAAGCTAGCAGTGGCCTGGTTTCGAACTTCGCCGGCCTGGATGTCGGACTGCTTAAGTACGTAGGTCGCCGAAATAGTAACCGCGTTGGCAGTACCGGGCAGTAAGGTCGGAATCGTGTTCGGGGATGTCAGGACGAGATCCGGTAATGGATCGGCGACGACGACATTGGTCAGCGTCTGGTTGCCGGTGTTGGTCACGACAAAGGTATAGGTGATCTCCTCGCCGGCTTGTGGTGGCGTGCTTAGATTGGAGTCATCAGCCGATTTCACGATGGTGAGCGCCGTGGTGCGTGTGAGCGGGCCCAGGTCGGTCGTATCGTCGTTGCCGATGGCAGTCCCCGAGATGTCGGAAACTGGGATGTCCGTACCACCGGGACCAGGACCCGTGGCATCGACCCGCGCCGAATTGGCAAATGTGCCCGCATCAATGTCGGCTTGCTTGAGGGCGTAGGTGGCAGTGAAGGCGGTGTCGTTGCTGGCACCTGGCGCCAGTGGACCTGTCCAACTGCCGGAAACCAGCACATCGGGCATAAGATCGGTGAGCTGGATGTTGTTCAGCGTCACGTTGCCGGTGTTCTGAACCGAAAACGCGTAGGTGATCAGGTCGTCCTTTTGCGGCGGAGAACTCAAGGCAGCGCTAGCAATGGTCTTGACGAGACTGATCTGCGGTGCCTGCGACAGGCTGGTCACCGTCGGATCATTGGTGCCAAAGTCCGTTCCGCCCTGGTCCGTAACGAGAGTGTCATCGACAGTCGATTTACCTGTCGTTATGGCGGTGTTCTCCACCTCGCCGGCGTCGACATCCGATTGCTTGAGCGCATAGCGCACTGTGACCGTGATGTCGGTATCGGTGGCCGTGCCTGCGTCATTCTGCGGCTGCAGAACGGCCGTGCTCAGCCTAGTCACATCAGCAGCGTCAATCACGACATCGGGCAGCAGATCGGCCAGTGTTATCTCGTCCAGCGGCACGTTGCCGGTGTTGCGGATAATAATCGTGTAGACGATTTCCTGGCCCACCTGGGGTGGGTTCGTTAGCGCCGACACGTCGCCCGTCTTCTGTAGCGCGATGGCAGGCGTCTGCGGCGGCAGAGTGACGATCGCACTTGCGTCAACCGGTGTCTTCGGGCCGGCTGGATCGTTGAAGTTGATGGTGGCGGTATTGTTGACTGTGCCGGCGTCGATGTCCTGTTGGCGCAGCGGCGCTACTACGCTGAAGTCAGCTGATGCACCGGGGGCGAGACTAGCCAGCGACGTCGGCGAGACGACAGCATTGGGGAATGGGTCGGTGACGACGAGACTACTCAGCGTCACATTGCCTGTGTTGGTCGCCCTTACTGTCCAAGTGACAGGTGTGCCTTCGCGCGGCACTGGCGGAATGGTGCTGGCCAACGTCTTTGTCAGCGTTAGGCTCGACTGCCGGAAAAGCGGAGTCGCGACCGTGCTCGGCGGCGTGCTGATCGGGGTGGAACCATGCAGTGCGCTTGCGGTTGCGCTGTTTTGCACCGTGGCAGCGTCGATATCCGCCTGCGTGACCGGATAGTTGGCGTAAACAGTGGTCTCAGCCCCCGGGGCGAGCGTGCCGATATTAAAGGCATTGACCGGGTCCGGAGCAACGCCCGGCAAGGCATCTGCCACCGTCACGCTGGTGAGCGTGGTGTTGCCGGTATTGGTGACCTTAAACCGATAGCGGACCACATCACCCACCTCGGTGCGCGGATTGCCGATGTCGACGGCCGATTCCAATTCCTTTACGAGCGTCAGCTCGGGATCGCTCAGCGCCGGAACGTTTGCAGTGCTGCTTGCGCTCACATTTTGCGCCGTGCCACCATTAATGCCCCACTGGCCGGACACTGAGGCCGTATTTGACCGCGAACCACTGTCGATGTCGGCTTGAGTGAGCAGGTAATGGGCGGTGAAGGTGGTGCTATCGGATTGGCCAGGATCAAGTCGAGGGATGGGGGTTGTGCTCAAACCCACCAGGCCGGGTAGCGGGTCAGTTACCAGCACGTTCAGCAGCGGTGTGTTGCCGGTGTTAGTGACCGTGAAGCTGTAGTCGATGCGGCCTCCGACAGTTGGTGCTCCGCTATACGCGGGCGTAGCGGTCTTGACCAACGTGACGGCTGGCGCGGGGGTCTGCGAAACCGTGGTCGGCGTGTTGTTGCCGGGCTCGTTGGCAATACCGTTATTGTCCGGGTCGGGATTCGAATTGTTGTGCGAAAGGTCCGTTACCGGCGTTCCCGAGTTCTGCCCGGTACCTGCCACGCTGGCCTGGTTGGTGTGCACAGGGGACGGCACGATCCGTGGAATCGCTGGATTGATATGCACCGTATATGTGACCGTGCCGCTGGCGCCCGCCGCCAGGGTTCCCCCGGAAACCAGCGTATTGGCACCAGCTCCGGTAAAGCCCGTGTTCAGGGTTCCAAATGCGCCGCCTGAGACCGAAGCGATACGATACTGCCCTTCGGCAGGAGCACCGCCGCCGCTATAGGCGCCGAAGTTCTGCGATGCACCATCCAGCACATCGGTGACGGCGATGGTGTTGACCGGCTCAAGGCTGAGATTCTTGACCGTCACCGTATAGGGGATGAAGTAGCTGCCATCGGGCTGCACAGCTATGATGCCGGCTGTCTTGCTCAGGCCAATCCGGGGAACAGGAACGCGCGTGAAGTCCTGGCCCACCGAGAAAAACGAGTTGGTGATGACGATGCCGTCGATCCTGCCGACCCCGTTCGCTGTCGGGTTAGCGCCCGACCCGTTGGGCCCCGGCAGAGCCTTGCCGTCGACCAGGTGCGGCTCGCTTATCGTGCCATAGGAGACGCTGTAGGTTCCGGGCGGTAGGGTGGCGAAGCTGTAGCTGCCGTCGCTACCGGTGGTGGTCGTCGCGGTGATGGCAGCGCCGTCGTGGGTCGCGGTGCCGGTCACCGACATGGTGATGCCGCTGATGCCGGTGTCTTCGGCGCCCCTTGTGTCATTGCTGTTGAAGTCGCGGTAGAGCGTGCCGCTGATGCTGCTCGCCTGGACTGTGGTAACCTGTCCGGTGCCGGTATTGTTCGGCGGGTTTTGCTCGAACGACAGCGTATTGGCAGTGGCCGAGTTTTCGGCAGAGGCGGCAATGGTCGAGGTGATCTTGGTCGAGAGCGTCACCGTGGCCACAGCGCCCGAGGCCATATCCCCGAGCTCGCAGGAAATGTTGCGTCCGCCTACGACGCCTGAGCAAGTACCCACCGACGCCACTGGCAATTGGGTCAGCTCCATGCCTTCGGGCAGCATGTCGGTCAGGGTCACCCATTCGGCGACGCCCAGGCCAGCACCGGCCTGGTTGGTCACAGTGATAGTCCAGCTGAACTCCTCGCGCAAATCAACGATAGCCGCGCTGGGAACCTTGGTCACCAGAAGGTCGGCACGTTCGCGTACGGTGGTGTCTTCATAGGACGCGTTATTGTCGGTGGGGCTCTCGAAGCCCGCGACCGTTTCGTCTGAAGTCACCGAGACATTGTTGGTGTGGCGCCCGCGCGCCACCCCTTCCATGGCAACTGTGATTTGCACCTGAGTGTTGGCTGCCAGAGTTGGAATTTCGCAGCTCATGGTGCCACCGGGCACGGTAGCGCTAGTACCGTTCAAAACGCAGTTGGCACCAGGCGGAAATGAGACGATGCGCGGATTGGCAAGGCCGGTCGTCGGCAGCGTATCGAGCACATCAAGATTGAACGCATCGGACGGTCCGCTATTGCGGATGGTGATGGTGTAGGTCGTGTCCGTGGCGACCGGTATCGGATCGGGAGCATCGACGATGCTGATAATCAGGTCCAGCTCCGGCGGCAGCACGCTGAGCGACAGTTCGGCGTGATTGGGTGCCGCACCGCCGGTCTCGTCGGTGGTGGTGGTGACGTCGACGACGTTATTTATGGGGACGCCGGCAATAGCCTGAGCAGTCGTTGGAACCACGCGCACCGAGACGGTCTGCTGGGAACCGTTGGTTATGGTGCCAAGGTTGCAGGTGATCGTGTTGTTGCCGGGACCGGTTATTGTGTCAACGCCCGGCAGGACAGAGCAGGAGCCACTGCTCGGCGCGGCGCTCTTGAACACCACGCCAGCCGGTAAAGTGTCGACGATGGTCACGTTGTCAGCATCGCTGAGGCCGTTCAGCGGCACGCCCGCTGTCAGCACATAGATCAATTCCTGCCCGGCGTTGGCGCCCGTAGAGGATGCCGGGCTGGACTTGGCGACCGTCACGTCGGTGCGCGAGACCACGGCGTAGTTGACGCTGTCGGTGTTGTTGGCGGTGTCGTTATCCGGCGTGACCGTTGAAAAGGCGGTTGCGGTGTTGGTCTTGGCACCCTGGCTGCCGGTGCGAACCGTGACGGATACCTTGGGGCAGTCAACACCCTGCGTACACATGGGCAGCGCATCGACCGTGCACTGCAGATCGCGCGAATAGCCGCTGCTGGTCGGGACTACGCAAGCCATTCCCGTGGCGACGCCCGGCGACGTGACCACCGTCACATCGCTTGGGCCCGGCTCGCCCCCACCGGCGGCGACGATATCGTTCAACCGATCATCCAAGACGACATTGAGAGCTGGTGCCGGTCCTATGTTGACCAATTCCATCTCGAAGGTGACCTGGTCGCCCGAGTTTATCGGGCTTGGCGCGGTCATCGTCTTCAGGACGCTTAAATCGGCCCAGTTCGCGTTGTCAGCGCCAGTCAGGCCAATTCCGGTGGTATTGTTCGAGGGGTCTATATCTCCGCCCTGATCCCAGTTCGGGAAGGACACCGTCATGGAGTTTGAGATCGCGCCGGGCGCAGTCACTTCGGCGGTCAGGACGAGGTCCGGCGTCCGCTGCGTCGGCCCCAGCGGCGAGGATTCAGTGTAGTTGTTGGTGACGCAGGTGAAATCGGCGCCCGGTCCGCCGACCAGTGGCAGCGCCGGCGAACAGCTCCAGCCGCCTGGCAGAGCTGCCGATGTAAGCGTCAATCCTGCCGGAAGATGATCAGTAATGGTAAGTGGCCCGAAGAAGCCAGCATTGCCTTCATTGAACGTATAAAGGCGGAAATCATAGGAATTGCCGACGGTCACCAATCCACGCGGCGGGCCACTTTTCTCCGCATTGAGATCGATGGTGGGCACAGCGATGAAAGCAGCGCCGTCATTACCCGAATTGTTGCCGCCTGCATCGGCGTTCTCGTTGGGGGAGTTGATGCTCGCCGTATTCGTGACACCGACAGTTGGCGACGTGGCGTCGATGGCCGTCGCCGTGATGGTGATCGGCGCGGTGTAGTTCGTGCCGCCCCCGGCAGCGTAGCTGCAATTGATCGTCTGGCCCGCCGGCGCCGGACACGTCCATCCAGAACCCGGCGTGGGAACAACGCTGTCGATCGAATAGTTCGACGGCACGACGTCTTGAATGCCGGCTGAAGTGGGAGCTACGCCCACAAATCGTGGCTCAAGGGTGAAGGTAACCGTATCGCCAACAAGGATCAGCCCCTGAGGCGCACGGGTCTTGCCGATGCTGACATCCGTGCCCGGGGTAACATTGATGTCGGCCGTGGCGCCGTCATTGTCGTTCACCCCGTCGCGCGGCGAGGTTGAATTCACCTCGGCGGCCAGCGTGATCGTGGACGCATTGGAGGCGGTAACTTGAGCCGAGAAGTCCAGCGGAATAGATGCGCCAATCCCAATGGGCCCGGCGATGACGCAGGTGATGTCGCGGCCGGCGATCGAGCAGCCAGCAGGCATTGAGACATCGGTGGATAGCCCTACAGGCAGGGACACCACCAGCGTAGCATTGTCCGACGGGTATGGTCCGGCATTGGTAACCGTCGCACTGAAGTGAGCGACAGAGCCCCCTTGGACTGTTGCAGGGTCGGCGACGAGCGCGACCGAAAGATCAGCGCCCCTTTGCACGGTGGTCTGGCGGCTGAAGGTCGGGCCCGGACTGGCCATGGTGCCGGTGAGGGAAATCGTGCCCTGCTCCCGGGGGCGCAAGTTGACCGTGGCGTTGAGGATGGCACTGGGCGCCAATACTGGTACATCGCAGGTGACTGTTGCCGGCTGCCCGGCCGCGGGGTCAGCCACGCAATTGGTTAGCCCGCCAGTGACATCGAGGAAATCCGCACTTGCGGGAATGGTGAAGGTGATCGTCGTCGCTGGCGTCGCCACGTTGTCATTGTTATCGATGCGGATCGAATAGGGCAGCAGCGCGCCAGCTGGGATAGGGTTGAAGCCAGTGTTGTCGATATTCAGCGTCCAACCGCCGGTTGTTTGCGCCTGAACCGCCGATACTAAGATAAGTGAGCCCAATAAGACAGCGCTGAAGATGCCGAGCGGACGTTGCTTACGCCAGGTTTCCTTCGCTGCAGCGCGGCGTTTCCATTGCCATTCGGCGCGTCGGTCAAACGACAGGCACACGCCTGCAGCTTGCACCAGCAGGTGCAGCGCACGGAAAAACGACATCGGAACAGCCCCCAGAACGTCAAAACGGCCCGTCCCTTAATGGAGAGACGCGCGATCGAATCGGCGCGGAAAGAGGCCGACAAGCCATAAATACAAACGATGGCTTATCGTAAAGTAACAATTCCAAGGCTCGGGAAATATACTGCTCACAGGGGTTAAGCGTGACCAGTTTTAAATTATGAATCGAAAGGGACTATGTACGGCTCCGATCCATTTCAATAGAAGTGGCAGCCAGACTCTCGCGCAGCGGTGTCCAAGGACGCCAACCCCGGACCGGCGCCCATCACCGCCTGGCCTTTCGCACCGCCGACGCCTCCCTGCGTGGAAAAGGAACCGCTCTACTCATTCTGCCAATGGCACATGACCATCAGGTTAGCTCGGTAATAGCGCATCGACCAACGCATCTGTTAGCCACTCCGCGTAGCTAGCCGCTTGTAATCCCTCAATGTCGGTCATCAACAGAAACAGCTCAGGGCTGGCCAGCCGCCACAGCAGCGCCGTTGCCGTCTCAGCATCCATTCCGTCACGCAACGGGCCCTTATCCAACAATGCCTTGGCGACAAAAACGAGGTTACGGCGGCGGCCATCGTGGAGGCCTCGGTACAAGGCGGCGAGTTCTGTATCCGTGGCAGCAGCTGTGCGCACCACGGCCATGAGCACCGCCACATTGCCCAGCACACTTGTAATGTCCTGGGCAAACAGCGCGATCTGCGCTCGCTGGTCTGACGCTGCTGCGATGGCCAGCAGCCCCGCCTGCTCCAGCAGTGGTATGGTCGGTTCCGCACGCCGCACCGCCCGCTCCAGCACCGTGTGCAACAGCGCCTGCTTGTTGCCGAACACGGCATAGATTGTTTCGTTCGAAACCCCGGCCGCCCGCGCCACGCCAGCAATAGTAGTTCCCTGCCAGCCCATCGCGATGAATTGTTGTCGCGCCGCCGCGATCACCGCTTCGCGCGTTTCCGCCGCCTGGCCGGCGCGGTGCCTCGAGGCATATTTCCGCTTCGGCTTGACAGCTTCTATCATTTCGATGCATCACTACTGTATTGAATATATCTTCAGTTTACCCGTGCTGCCGTGAGCCGCAAGGGGTCGCCGTACCACGGGGGTCATGATGTCTGCTGCGTTGCCCACGACCGCCCAGGTGCTTGCTCTACTGCTTGTCGGCCTCGTCTCCGGCAGCATGTTCGGCATTTGGCGCGGCTATGACATTACTGCTTATGCGCCGACGACCTTCCTCGAGGTGCATCAGGGCTCCATTCGTGGTCTCAATATCCTTTTGCCGGCCATGGCTGCCGCGGCGCTGGCGCTGGTGGTGGTGCTGGCCGTGCTCGGTCGCAATCGGCCTGCGGTGCTGGGGCTCTATCTGGCGGCCGCGTTGGCGATCGTCGCTGGCGGTATCGTCACCCGATTTTTCAACCAACCTATCAATGACCAGATCATGGGGTGGACACCGGAGTCGATCCCCGCCAATTGGACTACTTTGCGTGATAGCTGGTGGACTTGGCATCTCGCACGCCTCGCGGCCACCCTCAGCGCCGAACTGCTGTTGATCGCCGCCGTGTTTGCCGACCGCGACGGTTAGGCCGGCATTGGTTTTTCGTAACAACCCCGACCGACCGGTCCCTTTTTCACCTGCTGGCGGTCGCGGGAGCTGTTTTGACAGAGGACAGCCCCCGAGCGGCACTGTTGTTCGTGATGTTTACCTCGGCCGGTGTCGCTCTGGGATGAATTCTCGAAAACGCCGCGCTCAGAACAACCTGATCGGGGGAGGCCGCGGAAGAATGCGGTCGGCAGCGGCTGGTCGCCAGAGCGCCCCATTTCAGCCATAGGCGCGGTGTCAACGCATCTCAAAAGCGGCCGTTCCGGTGAGAGACCGGGAATGGCGATAACGGGGTGGTTAGCGACGGACGGCTGTTCCGGCTCCCAGTGGCAGCTTGGCGCCAGAAGCGGACCCCAAGGCCCCGCCACCAACATGGTCGCCCCAAAGCATGAAGAGCCCAAGCCAGGCTGGTTTGTTGTTCACACGGCTTGACACAGAATATGCACAGGAATACATATGCACGATGATGCAACAAAGCGTGTTCCAGATATTGGCCGACCCATCGCGGTTTCGTATCGTCGAGGCGCTGGTAGGCGGCGAACAGGCTGTGGGTGACCTTGTTCGTGCCGTGGATATCGACCAGTCCGGCGTTTCACGACACCTGCGGATACTGGGGGAAGCTGGTTTCGTCGCGATGAGGCCTGACGGAGCGCGCCGCCTCTATTCGCTTCGACCCGAGCCGTTCCAGGTGATCGACGACTGGGTTCGGCGTTATGGCAAGCTTTGGGAGGGCCGGCTCGATCGCCTCGACGCCGCCCTGGCGCAACGGCGGGGCTTACCGCAACCTGGGGGGAAGAAGTGATAGCGCAAGCCGGCGAGCCCGGCGTGGATACGATCAGGTTCGAGCGGGTGTACGACGCATCGATCGAAGACGTATGGGCGCTTTGGACGACGAAAGAAGGGCTCGAGGAGTGGTTCGCACCCGAAGGAATGCGCTTTGAGGTGTCGACCTTAGAGCTGCGCGTTGGCGGCACCTTTGATCACGTGATGACCGCGGTGGGTGCCGAGCAGGTCGCGTATCTAGCAAACCTCGATAGGCCGCTGTCGGTGCGGGTAAGCGGTCGGTTTCTGGAGATTGAGCGCCACCGTAAGCTGCACATTCGCTTCGACATGGACTTCGTCCCGGGCGTCGAGTCGTACCCTTACGACATGATGGTCGAGCTCCACGCCGAGGCGGGTCAAGTTCGGATGATCCTGACAGCCGATCGTCACCCCGACCCCGAGATGACACGCGGCGCAATCATTGGACTGACCAGCCAGCTGCAACGGTTCGCGCTGGCCATCGCGGCAGGAACGGCAATGGAGCAACGACCGTAATGCGACCTCTTCTTTATTCCATCAACGTGACGCTCGACGGGTGCGTCCACCACAACGCCATCCCATCGGACGAGGCACTGCAACAGGAGCAACTGCGCGCGACCCATATCCACGCCACCGAGAGCATCGCCCGGGCCGATGCCTTGCTTTTTGGTCGCGTCACCTATGGAATGATGGAAGGGGCGTGGCGGCTGGCGACGCGGACTTCGACGCCGCCTGACTGGACAGAACCTTTCGCGCGCACCATCGACGCGATGAAGAAATACGTCGTTTCGAGCACGTTGGACCGCGTCGACTGGAACGCCGAGCTCGTGAGCGGACACCTGGCTGAGGCGGTCCGGAAGCTCAAGCAGCAACCGGGCAAGGCGCTGCTCACGGGCGGCGTGCAACTCCCACTGGCACTGGCGGAGCTGGGCCTGATCGATGAGTACGAATTCGTGGTACAGCCCAGAATTGCCGGTCATGGGCCCACCTTGCTCGCCGGACTCTCCAAGTACGTCGAATTGAAGCTCATCGACCGGAAGGAGCTCAGCTCAGGCGCTGTGGCGCTGCGCTACGAGCCGAGACGGGGGCGTGAGCCGCAACCTTAAATCAGGCATCGACGTCAGCGACCAATTGACGTCTTAGGTCCAGAAGCGGTCATCTCGAAAGCGAAGCGTCAATGGCCAAAATGGGGTGGGGAGCCGCCGGTGGTGTCTGATCGCCCTGCCCTTTCGCCCATTCCAGCCGTTTGACGAGCCTTCGCGAATTCTCGGGAGCGGCATTGCCGTGCCACGGCAAGGGTCTAGGACTACCGCCGAGCCCACCATCGCGCTAAGCTACCCGATATGCGGGAGGAACTCATGGCAGATGCAATGAGGTTTAGCGACGGCGAAGGCTACGAGGCCATGATGGGCGTCTGGAGCGCCCTGATAGGAGCGGACTTCCTTGATTGGCTGGATGTTCCGGACGGCGCCAGGTGGGCGGACATCGGGTGCGGAAACGGCGCTTCCACCGAGTTGATTGTTCGGCGGACGAAGCCGACGTCAGTCGAAGCGATCGACCCATCACCGGCGCAGCTGGAGTTTGCCCGAAACCGACACCACTCGGGTGTGGCCACCTTCACTCTGGGTTCCGCGGTACAGCTCCCGTATCCGGCCTCCGCCTTCGATGTAGCCATTATGGCGCTGGTCATTTTCTTCGTTCCAGATCCGGCCAAAGGGGTCGCGGAACTGCGGCGTGTCGTTCGGCCCGGTGGCACCGTTGCCGCATATGCCTGGGATATTGAAGGGGGTGGTTTCCCCTATGAGGATGTCCATCTTGCCATGCGCAGCACAGGCGCGGAGCCGATCTTGCCACCTCACTCCGAAGTTGCGAGCCTCGACGCACTTTACCGCCTTTGGACCGACGCGGGTTTGATGGACGTTGAAACCCGTGAAATCGTAGCGCACCGCGTCTTTCCAAGTTTCGATGACTATTGGACGATGGCTGTTTCGGCACCAGGCATCGGACAGGTTCTTGCTAAGCTCGGTGCCCAACAATTGGATCACATTCGCGATTCTGTCCGCGACTCTCGAAGTTCGGGCGAGTTTATAGTCCAGGGTCGTGCTCACGCCATTCGGGGACGCGTGCCCACCTAGGAAATTTACTAGCTGCACACGCCGGTCAACAACATGGAGCCCTGCGCACGGGGGCGCAGGAAGCTACATGGGACACGGCGGATTTCGGGAATTCTCTTGACCCGCGTTGATGGCCGATTTGGGGTCATTCACTCGGTTTGATCTTCGGCGAGGCAGGATTGGGCGTGGCCACCGCAATGTGGCGCCCGCCTCGTGTTCGCCACAAACCTCTGTCACAAGTAGTCGTACGTTTTCAGCCTCCGTTGGCTGCCTGTCTCGCCGGTTCGCCGGCCCTGGCCACCTCCTCTATTGCGAACGTTTAGGCATCCATTGGCATTTTGCCACTGGATCACCGCCCGTTTGCTCCGGCCCGGGCCACAGAAAGAACTACACATACATGATCAACGGCACCGTTAAATTCTTCAACACGACCAAAGGTTTCGGCTTCATCGCACCAGAGGGTGGCGACAAGGACGCTTTCGTCCATATCTCCGCCGTGGAACGCTCGGGCCTCAATGGCCTCTATGAAGGCGACAAGCTCACCTACGAACTCGAAACCGGGCGGGATGGCAAGATTTCCGCGACCAATCTCACGCTCCTCTAAGAACCGACTGCCGGCCTAGATGCTGGGCCGGCACTCGCCTCCCATATTGGTCGAGGCGAAGATTAAAAGACCCGCGCCATATGTTGGGTCCCCAGAGAACACTATGACATCTCCAGACTTCCAGGCCCGCGCTGAGCTCTATCTCGGTAGCGACTGGCCAACCGCATTCACACAAGGTCCCAGGACCTTTCGCACCGCCGCCAAGGCGATCCGCTTCGCAATTGAGGAAGTGGCGCCCGTCAGCCTTCGAGGTGCCCGGCTCCTAATCGGCGACGCCGTATTTTCAGGCGAGGCAATGGGCTGGCTCTATCGCAGCTTGAACTACCCGCTGCCGCATAAACACCAAGGCATCGAATCCACATCGTCGATGCCACCACACGAACCCAGAGAGATTTTTTCCATGGATGAGTTCAATTACAAGGCCAGCGCAGAGCTGTTTCCCAGCCGGCGCTACGCCAAGACCCAGCAGACCCGGTACCGTCGTTTCGCGACGGCAGCGGAGGCCATCCGCTACGTTATCGAGGACCTGCCCAGCAATGGCCGGGCCGGTTCGTTCCTTGAGGTGAATGAAGTGCGCTTCGAAGGGGAGGCCATCCGCGCGCTCTATGATGCCGCCGCATACCCTCTGAGCCGGCAGAAGATCGCGGCCTGATGAGGACGTCAGTACAACGGGCAATCGAGCTGATCGTCAACCATCGATCGTAATGCAGCCGAGGCACGAAGGCAGCATTACTTGAAGCTGGCCGATGCCCAATCCGCCGCTGGCGACCGGGTCGTCGCGGAAAACTATTTCCAGCACGCGGAGCGCTACCTTCGTAGCGCTACCGAAGGAACACCATGATGACCGATCTTGCACCAGACGTGACGTCAAACGACAGGCCATGGCCCCAGATCATGTCCCGTTACCGCCAGCCCAACCGCTGGCGCAGCACGATGGAGCTGGTGATCTCGCTCGCGCCGTTCGTCCTCTGCTGGGGACTGGCCTGGACTTCGCTCGCCTACGGTTTCTGGTGGGGCCTGGTGTTCACCATTCCCGCCGCCGGCTTCCTCGTCCGCCTGTTCATGATCCAGCATGACTGCGGCCATGGCGCCTTCTTCGCGCACCGGCAGGCCGACGATTGGGCGGGGCGCGTCATCGGCGTCTTGACCATGACGCCCTACGATTATTGGCGCCGAACGCATGCCCAGCATCACGCTACCGCCGGCAATCTCGATATGCGCGGCATCGGCGATGTCGACACCCTGACCGTAAGGGAATACCAAGCCCTGCCGAAAATGGGCCGGCTGCGCTACCGCCTCTATCGGCACCCGGTCGTGCTGTTCGGGGTCGGCCCGCTATGGCTGTTCCTCCTGCAGCACCGTTGGCCGGTAGGCATGATGCGCGCCGGTGTGGCACCATGGCTCTCCACCATGGCAACGAATCTCGGCATTGCGGTGCTCGCCATCGCTGTGGCGTGGGTATTCGGCTGGCAGGCTCTGGTCTTGGTCCATTTGCCCATTGTGATCATGGCAGCGGCTGCCGGCGTGTGGCTCTTCTATGTCCAGCACCAGTTCGAGGAAACGCACTGGGCTCCCGCGTCCGACTGGAAGTTCAAGGAGGCAGCCCTGCACGGCTCGTCCTACTACGATTTGCCCGGCATTCTCGGATGGATGACGGCCAATATCGGCATACACCACGTGCATCACCTCGCCAGTAGGATCCCATATTATCGCCTGCCCGAAGTTCTGCGTGACTATCCCGAGCTCAAGGCCATTGGGAGGATATCGATTGCCGACAGCCTCGCAGGTGTGAAGTTAGTGCTGTGGGATGAGCGTCGTCGTAAGCTAGTATCGTTCCGAGAGGCCCATGCCTAGCGCCTATGCGGCGCCCCCCGGCGCACCGATGACGGAAGGCCACTGTCTCGGCCCGGGATATGAGTCCTAAGGGGCGAGGCTATTGTAAACAAGAGATCTAGACCGGTTCCCACCTTACAACGGAAGCGGAAGAGCGTGCCTTCTGGGAAACGAACGCCTCTGCCGAGGACTTCGATTGGAGCAGGGCGGAACCCGTCCGCCTGCCCAGCCTCAAGCCCTCCTCGACTTCGATCTCGTTGACCTAACCCAGATCAACGGCGGCCGCGAGCAGCTCGAAGGCAAGATCCCGGAGCGCTACGGCACGGCCGAGGGCGATGTAGCGCAAGGGAACCGCGCGAATCACGCCAACTATCTGGCCTCTTGGCTGGACGTGTTGAAGGAAGACAAGGGCGCAATCTTCCGCGCCGCTGCCATGCACAACGCGCCGTCACCTTCTTGCATCGCCTGCAACCCGGTAGCGCCGAAGCTGACGAGGCTTGAGCCCTATCAGGTAACTCGCTCTTGTATTTATCTGTGTTTTCTGTATTATGCAGAAACAGGAGATTGAGCCAAGATGACGAGTAAAATCATCACATCCGCCGAGTTTGTCCGGCACTTCGGACGCTATCATGACGAAGCCATGCGTTCCCCCATCACGCTCACAAAACATGGTCGCGCGTCGGTTGTCGTCGTCTCCGCCGATGTTTTCGAACGCATGATAAACAACAACGATCCGCGCCGGGCTTACGGCGCCGGCGAGATGCCGGCCGGTCTGGCCGAAATGTTCAGCGCGCAGCTCGAACAGGATTCCGCCGACTATCAGGCGACCAAGGATGACTGATCGGTTCAGCCGAGGCGATATTGTCAGCTATCCCTATCTGTGGCGCTGGCAGGAAGGCAATGGCCGCGAGCATGGCGAAAAAGATCGCCCGGTCTGCCTGATCCTCAGCATCAGCGATCCCAAGGGACATTCCCATGTCCTGTTGCTGCCCATCTCATCAACGCCGCCATATGACGGCCAGACCGCGATCGAAATTCCTGATCTTGAATTGCGCCGCGCCAAGCTTTCGTCCTTCAAGCAAGGCTGGATTACCGTGAGCGAATGCAATTACGACATCATCGAGCGATCGTATCACTTCGATCCTGCCCAGACCCCGCGCGGTAAATTCAGCGGGGCATTCCTTGAGACGGTGCGCAAAGCCTTTGCCCCGTTCCTTGCTGCCGGTGCTGCACGGGTCGATCGGACGCGATAGGCAAACTCGTTAAAGCGCTTGGCCCATCGTAAGCGCCAAGGTGACCTCGTCTGACAGAAGCGCGACGGTTGGGATATTCGCACCGTAGGTTGATGACGGTGTGAGTTCCTGTGTATGCGCATATGCCCAGTGATAGAAGTTTCCAGTTGCTGGAGGTCGTGCCTAGCCGGATGGAGAACAGTCCGGCGGTGGCGCGGCGCAACTGGCCGGACGAGACCAAGGCGCGGATCGTTGAAGAGGCGCTGGCCCGGGACGTGAACGTCTCGGCGGTGGCGCGGCGTAACGGGATGTCGCCCTCGCAGTTGGTCGGCTGGCGGCGCAAAGCCATTGCCAAGGGCCAGGTTGAACGGCGTGAGGCGCCTGGCGAAGACACCGGAACCTCGGGCGGTGCCATCGGGATCGGCATCGCGGGTGCCATAGTCCGTGTGGAGTCCGCGATAAGTGAGGATCACCTGTGCCGTGTCTTGCGAGTGATACGCTCGGCATGATCCCCTCGGGCGTAAAGGCATGCCTGGCCAGCCAACCAGTGGACTTCAGGAAGGGGCCTGATGGGCTTGTCGGTCTGGTGCGCAACGCTGGGGCTGATCCCTTCAACGGTTCCCTCTATGTGTTCCGCGCCAAGCGGGCAGATCGGATCAAGGTCGTCTGGTGGGACGGCACGGGCCTCTGCCTTTACGCCAAGCGGCTGGAAAAGGCAGCGTTCTGTTGGCCACGGATCGGTCACAGCCGGGTTCAGCTGAGCCATGCGCAACTGCTGGCACTGGTGGATGGCATGGACTGGAAACGGGTGCGCTCGGTGCCAGCAGCAACATCTCGCGGGGTTAACATTACTCCACAACCCATGAAGGTACATTCGCGGTGCCCGCACTCTCCCCTCGACTGCTTGAGATTAGTTGTGGCACGGGAGCCATGGCGCGCGAGATTTGCCGAAGGATCAGCACCGGCTATGTGCTGGCGATCGATCGATCAGCGAGGGCAATTGCGGGGGCTGAAAAGTCATCAGGTGCAGAAATCGGGTCTGGACGTGACTTGCCTTCTGACAAATGTCTGCGGAAGGTTTTGAACTTCTTGAGGGCGAGAGACCGTTCAATATAGCTGTCGCTATCAGGGTGGGGGCGCTTGACGGTCGTCATCCCGAGCTTGCCGAACCCTCCAAGAAGCACATCGCTCGCGCTCTCTCGCAGGCTGGGCAGCCCCTGATCTGCTACTACAGGTGATAAGCAACTTACTCTCGTCCGCAGGCGTCGCTTGCACGCCGCTTCCTCACCACGTCCGCCTGCGCTGCCGTGGCAATCTATTGTTCGCCTTCAATTATGGTCCTGAAAGCTGGACAACTCCTTGCAGTGAGCAAGCCTTGAGGCTCGGCCAGAAGGTCGTGCCGGCGCATGGATTGTCGATCTGGCATCTCTGATCACCGCGTCCTACTTGTCCGCCTTTGAGATAGCGAGGTCCACGCATTCATAGCACATCGATGTGAGTAGGCGTGGAATAACGCCCCTGTCTCGGGCTAATTGGCTTTCAACAGGTCTTTTGGAAGCCAAGCGCCGAAGCGCTTCGGGAGAGCAATCAACGTGAAAGCAAAAATGTTCTTGAGTTGCCGTACCCGCCACCCCAGCCAACTAGAAGGAAAGGCCAAACCGTGCTCGTGCGGAAATCGATCGGAAGCCCTCGCTGGCAAAGTCAGCCTGGGTAAGAAGACCGAGCGTCCAACTTCCCAAGCCGGTCAGATCCACGCCGCCGCTGAGCGCCGCCGATTGCCCAACCTGCTCATCGTCCACTGTAAGCCCGAGTTGCAGTCCCAGGTAGGGGCGCACTATTAGGTCATTCTCGGTCTCCAGCACGAAATGCAGGCTGCCGCCGCCGCTGAGCTTCAACTGCTCGCTGAGGAATCCCGGTACCAACGCCGTATTGCCGGCTCCATCATCGACGACATAGCTCTCCATCTCCTCCCGCAGATAGAACAGCTTTGCAAAGGGCCGGAAGCTGAGTCCGTCGCCGAGATCCCAGGTCCCCTCCAGCCTGACCTGGCCAATCAGCCGCTCCGTGTCGAACGTGCCCTGGAATATCTGCGTCGATGCGTCATTCCAGCTCCGCCCGTAGAGAACGCTTGCATCGAGGAACACGCCATCGACCGGTTCCGCCGACACATAGGGCCCCACCAGGAAACCCTGTCCCGTCACACTGCTCGAACTGCTGCTGTCCTCCATCCAGTCGGCATGATTCACCACGCCCACGAGGAGGTCTTGGTTGACCAGCACGTCGGCGCCCGCCGAGAGCAGGGAGAACGAGCCCCAATAATCGCTATCATTGCCGCCGCGCACGTGCAGGGTTGCCGTTCCGTCGATCCAGAAGTTCACTCCACCGGTATCGACCGCATCGGCCACCAGCCCGTCCATCGCCTCGAAAGCCGCGATCTGCAAGCTGCTCGAGGCGAAACTCATGGTCACTGAGTTGCCGCCAGGAATTGCGTTGATAGTGCCCGGAGCCGACGCACCCGCCTGGCCGCGCCGCTCGCGCAGCCCCGGAGTCTCGATGGCTCCGGCCAGCAGATTGCCGCGCGCGGTGATGAATCCCCGTGACAGATCGGAAAACAGGTCCTCTACAGCCACCGTATCGACGCTGGTGTGGATGGTCACCGTCGCCGGGTCGGATGTGCCCAGTGCACTGGTCAGGGTGTAGGTGACCACGACCGTACCCGAATATTGCGGGTTGGGTGTGAACTGGAGGTAGAAACTGCCCGGATAGTCGGTTTCGATCGCCGAAACGAGGCCCATGATGATCTCGGCGGTACCGCCAATGGCTGGCTCCACGCCCGCAACGGCTGCGGCGGTGAAGGGACCGCCGGTGGCGTTCTCGACCAGGTTGATCGGTGGCGGCGTGGCACCGGGCGGCACCGTGACTTCCTTGTTCTCGGCAGCTACCGCACGCGTCAGGACCTTGAGCGTCATGTTCGCGCTCCCCGATCCACCCCCGGCCTGATCGGTGGCGGCCACGGTGAAGCTGAAGGCGCCCTCTGCGCCAGCATCGATCGGTCCGGTCAGTTCGCCAGTCGACGCGTTGAGCACCATGCCCGCTGGCAGGGTGCCTGTCGATATTGACCAAAGCACAGTTCCGGATTGGCCCGAGGCGATGAATTGTGCCGAATAGCCTTCCCCGGCCATCGCATCGGGCAATGCTCCGCTTGCCGGCACCACTGTCACCGCGGTCGAACCAATGACAAAGCTCTGCTGAACCGGCGCGGCGGGCAGATAAGTGCTGTCCCCCGCCTGGCTCGCCTCGATGGTGCAGGTGCCGGTCGATACCGGGGTCAGCGTGCCCCCGGCCGTAACAGTGCAGATGGCTAACGTGGTGCTCGCAAGGTGGACGGACAACCCTGATGTCGCGGAGGCGGACAACGTCACCGAAGTGCCCAGGACCTGCGGGCCCGGGTTGGCGAATGTGATCGTCTGCGCCGTCCCGGGCACTACCGGTGCCGACACGGCCGAGGTCGTGCCGGTCCCGCTGGAATTGCGCGCCGTCACGGTGAAGGTATAGATCACACCATTGATGAGGCCGCCGACGACGATCGGGCTGGAGGTTCCTGCTGCCGTCGCGCCGCCGGGGCTGGCGGTCACCGTGTAGTCCAGAATGGAGGACCCGCCGGTGTCAGCGGGCACGGTGAAGCTGACCGTGGCCATGCTGCTGCCGGCGAGGGCGCTCACCCCTGTGGGTGCGCCTGGCAGCACGCCACTCACCGCAAAACTCCGGGAGACCTGCGTGGCGGGCAGATAGCTGGCATCGCCCGCCTGGTCGGCATTGATCGTGCACGTGCCCGTCGACACGAATGTCAGCCCCCCGCTTGATGTGATGGTGCAAACGCCGGTCGTGCTGGACGTAAAGGTCACGGGCAGGCCGGAATCCGACGTGGCTTCAAGGGTTGGCGTGGTGCCGAAATCCTGCACCCCCGGATTGGAGAAGGTAATCGTCTGCACCGCCTTGGGGGTGATGGAACTGGACGCAGCCGAGGCCGGTCCGGTGCCTGCGGCGTTATCCGCCGTCACCGTGAAGGTATAGGCCTGCCCATTAGTCAATCCTGTGACCACGATCGGGCTGCTGGCACCGCTGGCGGGCGAAACATCGGGCGGGGTCACCATCACCGTATAGCCTGTAACGCTGGCGCCCCCGCTGCTCGCCGGTGCGGAAAACGCCACCGAGGCCTGCGTATCTCCTGCTGTTGCCACCACCGCACCTGGCGCTCCGGGAACGATGGGGTTTATGGTAAAGCTGCGGCTGACCTGGGTTGCGGCTAGATAAGTGCCATTGCCCGCCTGGTCGGCATTGACCGTACAGGTTCCCGCCGAGATCGTCGTCAAAAGCCCGCCGGATGTGATGGTGCACACACCCGTCGTGCTCGAGCTGAAGGTTACCGTCAGCCCAGAACTCGCGGTAGCGGTCAGCGTCGGTGCCGTACCAAAGTTCTGTGCGCTCGGAGTGGCGAAGGTAATCGTCTGCGGCGAAGCTGGCGTCACCGCATTCGACGCGGATGAGGCTGCGCCGGTCCCCGCCGAATTGGTTGCCGTCACGGTAAAGGTGTAGGCAACGCCATTGGTCAGCCCCGTAACCAGGATAGGGCTCGATATGCCGGTACCTGTCAGGCCACCCGGATTGGCCGTCACCGCATATCCGGTAATGGCGGCCCCACCATCGAAGGCGGGCGCCATGAAGCTCACGCTGGCCTGCCCAACCCCCGCCGTCGCGGTTCCGATCAAGGGTGCCCCGGGGATGTCAGCGTTGACCGTGAAGGATTGGGTGACCGTCGGCGCAGCGAGATAGGCGGCATCCCCCTCCTGGTCGGCGTCGATCGTACAGGCGCCGGCGGTGACGAAACTGAGTGTTCCGCCGCCCGTCACGGTACACACCCCGGGTGTCGACGACGAGAAGGTCGGAGCGAGACCCGAACTCGCCGTCGCCGATAGCGTCGGCGTTGTCCCGAAATTCTGCGCGCCGGGATTGTTGAAGGTAATTGTCTGGTCGGCCCTCATGTCGACCGTATGCGTGCCGCCCGCGGTGAAACCCGTTGCCAGGCTATTTCCGGCGGAATCGACGACGGACGACGAGGCATTGACGTCCAGCCGCAGCGTTCCCTGGCCGCTGATGCTGGAAACCGTCACGTCGACAGTCGACCCGGACGAGGCCGAAATGGCGCTTATCGTCCCGCTGGCCGTGCCTGTCGTCGTGACGCTGAATTGCGAGGTTGAAAGCCCGGAAACGGGCTCGGAAAAGTCGGCCGTGAACACCACCGGACTGGCGTTGGCGGCAGGGGTCCCGCTGACGCTGACGCCGGTGACGCCGGGTGCTACGCCATCCACACTGACAGCCGCCGTACTGCCGACGCTATTCAGCGTCAGCACGGCGTCATTGCTCGCTCCATCGCGTATCATTCCCCCATTGAGCGAGAGCGGTCCGACCGAAACGCCATTGCTATCCAAATCACCTGAAACGACCATGTACTGGAACAACAGGGCCGATGATCCGCTGCCGGAAACGAAGTTCGCGTAGCGCGTGGTCGACCCCACCACCAATGCGAGCCTGGGAGTTCCAGTGACCGTAACGACGTTGTCCAAATTCACGGTGAAGGAAAGCGTCTCGCCGATCCGATAGGTGCCATCGGCGGGCACCGATACGCTCGCCACTGCGGCTGGCGGCGTTGGCACCGCACACACCACAGTGGCGGACACGGTCGCTCCGCTGGCGCCGCTCCAGGCGTAAAGGGTTACCTGACCGCTGCTGTCGACGGTGACCGAACCGCTGGCCACCACCTCGTTTCCAGAGGTGGCATATTCTTCCAAGCCCAGGTGGTAGTCCGGTCCGAGGTAAACCGCGAAGCCGCCGCCATTGAAGGGGTCTCCGGCCCCGTTCGTGCTCCCCGTGGTCGACGCCGAATAGGTGATCTGCTCACCCGGCATCAGAGAGTAATACTCTTCGTACTTCTCCAGGCCGCCGGACTGAGTGACATTGGACCATTGGCTGTTGATGGCAGTACAGTCGGATGATGCCGCCAGCACCGGGACCGACAGGCCCATCAGCCCCGCAAGAAACGCAGTAGCGCCCACTGCGCGACCGCCGGAAGCCAGCCCCTTAAGCCACCGCAAAACCATGACCGAACTCAAAAAAATGTTCAAAACAGAGTCGCATTCGTATCACGCCAGATTTCTGCCACAAAGCCCTCTGGATGCTGTCCGATATCAATGACCAAGTAGCGCCAAGACTCGCGCCGACATGTTGCCGATGTCGCTTTCCGTCTCTGTTTAAGTACAGTCCGACAGGGTCGTTTGCTGCCGGACGGCAACGCGCCCATTCCACACGAGTGACAACGGCGACCGGTGGCTCCTACCCTCCGCCGAGGAGGATATCGTTTCCTCAGGCACGTCCCGAACGCTGCCCAGCCGGTGCAAGCAAGTCCTTCGAGCTTGCGGAATAAAATGCGGATGCCGGTGCCCGCTACCAGACAGAGGCCGGAGAGATAGTCGCCGCGCCTGCTGCGCAAGCTGCTGATCGCGACCGTTGTCGCCATCGCCATGACGCTGCTGCTGTTCTGGGGATTGAGCAACGAGACCCTGCATCGCGAGTGGAATCGGTAATGCCTCATTGGCGCCGATTTGCTCAGTAGTTCCGCAGGAGTGGGGCCGGGAAAATACGCGGCTACGGGCTAAAAATCTTCCCGTGAGAAAAGCGAAGGGCCCAGAGGTATTCCCCGACGCCGAACGAGCATTCCAAGGCGACGATGCGGTCGGAACCCGTCAGCGGTGGCCACTCGAGGTCTCACCGCAGCTACCCAAGCGCTCCGTCTCAGCCATTGGCGCGGTGTTGACGTATCTCAAAAGCGGCCGTTCCGGTGAGAGACCGGCAATGGCGATAACGGTGGATTTCAGACCGACTGCGTTTGGGCAACTGCAGTAGATTGCTGCCGGACGGCAGCTTCACCGCCCGGCAAATCGTCATGCCATCAGACACAAACGCGCATTTTCGTAGGGATAACCTTCATCGTCCGCCGAGCGCCGAGAAAGCTCCTGAAAGCCGAGTGATCTGTAGAAGCCCATCGCTTGCAGGTTCTGAGTGTAGACCTCAAGCGTAAGTTCACCCTTCAAAGTCAGGGCGTGCGAGACTAGACGGCTTCCAATTCCCAGCCCTTGACGGTCCGGACAAATAAACAGTCCTCCAATGAAGGTCTCGAGCAAACTGATGAAGCCGGCCGGTTGACCGTTCATAGTTGCGACCCATGTTTCAGCGCTTGGCAGATACTGCTCTTCGATTAGCGCCTGTTGAGCCATCAAACGGTGCTCGCCTATAAACGGGTGAGCAAGCAATGAGGCTTCGAGCCAGATCTTCGAAAGTTTATGGGTGTCCGCTGCCTCGAAAGGCCGAATCAAAACGTCCTCGGTATTCATGAGAACTCCGCAGAAAAGATATGCAAAGAGGTTCGGCGACCATCCTGTGGTGCCGGCGATACCGCTATTTGCGGCTGGGATCACAAGCCTCTGCGCATAAATCTCCTTCTGCTATGGGTCGGCTTTTAGGACGCCGAAGACGACGGGTCAACGGCTACAATGGGGTCCGAATGCGGACTGACCGCTCATGGGTATGGAGCCAATGATGCGGCCAGCGTTGATGGCGGAGGAGGATCACGCGCTACGCCACTACGCTGAGGCCATAAGCGGAAATCGTCCTAGGCTTCCTGCATCTTCAGTAGAAAGTCGCGCATCTGATCCAGATTTGTCTGCGACTGCTGATACCAAGCATAGGCATCTTCGTAGCTCGCCTGTGCCTCGGCTATGGCGGATGCGTGATGGTCATCAATGTCAAAATTGGGGTGCCAGAGCTGTCCAAATTCACGCTTGGTCGGAATGGTATTGTCGGGGTAGCTGGTGACATTGAGATCCCGGTGCCGCTTTGATAGCGCAACCTGGATTTCGCGGGTCAGATAGTCGGTGCGCTTCTGTCCAGTCAGTTCCAGGTCGTTGGCTCTATCGAGAATGGGGCTGAGAATTTGCGCACTACCATTCGACGTCATGGTGGTGCCATTGGTATAGAGAGCGGCCAACAAGACGCCGTTACTTGAAAATGTCGTGCGGACGTTTGAACTGCTATCAGGACCGTTCGCCTGCACAAAATCGAGTTGCTGCTGCGCCATCTCCAAACGCTTTGGCCCAAGTCCGGGATTGGTGAACCGGTCAATCTGGAAGTCGAGCCACTGGTCGAAAGGAACGATCGCTTTTTCCATTTGTTCGGCGCTGATCTGGACAGCCTTGCCGACCAGAATGGAGCCGTCCGGAAGTTTGAATTCCGCGTTTTCGGGAATGGGCTCACGAGCCTTCCACGACGCCACCGCCTCCGCTTTCTGATTTTCATAGTAGGTCTGCAGGTATTGTCGCATTGCAGGATCGGCGAAAGTGGCAGCTGTAATCTGCATGGTGGACCTCGTGACAATCAGTCGTCCTCGTTCATGCAAAATGCGGGCCAAGCGCAGAACACTGGAACAGGAGGAATTTGGCTCGGCGAGCTGTGTTCTGGCCGATCTTCTGTGCAGAAAATGCCGAGCCAGCATGGTGCCGGGTAAAAAGTGCTGATCGACTGAGGCCAGTACTTCTGAACGCCGCCCTTCATCCTCAGCCCAAAGAGCCTCTGAGCTCCTATATGCGATCAGGAGTGTAGAAACCTGCAGTCATTCGCTTTCCTTCATTTGTGAACTCAAAACGCGACGGCTGTCGCACGGTGTTTTACCGGCGATTAACCAAGCTAAGACAGTGTCGGTTTGACGGATTCCTACGTCACCACATCAAATAATATCGACGTACCAGGCTTCATCCGCGGGGCGGACCAGTGTCATTCCTGTTGCCCGCACGTCACTGGAGACAAAGTGACTAACTTCTTCACTGGCAGCATCGCCCGACGCCTCTATGCTTTGATCATTATCTTCGCCATCGGATTTGCCAGCGTACTGGCATATCAGCTCTACACGTTGCGCGAGAACCTCGACGCCTTCAAGCGCACCGAATTGCAGAGCGTGGTTCAGGGCGCGACAAGCATTGCGCAAAATTACTATGACCGGGCTCAAGCTGGTGAATTCACCGAAGAAGAAGCCAAGTCACTGACGCTGGAGTCCCTGCGCGGCTTCCGCTATCAGGGCGGAGAATACGTGTTCATTGACACGTTCGACATGGTCATGCTGATGCACCCGACCAAGCCGGAAAAGCAGGGTAGCGACCGTTCCATCGAAGCGGATGGCGCCGGCAAGCTCTACATCAAGGAGATGGTCACCAATGCCATCGCCAATGGATCGACCTTTGTCACCTATCTGTTCAAGTCCCCGGAAGGCGGCTTTTTCGACAAGGTCAGCTATGCGCAGGCTTTCACCCCCTGGGGCTGGACGATTGCCTCGGGCGTATTGACCACACAGGTCGATGCCATCTTCGGCGAAGCCGCGCTGATCAGCGGGGCCATTGCCTTTGGCGTGACCTTGTTGCTGCTGCTCATCGGCGTTTTCATTGCCCGCTCGATCAGCAAGCCGATCGCCAGACTGAACCGTGACATGGTGCGCATCGCCGACAATGACTTCGACGTGGTGCCACAGGGGATGACCCGTCGCGACGAAATCGGCGACATGGCGCGGTCCGTCGAAGTGTTCCGTGAAAACGGACTCAAGGTCAGCCAGATGACCGAGGCGGAAGCGGCGCGCATCATTGCCGACCAGAAGGCGCGCCAGCAGATGATGAGCGAACTGCAGGGAGCTTTCGGCGAAGTAGTGGATGCTGCGATCGCCGGCAATTTCAGCCGCCGTGTCGAGGCTCAATTCCCCGATCCCGAACTCAACGGTCTGGCAAGCAGCGTCAACAGCCTCGTGGCCACCGTGGACCGCGGACTAGACGAGACCGGCCGGGTGCTGACGGCTCTCGCCAATACGGACCTAACCATGCGCATGGAAGGCGAGTATCAGGGTGCCTTTGCCCGCCTCAAGACCGATACCAATGCGGTGGGCGACAAGCTCAGTGAGGTGGTGATGCAGTTGCGCGATACGTCGCGGTCACTGCGCCTCGCCACCGGGGAAATCCTGGCCGGCGCCAATGACCTCTCTGAACGCACCACCAAGCAGGCGGCGACGATCGAAGAGACGTCGGCAACCATGGAACAGCTGGCAGCGACCGTGCTGCAGAATTCGCAGCGCGCCAAGGATGCCAGCGTCAACGCCGGCGAGGTGACCCGCACCGCCGAAGAGGGCCGCAAAGTGATGGAAAAGGCCAATGAGGCCATGACGGCGATCGAGACCAGTTCGGGCAAGATCTCCAATATCATCGGCATGATCGATGATATCGCCTTCCAAACCAACCTGTTGGCACTCAACGCCTCGGTAGAAGCGGCGCGGGCCGGCGATGCCGGCAAGGGCTTTGCGGTCGTGGCCGTGGAAGTGCGGCGCCTGGCGCAATCGGCAGCCTCTGCCTCGGCCGACGTCAAGGTCCTGATCGAACAGTCGACCGGCGAGGTGGGCCTGGGCTCGCGCCTGGTGTCGGACGCTGCAGGGCGGCTGCATGCCATGCTGGATGCGGCGCGCGCCAACAATCAGCTGATGGATGGCATTGCGCGCGATAGCCAGGAACAGGCATCCGCCATCGAAGAGGTCAATATTGCCGTCCGCCAGATGGATGAGATGACCCAGCACAATGCGGCATTGGTTGAGGAGATGAATGCCTCGATCGAACAGACCGAGGCCCAGGCCGGGGCGCTGGACGATATCGTTACAGTGTTCAAAACCGGCGAAGGTCGTGCTGTGGTTCAGCGCAATTCGGCGCCGCCGCCACACAGCGCCATCAAGCCGGCCAATGCGAAGCGTGCCGCCAGGGCCTACCTCAGCCAAGGCAATGCGGCGATTTCGAGTGACTGGAGCGAATTCTAAAACACCATTCGGTTAGGCGCGAGGTTTGTCTGAACACTGACGGCCCCTCGCTTCCCGATCTATTAAACGCTCGAGGGCCTGGCCAACGCCATTGTTAAGTCCAGGCGGCAACGTGGGATCGGGGGTAAAGTGTGGCGTCACCCCGACCTCCCTCACTCGCGGAACCTACGCCGGCGTCATCACCAACTTGCGAATTTAAGAAGTGGCTAGGTCTCCTGCTCTCTCAACTAAATATCTAAGACTACGGGGTTTTCTTCGCGACGCGTTTCATATTCAATAGCTCTGGGCTCGCCGTCATGGGCTCATGGGAGGGCCTGCATTCCCAAAAACGTATGGCTCTCCCGATTTCCCATTAGCTAGCCGGATCGATGGTCATCGACTCGTTGCAGACGAAGGCGTACGCTCAGTACATCGTCGGCTAGCGACTGCGGCACGCCGACGCTGAGAGCAATTGCCCAGCCTTTCCCAATAATGGGTTCAAGCTCCCGCCTGTTCAACAGGAGGCGAAGCTATGACGAGTGCTGAATTCAGCAATAACACCGTCTACGATATCGAAATTCGCGACGATCTAAATAACGTCCATCGGGCATCATTCTACCTGGAAAATGGGCTTATTCACGTGGCCGCTGGCGGGCGCTTGTTGAGTGTCTTGGCCGGGAAACAACGACCCGACATCGCGGCAGGAAGTTTACTGAAAGGCCACCTGCTCCGCGAGAGCACACGTGGAGAGGCCAAGGCACTGCGAGTACCGGCGGAGTGAGTGATGCAGGGCCGAGCCCTACCTTGGCGGCCCGGCGCTATGCTCGACAGGCGCAGCGATGACCTCCAGATCTTCAGTTTCGACCAGCAGCGTCTTGGAAATCTGCGTCCCCGGCTCCGTCATCAAGAAGCTCAAGCGAACACGATATCGACCGACCGGAAAGTCACAGGAGTCGAGCCCGGCCAAACTGGATATCCGAGCGTCGAAAGTGACTGGCATGCCTTCCTCAAACAGGGTCGTCCGGCCGCCGCCAGAGCAGATGACGTGGCCCGTATCGGCCTCACGCGGGGACACTGCCAAGCGGATCAGCAGATCCATGCTCGACGTGCCCACGAAGCGCAGACTAGGCTCTGCCGGCATTACTGAGTTGCGAACTTGGATAGAACTGAGTTCGAGCCAGTCGCTGGGCGAGGCCTGCTGCATTTCGGCGAAGCGCGCTGCGGTGCGGATGTTCTGGTAACCGTCGATAGCCGTCATCACGCCGAAGGCAAGCCCGGCTCCGATTACAGCAGATATGATGGTGCGCCTCATTTTGGGATGGTCCCCAGACCCAGCCAGTCCAGAAGCCCAAGCCGGAGAGCGGCCAAGAAAGCCAACGCCCCACCAAAGAACAGGATAACCTGGCGCAGGCTCGCGCCCCACTTCCCCAGCGTTTTCCATGCGATCATGAATTTTGCCCATTCCTTCAAGACCTCCGCTTCATCGCGGGAAAAGACCACAACATCATCTGATTTTCCTCTCCCAGGGCCTCAGCCAGCCGGGCCATGACGTGCCGTTCGGCATCAGACATAGTTTCTTTGTTCACTGATCGAGCCCCACGATTAGAAAAGCGGGCGACCGAAGCCGCCCGAATGGTCAATTGCCGGTCAGCCGTTCCCAAAGGGTCTGGCGTTTGGGCGCGGCCTTGGCCTGTGTTTCAACGCGCTCCATCCCAACGCTGTCAGGCTTGGGCATGATCTTCTCGCCCGTCTTGGTCACGACCTGCGCAATGGTCGTGGCACGGTAGGACTGCCATTGCGTCCAGAGGTACCAGAGCAGGCCCAGGGCAGCCGAAATGGTCAGGCCGCCGCCTTGGCCCGTAAAGATGGCGCGCACGTCCTCCTGCATGTGCGGAGGCATGGCCAGGTAGATCGGGATCATTACAGTGGCGAGCGATCCCAGCTCTTGGGCACGACGCCAAATCCAACCGGCGGCGGCGTTTTGGATGATCGAAGTCAGCATTTCAAAACCTCACAAAGAAAAAGGCCGCTGCGAGGGCGGCCAGGATGACGATTGCGAGGATGATGCCTGCGGCATTGGCGCGCTTAGGCGGCGCGGTCTCCGTAGGCGGGTTGGTCGGGATGGGCTTCGCAGGCTCGACGGGCCTCACCGTCGCCGGCAGAGCGCCCAGGAACGCTTCGGCATACTGCTCGATCTGTTTGGCACGGTCGGTGCCGTTGACCACGCGCCGCATGTCCGAGAAGGTGGTATAGTCCCCGAGCTTCTTGCCAGTGAACCAGCCGCGCATCATGCCCTTCACCAGGATGAGCGCGGCGATATC
>UCAU01000001.1:198-97863 GCA_900470445.1 Hyphomicrobiales bacterium | reverse complement strand
CCCCCGCCACCGGAGAAACCACCGCCCCCGCCACCGCCGCCCGAGCTGAAGCCGGAGGAGCTGGCTTGCACCGGCTGGGCGGCGACCATGGCGGCCGACATGCCGGTTGCGGCGGCGCTGATGGCGTTGGAAATCTTGCCCGAGGAGAAGGTCGAGCCGCCCGAATACCAGAGCGGGCTATAGAGCCCGCTGCCGCCCGAAACGCCGCTGACGGCATTGCGGGCCAGTTCGGCTTCAAAGTGCTCGGACCATGGTTTTTCCACGCCCAGCGCAATGGCATAGGGCAGGATGCGCTCGAAACGATCCACACTCATGGGTGGCTCGCCATTGATGTTGAGGCGGTTCTTCTCGGCGGTTTCCAAATAGAGTTTGAAGCCATCGATCTGGTCCATGACCTTGCGGCCCTGAATGGTGGGCGCGCGCATCAGCACGGCAAACACCACCGTGGTCAGCACGATGGAAAGCGCAGCCAGAGCGGCCGTATTGACCGAGAGCCGGCTGAAGGTTTCGAGCCCGCCGGCAAAAATGTTGAAGCCGACCACCACGATCCAGAACAGCACGAAGAATTTGCGGAAACCGCCGCCTTTCCAGAGCGAGCTGGCCACCGTGCCAAACACGCCGAGCAGAATGCCGCTGACCACGCCGACAAAAAGCCAGAGCGGCTCGAGCACATCGAACAGCACCAGGGCGGCGAGCGCCGCAATAGCAATGACGAAGCCGAGCACGGCATAGCCGGTATTGTGGCGGAACCAGACGGAACGGTTTTCGCTCTCGATGGCGGCGACGAATTCACCGCGCTTTTTCTCCAGCTCGGGGCCGGTCTGCTTGTCGACCGTCACCTCGCCCTTGGATTGGAAATAGGAAAACAGCAGCTGTTCACCGACCGGCAGGGCCGCATCGGGTTCTTTGCCGGTCGCGGTCACCGAAAGGGTCTTTTTGGGATTGTCGATTTTGACCAATCCCTTGACGCCCAGATCGAAGATCGAGGCGGTCAGCGCGGTCCAGCCGGATTTTTCAAAGCCCCATTTGTGAACATAATGGGTCAGCGCCGGGGAGAAATCCTTGGGCGGATGGAATAGGGGAATAATCGTGCCCTTGGGCGGATCGCGGCCGACTCGGTTCCAGGCGATCAGATTATAGGCCAGCACCAGCACGACACCCAGAATGGGCAGCACGATTTCGCGCAGATCGGAGAGCCAGATCAGCAGCGCATCGAGCCCCGTCGGCAGCGTCAGTATGCCCTTCTGGAACTTGACGGCAAAGCTCATGCCCTCCCCCGCGCCGAGCTCGCGATTGGTGCGGAACGTGGCCGTTGAATCCGAATTGCGGGTGATGGTCACCGCCTGTTCGGTCGAGCCCACGGCGCCGGTATAGCCGACCAGATCGGAGATCACCGCGCCCGGCGGCAGGGTCACATGCGCCACTGAATTAACGATCGGGAATATCCAGTAATTGCCGGTGGCATTCCAATAGAGCTCGTCATGATCGTCAAAGCTGCGCGCCATGCGGGTCATGGAATAGGTGATGGTGTAGCGATGCTTGCCACGGGCGATGAAGCTATCGCTGTCCCCGATCCAGATGCGGACGAAATTGCCCATACGTTCGGTGCGGAAGGGTTCAGGCTGGCCGTCGCGGGTAACGGTTTGCACATCCAGATCGGAACGGATCTTGTTGCCGGATGCGGAGAGCATCACGGTGGGGATATCGCGGTAGATGCCGCGCCGGATGTCGATGCCTTCGGCCACGACATCGACGGTTTCGATGACCTGCACCGAGCCATCGACATGCAGATTTATGTCGGAGGCAAAATTGCGGATTTCCTCGCGCGCCGAGGCCGGCAGGCACAGCATAAGTGCGAGCAAGAGCCATGTGGCCAGGCGGGCGAGGTAAGCCATCGTCAGGTCAGTTGAATTTGACGGATGGCACGGCCCGGTCGGCTTCGTTTTCCAGCTCGAAATACTCGGCCTTCTTGAATCCGAACGGGCCGGCGATGAAGTTTGAGGGCACGGATTCGACCATCACATTGAGGTTGCGCACCGCGCCATTGTAATAGCGCCGGGCCATCTGGATTTCGTCTTCCACAGTCTGCAGGGCAGCCTGGAACTCGAGGAAGGTCGTGTTGGCCTTGAGGTCGGGATAAGCCTCGGCCGTGGCGATCAGGCGGCCAAGGGCGGAAGAGAGCTGGCCTTCGGCCTTGGCGCGTTCCTCGGGGGAGCCGGAGGCGGCTGATGTGGCCGCGGCGCGTGCATTGGTGACCGCTTCGAGCGTTTCGCGCTCGTGGCCCATATAGCCCTTCACCGTTTCCATCAGATTGGGGATGAGATCGGTGCGGCGCTTGAGCTGCACGTCGATGCCCGACCAGCCCTCTTCCACCATCTGCCGGTTCTTGACCAGGCCGTTATAGATGGTGACGGCATAGACCGCCGCGATGACGATAACGGCAAGAATGATCCAGGTTGTCATGGGTGGAAGGCTCCTCGAACGCACCGCATTGGCGCGAACACTGGCACTGCCGCCACCCAAGCGCAATGGCTGCGCCTTGACTTGGCCGCCCGCCGCACTACTTTATAGCGATGAGCATGACTTTGACATTCCGGCTGGAATACCCCTTCGCGGGATCGCAGCCCTAAGCATGCCTGCCGCGCCGGAGCCTGCTTAGGGGCAGGCCGATCGTATCGATCGTCAGAGCTGGCGCATATCCCAACCCCATTTTTATCGCCGCAACGGCGCGCAAAATGCGCGACGGCGGCTGTACAGGTACATACATGAATACCCAAGACTATAACGACCTCACGCCCGAAATCATCGTTGGCGAGGCCGACCACAAGCAACTCAACATCCTGGCCATGGCCGGGCTGACCCACACGCCCGACCAGTCGGATGACCTGCTCTATGAACTGGAGCGCGCTCGCATCCTGAGCGATGCCGAAGTCCCCAGCGACATCGTCCGCATGGGCTCGTCCGTGCACTACCGCACCGATAACGGCCAGGAGCATATGGTGACGCTGGTTTATCCAGTCGATGCCGATATCGCGACAGGCCGCATCTCGATCATGACCCCGGTCGGCACCGCGCTGATCGGCCTTCGGGTCGGCCAATCGATCAGCTGGCGCAGCCGGGACAACCGCAAGCATATGCTGACGGTGTTGGCGGTGAAAGAGCCGGTAGTGGCCGAGTAATTACTCGGCACCGCCGCCTGCGGTTTGGAGCCAGGCTTCGCCGCAGGATTTGGCGAGTTCGCGGATGCGCAGGATGTAGCTCTGCCGCTCCGTTACCGAAATCACGCCGCGCGCATCCAGCAGGTTGAAATTGTGCGCAGCCTTGAGCACCTGCTCGTAGGCGGGGATGGCCATGGTCTGGCGATTGCCGCCGGCATAGCCCTTTTCGAGCACCGCGCGGCATTCCTTTTCGGCATCCGCGAAGTGGCGGAACAGCATTTCGGTGTCGGCGGCCTCGAAATTGTATTTGCTGGATTCCTGCTCGTTTTGCAGGAACACATCGGCATAGCTCACCTTGGCATCGCCCACGCCGCCATTGAAGTTGAGTTCCATAATGGAATCAACGTTCTGCAGGTAACAGGCCAGGCGCTCCAGCCCATAGGTCAATTCGCCCGCAACGGGATTGCATTCAAAGCCGGCGACCTGCTGGAAATAGGTGAACTGGCTGACTTCCATGCCGTCGCACCACACTTCCCAGCCCAGGCCCCAGGCGCCCAGAGTGGGGTTTTCCCAATCGTCTTCGACGAAACGCAGATCGTGCAGAGCCGGATCGATGCCGATGGCGTAAAGCGACTTAAGATAGAGATCCTGGATATTGGCCGGAGAGGGCTTCAGGATCACCTGAAACTGATAATAGTGCTGCAGGCGATTGGGGTTTTCGCCATAGCGCCCATCCTTGGGGCGGCGCGAAGGCTGCGCATAGGCAGCGTTCCACGGCTTGGGGCCGAGCGCGCGCAGGACGGTCGCCGTATGGGAGGTGCCGGCGCCCATCGGCATATCATAGGGTTGCAGGATGACACAGCCCTGCTCCGCCCAGAATTGCTGCAGCGTGAGGATCAGGCCCTGGAACGAGTTCTTGGGGTCCATGTGCGCGGGGCGGTCGGTCATATCGGAAACTATCCTATTGTCGCGCCAAACCTCTAGTTTGAGCGTCCCGAGCGGTCAACGGCGTTTGTCATCGTCCTTGCCATTGGGGCGGAAGGTGCCGTCATTGTCACGCTTGAGATCGATGACGCCGGGCTGCTGGCGTTCGCGCAGGTCGCGCTCCCGGCGCAATTGGCGTGCGGCCTCGTCATCGGACTTGAACTGGCCTTTCCAGTCGCGCCAAATCTTGCGGATTCCCAGATAGATAATGCCGAAGACCACGGCAAAGATCAGAATGCGGATGATAAGACCGGTCATGCGCTAAAGCCCAAATCGCGCCCAGATGGCGCGGTCCTCAATGGTGGCGGCGGCATCGGCTGACAGGCCCGATGCCGAAAAACCGAAACGCGGCAGGCTGAGCCAGCCGCGCTTGGGCTCGATCATTTTCAGTTCGACATCCTTGCCATAGCGGGTGTGCAGGATTTCGTGGATATCGCCGAGCGTGTCGATCAGGCCAAGCTCGATGCCGCGCAGGCCCGGCCACCATTCGCCGGTGAACAGCACATCGTCAGCGGCCTTGAGCTTGGCGCCGCGCCGCGTCTTGACCACGTCGATGAATACCTGGTGGATGTCCAGTTCGAACTGCTTGATGCGCTCCACGTCGCCCGGCTTTTCGGGCAGGAACGGATCGAGCGTCGACTTGTTGATGCCCGCAGTATGCACGCGGCGTTCGACGCCCAGCTTTTCCAGCGCGCCGACAAAGCCGAAGCCGGCCATGATGACGCCGATGGAGCCCACAATAGAGGACGGGTCGGCGATGATCTCGTCACCGGCGACGGCGATGAAATAGCCGCCCGAGGCAGCGGCATCTTCGACAAAGACCAGGACCGGTTTGTTGTGCTCGTCGGCCAGGTCGCGAATGCGCTTGCCGATCAGCCGGCTTTGCACTGGGGAACCGCCGGGCGAATTGACGATGATGGCAATGGCCGGCGCCGACCTGATGGCAAAGGCCCGCTTGAGCAAGGGGGCGACCGTGGCGATATTGAGCCGGCCCTGGCGCTGTTCGGCGGCGATGACGCCTTGCAGGCGCACGACGGGAATGACAGGAGCGCGCCGCACGAGGCGGGATAGCCAGTTTGGGGTCGCCATTGAGCCTCCTCTGAAGTCTTGCGGCCAGATTTAGGATGGGTTGGACCCGATTACCAGTCGAGCCGGGCGACCCCACGAAAGATTGCGTCGAATTCGGGTCGAAAGGCGCGGCCTTCGGCATCGTGCAGGGCGCGGCTTGCCAGCATGCGTAGCGGCGCGCGTGAGCCCTTGATACCCCGCAGCAGGACGCGATTGACCGGGATGTCGGGACGCGGGGTCAGCGGCAGGATGGTCAGGCCGCCGAATCTCTGGCTGAAGGCGGCGAGCAGGGGCGCCAGGCTCTCGACTGGGTAGATGAAAATAACTTCGCCGTTGGCAGCGGCCGAGGTTGCTGCGGTGCGGACCCATAGGTCGAGGGCCGCTGCATCCATGTGGCGGGCGGCGGCGCGGTCGCTGGTGGCGGCAAGTGTGCCGGCGCCGGATTCAAAGAAGGGCGGGTTGGCGATGACGGCGCCATAGTGATTTTCGAGCAGGCCCGCGGCTTTGCGCTCCGTGCCCTTGGCGGTGACGTCGGCTTCGATAACCTCGGCGTGCTCGGCAAAGCCATTGGTCTTTGCGTTGTCGCGGGCGAGCGCGGCCATGTCGGGATTTTGCTCAACCAAAGTTGCGCGGCAGGCGGGAGCATGGGCCAGTGCCACGAAGGCGGCCGTGCCGACACCGCTGCCCAGATCAAGCAGGCGTTCGACCCCTTCGGAGACCGCTGCGCCGAGCAGCACGCTGTCCAATCCCGCACGGAACCCCTGCCGGGGCTGCGACAGAGTGATCCTGCCACCCAAAAAGGCGTCGCGTGTTATTGTTTGGTGTTTTACAAAGTCGTGTGGCTGGTCTAGGGACATCGCACCCGAAAAGGCCGTTTGGTGCGAAGCATATATGCGCAGACGCGGCGGGCTCAACCTGATTTGCCGATTGCGGCAAACGAGGATGGAATAGTGGTGTCAGTGCTGACCCAGATGCGAGAGGCGCAAAGCGCCACGCCGATCGAGCGGCTTGTTTCTGCCACCGAGGCCGACATGGCCAAGGTCAACGAACTGATTCTGTCGCGCGCCGAATCGCATGTCGAAATGGTGCCCGAGCTGGCGCGCTATCTGATCGAGAGCGGCGGCAAGCGGCTGCGCCCGATGCTGACGGTGGCGGCAGCGTCGCTATTCGGGCGGGGCAACGGCAGCGCGGTCAATTTCGCGGCGGCCGTCGAATTCATGCACAATGCAACCCTGTTGCATGACGACGTCGTCGACGACAGCGACATGCGCCGGGGCAAGCCGGCGGCTCGCATGGTGTGGGGCAACAAGGCCTCGATCCTGGTCGGCGATTTCCTGCTTGGGCAGGCTTTCATGATGATGGTGGAAACCGGCGATATCGCCTCGCTGGGCGTGCTGTCGGCCGCCTCGGCGGTGATGGCCGAGGGCGAAGTGTTCCAGCTGGCCAAGACCGGGGACCTCGACACCACAGCGGACGACTATGCCGAAGTGATCCGCGCCAAGACCGCGGTATTGTTCGAGGCCGCCTGCAAGGTGGGCGCCATGGCCGGCGGAGCCGATGCGGCGGGCCGCGAGGCTCTGGGCATTTATGGGCTCGAGCTGGGCAAGGCGTTCCAATTGGTGGACGACGCGCTCGACTATGGCGGGCAGAGCGGCACGCTGGGCAAGAATACGGGCGACGACCTGCGCGAAGGCAAGATGACCCTGCCGGTGATTCTGGCGCTGGCCAATGGAACCGAGGCGGAGCGCGCAGTGATCGCGGCGGCCCTGGGCAACGCCGAGGCAAGTGCCGAAGACGTGGCTGATGTCGTGGCGATCATGGAACGCCATGGCGCATTGGAGCGCACGCTGGAACAGGCGCAGGCCCATGCTCGTGCGGCGCAGGATGCACTGATGGCCTTGCCGGCATCGGAAATGCGGGCGCTGCTGGGCGATGTGGTCGAGTTCAGCGTGATGCGGGCGTTTTAGGGCTTTTTGCCTGTCTGAGCCAACACTAAGGCACAATCAACGGCGCTGCCGCGACCCAATGGTCCGGGCTCGCCTGGCGCAGGTCACTCGCGGCCTGATGCGCCTGAGTGCTCGAGCCGAAGAGACCGAAAACGGTAGCGCCGGAGCCGGACATGCGGGCCAGGATACAACCCGGCGCAGCACGCAGGCGCTGTACCAAATCCCCGATCAGCGGCACGAGCTTGATGGCCGGCGGTTCCAGATCATTGCGGGTTTCGGCCAGCCAGATGCCCAATTGGGCCGGGCGCGTGAGTGGCGTGGGCAGCGCGGGCAGTGGATAATTGTCGTGGGCGCGCAGACGCCGGAACACGTCGGCGGTGGCCAGCGGCACCATGGGATTGACCAGCACGATATGGCAGAGCGGGAATTCGGGCAGCGGCGCCAGGATTTCCCCGATACCGCGCGCCACCAGCGGCCGGGACAAGAGGCAGGCCGGCACGTCGGCACCCAATTGGGCGGCAAGAGCCGATAATTCAGCGATTGGGATTGGCTGCCTGGAAAGCCCCGCCATCAGCCGGAGCGCGGCCGCCGCGTCGGCAGAACCGCCGCCAATACCGGCTGCAACAGGCAGGCTTTTGTGCAGCGTCAGAGCCAGACCCGTATCCACCGCGCCGGGCCAGCGGGCACGGAAGGCGGCCACGGCGCGCAACACCAGATTGGTCTCGCCATTACTCAGCCCCCTGGCAAAGGGGCCGGTAATGGTGAGGCTGTCGACCGGCGCCGGCACGGCTTCGAGCTCATCGGCCACATCGGCAAAGACGATGAGGCTTTCGAGATCGTGATAGCCATCCTCACGGCGGCGGGTGATGTGCAGCGCCAGATTGATCTTGGCCGGCGCCGCCTGGAAATGGGCCTGAGACATCAGGCCGTGCTAGTTTACGGCTGGCTGGGCAGTATCCTCGGCAGCCGAGGTCGAATCCTTGGCCACCGGCGCGTCATCCGAATCGGAACCCTCGGTCAGCCCATTTGCCAGCTTGGGCGCGACCCGCTTTTTGACATTGCCTTCCTGATCGACCGAGGCGGCCACGTTCCACTGGAACTTGGCTTCGAGCTTGCGGCCGGCGCGCCAATAGGCGTCACCCAGATGGTCGTTGATTTCAGCATCATTGGGGCGCAGCAGCACGGCCTGTTCGAGGGTGGTGACGGCCTCATCCATGCGGCCGAGCTTGTAGAAGGCCCAGCCCAGCGAATCGACGATATAGCCATCCTGCGGTACCGCCTTGACGGCTTTCTCGATCATTTCGAGGGCAGGTTCGAGATGCATGTCCTGATCGATCCAGCTGTAGCCGAGGTAGTTCAGCACCTGGGGCTGGTCGGGGTTGAGCTTGAGCGCTTCGAGGAAATCGGCCTCGGCCTTGGGCCATTGCTTGGCCCGCTCATAGGCAATGCCGCGCACGTAGTAGAAGCGCCAGTCGGAGGCATTGTCGCCGCCGGTCAGTTCCAGCGCCTTGGTATAGGCCTCGGCAGCGGGCACATATTGCTCGTCATAGCGCAGCAGATCGCCCAGCACGGAAACGGCGTCGAGATCGTCGGGCCGGGTGGCCACGATATTGCTCAGGCGGCGCAACGCTTCGGGTCGATCGCCGATGGCGTCCAGATTCTGCGCGACGCGGACCACGGCGGTGGATTTCATCACCGAAGTCGCGGGGACCGCTTCATAGATGCGGTTGGCGGCCGGATGCTGGCCGGCGCTGTCGAGCAATTGGCCCAGAGCCAGCGAGATCACATCGGCCGATGGGTCGAGGTAAAGCCCCATGCGCAGGAAGACCAGCGCGAGGTCGAGACTGCCATCGCGCGACAGGGCAACGCCGATGCCATGGAACATTTCGGCGGCGCCGACCTGCACATTGGTGGCGAAAATGCCCGGGCGCTGCCCCGCTTCGACGGCCAGCTTGACGCGGGTGACGATGGGATGGGTCAGGCCCTGCGCTTCAAACTGGGCAATGACATCCTTGGCCTCGTCGAACCGGCCGGCATTGGCCAGAATGCGGGCATAGACCTCCACGATGCGTGCGACGAAAGGCTCGGCGTCGAATGCCTTGCCGGCTAGCGCAATGGCCTTGTCGGTCTCCCCGGCGGCTTCGGCCATCAATGCGCGGTGGAAGACCAGGAAATCCTCGAGCCCATTGGCGCCGAGCTTGTCGAGCAGGGCTTCGGCTTCGGGAAAGCGATTATCGCCCACCAGCGCCCAGGCCTGCAGAATGCCGGCGGTGATGCCGGTAAAGCTATCCTGGCCGATGGCGCCGAGCATTTTTTCGGCCGCGTCATAGCGGCGTTCCTTGATGGCCTCGGTGGCGACGACCAGTTCACCCAGCTCGTTGCGCGGATCGAGTTCGAGCAGATGCTTGGCGGTAGCGGCTGCCTGACCAATCTGGCCATCGACGGCAAAGCCGATAAACGAGCGCTCGACCAGAACCGGATTGTCCCAATCGGCCTGGGCAGCATCGTTGAAATAGCGTGCGGCCTCTTCGGTCCGCATATCCTTCAGCGCCTGCTGGCCGGCCATATAGGAGCCGGTAACGCTCGAGCGGAACAGGGACAACATATCGAGGGACTGGGCAGGCTTGGTCTGGGCGGCCAGGGGGGCGGCAAACGCCGCCAGCATCAGCACCACGAAGGCGGGTCGCGCGAGACGGTTCACGAGCAATGTCACGAGGCTTATTTCTCCAAGGCCTTATCCAGCCAGTTCTGGCGGGCAAGATTGTCCGTTTTGCGACTGCGCCGCAAGTTCGGATGCAGTCACTTTCCGCTGTACTCTGTGCCGGGCCCCGATATCCGCTTGGCCCGGCCGGAGCCGCTGTGACATAAGAGAGGCCATGGCTCAAGAACGATCCCTCAGTCACGACGATATGGTCGGCATGCTCGATTGGTATCGCGCCGCCGGCGTGGATATCGCCGTGGGTGAGGAACCGGTCGACCGCTTCGCACAGCGCCCACCGGCGCGGCCAGCTGCTGTGGCTGCGCCGCCAGTGATGGGTGACCAGCGGGCGACGGGGCCTGTCGAGCGCGTTGCTGCCCCTGCCCCGGCATTGGGCGGCGATCCCAACGAAGCGCGCGCCTTGGCAGCGAGCGCGGAAACGCTTGAGCAATTGCAGGCCATTCTGGGCGCCTATGATGGCTGCGGGCTGAAATTGCGGGCGACGCAACTGGTGTTTGCCGATGGCAATCCTGAGGCCGATATCATGCTGATCGGGGAAGCGCCGGGCGCCGAGGAGGATCGGCAGGGCAAGCCGTTTGTCGGCAAATCGGGGCAATTGCTCGATCGCATGCTGGGGGCAATCGGGCTCGACCGCACCAAGGTTTATATCGCCAATACCGTACCGTGGCGGCCGCCGGGCAATCGCACACCGACGCCCGAGGAAATGGCGCTGTGCCTGCCCTTCCTGCATCGGCAGGTGGAACTGGTGGCGCCCAAAGTGGTGATGACGCTAGGTGGGCCGGCCATGCAGACGGTGTTCTCGACAACCAACGGGATCATCAAGATGCGCGGCAAATGGAGCCAGGTGGCGATAGGGCGGCATGAGGTTGAGGCCATGCCGACGCTGCATCCGGCTTATCTGCTGCGCAATCCGGCGGCCAAGCAACAGGCGTGGCGGGATTTGCTGAGCCTGCGAATGCGCATTGAGGCATTGGGACTAGTTTAAGCACCCGCCGCTTTTTTACGCTCCCAATCCCGGCATGCCGCGTTATGGTCACCCTTGCGTGATTTGCAACGTTACTCCGACCACAAGAGCCGAAGAGCGTCATGGCCTCTGTCATCAAGATCTATGCCCTGTTTCTGGGTTCGGCGCTGCTTATGTTCGGCGGGGGGCTGCAGGGCCTGCTGCTATCGGTGCGCGGCGCGGAGGAAGGATTTTCCCTGCTTTCGCTGGGCCTGATCGGCACCGGCTGGTCGGTGGGGTTTGTGGCAGGCTCCATCACCGTGCCGCTGGTCGTGCGCAAGGTAGGCCATATCCGGGCTTTTTCGGTGATGGCGGCGATCGGCACGGTCACCATTCTGCTCAATCTGCTGCTGATCAACGATCTTAGCTGGATCCTGCTGCGGGCTCTCTCCGGCTTCTGTTTTGCGGGCGCGGCGATGATCGTCGAAAGCTGGCTCAATGAAGTGGCCGAGAACAAAAGCCGCGGCACGATCTTTTCGATCTATGTGACCATCAATATGGCCGCCTCGACGCTGGGGCAGATTGCCATGTCGGTGACCGGCACGGCGGGCTATGTGCCCTTCGTGCTCGGCGCCATCAGCTTTATCTGTGCGGTGCTGCCCACCGCATTGACATCGAGCCCCCAGCCGCGCCCGCTGGCCTCGGCCAAGATCGACGTTCTTTTGCTCTACCGCACCTCGCCGGTAGCCGCGATTGCGGCTTTTTCGGTGGGCATGGCCAATGGCGCCTTCGGCACTCTGGCCCCGGTTTATGGTTATGAGCGGGGGCTCGATGCCAGCGGCATTGCGCTGCTGTTTGCCGTGGCCGCCATTCTGGGCGCTGTGGCGCAAATCCCGTTCGGCCGGCTGTCAGACCGCATCGACCGGCGGCTGGTGCTGATTGGGCTGGCCGGATTTGCATCCGTGGTGGGGGCGCTGACCGTGCTCATCAATCCCGAGGCGGGGTGGATGATGTATGTGCTGTTTGCCGCCTATGGCTTTGCCGCCAATCCGATTTACGCGGTGGCGGTGGCCCACGCCAATGACTTTGCCAAGGATGGTGACTTCGCCAAAATTGCCGGTGGCATGCTGCTGATCCTGGGTATCGGACTGGCCATCGGGCCGGCCGTGGCCTCGATGATCATGGGTGCCTGGTCGCCGGTGGGCCTGTTTGTTATCACCGCGGTATTCCATGCCCTGCTGGCAGTCACCGCCTATCTGCGCATGCGGGTGCGCAAGAGCGTGGATGCGTCCGATCGTGCCCCGTTCCAGGCCATGGGCAATGACAGGCAGGTGACGCCAGAATCGATTGTACTCGACCCACGGGCTGATAGTGATGACTACGAAATGCCGGGAGACGAAGCCCCGGTGCCCGAGGAATTGGCGAGCAGCGGAGAGCTAGGCAATGTTCAAGACGGAAAGATTTGAAGACCGGGCGTTCAAGCCGCTTTCCATCGCCGTGATTGCTGTGTCCGACACGCGGACCCTGGAAACCGATACCGGCGGCGCGCTGCTCAAATCGCTGCTGGAAGCCGATGGGCATACTTGCGCCGAACGGGTGGTGGTGCGCGACGACATCCAGCTGATCCGCCAGGCGGTGCAGAATTTCGTGGCCGATCTGGGGGTCGACGTGATCCTGACCACGGGCGGCACCGGCTTTTCCGGGCGCGATGTGACACCCGAAGCCATCGAACCGCTGTTCGACAAGCGGATGGAAGGCTTTTCAGTGCTGTTCCATCAATATTCGGCCACGACCGTGGGGACCAGTTCGCTGCAATCGCGGGCCACCGGCGGGCTGATCGGCACCACCTTCGTGTTCTGCCTCCCCGGCTCGCGCGGCGCCTGCCGCGACGCCTGGGAAGGCATTTTGAGCCATCAGCTGGATTACCGTCACAAGCCCTGCAATTTCGTGGAGTTGATGCCACGGCTGGATGAACGGTAGGGGTTAGATCCCTACTCGCCCTCCCCGCGCAGCGCCACCAATCCTTCCACGCCACAGCCGCTGATCAGCAGCCGCTCCTTGGCATTGCCGAGCAACTTGGCGGTCCAATCGACCGAGCCGCCATCGGCCAACTGGCGCAATTCGCCGTCGGGCCAGCCACCAAGCAGATGGAAACAGAAACCGGCATAATAGCCGGAGGCGGCGGGACGGCTGGCGTCCTCGATCAGTTCCGCATTGTGAGTTTGCGCAAGGCTGCGAAGCGCCTCAAGCCTGGCATCAGGATTGCCGGGATGGAGCAGCGTGTACGAAATGCCCAGCCGCAAAGCCGGCCCGAAATAGCGGCGATAGGAGACAAGCCAGGCGCCGATCTGGGCATGTATAGCCTCCGCCTCAAAGCCAAAGCCGCCCTGGTCACGGCCGGCGCTGACCATGGCCGAGAGGGCGAAATGGGCAAGGAGGCCCGGCTTCGAATATGCTTGGGGGCGGATCACGCGATGGGTTGTCGCCAGATGAGCGATGTCCTGCGATTTGGGATCACTCTTGGCGACACCGCGGCGCAGTAAGGCGGCCTCGAGCGCCAGGACATTGGTGGCGTCAGACACGACTTCGCCGGTGCGCACGGTAGGCACCGACCAGGATTGGCCGATTGGTGCGACAGCAGCGCAAGAGCCCAGCGGCGCCATGGGCGAAAGGGTCAGAAATCGGAACCCGGCCGCAGCGGCGGCCAGAGTGGCATCCCACTCGGCAGCAGCGGCCGGCGTCAGGCTGGCGGCGCCGAAGAAGCGGCCTCTCTCGTAATCGGCGAGCAGATCGGCCGGACTACGCACGGACGAGCGGCGATCATAGACTTCGAGCAACAGCGATTGCAGGTCGGTCGGGCTGAGCCGGGCGGCAAGAATATCCACCAGGTTCGGCACGCCGGAGGCGGCAACGATCCGCTCGAGCAGCGCGTGCATGAAGTTCCTCCCCAAATGAAAATCCCCGCCACCAGCTTGGCTGGTGACGGGGATGAGTCAAGACCGCTGTGGCGACGAGGCTTAGTGTCCCGGCGCGAATTCGGCTGGCATGGCGCGCGGGGCCGGCTTCTTGATGAAGAGAGCCGCGGCGACTGCGCCCAGCGAGATGATGGCGCCGCACAGGAATGCCGAGCGGATACCGCCGGTTGTTGCCGTCAGAATATCGGCGCCGGTATTGGTGAGGTTGGTGGCCTGCAACGTCATGATGGCGACGAAGAGGGCCGTGCCTGCCGCGCCGGCGACCTGTTGGGCGGTGCCGATCACAGCGCTACCATGCGAATAAAGGTTTGGCGGCAGCGAGCCAAGGCTCACCGTGAACAGCGGGGTGAACATCAAAGCAAGGCCAACGCTGAGCGTCAGGTGAGCGGCGAGCAGCAGCCAGACCGAGGTATCCTGCTGCACGAAGGTCAGCCCCCACAGCGCAATGCTGAGCAGCACGGCGCCGGGTATGACCAGCGGCACGGGGCCGTATTTGTCGAACAACGCGCCGACGGTGGGCGCGCAGAGACCCATGACCAGACCGCCGGGCAACAACAGCAGGCCGGTTTGCAGGGTCGAGAGACCCAGCACATTCTGCAGATAGATCGGCAGCAGGATGAAGGCGCCGAACATAGCCATCATCAGGATCGCCATCATCGCCACCGAAATGGTGAAGACGCGCGAGGTGAGCGTGCGCAGGTCGAGCAGAGCGCGATCCTGCTTCTGCAGCGACAGCTGGCGCAACACGAAGACGGCGATGACGGCGGCGCCGACCAGCAGCGGAATCCACGGCGAAACCGGGGTCGGATGGTGGGCCGCTTCGCCCAGCCCGCTCAGGCCATAGACGAAACCGCCAAAGCCGATGGCCGAGAGCACGACCGAGAGTACATCGATCGGCGCATCCTTGGGCGTGGTGACATTGACGATGCGCTTGGCACCCAGCGCCAGCGCGCCCAGGGCGATGGGCAGCACCAGAATAAACATCCAGCGCCAGTCGAGCACCGAGAGGATCAGGCCCGAAATGGTCGGACCAATGGCGGGCGCAACCGAGATGACAATGGAGATATTGCCCATCGTCTTGCCGCGCGATTCAGGGGGCACCAGGGTCATCACCGTGGTCATCAGCAGGGGCATCATGATGGCCGTGCCCGAAGCCTGCACGATCCGGCCGATGACCAGCACGGCAAAGCCGGACGCGATGGCCGAAATCAGCGTGCCAGCGGAAAACAGCGACATGGCCAGGATAAAGACCGGGCGGGTATTGAGCCGCTGCAGCAGGAAGCCCGTGACGGGAATGACCACGGCCATGGTCAGCATGAAGGCTGTGGTGAGCCATTGGGCAGCGCCCGCCGTGATGTCCAGATCGTGCATCAGATGCGGCAGGGCCACGCCCATGATCGTCTCATTGAGAATGACGACGAAAGCCGAGACGAGCAGCAGGGAAATCACCAGCTTGTTGCGGGCGGCATGATCTTGCGGCGGCGCGGCCTGATCCCCCGGAGCGGGCACAATAGTGTTGTCGGTGGTCATGATGTCTTCCCTGAACCAAATTTGGATGCCGCCATGATGACGAATGGCGGCGGCTGATTTCGACGTCACACTAGAAAGATCGTGTGACAGGCTGTGTCAGCAGCCGCAAAATAGTAAAGTCTATGCTTTAGTAATCTGCGCGCAGCGCCAGGTCAATACTAAATCGAACGCTTAAGTTCCATGCGCGAACTGTTCGTTCGAACGCAGGGTCGGCTGGTTTAGGCCAGCGCGGCAAAGCTGTCCACCCACATGCGTGCAAGCCAGCTATCCCCGTGGGAAGAACGCGGCTATCGTCCGGCTAGTTCTTGTTTTGTTCACGTGCAGCTGCTATGTGTTACCGCACGTTAACTCAAGCGACGATTCGAGCAGTCGGCGCGCAAGGAGAGCAGTGATGGCCCTCTATCAGGCCCCGTCTTTCGAAGCCCTGGAAAAGCTGAGCCGCAGCCGCGACGCCGACCTGGCGCGGCGCGAACTGGTCGATCCCAGCCGCAATCGCGGGCGTGGCGCGCAGTCCAATCGCAGCGGGCGGTTCGAAAAGCAGGTGCGCGAGGGGTTCGATGATGGCTGGTGCAGCACCGAGCCGATGCCGGCCTTCGAGACCATCGAGCATATGGAACGCGCCAAGACCATCATCACGACCAATGACAGCCCCGATATCGGATTCGAGCGTTCGATCAACGCCTATCGCGGTTGCGAGCATGGTTGCTCCTATTGCTTCGCGCGGCCGACGCATGCCTTTCTGGGGCATTCGGCGGGCATCGAATTCGAGCGCGATATCTATGTGAAGACCAATGCGGTGGAAGCGCTGCGGGCCGAACTGGGCGCCAGGAATTACAAGCCCAAGCCGATCGCCATGGGCACCAATACCGATCCCTATCAGCTGTCCGAGCGCAAGCATAAGCTGACGCGGGGCATCCTCGAAGTGATGCTGGAAACCCGACATCCGGTGATGATCACCACCAAATCGGCGCTGATCGTGCGCGATCTCGATATCCTGACCGAGTTGGCGAAGCTCAACCTGGTCAAGGTGGCCATTTCGATGACCACGATGGACCACAAGCTCAGCCGCAAGATGGAGCCTCGCGCCTCCTCCCCTGCCCGCCGGCTGGAAGCGATCCGCCTGCTCAGCGAAGCGGGCGTGCCGGTAGCGGTGTTTGCCTCCCCGATGATCCCGGCGATTAACGATATGGAGCTGGAGCGGATTCTCGATGCGGCGGCGGCACAAGGGGCCAAGAGCGCCTCGATGGTCCTGCTGCGGCTGCCAGGTGAAGTGCGCGACATTTTCCGCGAATGGCTGCTGCGCCATTTCCCCGATCGGGTGCGGCATGTGCTGGCGCTGGTGCGCGATACGCGTGGCGGCAAGGACTACGATGCGCGCTGGGGCACCCGCATGACGGGCGAAGGCCCCTATGCCACGCTGCTGCGCCAGCGCCTCGACAAGGCGCGGGAACGCTATGGGCTGGACGTCAAGCTGCCGGGCTTGCGGACGGACCTGTTCGTCGCCCCCAAGCTCGAAGACAAGCAGATGAGCCTCTTCTAGGCCGCGACGGCGGCCACGCGCCCCAGAATGAAATCGAGCAAAGCCGGATCGGCATAGCTGGCGGCGCTGGTGCTGGCACCGGCGGCGATCAGGGCGTCATGACCAAGGCTGGTGCGAATGCCCACGGTGGACAGCCCTGCCGCAGTGGCCGAGGCAATGCCGGTGCGAGAATCCTCGAAGGCGACGGAATGCTCCGGCTGGGCGCCGAGCAGGCGCAGGCCTTCGAGATAGGGCAAGGGATGCGGTTTGCCATGGGCCAGTTCCTCGCCAATCACCAGCGCCTTGAAGCGGTGGCGAATGCCCAGGCTATCGAGAATGAGATCGGCATTAGCGCGCGGGGCATTGGTGACTGCGGCCATGGGCAGGCCCATAGCGTCGGCGCGGTCCAGCAAGTCCATCAGGCCCGGCACCGCGTGAATGTCCGAGCGAGCCAGCTCGCGGAACATCGCCTCCTTGCCACGCATCACCTCCATCCCCGCCTCGGGTGACAGGTGCGGCACAAAACGCCGCGCGATCGCTTCATTGGCCAGACCCTGCAATTCGAGGGCGAAGCGGGCTTTGTCGAAATGCTCGCCATAGGGCGCGAAAGTGCGGTTGAAAGCTTCCAGATGCAGCGGATCGGTATCGGCCAGCGTACCGTCGATATCAAACAGGAGAGCGGCGGCGGGCTTGATGGTCATGGATAATCCGAAACTGGCTGGTGCGGGAAAGCACAGCAATTCGGCGGCTTCGTCAATCGGCCGCAGATTTGCGGTCCGGGCGGAATGTCGATTAATCTGGGCGTTCGAGTGATTTCGACGAGCCTGCCATGCCGATTGCCGCTGCGCCGCTTACCCTTGACCAATTGCGCGACATCATTGTCGCGGACCATCCCGAGACAAGCGGCGGGCATTTCACGTTGTTGGCCGAGGGCTGGGACAGTGTGGCGGTGGATGTCGATGACCGCCTGATTTTCAAGTTTCCGCGCGAGGCACGCGCGGAAGAGGCGCTGATGAGGGAGGCGCGGCTGCTGGAAGTCATTCGGCCGGCAGTGAATATGTCGGTGCCGAAGCTGACGATTTTTGAAACGCCGCGGGTTTACTCGCGCCACGCCAAGCTGGCGGGCGAACATTTGCTGACCGCCCATTATGACGTGCTTGGCGAGGTTGATCGCGACCGGCTCGCCGCCAAGCTCGGGCTATTTTATGCACAATTACATGCCATCGATCCGGCCCTCTTGCGGGCGACCGGCGCGTCGGAGGTGGAGCCTATTGCCCCAGCAGCCACGATCCTTGATGGCGCAATGCCCGTGTTGCCGGAACATTTGCGCCCATTGGTCAAACGGACGCTGACGGACTGGGCGGCGCTGACGCCAGACCCTTATGGACAAACCTATGGATTCTTCGACGGGCATGGCTGGAACATGGCGTTCGACCATGTCACCGCCACGCTCAATGGCATCTATGACTTCGCCGATTCCGGGTTCGGACCACTGCACCAGGAATTCATTTATTCGAGCTTTGTATCCACCGATCTGACCGAGCGGATTGTGAAGCGCTATGAGATCGAGACGGGCAAGCGGCTGGATCGCGAACGCATCCATCTGACCACTGGGGCGCATCGCCTATGGGAGTTGGCTCAAGAAGCAGGGAGCCCCGCGACGCACGCCATCATGGTGCAGGCGATTGAGACCTGGGCTTCGGGGGCGCGCTGATAACGCGCCGGCCGAACGGCTCCCAGCCCAGAGTCATGGCTGCGGCGGCGATGAGGATGCCGGCGGCGCCGAGCAATTGCCATGCGTCGAGCCGATGGCCGAAGACGATGAAATCGACAAGGATCGCCACGACCGGATAAATGAAGGAGAGCGCACCGATCAGCGGCGTGGGCAATTTCTGGATGGCGCCATAGAGCAGGATATAGACCAGCCCGGTATGGACCACACCGATGGCGGCGAGGCTCCCCCAAGTGGCGAGGCCGGTGGGCAGGCTCGAAAACCCGGCAAAGGGGGCGGCCATAAGCATGCCGACGCCGACCTGGATCAGCGCGATCAAATGGGGCGGCACGCCTTTGAGTTGTTTGGTGACCAGCGCTGCGATGGCGTAGAAAAACGCCGCGCCGAGCGAGAGCAGGATACCGCCGAGATAATCGCTACCGCCGCTACCGGTCTTGCCATTGGCGATCAGCACGACGCCGACAAAGGCGATGGCGAGCCAACCCAGCTTATGAGCCGTCAGCCGCTCGCCGAGAAACAACACGCCGAAAGCTACCAGCATGAAGGGCTGAGTATTGTAGACTGCCGTGGCGATGGAGATCGACGCCAGCGGATAAGCGGCAAACAGCAGCAGCCAATTGGCGACGATGGCAACGCCGCCCAGCATGGCCAGCAGGAATTGGCGCGGAGTGATGATGTCGCGCCGGAACAGGCCCAGCGCCGCGCAGGCCATGAGCAAGGGCACGGCGCCGAACACGCAGCGCCAGAACACCACGTCGATCACCGGCTGATTGGAAAACACCACGAAAGCGCCAATCGTGCCCGAAATGGCCATGGCTGCCGTCATCTCTATGGTGCCGCGTGTGGTCGTCATGGGTCTGCCCTCATCGTCTGGATGAAGATAACGCCGCGCGGGGCGCGCTTCCATAGAGCTTGAAAGGCAGATGCGATTTCTGCTTTATATTATTCGGTGGATTTTTCGATTCACCTTGGAAAGCGAAAATGATCGACGATATCGACCGAAACATCATCGAGGCCCTGTCGCAGGATGCCCGCCTGTCGATCAAGGAATTGGCGCAACGGGTGGAGCTGTCATCACCCAGCGTATCGGAGCGGCTGAAACGGCTGGAGGAGCGCGGCTTGATCCGTGGCTTCACGCTCGATCTCGACTCCAAGGCGCTTGGCTATTCGCTGCAGGCGATCGTGCGGATCAAGCCGCTGCCGGGGAAGCTGCATATCGTGCAGAAGCTGATCGAAGACATTCCCCAGATCACCGAATGCGACAAGGTGACGGGCGATGATTGCTTTGTCGCGCGGTTGCAATTGCGTTCGATCGAGCAATTGGACGGGATTTTGGACCAGATTGCCGACAAAGCCGAGACCAGCACGGCGATCGTGAAGGCACAACCGGTCAAACGCCGGCTGCCGCCCTTGGGACTGGTCTAATATTGCGACACGCGCCGCGCATAGCTCGACATGAAATCGAGCGAGGCCAGCACGCCACGCAGCGACAACCGCACTTTGCGCACGGGCTCGTCAGCAATAGTAAGTGGGACGTGCAGAATGACCGCGTTGCGCATCTTCATCTGCGCGATCAATGCGTCGCGGCGGAACTCGTCGGCTACAAACCATTGATTGCTGGCGTTGAAGCGGGTCTCTAGATCGCTGGCGAAATCGAAATTCTGCGGCATGACGCCGGTGAATTCGATGCTGATCGGGCGGCTCGTGTCCACTTCGATGCCGTCGGCCGCGCCGGTGAAGGCGACATCGACATCGCCGGTGAGCCGATTGTGGATCAGGGTCAGCTTCCAGGCGGGCAGGCCTGCGCTATTGAGCTCCTGGCTGCCCGTGCTGGCAAAGCAGGAATAGCCGTAATAGGTGGCGGCATCCTCGTCGATCTTGTCGGGGCATGCGGCGAGCCAGTCATTGTTATATTCGCGCCATTCGCCGGAGGGATGATGGAATGGTTCGGCCGCGGCGGGCAGCGCGAAAAGTGCCAACGCCATGGCCGCCAGACTGAACAATGACTGCATCAATGCTAAGCGCAATGGCTTCTCACTCCCCTGCCCCACGTTGAACGTAGCAGAAATCCGACTAGAACTGACGCCGTATATATTTGTTGGTAAAGGAGAAATCGTGACAGCGACGAGCAATATCAATGGTCTCGTGGCCTTCGAACTTGCCAATGAAGGTCCGCTCCTGGGCACTGAAGCCGACGCCCTGGACATTCTGAGCCAAACCTACGGCACCGAGGCCAGCCTGATCGTCATCCCGCTGGCGCGGCTCCTGCCGGATTTCTTGCAGTTGCGAACCGGCATGGCGGGCGCCTTCATCCAGAAGCTGCAGAATTATGGCTGCCGCCTAGTGGTCCTGGGCGATATTTCGGCTGATGTCGCGGGCAGCGAGGCGCTGGCGGCATTCGTGGTGGAAACCAATCGCGTTGGTCATCACATGTTTGTGCCAGATCGTCAGACGCTGCTGGAACGCTTGTGATCAAGCAAGAGCCCGGCGATGCTGGCGCCATGTTGATCGATTCGCCGCTCCAGATTGTTCCCGACTACTCCCACGAACGCGCCATGCAGGCGCGCGGGGCGCGTTTCGTCGCCGGGGTAGACGAGGCCGGGCGCGGGCCGCTGGCCGGGCCGGTGGTGGTTTCGGCCGTGGTGCTGGACCCGGACCGCATTCCCGATGGGCTCAACGATTCCAAGAAGCTGAGCGAAGAGCAGCGTGAGGCGTTGTTCGCGTTGATCGTCGCTTCGGCGCATGTCGCGGTGGTGGTAGCCCCGCCCTCGATCATCTTGAGCCGCAATATTCGCGGGGCCACGCTGTGGGCCATGGCGCGGGCGGTCAATAGCCTGGGCGTGGCGGTGGATCGGGTGCTAGTGGATGGACGCGATGTGCCCATGGGCCTGCCCTGCGATGGTACCGCGCTGATCGGCGGCGATGGGCGCAGCGTTTCGATCGCGGCGGCCTCGATCGTCGCCAAGGTCACGCGCGACCGGATGTGCGCGATCATGGATTGCGACGCGCCCGACTTTGGTTTTGCCGGGCACAAGGGCTATGGCACGCCCCAACATTTGCGGGCGCTGACGGCGCATGGCCCGTGCCGACACCACCGCGCCGAATTTGCCCCGGTGGCCGAGGCGCGGCTGCGGCTCACGGTGGCGAACTAGCCGTCTTAACTCCCCGCTAACCCATTACGAACGCTCTTTTAACTCCTGCGGCGCTACAAAGGACGCGTTAGTACTGCGTTAGGGTTAAGTGTATGTTGCGTACCGCGCGTACGGCTCCTGTAGCCGCTGCGGAGGAGGCAAAACGCCTCCCCATCGATACCATCCTTGTGGGTGATTGCATCGACCACATGAATGCCCTGCCGGCCGGCTCGGTTGACCTGATTTTTGCCGACCCACCGTATAACCTGCAGCTGGAGCAGGGCCTCACCCGCCCCGACCAGTCCAAGGTGGATGCGGTGGATGACGACTGGGACAAGTTCGAGAGCTTTGCCCATTACGACCAGTTTACCCGCGCCTGGCTGAAAGCCGCGCGCCGGCTGCTCAAGCCCGATGGGGCTTTGTGGGTCATCGGCAGTTACCACAATATTTTCCGGGTCGGGACTGCCCTGCAGGACCTCGACTATTGGATGCTGAACGACGTGATCTGGCGCAAGGCCAATCCGATGCCCAATTTCCGCGGCACGCGCTTTACCAATGCGCATGAAACGCTGATCTGGGCGGCGCGCAGTCAGAAAAGCCGGGTGACCTTCAATTACGAAGCGCTCAAGCTCGCCAATGACGATACGCAGATGCGCAGCGATTGGCTATTTCCCATCTGCACCGGAGCCGAACGCCTCAAGGACGAAGACGACGGCAAGGTGCATCCGACGCAAAAGCCGGAAGCCCTGCTGTTCCGCATTTTGAACGCCACCACCAAGCCGGGCGATATCGTGCTCGACCCGTTCTTTGGCACCGGCACGACGGGCGCTGTGGCCCGCAAGCTGGGCCGGCATTTCATCGGCATCGAGCGCGAACAGAGTTATATCAATGCCGCCCTGCAGCGCATCGCCAGTATCCGCCCCGGCGTGTTCGAGGCGCTGCAATCGGTGACGCCCAAGCGCAAGGAAACTCGCATTCCCTTCGGCTCGCTGGTCGAGCAGGGCGTGATCGAGCCGGGTGCGCAACTTTTCGACTCGGGGCGCCGTTACTCCGCCATGGTTCGCGCAGACGGCTCACTCGTCTCGGGCACGCATCAGGGCTCCATCCACAAGGTGGGGGCGCTGGTGCAGGGCGCCGAGTCCTGCAACGGGTGGACATTCTGGCACCATGACAATGACGGCCGCAGCGTGCCGATCGATGATTTGCGCAGCGACATTCGTCAAAAACTTGATTTGATTTCTGCCTGATCCTGACCTCCAATCACTCTCAGGCTCTACTCCTGGCCGCCGGTTTGCCCCGGCGGCCTTTTTGTTTTTGCCGCTGACGGTGGGATTCTAGACTGATGGTGCAATCAGCTGGTTGGCGGGCTCGGTCTTGACGTTTTCGTCCGCACCCCTTAGGCGATGACGGTCGAAAAGTTATCGGCCGGTTGGTTATTCCGGCCCCTGCGAAAGCGGGATCAAGTCGCGTAGTGCGAACCCACGGCACCAGTTCCTTACGGAAGGATGGTGCTTGTCTGGGTCGCGGCGACCCTGTCACCACCATCCATGACAGCGAGATAGACATGACCAACAAGAAGACCCTGATCCTGGCACAAGCGCTGATAAGCCTGATGATGGCTTTCTGCATGACCGGGATTTTCACTTTCCTGCCCTTTGGCGCCACCACCGAGTGGCTTGCCGCGTGGTCCAAAGGATTCATCATGGCCTGGCCAATAGCATTCTGCCTGTCGATGCCAGTCGGCAAGATTGCCTTCGGCATTGCCGGACGCTTGATGGCGCGGGCTGCAGCTTAGCTTGGCAAAGGCGGGTCTCGCGGCCCGCCTTCCAGTTTCACTCCAACCCAGCCACCGCCAGCACCTTGCGGAACAATGTCGGCAGAGCTTCGCCTTTGAGCGCCTTCGGTTCGGCCCACCAGCCTTTATCCAATCCCGTTGGAGCGACCGCCGCGGACCAGATTTCGAGTTCGAGGCGGAAGTGGGTGAAGACGTGGATGACCTGGCCGCGATGGTGCCAATCCCCGTGGACCGGATAGGCGACCTCCGGCAGATCCGCCGCCCAGTCGGAGGTTGGCACCTCGGTCATTTTGGCGAGCAGCCCCTTGTCGGAGCGGGTTTGCAGGTACACGTCGCCAGCGGCGTCGGTCATCACGAAGGCATGGCCCTTGCGCACCGGCCGTTCGGCTTTGGCGGCTTTGAGCGGATAGAGCGTCGGGTCGGCGGTTTTCGTCGCGATGCAGCCGGGCCGGATGGGGCAGAGCATGCAGATGGCCGTGCGGGGCGCGCAGATAGTGGCCCCCAGATCCATCATGGCCTGGGCGAAGTCCCCTGCCCTGTTCGGCACGGAGGCCTGGAGAGCCGCGCGCAGTTCCTCCTTGGCGTCACGCACCGGGACGGGCAGCGCGTAGTAGCGGGCGAGGACGCGGTCGAGATTGCCGTCGAGCACGGCGATCTTTTCATCAAAACAGATCGCGGCGATGGCAGCGCTAGTATAGGCGCCGACGCCCGGCAGGGTTTGCAGCGCCACCGAAGTGGTGGGGAATTTGCCACCATGCTCGTTGACTACGGCCTGGGCGCAGGCATGCAGATTTCTGGCGCGGGCGTAATAGCCAAGGCCGGCCCATTCCTTGAGCACGGCGTCGAGCGGGGCGGCGGCCAGATCGAAGACCGTGGGCCAGAGGCTGGTGAAGCGCAGAAAATAGGTTTTGACCGCGGCGACGGTGGTTTGCTGCAGCATGACCTCGCTGAGCCAGACCCGATAGCGATCGGGCGCTATGCCCCTGGCCCGATCGGCTGGGGAGATGCGCCAGGGCAAGCTGCGGGCATGGGTGTCATACCAGGCGAGAACCGCGGGGGCGTCGATGGGGGCGGGGTTGGGCAGATGCATGGCGCAGATTTGGGGGAAGGCGGGATTTCGTGCAAGCCCGAACCTACCGCCACACCAACGCAAATGCTAAAGCTGGGGCGATGAGTGAAGCGAGCAAACCTAAAGCCGAGATGGAACCCAAGCGCCGCAATCGCTCGGTGGCGCTGGCGGATGCTATTGCCGGCGCGCTGGATCCGGTGCTGAAAAAGCGCGGCTTTGCCAGCCGGGACATTATTACCCATTGGGGGGCGATGGCGCCCCGGCCCTATGACAAGGTGGCCATTCCCGACAAATTGGCCTGGCCGCGCGGAGAACGGAGCGCCGAGGGGGCGACGCTTTATCTGCGCTGCGCGCCCGGCCATGCGCTGGCCATTGCCCATGAGGGGCAGACCATTGCTGCGGCGGTCAATCGCTATTTCGGCTATGTGCTGGTGGGCCAGATTCGGCTCTCGGCCGAGCCGTTCACCCCCGGTTCAGGGGCCAAAGAGCAAAAACCCATTCAACCGAGCCAGAGCGTGCAAGCAAAGGTCGGGGCCCAGGTGGCCAATATAGAAGATGACGGTCTGCGGGAAGCGTTGCGGGCATTAGGCCTCGCGCTCTCCAGCAGATCGGAGCGAAATGGCAAATAGTGCGTTCACCCGCTAGTGATGAATGTGCCCACTTGCCGACACCTTGTGTCCGTGTAGTGTCGCGCACACCATAAAAGGAGCGCCAGAAGTGAAATTTACCCGCCGTGACACCCTAATCCTTGCCGCCGCTGCGTCGGCGCTAAGCCTTTGCGGCGTCGCCACGGCCAATGCCGCGGAAGGCGACGTGGTTGATCAGGCCAAGCTGATGGCGCCCGCCGGCGGCATGACCGACCATGTGCAGGGCAGCGACACTGCTCCGGTCACTGTCATCGAATATGCCTCGCCCACCTGCCCGCATTGCGCGACCTTCGCCAATACCGTGCTGCCCGAATTCGTCACCGCCTATGTCAATACCGGCAAGGTCAAGCTGATCACTCGCCCCTTTGTGCGCAACGTGCTGGATGCGGCCGTGTTCATGCTGGCCGAGGCCGCCGGCCCGACCAATTACCACAATGTGCTGGCGACCTATTTCAAGACCCAGAACGATTGGGCGGCCTCGGAAGCTCCGCGCGACAAAATCCTCGAAATCGCCAAGCAGCTCGGCTTTACCCAGGAAACCTTCGACGCCGCCTTGACGAATCAGGCGCTGTTCACCGGGATGGAAGCCATGCGCGATCAGGCGCTCAATGACTTCGGTCTGCAGGGCACCCCGACCTTCTATGTCAATGGCAAGACGCTCACCGGTGACAAGACGCTCGAGCAGCTCGCCGCTGAAATCGATCCGCTGGTGCCTGCCGATTTTGTGCCGACCGAACCCACTGCCGCAGCTCCCGCTGCCGCGCCGGCAACGCCTGCCGCTCCGGCCGCTCCTGCTGCAACCGACACGATGGCTCCGGCTGCTCCTGCAGCTGAGACGGCTACACCGGTTACCCCTGCGCAGTAACGGCCGCAATCTGCACCTCCCCCCTGCGGGGGAGGTCGCCCTTTGGGCGAGGCGGCCATGAAATTCTCCCGCCTCAAGCTGCATGGCTTCAAATCGTTCAGCGATGAAACCGTGCTCGTGATGGAGCCGGGGCTGACCGGCATTGTCGGCCCCAATGGCTGCGGCAAATCCAATCTCGTGGAAGCTATGCGCTGGGTCATGGGCGAAAGCTCATACAAGGCCATGCGCGCCTCGGGCATGGACGATGTGATCTTTTCGGGCTCGGGCAATCGGCCGGCACGCAATACGGCCGAAGTCACACTCGTACTCGACAATGCCGACCGCACCGCGCCCGCCGCTCTCAACAATGCCGATGTGCTTGAAGTCACCCGCCGGATCGAGCGGGAGGCCGGCTCGGTCTATCGCGTCAATGGCAAGGAAGTGCGCGCCCGCGACGTGCAATTGCTGTTCGCCGACGCCTCCACGGGCGCCCATTCGCCCGCCATGGTGCGACAGGGCCAGATCGGCGAATTGATCGCCGCCAAGCCAACCGCGCGCCGGGCATTACTCGAAGAAGCCGCCGGTATTTCCGGGCTGCATTCGCGCCGCCATGAGGCCGAACTGCGCCTGCGCGCGGCGGAAAGCAATCTTGAGCGCGTCGACGACATTATCGGGCAGGTCGATACCCAGCTCGAAACGCTCAAGCGCCAGGCGCGGCTGGCCAATCGCTATCGCTCGCTTTCGGGCGATATTCGCCGGGCCGAAGCCACGCTGTTCCATATCCGCTGGGTTGCCGCGCGCTTTGCCGAGAAGGAAACCGAAGCGCAGCAGGCCGTGCTGATCCGCGAATTGGCGGATGCGACCCATCTCGAATTGCAGGCGCAAAAGACGCTGGAAGCCGCCGACGCAGCGCTGCAGCCCTTGCGCGACCGCGAGGCGGTGACCGGCGCGGTGCTGCAGCGCTATACGATTCTGAACGAGCAATTGGCCGAAGAAGCCCGCCGCGCCAGCAGCCGCCGCGCCGAACTGGAAGACCGTATCCGCCAGCTGGCCGCCGACGGCGAGCGAGAACGTCTGCTGGTGGAAGAAAGCGAAGTCACGCTCGCTGCCTATGACGAAGAATTGGTGCAGTTGGCCGAAGAGGGCGAGGCGGCACAGGCCGATTTCGATCGCGCACGCAGCGAGGCTGAGACGGCCAGCGTGGCGGTGAGTGCAGCCGAAGCGCGGGCACGTGCTGCGGCCGATGCGCTGGCGCAGGTGCGGGCACGCCGTACCCAGGCGCAGCGCAGTGCTGAAGATGCGGCCGGGCGGATTGCCCGGCTTGGCCAGCAGATTGCCGAAGTCGAGCAGGAAGCCAGCACGATTGCCGCCAAGCTCGATGCCGATGCGACGCTGACCCTGAAACGCGCGGCATTGGAAGAAGCGCAGGCGAGCGCCGCAACGGCCGAAGAAATGGCTCTCATTGCCGAAGAAGCGACCGCCGATGCGCAAACACGGCTCGATGATGCTCAGCCCCGGTTGGCCGAAATCGAAGCGGCGCTGACGCGGCTGGAATCGGAAGCCTCGACCCTGGGCAAGATGCTCAATGTGGGCGCTAGCCTCTGGCCGGCCATTGTCGATCAGCTCAGCGTGCAATCGGGCTATGAAACCGCGCTCGGCGCCGCTTTGGGGGATGATCTTGAAGCGTCGTCCGACGCGGGTGCGCCGATGCATTGGTCGGTGGCGATCGAGGATTATGTCGACCCCGCCCTGCCCCAGGCGGCCGAGCCCTTGTCGCGCTATGTAACGGGCAATGCGCTGCTCAAGCGGCGCTTGGACCAGATCGGCATTGTCGATGCCGTGGATGGCCCGGCGCTGATGCATGCGCTCAAGCCCGGCCAGCGGCTGGTGACGCTGGATGGCGCGCTATGGCGCTGGGATGGTTTTGTGGCTGCCGCCGATGCGCCGAGCCCAGCCGCGCAACGGCTGGCGCAGCGCAATCGGCTGGCCGAGCTCGATGCGGAAATCACCCGCGCGCGGGGCGAGCGCAATGCGGCCAAGCGGGATGTCGAGGCGCTGACCGCTGCCCTGACCACCGCGCGGCAGGACGAGAAGAACCAGCGTGAAGCCTGGCGCATGGCCCAACATGCCATTGGCGCGGCGCAGGCCGAAGTCGACCGGGCGCAGCGGGCCATTGGTGATTTGACCACCCGCCAATCGGCGCTGGAGGAAGCTCGCACCCGTCTTGCGGCAAGCCTGGCCGAAGCCGAGGCGATGCGCGAGCAGGCCGAGAGCCTCCTGGAAGAAGCCGGCGAAGAGGGCGAAGCGGCCGAAATGGCCGAGGATTTGCAGGCGGCGCTGACTGCCGCACGGGAAAAGGCTGATCAGGCTCGCCTCAAGCTGGGCAGTTTTGAGACGGCCGCGCGCATGCGCGACAATCGCCTCAGCCAATTGCAGCGCGACAGCATGGCCTGGACCCGCCGCCGCGATGGCGCCATGGCCCAATTGGCGACGCTCGACCAACGCACCGCTGAGGTCAGCGCGCAGCTCACCAGCGTCACCGAAACGCCGGATGGCTTTGCCGCGCGCCGGTCGCAGCTGGAAGACCAGATCGAAACCGCCAGTATCGAGCACAAGGCGGCCGGTGATCGGCTGAACCTGGCCCAAACCGGCTATCGCGAAGCCGACAAGGCGCTCAAGGGGGCCAGCGATATTCTGGCCAATGCGCGGATCGAGCTGACCCGCGTCGAGGAACGTATCAAGGGCATTATCGCCCAGCGCCAGCAGATCGAGCGGCAAATCGAGGAAACCCTCGATATTCCCGCCAGCAAGACGCTCGAAGTTTCGGGCATCAAGCCCGAGGAGGCCTTGCCGGCCGAAAGCGTCATCGAGCAGAAGGTTGAGCGGCTCAAGGCCGAGCGCGAGCGGCTGGGCGGGGTCAACCTTTCGGCGGAAAAGGAAGCCGAAGAGGTTCAGGAAAAGCTCGACACCATGGTCAAAGACCGGGACGATCTGATCGAGGCCATTGCCAAGCTGCGCACCGGTATCCAATCGCTCAACCGGGAAGGCCGCGCACGGCTCAATGAGGCCTTCGTCAAGGTCAACGAGCATTTCCAGGAGCTGTTCACCACCCTGTTTGGCGGCGGCACGGCGGAGCTGACCTTTGTCGAAAGCGACGATCCGCTGGAAGCGGGCCTCGAAATCATCGCCCGCCCGCCTGGCAAGAAGCCACAGACCATGACGTTGCTGTCAGGTGGTGAACAGGCGCTGACGGCAATGAGCCTGATCTTTGCGGTGTTCCTGACCAATCCAGCGCCGATCTGCGTGCTCGACGAAGTGGACGCCCCGCTCGACGACGCCAATGTGGAGCGCTTCTGCAATCTGCTCGATTCCATGCGCCAGCGCACCAATACGCGCTTCATGGTGATCACGCACAATCCGATCACCATGAGCCGGGTCGATCGCCTGTTCGGCGTAACCATGGCCGAGCGCGGCGTCAGCCAGCTGGTGTCGGTGGATTTGACCACGGCCGAGACATTTCTCGAGGCGGTTTGATCGGTCTGCCGTGGTCGTGTGTGCGATCTCGCCACACTCATCGAGCGCCACCCATCACCCAAAATTGCCCAGAATCCCCCCGTCCTTGCCTCCACTTTGCCACGCTTGGGTGTGGACAGCATGCCGCACCCCCGCTCAAAGCCAAAAAACCATTTTAAATCAACAAATTACGCCGCCGCGACGAATCTTGACACTGTGTTACCCCACCACTATGTTGCGCGCGACTTAAAAGGCGCCCCGGATAAACCCGGGTCAAAGCCGGGCCGAGGGGAGCGAGCGGATGGCAAAACCGCAAGATACCAAAGGCCAGGATAGTGGCGCTGATGGGGTGACGCGCGATCTCGCATCGCGTATTGCCTCTGCCAAGCGGAGCCGCGCAGCCGAGGACAATAGAGCCTTGGCGAATGGTTCCCACGACACGAGCGGTATGGCGCGCGGCATGCGCATCGGCACCGAATTCGTGGCGGCGATCGTGATAGGGGGCATTCTCGGCTACCTGATCGATCTTGGACTGGGCACCAGCCCCTGGGGATTGCTCATCATGTTCATGATGGGTTTTGCCGCTGGAATACTCAATGTCACCCGAGCGGTGGCCGAATTGAATGCCGCATCGCCTCCCCCGCCTGGGCCCAAGCCTGACGCGGAAGACGACAAGCGGATTGAACACTGATGACGACGCGCAAGGGGCTCTGTTTTGGCCGGTACTGACCCGATCCACCAGTTTGTCATCGAGGACATGATCCCCATCCATGTGGGTGGCGATGGCACCGCAGGCAGCGGGCTGAACCTGTCCTTCACCAATTCGTCGCTCTTTATGGTGCTGACGGTTTTGGCAATTACCACTTTCGTGCTGCTGGCCTCGAGCCGCAAGCAGTTGGTGCCTTCGAGGCTGCAACTCACGGGCGAACTAGCCTATGAATTCGTGGCCAATATGTTGCGCAGCTCGGCTGGCACCGAAGGCATGAAATTCTTCCCCTTCGTGTTCTCGCTGTTTGCCTTCGTGCTGACCGCCAACATGTTCGGCATGATCCCCTATTTCTTCACCGTCACCAGCCACATCATCGTCACTGTGGCTCTGGCCTTGCTGGTGATGAGCGTAGTCGTGATCTACGGTTTTGTCCGTCACGGCTTCAAGTTCCTCAAGCTTTTCGTCCCCTCGGGCGTGCCGGCCTATGTGCTGCCGATCGTGGTGCCGATCGAAATCATCTCCTTCCTGTCCCGCCCGATCAGCCTGTCCGTCCGACTGTTCGGCAACATCCTGGCTGGCCACATCACCCTCAAGGTGTTTGCCGGTTTCGTGGTGAGCCTGGGCGCCGCCGGCTTCCTCGGCTGGCTGGGTGCGATCCTGCCACTGTTCATGACGGTGGCGCTGACAGCCCTCGAATTCCTCGTTGCAGCAGTGCAGGCCTATGTGTTTGCAGTTCTGACTTCGATGTATCTCAACGACGCGGTTCACCCTTCACACTGAGCGTTGAGTCCCTCAACGGCGGGCCCCGCCGGCAAACTACGACCCTTGAAAGGACTACAAAAATGGATGCTGAAGCCGCAAAGTTTATCGGCGCTGGTATTGCAACTCTTGGTATGGCCGGCGCTGCCCTGGGCGTGTCGAACATCTTCTCGAACTTCCTGTCGGGCGCCCTGCGCAACCCGTCGGCTGCTCCGAGCCAGACCGGTAACCTGATTTTCGGTATGGCCATGACCGAAGCTCTGGGCATCTTCTCGTTCCTGGTTGCCCTGATCCTGCTGTTCGTCGCTTAATAAGCGCGACTGCATGCCTTTTCTGCAGCCGGGGCCAACCCGGCTGCATTCTATCGTCCGGCTTTCCGCCGGCTGACCGGATTTAACGGGACCTCACCTGATGGTAACGCAAGCCTACGCCCAAGAGGCAGCAGCCCCGGCTGAAGAACATGTCGATGGCGCGGTCGATGCGACCCATGCCGATCCGGCACATGCCGACCCGACCGCCGATACCCATGCCACCACCGAGGCACATGGCGGCGAGCATGGTTCGGACATCTTCCCGCCATTCGACCCGGCGACCTTCCCCTCGCAATTGCTGTGGCTGGCGATCAGCTTTGCCGCGCTCTATCTGCTGATGAGCAAGGTGGCCCTGCCCCGCGTCGGCTCCATCCTGGCCGACCGCAAGGCCAAGATCGACGCAGACCTGGCCGCCGCCGATGCCAGCCGCCAGAAGACCGACGCCGCCATTGCTGCCTATGAGGCAGCCCTGGCCGACGCCAAGTCCAAGGCCCAGGGCATCGCCGCCCAGACCAGCGACGCGATCAAGACCGAACTGGCCAGCAAGCGCCAGGCCGTGGAAGCCGATCTTTCCGCCAAGATTGCGACTGCCGAAGCGCGCATCGCCACCACCAAGGCCGAAGCCATGACCCATGTCGACGAGATTGCCGCTGAAACGGCACAGACCGTCGTCACCCAGCTCGTCGGCGATATTCCGAGCGAGAACGTCAAGGCCGCCGTGGCCAAGGCGAGCAAGGAGTAAGCCTGATGGAATGGATGGACAATAGCTTCTGGGCCACTGTCGGGCTCGTGCTGTTCCTGGCGCTGATCACCTATTTCGGCGTGCCGCGGGTTATCGGCAAGATGCTCGACAAGCGCATCCAGCAGATTGCAGACGAACTCGAAGCCGCCAAGAAGCTGCGCGAAGAAGCCGCGGCCCTGTTGGTCGAATATGAGCAGAAGCGCGTCGCTGCCGAATCCGAGGCCGAGGGCATCATTGCCGCCGCCAAGGAAGAAGCTGTGCGCCTGACCGCCGAAGCCCAGGCTTCGCTGGCCGACCTCGTTACCCGCCGCGCCCGCGCCGTGGAAGCCAAGATCGCCCAGGCCGAGGCCCAGGCAATTTCCGAAGTGCGCGCCCGCTCCGCCGATGTCGCCATCGAAGCAGCCCGCGCCGTGCTGACCGAGGAAATGGCCAAAAAGGGCGGCCAAGTCGTCGACCGCGCCATTGCCGATGTGGGCAATAAGCTGAACTAAGCGTTCGGGTCAGATTTAAGTTTTGAGGGCGGGCCGCAAGGTCCGCCCTTTTTTTGTTTGGGCGGGGATCGGAGTACCCCTCCTAGCCTCCCTCTGATAGGGGGAGGGACCGCCTTGTGGTTAGAACTCGATCGAGCCCCAAGAGCGGAGAGATCCCGCCCCCTATCAGGGGGAGGCTAGGAGGGGGTATCCGGGACCTCCCTACAAATCACTGTGCCCATATCCACGCCCACGATTGACGCCCCTCAGAATCTCCACCATGGTGCCCTCACTGCGGGAGAGATTGGATTTTCTCCAGCGCCGAAGGAGCAACCGCCCCGGAAACTCTCAGGCAAAAGGACCGCAGCACAGCTACAACTCTGGAAAGCGGACCGGCACAGCGCCAGGTCCCACCGAAGGAGCAACCGGCGCTCAGCCGGGAAATCTCTCAGGTGATGAGGACAGAGGGGGCACGGAATTCGCCGCAAGGCGAGTGTAGTCGTGTCGCCTTGTTCATTTCCGGGAAGCGTTGATGGCCCAAACCTCCGCCGAAACTCTCAAGACCACGCCGCTTTATGAGCAGCAGATTGCCGCCGGTGGCCGCATGGTGCCGTTCGGCGGCTATTCGCTGCCCGTGCAATATGCCTCGGGCATCATGGCCGAGCACAAATGGACGCGCGAACATGCCGGCCTGTTCGATGTCAGCCATATGGGCCCAAGCTTTCTCGAACTGAGCACCCGAACCGGCGACGCCGAGGCCGATCACGCGGCCATTGCGGCAATCATCGAGCCGCTGATTTGCGGCGACATTGCCGGGCTCAAGCCCGGTCAGATTCGCTACACGCTGCTGCTCAATGCCGAAGGCGGCGCCATGGACGACCTGATGGTCGCCCGCTCGCCCCGCTTCCCCGGCTCGCTCTATATCGTGGTCAATGCTGGCACCAAGGATGCCGACTTCGCCCATATCGCGGAGGCTGCCGGCGACCGCGCCAAGCTGACCCGCGCCGATGACGGCGCGCTGCTGGCGCTGCAGGGGCCGGAAGCCGTCGACGTGCTGGCAGCGCTGCTGCCGGGCGTGGTGGAACTAGGCTTCATGCAATATGGCCCCTTCGATTGGAACGGGCAGACACTGATCATTTCCCGCTCGGGCTATACCGGCGAGGATGGCTTTGAAATCCTGGCGCCAGCCAGCATAGCCAAAGCTTTCTGGGACACTTTGCTGGCCGATGAGCGCGTCAAGCCGATTGGCCTGGGCGCCCGCGACAGCCTGCGGCTCGAGGCGGGCCTGCCGCTTTATGGGCATGACCTCAACGAGACCATTTCGCCCATTGAAGCGGATCTGGGCTTTGCAGTTTCCAAGCGCCGCCGCGAGGCTGCTGACTTTCCCGGCGCCGCCCGCATTTTGGCCGAGCGCGAAAACGGCCCCGCCCGCAAGCGCGTCGGTCTTGTCGTCGAGGGTGCCCCGGCCCGCGAAGGCGCCGAAATTCTTGATGGCGCCGGCGCTGTAATCGGTGTCGTCACCAGTGGCGGCTTTGCCCCTTCGCTCGGCAAGGCCATCGCGCTCGGCTTTGTGCCCCCCGCCCATGTCGCCGCTGGAACCCGGCTGCAAGTCAGTGTCCGCGGCCGTGCCCAGGCCGCCGAAGTGGTGCCGACGCCCTTCGTGCCCCATCGTTATTTTCGCAAAACCACATCCAGTTGAGGGATCGTCATGACCACCAAGTTCACCCCTGACCACGAATATATCCGCGTCGAGGGCGCCACCGGCATTGTTGGCATCACCCAGTTTGCCCAGGAAGCCTTGGGCGACATCGTCTTTGTCGAGCTGCCCAGCGTCGGCAAAGTGTTCAAAAAGGGCGATGAAGCCGCCGTCGTGGAATCGGTCAAGGCCGCCTCCGAAATCTATGCGCCCGTGTCGGGCACGGTCACCGAAATCAATGACGCACTGACCGGCGAACCGGGTCTCGTCAATCAGGACCCGGCCGCCGCCGGTTGGATGTTCAAGATTGCCATTGCCGACGCCAGCGAGCTGGATGGCCTGCTCGATGATGCCGGCTATGCCGAACTGACGAAGTAAAGCGCGCAAACCCGGCCTTTCTCCAGGGTCGGGGTCAGCCGCCAACTGGAAGCCTGAGAGACCCCATGCGCTACCTCCCCCATTCCGATCACGAACGCGCCGAAATGCTCGGTGTCATCGGCGCGGCCAATATCGATGCCCTATTCAGCGCCGTGCCCGCGCGCGCGCTCAAGAGTTTTGATCTCGGCCTGCCCGCCCATAGCCCCGAATTCCTCGTCGAAGCGCATATGAAGGCGCTGGCCGCCAAGAACCATGCCGGCGCCGATGGCCCGTTCTTCGTTGGTGCGGGGGCCTATCGCCACCATGTTCCGGCGACGGTGGATCACCTGATCCAGCGTTCGGAATGGCTGACCGCCTACACGCCCTACCAGCCGGAAATTTCGCAGGGCACCCTGCAGATGCTGTTCGAATTCCAGACCCAGGTGGCCAAGCTCACCGGCATGGATGTCGCGAATGCGTCGCTCTATGACGGCTCGACCGGCACCGCCGAGGCCGTGCTGATGGCCCGCCGCCTGACCCGCCGCAACAAGATCGTCCTGTCGGGTGGCCTGCACCCCCATTACCGCGATGTGGTGCGCGCCTATCTCAAGGACGATGCGGACCTTGAAATCCTCTCCGCCTCGCCGGAAGGCCAGGGCGATATTCTGGACCATATCGACGAGACCACCGCCGCCATCGTGGTGCAGACGCCCGACTTCTACGGCCATCTGCGCAATATCAAGACAGCCGCCGACGCCGCCCATGCCAAGGGCGCCCTGCTGATCGTGGTGATCACCGAAGTCGTCTCGCTCGGCCTGCTCGAAGCCCCCGGCGCGCTGGGCGCCGATATCGTGGTGGCTGAGGGCCAGTCGATCGGCAATGCGCTCAACTTCGGCGGCCCCTATCTGGGCCTGATGGCAACGCGCAAGGAATTCATCCGGCAGATGCCGGGTCGCCTCTGTGGCGAAACCGTCGATGCCGATGGCCAGCGCGGCTTTGTGCTGACGCTGTCCACCCGCGAGCAGCATATCCGCCGCGAAAAGGCGACCTCCAATATCTGCACCAATTCGGGGCTATGCGCGCTGGCCTTCTCGATCCATATGGGCTTATTGGGTGAAGCCGGGTTCACCCGCCTGGCCCGCCTCAACCACGCCAATGCCTGCAAGCTGGCCGATGCGCTGGCATCTGTTCCGGGCGTCGAGGTCCTCAACAAGACCTTCTTCAACGAGATGACGATCCGCACCGCGCAGCCTGCCGCAGGGCTCGTCGAGCGTCTCGCCAAGCGCGGCATTCTGGCCGGTGTGCCGGTCAGCCGATTGGAGCCGACCGACCCGTCTGTGGCCAATCTCATGGTATTGGCCGCCACCGAACTCACCACCGACGCCGATATTGCCGCGCTGTGCGCTGCCCTTTCGGAGGAACTCGCATGAGCATGAACAATCAGGGCCGCCCCACCGGCGTGGGCACTTCGGGCTTTGCCTCCACGTCCGGCTCGGCGCTGCTGCCCAATGAGCCGCTGCTGTTTGAAATCGGCGACACCGAGCATTCCGGCGTTGATCTGCCCGATGTGACGATCTCGATCGCCCGCCTCGGCGGCTTCGAGCGCAAGAGCCCGCTGGATCTGGCCGGCCTCACCGAGCCCGAGGCCATGCGCCATTATGTGCGCCTGTCGCGCCTCAATCACTCGATCGATAGCGGCATGTATCCGCTGGGCTCGTGCACCATGAAGCACAATCCGCGGCTCAACGAGAAAATGGCCCGCCTGCCCGGCTTCTCCGATATCCATCCGTTGCAGCCGGTGTCGACCGTGCAGGGCGCGCTCGAGCTGATGAACCAGCTTAGCCACTGGCTGATGACGCTGACCAATACCGCCGCCGTGGCGCTGACGCCCAAGGCCGGCGCGCATGGCGAGCTGCTGGGCATGATGGCGATCAAGGCCGCGCAGGACGCGGCTGGGCAGAGCCATCGCAAGACCGTGCTGGTGCCCGAAAGCGCCCATGGCACCAATCCGGCAACGGCGGCCTTCCTCGGCTACACGGTAAAGCCAATTCCCGCCCGCGACGACGGCACCGTGGATGTGCAGGCGGTCAAGGATGCGCTGTCGCCCGAAGTGGCCGCGATCATGCTGACCAATCCGAACACTTGCGGCCTGTTCGAGCCCCAGGTGATCGAGATTGCCGAAGCCGTCCATGCGGCCGGCGCGTTCTTCTACTGCGATGGCGCCAATTTCAACGCCATTATGGGCGTCGTCCGCCCCGGTGATCTCGGCATCGACGCCATGCATATCAACCTGCACAAGACCTTCTCGACGCCGCATGGCGGCGGCGGCCCCGGTGCTGGTCCGGTGGTGCTCTCCGAAGCGCTGGCGCCATTCGCCCCAGTGCCCTTCGTGCGCAAGGGCAGCAACGGCCTGGAATTGGTCGAACATGCCGAGGGTGAAGCTCTGGGCCGCATCACCGCCTTCCAGGGCCAGATGGGCATGTATGTCCGCGCCCTCACCTATATGCTCAGCCATGGCGGCGATGGCCTCGCCCAAGCGGCGCAGGATGCGGTGCTGAATGCCAATTACATCAAGGCCCGCCTCGCGCATGCCTTCTCGGTGCCCTTCGGCGATTACCCGACCATGCATGAAGCTCTGTTCGACGATAGCTTCCTCAAGGATACCGGCGTCACCACGCTCGATTTTGCCAAGGCGCTGATCGACGAGGGCTTCCACCCCATGACCATGTATTTCCCGCTGGTCGTGCATGGCGCCATGTTGATCGAGCCCACCGAAAGCGAAAGCAAGCAGACGCTGGACCGCTTCTGCGACGTGATGGAAGAGCTGGCGATTGATGCCAAGGCAGGCAACACGGAGCGGTTTACCGCCGCCCCGATGAAAGCCCCGCGCCGTCGCCTGGACGAAACCCGGGCTGCCCGCTCGCCGATCTTGAAATGGGAACGGCCGGCTGAGACGTTGAAGGCGGCGGAATAAGCGGCCCACATAGCCTCCCCCTGACAGGGGGAGGCTATGTGGGGGTATCCCCTCCCAACCCTAGTCCCTATTCCAGCTTCACCGCCCGCAACCCCAAGAACAGCGGAAACTCCCCCGCTGCTCGCCGGTCCGCCTTGCTATCGCCCTGCGCTGGCAGATCGCTCACCTCCTTGATCCCCGTCAGCGCCAAGCCCGCCGCCGCCAGCGCCTCGGCATAAGCCCCGAGCGGCCGATGATAGCTGCGCGTCGTGCCAGCCTCATGCGATTGCATCGGCACCGCCAGCGGCGTCAGGTAGGAATCGAGGCGGCGGAATTTGAGCCCCCCGCCCTCGTCCCAACCCCAGCCGCTTTGCCGTGGCACACGGAAGCATGGATGCAGCATGACGATGACCAGCCTCCCGCCCGGTTTGAGCAGCCGCGCGGCGCTGGCCATAGCCTCATCCAGCGGGTTGATGTCCTGGATGGACAGCAGGAAGCAGGCGGCATCGAAGCCGGCTTCGGGCAAATCGGCATGCCGTGGCAGGCGGGTGACGTCGCCGACGAGAAAGCGCCCCACCCTGCCGTGATTGCGTCGCGCATCGGCAATCAACCTTGGCGACAGATCGACACCGACAAAGCCGGCGCCGCGTTCGGCGATCGGGGGCGCCAGAACGCCTGGGCCACAGCCCAGGTCGGCAATATGCTCACCCCGCTTGGGCGCGAGCAATTCGAGCAGCAGTGGCACAGCGAGCATGCGGTGATAGCGGCTGCCATTGGTGCCGGTCCAGCCGGCATACCAATGGGCGACGGCGTCCCAGCTCTGCGAGCGGTTCAGATTCTTTTTCATGGATGGTCTCATTTGTCTCGAAAAGCTGTTCGAGAGATGAGACGGCGCCGGTTTCGGAGTTCGGGCGCACAGCCTTCGGCCAGAACCCCGCATGCACTTACGCCGGCCGCTTAGCAGCCGCACGTATAGTCATGGGTCGACACCGCCCTCAGGCGGTGCGGATGCGAATGGAAAAGAATGCGGTTCTGCACATAACGGAGTTTTTAGCCCGAAAGCGCCTCAGGCGCAATCAGCCCTTGGTGTCGAAGCCAACCCAGATGGTGATGTCCTCGCCACCCAGATAGGGGATGGCGACATTCTCGATCACTTTGGAGAATTCGGCGGACTCCGCAGGCGGGACGACGGAGACGGGGATGGTGTATTTCTCCGAGAACACCGCCGTGCCGTTGCGCTCCACGGCAAAGCGGATGGGGGCATTGACGCTGGTCTGCTTGCCGCCGGGGCCGAGCAGAATGCGGCCGGCCACACCCATATTGACGGTGATCAAGCCATTGGACACCACGCAATTGCGCGAGCTTTCGTCGATCACGCCCTGGTATTGCAGCGCCTTGGGGTCGCCCACGCGGCCGCCGCCATAATAATACATGGCCTCAGAGCCCGCGCGCACCTTGATGGGCGGGCATTGGGTGGCAATGGCCGGCAGTGCATTGGACTGGGCCTGGGCGATGGCGGCCGGGCTTGCCGTGGCATTCTGCAGCGACTGATTGGTCGCCGCGCTCTGGCCGCCGCCAAACATGGAGCCCATGGAACAGCCGGCCAGCAGCGCCGCAAGGGCGGCGGCAGCAGGAAGGCGCAGCATCGGGAGGAAATTGGTCATCGAATTGGCTCCTTGCGCCTGGGGATCAGCCATTGGCCGTTTCGAGCGCCATCAGCATGGCAGGGGCACCGCTGGCATTGACGCCCGGGCCGTCTTCGACAAAAACCGCATCGGCCTTGCCATTGCGGAACAGGATCGAGGCGCGGGTAAAGCGCTTGCCCATGCCCGAACCCGAAAAATCTTTAGCTAGGCCCAGGGCCTCGGCCAGCTCGCCATTGCCGTCGGCGATGAATTCAATCTTGCCCAGCGCGCCAGAGGCTTCGGCCCAGGCCTTCATGACGTGGTGATCATTGACCGAGGCGCAGACGACCTTGTCGACGCCGGCGGCGCTCAGCTTGCCAAGGTTGGCCAGATAGCCGGGCAAATGATTGACATGGCAGGTGGGCGTAAAGGCACCGGGCACCGAGAAGAAGGCTACAGTGCCGCTGCCGAGCACGGCATCGCTGGTGGTGTCGGTGGCGCCATCAGCGCCAACAAGTTTGATCCGCACCGACGGAACCGGACTGCCACGTTCGATCATAGAAGGATATGCCCCTGCCTGTGGCGCCAGCTGGCCGCCATTTCCCTTGATAGTCCGGTATCTCGGATATGCGGCTTTTTAACCGCATACAAGACCTATTGGCCTATCTGTCCCCGGACTGGTCTCAGTCACCCGCACCGGAGATGGCCCGCGTGACTTCGAAAGCTCCCATATCGGTCATGAATGTGAGCTGAATGTCCTGGTTTCCCAAGTCGATTGGCTCGCTTTTACCCAGGATCGGGATGAGGACTAGGTTGGGTTCCGGGCTTTTTTGCGGCGCCCCGAATAACGGCTCGCCACTGGCGGTCGCGACGATCAGTGAGGCTGGATCAACAGCAGCATCGCCCAGCTCAATAGCCAGCATACGACCGGCGTTGTCATAACGCACGGTCCCGATGGGCGTAGTCTTGCCGTCCCAGGGCATGGGCGCCAGGGCAAGAGCCTGGCGGATGCGCAGGCCGTTCGGCCGGTCGGGCTCGGCATCGTCCAGCTTCAAGGAGAAATGTGCCTGCGCCGGCACACAGATTTCCGAGCAGACGCCCAGCGTGGCAGAGATTTCGGCTGCTGCCGCCCGATCCGAGACGGTTACGGCGATGGGCAGCACCAAGGGGCCATAATAGACATAGTCGAGATAGCCATCGGTCTCGTCCCGCTTGGGATAGGGCCAGACGATGTGATGGTCCGTGACGCCGCTCGAGCCGGTGAAATCGAGCGTGGTGGGCAGGCCGGTTTCGCCCGGCACGCGCCAATAGGTCTTGGTGTTTTCCGGCATCGAGATTTCAAGGCCGAGCAGGGTCTTGCCATCGGGCTTGACCTGGCCGGAGCTGATCAGCCGCAGCTTCACGCCGGGGGCGACTTCCTGCCATGGCGTTTCGCCCGCAAGGGCGGGGGTGAGCGTGGCGGCAAGGAGGGCAAAGGCGGAAAGAAGCTGCATGAACACAGCCATTAGCGCACCAGGAAATGAAGAAATAGCTGACGCGCAATCAGGCCTTCGTGATGGCTGCATGGGCCTCTTGCGGGTCGCCAGCCTTGTCGCATGCCGATGGGACGCCTACAATTAAGCCATGAATTCGCTTGAAGGCCAGTTTCTGGTGGCCATGCCAGATATGGAAGATGAACGCTTCGCCGAAAGCGTGATCCTCATTGTCGGCCATGGCACAGAGGGTGCCATGGGGCTCGTGGTCAATCACGAATTGGCCAATCTGCGCTTTGCCGATGTTATCGACGAGCTCGATCTGGGCGATCCGGACGCGGTGATCCGTCTGCCCGATTCGATCCGCCAGGGCGTGGTGATGCGGGGCGGACCAGTGGAAAAGGGCCGCGGCTTCGTGCTGCATTCGGCTGATTACACCAGCGGCAATAGCTACAAGGTCGGCGACGGGGTCTACCTCACCGCCACGCTCGATATTCTCAAGGCCATGGCCTTTGGCCCACGCCCCAAGGCAAGCCTGTTCGCGCTGGGATGCTGCGGCTGGGGAGCAGGACAGCTGGAAGACGAAATCCGCGAGAATGGCTGGCTGACCGTGCCGTTCTCGCGCGATCTGGTATTCGAAACCCCGGTGGAAGAGCGCTACAAGGCGGCGCTCGCCAGCCTGCATATCACGCGGGCGACGCTGAGTTCCGAGGCGGGACACGCTTAGGGCGCTCCTCACTTCTCCCTTTGGGAGCCTACCGCGCCAATTGCGCCGCCAGCTTCTTGCCAAATTCCGCGCCCGTCATCGCCGCACCGAATGCAAAACCCTGGGCATAGCGGCAATTGAGCTGACGCAGACGCTCGATTTCATCCAGCGTTTCGACGCCCTCGGCGATCACCATCAGATCGAGATCAGTCGCCAGCCCGACCACCGCCTTGATAATCGGTGCCTGGGTATGGGCAATGCCATTGTCGTCGCTCATCTTCACGAAGGCGGCGGGGATTTTGATGGTGTCGAACGGGAAGCGGTGCAGATAGCTCAGCGAAGAATGGCCGGTGCCAAAATCGTCGAGGGCGAGGCCCAGGCCCAGATTGCGCAATGCCTGCAGCATATAGGCGGAATGCTCGGGATTGGTCATCACCTGGCTTTCGGTGATTTCGAGCTTGAGGTGACGCGCCAGTTCCTTGTCCTGGCTGACCAGGCTGCGCATGTCATTGAGCAGGGTTTCGGTGGCCAGCTGGCTGGGCGATAGATTGACCGAGATGAAGAATTCCTCGGGCAGGCCGAGCGAAGTCATCCAGTCCTTGGCCTGGGCGGCGGATTGCTCGAACGCCAGGCGCCCCAGCTTTTCGATCTGGCCGGAGCGTTCGGCCAGCGGCACGAATTCGTCGGGATTGACCACGCCGCGCGTCGGATGCACCCAGCGCATCAGCGCTTCGGCGCCAGCCAGTTGGCCGGTCTGGATATCCATCACCGGCTGGAATTGCACATGCAATTCACCCTGCTTCATACCGCGTTCAAGGTCTTCCTCGCTGGCGCGATTATAGGCCGAGATGGAGCGGGCCGAGGCGCGATAGGCTTCGATCCGGTCGCCACCCAGGCGCTTGGCGTAATACATGGCCAGCTCGGCATCGCGCAGCACGTCGGGGGCGTCAGCGGGGGCGCTGTCATAGATGGTGACGCCGATCGAGGCGGTCAGCGTCAAATCGCGGTCGCCGAAATTGAACGGCGCCTTGAGCGCCTTGCGGATCTGCTCAGCCGTTTCGGCGATCTTGCCGGCGGCCTGTTCGGAGGCGAGAATTACCGCGAACTGGTCGCCCGTGACACGGGCCACGGTGTCGAGCGGGCGCATGATGCGGGCAATACGGCGGGAAATCGCCAGCAGCACGGAATCGGCGGCCGAATGGCCAATGCGTTCCTCCAGCTCCATGAAGCGGTCGATATCGATGAGGAACACCGCCGGCTTGGTGCCGCCCGGCGTTCTGGCGCGCACCAAAGCGCGCTCCAGCCGATCGAGGAACAGCTGACGGTTCGGCAGGCCGGTCAGGCTATCGTGCACCGCGTCATGCAACAGGCGCTCGCGCGCAGCGCGGTCTTCGGTGACGTCCTGCAGAGTGCCGACGATACGGTTAACCTGGCCGTCGCCGCCCAGCACGGGTTTGACCCGCATGCGGAAGCTGCGATAGCTGCCATCGTGGCCGGCAATGCGCATATCAGCCGACACCTTGCCGCGACGCAGCTCGACGAGCGTGTCGAAGGCGGTGCGGAAGCGGTCGCGGTCATCGGGATGGACGCGGTCGAGCCAGCGCTTGATAGCGCCGCGCAGAGCCCCGCGCTTTTCGCCCAGCCTGGTCGCCAATTCATCCGACACCGAGACGCGGTCTCGCTCGATGTTCCAGTCGAAAACGAAATCGCCCGAGCCGGTCAGCGCCAAAGCGCGGCGCTCGACTTCAGAGAGCGTGCCGACCGACACCTGTCCTTCGGAGAAGGCGTGCTGCACCGCGGTAAAACCAAGCAACATAACGATAAGCACGAGCCCGCCGCCCACAGCGGGTTGGGCCACGTCGTTGGAGACCTGCCCCGAAATCACCAGCCAGGAATAGAACAGCCAGGAGATCAGAATGATCCAGGTGGGCACCAGCAGCACGGCGCGATCATAGCCGCGCAGCGCCAATAGCAGGATGAGGAAAAAGCCGGAGAAACCCAGCATGGCCAGCACCAGCCGGGCAATGGTGGCGGCAATGGCGGGCTGGAAGAAGGCAAAGGCAAAGAGCGCCAGGAACAGCGCCGCAAGGCCCAGCGCCAGATGGATGAAGCGCAGATGCCAGCGATGCAGGTTCAGATAGATGAACAGGAATCCAGCCAATGTGGTGGCTATACCCGCCTCCGAGGCGGCGCGCAGTGGCTGCATGCCGCCCGCCGGAATGCCGAGCAAGCGTCCCAATACGCCGAAATCGATCAGCAGATAGATCAGCACGGCCCAGGCGAAAGCCGCCGTCGCCGGGAACACGCCCCGCCCCTTGACCACGAACATGATGGTCAAAAACACCGCGGCCAGCGAGGCCACGCCCAGCACCACGCCGCGGAACAGGGTGAAGGAGTTCACATAGTCGCGGTAGGGGTTGGGTTGCCACAGATACAATTCGGGCAGTTCGGCCGAGGAGAGTTCGGCCACGAAGGTGACCGTAGCGCCCGGATCGAGCGTGATTTCAAACACATCGGCTTCGCTGTCGGTCAGCTTGACCGGACGGATGCCGGCGCTGGGGGTCAGCGCGGTGAGGCGGTCATTGCCCAGATCGGGATTGAACACGCCCGAATTGGGCAGCCGAAAAAACGGCGCCACCAGCAGGCGCTCGATTTGCTGGTCGCTTTCATTGCGCAGCGCGAACAGGGCAAAGTTTGGATTGGTCCCCTGCTCGCTCGCCAGCACCTCGATGCGGCGGATAATGCCGTCCTCGCCCGGCGCGGTCGACAATTGCACGCGCCCATCGGTGCCGGGGATGATTTCCACCACGGCGGACAGGTTAACGGCATTGACGTCTTCGGGGACCGAGATGACTTCAAAGGCGGCGGATGGCGCGATGGTGAGAAGCGCGAACGCAAGCCACATCGCGAGTGCAAAGAGAGGACGCATCAGGGCCGACTATATCCTGTGGTAGGCTTCATTATGGCAGCGATCCAGCGGGGCCGCATAAACGACCCGCGCGCCGAAACGGCATCGTCTTGGCGGGAGCCCTCTTTGGTAGCGGGGAATGATGCAGGCGACAAGGTTACCGAAGTGTTGCCGAATGGCAACGGGACGTCACGCTAGCAGGTCGCAATGGCCAAGGACGCACCGGCATAGCCTGAGCCGGCCACGCTGTCGCACAGCGCCGACCATTCGCAACCGGCGCAGGCGGGTCGAATATCGCCGGTGGAAAACGCGGAACGCAGAGCCGCCAGCATGGTTTGATCGAGCTGAAATGGCTGCGCCAGATCGATATCAGCGAGCAGATCGGCGATCGCAAGGCGCGCGAGGCGATCCCGCTCGATGACGCTGTCATTGTGGCAATGCGGCTGGCCGATGCCCAGTAAAGGCGTGCAGACATCGTCGGGGCCCGCGACCAGCTCGATCATCTCGCCGGCGCCCAGCCGGATGATGATGGCATCGTAATTGGCAGTGAAGGCAGGGGTATAGCCCCTGCCGACATAGGTAAGCATGCAGAGCAGATGATGTGCCCGCAGCTTGACGGTCAACGCTTGCTCGCCATGCGCTGCAGGCCGGCCAAAGCCGCCGCGCCGAGTACGGATTTCAGAACCGCGCCAACCAGGAACGGCGCGACGCCGTGGATAAAGGCCTGCTCGGCCCCGATCATAGCGGCAAGCCAGGCGCCGCCCAATGTGAGGCAGGCCAGGTTACCGGCAATGGCGGCGAGGAAGGCTAGGACCGGCTTGTTGCCATTCCAGCCCTGTTCGGCCAGCCAGCCAGCAATGGCGCCGGCAATCGGGAAGGCGAAGAGATAGCCGGCCGTGGGGCCGACAAAGTGGATCGCGCCCGCTGCGCCGCCCGACAGGACCGGCAGGCCAATTGCGCCTTCAATGAGCCAAGCCACGATGGTCACGGCGCCCAGGCGCCAGCCATAGAGCGCGCCGACCATGACGACCGCGAAGGTCTGCATGGTCATGGGAACGGGCACCATCGGCACTTCGACATAGGAAGAAAGCGCCAGGAACAGCGTGCCCAAAGCGACGGCAGCGACTTGCCAGATGACAGAGCGATCGGCCAGCCCGAGCGGGCTGAAGCTGGGCCGGGTTGTAGGAGCAGCGGTGTTCATGGAGATCCTCAGAAAATTATAGATAATTTTGATCGACGATCTATTAAACGGATTTTCGGGACGAAGGGCAAGGGTGATTTGTGGTGGCCCAGTAGATCAAGAGCCGCGATCCCTGCTTTTTCGCGTATGCGAAAAAGCTGACCTCCCTTCCCCTTGAGGGGAGGGATTGAGGGTGGAGGTTCTGAAGCCTCCACCGGCATAGACTTCGTTGAGGGTGCAGAACCCCCACCCTAGCCCTCCCCTCAAGGGGGAGGGGATCAGATTGGGGCTCTCACCCCTCACCCAACGATCGTAAACACCTTCCGCGTCACACCAGACGCAGTTCGCACCGGCTTCTGCCCAATCCAGCGGACATGCCGCGCCAGCACCGTCGCCGCCTCTTCGATATTGCCATCACGCAGCGCGGCGAGAATGGCCAGATGATCATGGTCAGTCCGCGCCTCCCAAGCCGATTGCCAGGCGGCGAAGAGGAAGCGAGCGCTGACGGCATGCAGATCATCGATGGCAGCCAGAAGGCGCGGCATGCCGCAGGGGGCCAACAGCGTGCGGTGAAACAGCCGGTTTGCCGCCTCCCAAGAGGCGACGTCGGGTGAATTGTCGCCAGCATGGGTCGCCTGCTCGGCCGTGTCGAGAATAGCCGCCGTCAGGTGCGGCGCGGCATGTCGCAACGCCAACACCTCAAGCGCGGCGCGCATTTCGGCGACTTCCTTGACCTCGGCCAGATCGAAAGCCGCAACACGGACGCCACGGCGCGGCTCGCTGATCGCCAGCCCCTGCGCCTCCAGCCGCCGGAAGGCCTCGCGCACCGGCACATGGCTGGCGCCGAATTCGGCAGCGATATGATCCTGCCGCAGCCGCGCGCCGGGCTCGAGATTGCCCGCAATGATGCGCTCGGCCAAGACCTTGCTGATCCGCACGGCGATGGTGTCGTCTTTGACCTGTACCATGATTTTATAGATAGTTTATCGCGCTGCGATTTGTCGAGGCGATCAAACCAGGCGTCTGGTGTAGCGCGCGGTTTCGTAGCGCTCCTTGGTCAGCCCGAACAGCACATGGTCTTCCCAGCGGCCATTGATCTGCAGGTACTTTTCCGCAAAGCCTTCTTCGACAAAGGCGTTCTTTTCCAACACCCGGCGCGAGGCAATGTTGCCGGGCAGGAAAGCCGCATGAATGCGGTGCAGGTCGAGCGTGTCGAAAACAAAGGGCAGGCTCGTGCCGACGGCTTCGCTCATCAGCCCCTGCCCCGCAAAGGGCTGGCCCATCCAATAGCCCAGATTGACGAATTGGGCGGCGCGGCGGCGGATATTGGAGAGGGTGATGCCGCCCACCAGCGTTGCCGCGTCATTGGTGAAAATGAAGAAGGAATAATCGCTCCCTTCTTCCGCTTCCTCACGCGCCCTACGCACCCGCGCGGCAAAGACCCGGCGGCTCAGATCCGCCTCGGTCCAACGGGGCTCGAAGGGCCGCAGGAAGTCGCGGCTCCCGCGGCGCAGCTCATGCCAGGCCTCGTAATCGCCCATTTGCGGCAGGCGCAGCAGCACCCGCGGGCCGCGCAGGGCGATCAACGGGACCGGCGATGACCAGGGCCAGAGCATGGACAATTACCGCTTGAGATGATCGCCGATGGCGCCGACATCCACCAGCCGGTCGACCGGCCCGATGCCCGCCAGGGTCGGCAAGCCGCTGGTGAAAATCTGCTCGGCAACCTCCTGCACGCGCTGGGTCGTGATGGCGTTGATGCGGTCAACGGTTTCCTGCATCGGGATAGGGCGCCCCCACAAGATTTGCTGGCGCGCCAGCTGGCCGGCACGGGCCGAGGGGCTTTCAAGCGACATCAGCAGGCCCGCTCTGATCTGATTGCGCACGCGGATGACTTCCTCGTCCGAAATCGACTGAGTGGCGCGCTTGAGTTCGTCCAGCACGACGGGGACCAGATCGGCAACTTCATCCTCGCCGGTCGCCGCCGCGACGCCGAACACGCCGCTATCGGCAAAGGCCCAGTGGAAGGAATAGACCGAATAGCACAGGCCCCGCTTTTCGCGCACTTCCTGGAACAGGCGCGAGCTCATGCCGCCACCCAGGATCGAGGCCAGCACCTGGGCCGCGTAGAACCCGTCGGCATTGTAAGCCCGGCCTTCAAAGCCGATGACGATATGGGCCTGTTCGTGGTCGGAAATCAGCCGCTCTTCGCCGCCCTGATATTCGGCGCGCTGGGGTGCCGGCGCGCCATTGGGCTTGAGATCGGCAAAGCGCTGCTGGGCCACCTGGACCAGTTCGTCATGATCGACATTGCCGGCCGCGGCCATCACCATGTGGTCGCCCACATAATTGCGGTTCATGTATTTGCGGATAACGTCCGGATTGAATTCGCGTACCGAATCCACGGTGCCCAGAATGGTGCGGCCGATGGGCTGGGTGGGGAAAGCGGCTGCCTGGAACAGGTCGAAAACGTGATCGTCGGGATTGTCCCGGGCGGCGCCGATTTCCTGCACGATGACCTGCTTTTCGCGGGTCAGCTCGTCTTCCTCAAAGCGGGAATTCTGCAAAATATCGGAGAGGATATCGGCGGCCAGCACCACATCTTCCTTGAGCACGCGGGCGAAATAGCCGGTGTGCTCGATGGAGGTCGCGGCGTTGAGGTCACCACCGACATTTTCGATGGCCTCGGCGATTTCAAGCGCACTACGCGTGGTGGTGCCTTTGAAGGCCATATGTTCGAGCAGGTGGGAAATGCCGTGCTCGGCCTTGCGCTCGCAGCGCGCACCGGCCTTGACCCAGACCCCGAGCGAAGCGCTCTCCAGGTGCGGCATGTCGTCGGTCAGCACCACCATGCCATTGTCGAGGGTCGTTGATAATAGGCTCAAATGGGTCCTCCTGGCACGGCGCGACCCTGAGGCCGTTGGTGCCCCAAAGTCGTCCTAGGCAGCGCGCGTACGCGCTGCGATGAAGTCTTCGACCAGTGTCTGGTCATTGGCAAGCACAGTCAGCCGCTCCTCGCGGCCATAAAGATCGCCCAGCCAAGCCGGCAAGGCCGGCTCGATCCCCGAAGCATCCTTGACGGCGGCAGGAAATTTGGCGGGATGGGCGGTGGCCAGCGTGACCATCGGGGTCGCCGACCAGGCCTGCGCCCGGGCCACATGCACGCCAACGGCGGTATGGGGATCGAGCAGGTAATCGGAATTCTTGAGCGTAGCGGCAATGGTCGCGCGCGTCTCAGCCTCGCCGGTGGTGCCGGCGGCAAAGTCGCGGCGGATATTTGCCAGCGCCGTCTCGGGCAGAGCAAAGCCGCCCGATTGCTTGAGGCTATCCATCATGCGCACGACCGCCGTCGCATCGCGCCCGGCCGCTTCGAACAGCAGGCGTTCGAAATTGGACGAAATCTGGATATCCATGGATGGGCTGATCGTGGGCGAAACGCCTTCCATCTCGTAGCGCCCGGTGTCCATGGTGCGGCGCAGGATGTCATTGGCATTGGTGGCAATGATCAGCCGCTCGATCGGCAGGCCCATCGCCTTGGCGCAATAGCCGGCAAAGATATCGCCGAAATTGCCGGTCGGTACGGTGAAGCTCACCTTGCGATGCGGGCTGCCCAACGACACGGCAGCCGTGACGTAATAGACGATCTGCGCAACGATACGGCCCCAATTGATGGAATTGACGCCCGAAAGGCGCACCGAGTCGCGGAACTTGTGATTGTTGAACATGGCTTTGACCACGTTCTGGCAATCGTCAAACGTGCCCTCTACCGCAATGTTATGCACATTGGCATCGAGCACCGTGGTCATCTGCAGGCGCTGCACCGGAGAGGTGCGGCCAAGCGGATGCAGGATGAAAATATCGGTGGTGTCGCGGCCGCGGAAGGCCTCGATAGCGGCCGAGCCGGTATCGCCCGAGGTGGCGCCGACAATAGTGGCGCGCAGGCCGCGTTCGGCCAGGATATGGTCCATGATGCGGCTGAGGAACTGCATGGCCACGTCCTTGAACGCCAGAGTGGGGCCGTGGAACAGCTCGAGCACGAAGTGATTGGGCTCCAGCTCCACCAGCGGCGTCACCGAAGGGTGGCGGAAGCTGGCATAGGCTTCGTCGATGATAGCTTTGAGCTTGGCGGGGGCGATTTCGCCAGCAACGAAGCGGTTGATGATGTCAAAAGCTACATCGGCATAGGGCTTGCCGGCATAGGAGGCGATGTCGGCGGCGCTGAGCTGGGGCCAGCTTTGCGGCACATAGAGCCCGCCATCAGCGGCAAGACCGGCCAGAACTGCATCGGAGAAACCGAGCGCCGGCGCCTGGCCGCGCGTAGAAACAAACTGCATCGAAGGGGAAGGCCCTTTTTAGAATTGTTGCAACCTAGTCAAACGAGGCCTGAACCGCAAGTTTGATGGAGGGGTACGCGTCAGGGCTTTGGCACCTGCCGCTGCCGCCACAGCCAAAAGCCCAGCATGACCACTGCGACGATCGCGAAGCCGTACCAGGTATAGGCATAGCCCAGATGGTTGTTGGGAAATTCCACCACGGTCTCGCCGCCCTGCGGCAATTGCCCCGGCGCGCCGGCGGGCAGGTCGACATAGAAGGGCGCGAACGGAGCCAGCGCGGGATCGACCAGCTTGGCCAGCCGCTCGGGATCGCGCACCCATTCGATGCGGTCCGAGGTATTGGCTTCGGGCGTCATGAAGCCGGCTTTTTCGCCGGGGCGGAACAGGCCCGTAATGGTCACCTGCCCGGTTTCGCCTTCAGGATCGGTGACGGCGGCTTCCTGAAACGCCTCCGGTACAAAGCCGCGATTGACGAAGACCGTGCCGCCCTTGTCGAGCACAAAGGGCGTGACCACCCAATAGCCAGGGCCGGAGGCAGAGCCACGCGCGTTGGCAAGGCTGGTGAAAACCGTGACCGTCTGATTATAGCGGAAGGCCCCGGTCAGCGAGAGCGGCTGGAAATTGAGCGCTTCGAGGTCGAGGTCAGCCCAATCGTCTGCAACCGGCACAGGAATCGGCGCCGCGGTCAGCCGCTGATCGACGGCGGCGATGAGGGCTTCCTTTTCGGCCAGGCGATGCATCTGCCAGGTGCCGAGCCAGATGCAGACGCCGGCCAGGGCCAGCATCAGTATGGCAAAGGCCCAGGTCATCACTGGCCCCAAGCGCTTCTGCGTCGGCGCGCTCATTGGTGACCCTCATGCGCATCGTGGCGGTATTGCAGCGCGACCATGGTGGCCTTGAACGGAGGAAGCAGGGCCAGCGAGAGGATCAGCGTGGCCGGTATCCACAAGAACAGATGGACATAGGGCGGTGGATTGAACACGGCGCCCACTATCATGGCCAGCGCGATGATCAGCGGCGCCACGAGGAAGATCACGAAAATGGCCGGGCCGTCGCCGCTATCGGCAAAGGCGAGATCGAGGCCACAGGCTGTGCAGCTCGGGGCAAGCTTGAGATAGCCCCTGAACAGTTTCCCCTCCCCGCAACGCGGGCAGCGGCAGAGCAGGCCAGCCTTGAAGGGCGAAACTTGGGTCATGATATTCCCGGAAGAAATTGGGGCGCGGCCCATAAGACCGCGCCCCCATACATTTCTGATCTACTCTATTAGTGGTTGATCGCCACGCCCCACGAGCCCCAGACATAGATCGAGGCGAACAGGAACAGCCACACCACGTCCACGAAGTGCCAGTACCAGGCGGCGAATTCAAAGCCCAGGTGGCGCTGCGGGGTGAAGTCGCCGCGCTCGGCGCGGAGCAGGCAGACGATGAGGAAGATGGTGCCGACAGCGACGTGGAAGCCATGCAGGCCCGTCGCCATGAAGAAGGTGGCGCCATACATATTGCCGCCGAAGGAGAAGGCGGCTTCGGAATATTCGATCACCTGCACGCAGGTAAACAGCAGGCCCAGGGCCACGGTGAGCACGAGGCCCCAGCGCAGGCCCTTGCGGTCGCCTTCGAGCAAAGCATGGTGGGCCCAGGTGACGGTGGTGCCCGAGGTCAGCAGGATCAGCGTGTTGAACAATGGCAGGTGGAAAGCGTCGAACAGTTCGATGCCTTGCGGCGGCCAATGCCCGCCCGTTGCGGCAACGCGGGCATATTGCTCGACATCGTCAAAGCGGAAGAAACCGTCGAAATAGGCCCAGAAGAATGCCACGAACAGCATCACTTCCGACGCGATGAACAGCATCATGCCATAGCGATGGTGCATCTGGACCACGGGGGTGTGGTCGACGCCGTTATTGGCTTCCTTCACCACGTCGGACCACCACGCATACATGGTGTAAAGCACCACGGCCAAGCCGATGAAGAAGATCCATGGGGTCCAATGGTGCATCCAGGAAATGGCGCCAATGGCGAAGATCAGGATACCCACCGACATGACGAAGGGCCATGGCGACGGTTCGACCATATGGTAGTCGTGGTTCTTGGCTATTGCCGACATGGTTCAGCTTCCCCCGTTATCTGAAGCGTAGAAGGTATAAGAGAGGGTGATCTCTTTGATGGTGTCGAGCTCTTGATTGTCGTCAAGCTCGGGATCGACGAAGAACACGATCGGCATGTCCACGGTCTCGCCGGGCTGCAGCGTCTGCTCGGTGAAGCAGAAGCACTCGATCTTGTTGAAATAGACGCCGGCACGTTCCGGCGACACGTTGAAAATCGCCATGCCGGTGACCGGCTTGTCGGAATGATTGGTCGCCACGTAATTGACGGTGTCGACAGCGCCGATCCGATCGGTGACGGAGGCGGCCGGCTTCACGGTCCAGTTGAGTTCCGAGGACACGTTGGAATCGAACCGCACCGACATTTCGCGCGCGATGATGCCCTTGGGATTGCTCTCGGCCTTGCCGGGCGTGCCGCCAAAACCGGTGATCGAGCAGAACATGGCGTAGAGCGGCACCGAGGCATAGGCGAGCCCCACCATGCCCGCGACCAGGCCCAGGCACAGCATGCCGATGCGCTTGTTACGGCGCGCGGCATTGGCAAAGGTGGAATGGGACAGATCGGCCATCAGAGCGCCCGGTCGAACAAAGCCGGGCCCATCTTGATGATGGTCAGCAGATAGAAGGTCAGCGCAAACAGGGCCAGGCCCAATCCCAACGCGATCGAGCGACGGCGGCGTACCTTGGCGCGCGCGGCCTCGACTTCAGGCGGCAGGATAATGACTTCGTGGATTTCGTCGGGGGCAGACATCAGGCAAACATCCCAAAACGCGCGAGCAGGTTGTCGGCCAGCAGGGCAAAGAACAGAACGAACAGATAGCTCAGCGAATAGTTGAACACGACGCGCGCCGCCTTGCGCATCGGCACGTCCTCATTGGTGCGATAAAGCCGCCAGGCAAGGAACAGGAACGAAGCGCCGGTGATCACCGCGACGACGGAATAGATCGTGCCGGCAAAGCCGAGCCAGCTGGGCAGCAGCGAAGAGACAGCCAGCAGCGCCGTATAGGCCAGGATCTGGAATTTGGTCGAAGCTTCGCCGGCCACATTGGGCATCATGGGCACGCCGGCCGCGCCATAGTCGCTCTGCTTATAGAGCGCCAGGGCCCAGAAATGCGGCGGGGTCCACAGGAAGATGATGAGGAACAGCGCGACGCTTTCCATGGTGATGGTGCCGCTCACGGCAGCCCACCCCACCATGGGTGGGAAAGCACCGGCCGCGCCACCAATGACGATATTCTGCGGCGTCGAGCGCTTGAGCCACATCGTATAGATGACGGCGTAGAAGAAGATGGTGAAGGCCAGCAACCCCGCCGCGACCCAATTGGTCGCCAGCCCCAGCAGCGCCACCGAAAATACCGACAGCACAAGGCCAAAGACCAGCGCTTCGCCCCCGGTAATGCGACCGGCCGGGATGGGCCGATTGGCCGTGCGGCTCATGATGGCGTCGATATCGGCATCATACCACATATTGAGCGCGCCCGAGGCCCCGGCCCCGATGGCGATGCAGATGATGGCGATGACGCCGATCACCGGATGGATGCCGCCGGGGGCAACCACAAGGCCGACAATGGCGGTGAAGACGACCAATTGCATGACGTTCGGCTTCAAGAGCGCGAGGTAGTCCTCCACGCGCGCTTCACCTGTCATTGCAGGCACCTTCCGATTGTCATGAATATAAGCCACTGGCTCTGCCTTTATCCGGGATTGGGCCGCGCATACGCGGCCCGGTGGTTCGTCGCTGCGCTTAATGCGCGTTGGTCGAGTCGATCTTGGGCAGGGTGGTGAACTGGTGGAAGGGCGGAGGCGAGCTCAGCGTCCATTCCAGGGTGGTTGCACCATCGCCCCAGGGATTGTCACCAGCCGGACGCTTCTTCCGGGCGGCTTCCCACATGGCGTAGAAGAAGATCAGCATGGCCACGAAGGTGATGTAATAGCCGATCGAGGAGATGCGGTTGAAGAAACCAAACGCATCCGGATAGTCGATATAGCGGCGCGGCATGCCCGCAAGACCCAGGAAGTGCTGCGGGAAGAAGATCAGGTTCACGCCGATGAACATAACCCAGAAGTGCGCATTGGCGAGCTTCTCGTTGTACATCCAGCCGAACATTTTCGGGTACCAATAGTACCAGGCCGCAAAGATCGAGAACACGGCGCCCAGCGACAGCACATAGTGGAAGTGGGCAACTACATAATAGGTGTCGTGCAGCGCACGGTCCGCACCGGCATTGGCCAGCACCACGCCCGTCACACCACCAACGGTGAACAGGAAGATGAAGCCGATGGCCCACAGCATGGGCGTACGGAAGGTGATGGAGCCGCCCCACATGGTGGCGATCCACGAGAAGATCTTGACGCCCGTGGGCACCGCGATGACCATGGTTGCAGCCACGAAATAGCGCTGCACATCAAGGCTGAGGCCGGTGGTGTACATGTGGTGCGCCCACACCACGAAGCCCACGAAGCCGATGGCCACCATGGCATAGGCCATGGCCATGTAGCCGAAGATCGGCTTGCGGCTGAAGGTGGAGACGATGTGGCTGACCACGCCGAAGCCCGGCAGGATCATGATGTACACTTCGGGGTGGCCGAAGAACCAGAACAGATGCTGGAACAGCACCGGATCGCCGCCCTGGTCGGGCTTGAAGAAGGCAGTGCCGAAATTGCGGTCGGTCAGCAACATGGTGATGGCGCCGGCCAGCACCGGCAGAGCCAGCAGCAGCAGGAAGGCGGTCACCAGGATCGACCAGGCAAACAGCGGCATCTTGTGCAGCGTCATGCCCGGAGCGCGCATGTTGAAGATGGTGGTGATCAGGTTGATGGCGCCAAGGATCGAGGAAATACCCGAGACGTGCAGCGCCAGGATGGCAAAGTCGAGCGCCGGGCCTGGATGGCCGGTGGTCGACAGCGGGGGATAGATGGTCCAGCCGCCACCAAAGCCCAGCGCACCTGCGCCGGCGCCTTCAAAGAACAGGCTCATCAGCAGCAGGATGAAGGAAGGCGGCAGCAGCCAGAAGGCGATATTGTTGATGCGCGGGAAAGCGGTATCCGGCGCGCCGATCATCAGCGGGGCAAAATAATTGCCGAAACCGCCGAAGGTGGCAGGCATCACCACGAAGAACACCATGATCAGGGCATGGGCGGTGGTGAACACATTATACATGTGCTTGCCGGCGTCGAGGGCGGCATCGCCTTCCACGCCATAGGTCATGGCGGCAAGGCCATGGAAAATCTGGATGCCCGGCTCCTGCAGTTCCATGCGCATGACGCCGGACAGCAGGCCGCCGACAATGCCGGCGACGATCGAGAAGATCAGGTACATCACACCAATGTCTTTGTGATTGGTGGAGTAGAGCCAGCGGCGCCAGCCGGTGGGCTGGTGCGCGTCATGGGCGTGGTCGTGTCCCGTGGCGTGGGCTTCGAGGTGAGCGGTATCGGCCATTTTTGTCAGTGTCCCCTAAGCCTTACTGGAGCGCCGCGAGCGTCGCATTGGCGGCAGCATAATCGCCGCCCTTGAAGGCCGCGATAAAGGCCGCGAACTCTTCCTTGGTAACGACGCGCACCGCGATGGGCATGAACGCATGGTCCTTACCGCACAGTTCCGAGCACTGGCCGTAATAGACGCCGGTTTCACGCGCATTGAACCAGGTTTCGTTCAGGCGGCCCGGCACGGCGTCGATCTTGATGCCGAAGGAGGGCACCGCGAAAGCGTGGATCACGCCGGTCGGATCAGCCGTGATCTGCATGCGCACGGTGGTATCCACCGGAACGACCAGTTCATTGTCGACCGCCAGCAGGCGCGGCTGGTTCGGCTTGAGCGCCAGACGACCCTGGTCGCCATCTTCCTGCAGCATTAGCGAGGTCAGTGCGACACCCTGATCGACATATTCATAGTCCCAATACCATTGCTGGCCGGTGGCCTTGATGGTCAGCTCGGGCGCCGGCACATCGACTTCGCCGAACGAGAAAATGTTGGAGCCCAGATATTTGCGCTCGCCATCAGGTGTCGTCAGCTGGTCGCTGAGCACGCCGAAGGAGGGAATAGCGATGATGATCAGCACCACGATGGGCAGCACGGTCCACACCACTTCGACCAGCGTATTATGGGTGAAGCGCGCCGGAGTAGGATTGGCCTTGGCGTTGAACCGGACGACGATGACGATCAGCAGCGCCAGCACGAAGAGCACGATCAGGCTGATCGTCCACATCAGGATGCCATCATGGAACGCGGTGATGGAATCCATGATCGGGGTCACCGACCGCTGCAGATGGAACTGGCCGGGCAGAGGATGTCCCGCCGTATAGCCCGCTTCCTCCGTCGCCTCTTGCGCAACGGCAAGGGCAGGCATCAGCGCCATGGCGGCGGCCGACACGGCTCCCATCCCTTTGAAGAACTGTCCGGTCACCACTTAACCCCCTAATCGACTGCCGTTGGTGCACACGCGCCAAGAATTGAGGGGATAAAAACAGCGGCATAGCTACGCCGCCCCGACTCAACCTCGGAGCGCAAAAACTCTGCGCTGACCTAAATCACATCAGAATGGCGGAGTCTATTGGCCCGATTGAGCCCCGCGCTGCGTCATAATGTTCCCCCTCAGCGCAAAAACGCCTCACCCTTGCCGCAGTTTTCCAGCCATATTCCCAATGAATCCGGGCTTTGGTTGACTTGCACCCTCCCCTGTTGGAAACAGGGACAACCTCACGCGGGCGCCCGATTCGTTCAGGAGAAGTGATAGAGTGAAGCCGAATTTGAAGCGTCTGGCCGTTGGCGGCCTTGCCCTGCTCGCCCTTGCCGGCGCCACGGGCAGTTCCATGGCCCAGGGTGTGGTCAAGGCTCAGTATGGCGATTGGCAGATGAGCTGCGATACCCCGCCCGGTGCCAGCTTTGAGCAATGCGCGATCATCCAGAACGTGATGGCCGAGGACCAGCCCAATGTGGGCCTCTCCGTCATCGTGCTGCGCACCGCCGATCGCGAAGCGCGCCTGCTGCGCGTATTGGCCCCGCTTGGCGTGCTGCTGCCCAATGGCCTGGGCCTCAATGTCGATGGCAAGGATATGGGTCGCGTCGCCTTTGTGCGCTGCCTGCCCAATGGCTGCGTTGCCGAAGTGGTGCTGGACGACAGCCTGATCGAGACGCTATCCAATGGCAAGGACGCCATTTTCGTGGTGTTCAAGACTCCCGAAGAAGGCATCGGCATTCCGGTGTCGCTCAACGGCTTCAAAGACGGATTTGCCCAACTCCCCTGATCTGGAGTTTCCAATGACCGAAGAACAGCGTGCCGCCCCGCGCCAGCGTGTGCTCAAGGGCGGCAAGATCGTCATCAATGACGGCTTCTCGACCTTTCAATGCACCGTGCGCAATCTCTCCGAGACCGGCGCCCGGCTCAAGGTCACCAGCATTATCGGCATTCCCGACACGTTTGAGCTGGCCATGGATGACGGTCGCAAGCACGCCTGCACCGTCGCGTGGAAAACAGCGACCGAAATCGGCGTCAAGTTCGGCTGAACCAATCCCAAATGAAAAAAGCCGGACAAGTGCCTCGGCACTGTCCGGCAAGTCATCAGGAAACGGGACCGGTGGCAAAACCGGCCCGGGAGATGGCACAAGCACTCCAAGGGAATGTCCGTACCAACGGAAGAGCGCCGGCCGCATGGGTAGCCGACGCAAAGGGAATTTCAGGGGGTCGCGGGTTCAAACGGAATCAGAACCTCACATCCCCATCTCCTTGTTGCCGCTCCGATTTGGTCCGAAACATGGCAACAGGTTTTACGCGATCCTAGCGCCGGGCGTTGCTGGCGCGCGCCATATTGAGCGCCAGACTCGCTGCCGGACCGTGATTGCGCACGGCATCGACGACATCCTGGCGCGTAATGCCCAGGTCATTGAGCCGGGCATGGTCCAGCTCAAGCAGGCTCGTCAGCGCAGTCCGGCGGGTGCGGGCTGCTTGCGCCTTGGCGATCCAGCGCACGAATGCGGCAAACGGACGAAAGGGCGTGGCGGCCGCGACTGACCGCTCGCCGAAAAGCGAGAGAGCCATGATAGTCTCCAGGAATGTGGTTGTGCCGAAGGGAGGCCGGCGGGACTGGCGCGGTGTCGTTTCGCGTCGATAATGATGTGATAGCGCACTGGACTTCCATTCGTCTAACAAATAGATTTCATCCGATCTATCAATTTGAGTGATGAGGTATCGGAATGACCGCCCCTCTCGATCTGGACCAATTGCAGAGCTTCTGCGCCATTGCCGATTGCGGCAGTTTCACCGAGGCGGCCCGCCGGGTGAACAAGACCCAGTCAGCCGTCTCCATGCAGATCAAACGCCTTGAGGAGCGGCTGGGCCAGCCGCTATTGACGCGTGACGGCCGCACTGTCGCTTTGACCAATCACGGCGAGGCGCTTTACGCGCGGGCGCGGCGCATGTTGCGCACCAATGCCGAAATTCTCGACCATTTCTCCGATGGGGACCTGTCCGGCCAGATCCGCTTCGGCGTGCCGGACGATTACGCCGTGCGGCTGCTGCCGGTCATCCTCTCCAGCTTCCAGCGCACCCATCCCAAGATCGCGGTGGATGTGGCCTGCATGGCGTCCGAAGACCTGCTCTCGGGCATGCGATCGGGGCGCTATGACATCATCGTCTTCACCCAGGGCACCGAGCAGAATTACGGCGAGCTGTTCCGCACCGAAAAGATGTATTGGGTCGCCAGCCATGGCGGTCGGGCCTTGGCCAGCGAACCCCTGGCCATTGCCTGCGGATCGCCCGGTTGCATCTGGCGCAAGAGCGCCATGGAGGCGCTCAACCGCGACGGCACCGATTATCGCGTCGCCTATACCTCGTCCAACGCCACCGCTATTTCGAGCGCGGTGCTGTCCGACCTTGCCGTGGGCTTCCTGCCGGAAAGCGCCATGCAACCGGGCATGCGCGTGATCAGCGAAGATATGGGCCTGCCGCGCCTGGCCGATGCCGAAATCGCCCTGATGCGCGCCAGCCACGCCTATGGCGGCATCTACGACGCCCTGGCCAACCACATCGTGCAGTCCATGGGCAATCTCGAACCCGCCCCTGCCCATGCCGAGGCGGCTGAGTGAGCTTGCGGCTGCGGCCCTTCGCAGCGGCGGATTTACAGCTAGTGCGACCATGGTTCGACGACGTCGAAACGCGGCGCTGGCTGGGTGGGCCGGACTGGCCAGAAGAAACCCTACGGTTATGTGGGCCGGGCCGTGACGCCTTTCTGGCCATTTGGCAGGACGAACCGGTGGGGCTGATCGATTGCGAAAGTTACCCGGACCGGCGCGCGAGCTTCGCGCTTGTGACTGCGCCACAGTTGCGAGGACGTGGCCTGGGACGCGCCATGATCGCAGTTTTGCTCGCTGCACCGCGCTATGACGATACAGATGAGTTCATTGTCGGCATCGAAGCGGGCAATGTGGCTAGCGAGCGTTTGATGCGTGCCGCCGGCTTTGCCCTGGTAGCGGACACCGACGACGAAGGCTTTCGTTATTTTGCCTGGGGCCGGCATGGCTCGCCTGCGCAGGCCTGGGTCAAGCCTTAGTATTCAAGTTTTAAGATGGGCTTGAGAGCCCCGATCTGCCTCCCTCCCCCTTGTGGGGAGGGATTGAGGGTGGGGGTGCCGCACTCCCCACCGACATTAAGTATCTGGAGGCCGCCGCATCCACCCCAGCCCTCCCCAAGGGGGAGGGAATTAGATCGTGGCTCTCGGCTCCGCCCTTGACCTCCTCCGCCAATTGCCGCACCAGAGTGGCATGTCTGATGCCCTCACCAATGCTGCCGAATTTACCGTTTCCGAGATCGCCCAGGCGGTCAAACGCACGGTTGAGGATGAATTCGGGCATGTGCGGGTGCGCGGGGAAATCTCCGGCTATCGGGGCCAGCATTCCTCGGGCCACGCCTATTTCACGCTCAAGGACGAGAATGCCTCGATCGACGCGGTGGTGTGGAAGGGCAATTATGCCAAGCTGACCTTCAAGCCCGAGGAAGGGCTTGAAGTGATCGCCACCGGGCGGCTGACCACCTTCCCGCGCTCCTCGAAATACCAGATCGTCATCGACAATATCGAGCCCGCCGGTGCCGGCGCCCTGATGGCGCTGCTCGAGGAGCGTCGCAAGAAGCTCCTCGCCGAAGGTCTCTTCGCGCGCGAGCGCAAGCGCGACCTGCCCTATCTGCCGCGCGTCATCGGCGTCGTCACCTCGCCCACGGGCGCGGTGATCCGCGATATCCTGCACCGCCTCAATGACCGCTTCCCCAGCCATGTGCTGGTCTGGCCGGTGCGGGTGCAGGGCGATACCTGCGCGCCCGAAGTGGTCAATGCCATCGAGGGCTTCAACGCGCTGCTGCCCAATGGCCCTATTCCGCGCCCCGATATTCTGATCGTGGCGCGCGGCGGCGGCTCCATCGAAGACCTTTGGGGCTTCAACGAAGAAGCCGTGGTGCGCGCCGTGGCCGCCAGCGCCATCCCGATCATTTCGGCCGTGGGCCACGAAACCGATACAACGCTGATCGACTATGCCTCCGACATGCGCGCGCCCACCCCCACCGCCGCCGCCGAAGCGGCCGTGCCGGTGCGGGCCGAGCTGATCGGCTATGTCGACGATCTCGGTGGTCGCCAGCGGCAAGCCGCACGGCGGCTGACGCTAAGCGCCCGCGACCGGTTGCGCGCCGCGACCGCAGGTCTGCCCCGCCCGGCAGATCTCGTCGCCACCCAGCGCCAACGCCTCGATCACGCGGCGAGCAATCTGGGCGCCGCCCTGCGCCATTCGGTGCAGGCCCAGCGTGTGCATCTCTCTCGCGTCGAGCCGCGCCTCGTGCCGCAATTGCTGGCGCGCCGCCAGCTCGAAATGGCCGAACGGTTGGGTAATCTCGCCATGCGCAGCAATGCCGGCCTGCGTAAAACCGTCGAGCGCGCCCGGCTCACCCATGATCCCCGCGCCGAGCGCCTGGCCAACGCGGCCGCGCGGCTGGTGGAACGCAGGCGCGCTTTGCTCGACGCCATCGGCCCCAAGCTTTCGCCCAACGCCCTGCGCGCCGAATTGCGCCATTCGCGCAGCCAGCTGGCCCCGCTGGCGGCAAACCTGCTCACCAGCGTCACCCAGGCCATGGCCGACCGGCGCTCCGCCCTCAGCCAATCATCCAAGCTGCTGCTCTCGCTCAGCTATAAAAGCGTGCTGGCGCGCGGCTATGCCGTGATCAAGGACGAAGCGGGCAATCTGGTGCAGGACAAGTCTGCGCTTTCGCCGGGCGACGCGGTCGCAATCGAGTTTGCCGATGGCGCCGTGGGCGCTACTATAGCGGGCAGCCCGGTCATCAAAAAGAAACCGCGTCCACCATCGGATGGCGGCACGCAGGAAAGCCTCTTTTGAGCCGGTGATTTCATCGCTATATCCAGAGACGGACTGTCAGGAATTCAGCCATGAACATTTTCGACAAAGGCTTTGCCCCCTCAGAAGCGGTGATCCGCTATCTCGATGGAGACTATGTCGTGCTCAAGCCCGGCAGCTTTGTGCGCTGCGCCATTTCCGGCAAGCCGATCCCGGTGGATGAATTGACCTATTGGAACGTCGACCGGCAGGAGGCCTATGCCGACGCGGCCAGTGCCCATGCGGCGTTCGAGCGGTACGGCATCGGAGCCTGATCGTGGCGGAAGCGTCAGTCCGCCTACGATATCTCTTTATTTCCAACGGGCATGGCGAGGATTGGATCTCCGCCGCGATCGTGGCGCGTTTGCCCAAATGGATCGAGGCCGAAGCCTATCCGATGATCGGGGCCGGCAATGCTTATGCCAATGTGTGCCGCATCGTCGGGCCGCGGGCGTCGCTGGCCTCCGAAGGCTGGCGCAATGTGAAGGGCTCGCTGCGGCGGGACCTCGCCACCGGCGGTCTGCGCACCGTACCCCCTGCCCTCTCATTCCTGCGCAAGATGCGCGGCAAATATGATCGCGTCGTCGTGGTCGGGGATATGGTGGGGGTGCTGGCGTGCCTGGGGACCGGCCATCGCGACCTGATTTATCTCGATGTCTACAAGACCGGCGCGGCCCGGCTCTATTCCGTCCCCGAGCGCTGGGCCATCAAGCGCGCCTGTGCGACCGTCTTTTGTCGCAGCGACAATCTCGCCCGTACGCTCGAGCATATCGGCGTCGATGCCCGCTGCGCCGGCAATATCATGATGGACACGATCCCCAGTGGGGACTACGACGCCCGCGCCCGCCGCACCAAATCCACAGCAGTGACGCTCCTGCCAGGCAGCCGCGCGCTGACCGCCGAGAGCTTTGCGCTGCAGGTCGATGGCCTGCGCACCCTGCCGCCCGACTTGCGGCCCGATATTTTCCTTGCCGTAGCCGGCAGTATCAATGTCGATGACCTCGCCAAAAAAACCGGCCTGCGCCGCACCTCCATGCTGAGCGCGGAATCCGCGGATCTGGGTGAATTGTCCGATGGCACACTGACCATCCACATGGCCAAGGGCAGCGCCATGGGTAATCTCTTGGCGGCGTCCGATCTCGTGCTATCGCAAGCCGGCACCGCAACAGTACAGGCACTGGGCCTGGGCAAGCCGGCCATCACTGTGGTCAATCCCCGCGACCGCCGCTCACGCTTTACCGACGAACAGATGCTGTTTGGCGAAGCCCGCATCGTGGTGCCGGACGAACCGGCCGCCATCGGAGCCGCCCTGCGCCATCTGCTCCAAGATGACAGCGAACGCCGGCGCCTCGCCAATATCGGCCGCGAACGCATTGGCGGCCCGGGGGCAATCCATGCGGTGCTGGATCGGTTGATGGAGCAGTAGGGGTTGGGGGCCACCCCCTACTTCTTATCCGTCTCCGGATCGAGCAGCCGGTGCAGATGCACAATGAAATACCGCGTCTGCGCGCTATCGACCGTCAATTGCGCCTTCTGCCGCCACACCGCGAAAGCTGCAGCGTAGTTCGGATAGACGCCGACAATGTCGACCTTGTCGAGATCGGCGAAGGTCACGTCCTCGATGCTGGACAGTTCGCCGCCGATAACGAGGTGCAGAAGTTGCTTATTGGGTGCTTCTTTTTCGGCCATTTGGCGCTCCGTCAGGTCTGTGTCGTTTGCTGCGGCGTCTCGGTTTCGCTGGGACAGCCATAAACCTTGATCAGGGCCGCATGCACGAGCGGTTTTAGGCTCATGTCGCCAAGCGCCGCAAGCGCCCCGTGGCGCGTATCTCGCTTGTTAAATTGTGGGAACCCGCTGCACACATCGGCAAAGCCAATGCCGGTTTCATCCAGGATCAGTGCAGCCGCCGCAATATCCCAATCCTGGCTGCCCCGCCGCGACACGGCGGCATCCAGCTTGCCGGTCGCCACCTGCACCAGCCGGTAGGCGAGCGAGGGATACATCGGGCCACGCGAATAATGCAGGCCCGCCGATTGCATCTCCTGATGCACCGCGCCCGGCGCCGGTATCAATGGCGGCGCGCCAGCCCGGCGGCTGCGTACAATGGGCTTGCCATTCAGCCGCGCCCCGCCGCCCTTGATGGCGTCATACATTTCGTCGCGCACCGGGGCATAAACCACGCCCGCCACCGGCACGCCGTTTTCGACCACGGCCAGCGACACCGTCCAGCTATCCTCGCCGCGCAGGAAGCCGCGCGTGCCATCGATTGGGTCAACGACAAACACCCGCTCGCAATCGAGCCGGGATGGATTGTCGGCGGTTTCCTCGCTGAGCCAGCCATAGCTGGGCCGCGCGGCCAGCAATGACGCACCCAGATAGCGGTCGACCAATATGTCGGCCTCGCTCACCGGGGAGTCATGGTCCTTGGTCCAGCTCTTTACATCGCGGCGAAAAAAGCCGCTGGCAATAATGCCTGCTGCCACCGCCGAAGAGCGGAGCAGTTCAAGATCATCACTATAGATACTGGGAGGAAGCGTCATTTTCCCCGCGCTTTTAGGCTGGCCGCCGGTTTTGAACAAGGCCAGTGCGAACACATTGCTTCGAGCGCTCGGGATAAGTGCTTAGGACGGCGGCATAATTGACGGCCCCAGCGCTCAAATCGGGCTGGTTAACAGTCCCATTCCACAATCGGTTAATCGCTCCCTACACCGAGTCAGGTCCTGCTAACCCTCTCGGAAAACAAGATAAACTTAACCGAACCGATTAAGGAGGCGGCTAAGGGGACGCGCTAAGGTGGGGTCATAAAAGAGAGCGCAAAAAACAGCTCTTGAAGTTGACAGGTATAAGGCGGAACAAAAATGGTTCATGGCGTTGCGATGGAAGGTTCATCGGTCGTTCTGGCGTTCGGCAAGCCGGCAATAGCAGATCGCCGCTTCGTGGCCGCCAATGACAATGGTCCCAAGGACCCGGTCAAGACCGTCACCGTTCGCAGAATGCTCGAACAGAGCGGCGTTTCGATCAAGATCAAGGTGCCCGTCACCGAATTTATCGGGGTGGCCGTCGCAACCTCGATTTCCGAAGAAGGCGTGTTGATGAGCTCGATCGAGCTGGTCCATTCCGATAGCGAGCTGAACTATCGCGTGTTCGAAGAACAGGGCAATCACAACGTCGTCGCCGAATGGCAGAACTGGGGCAAGAAGCTCCGCCTGCCGCTGTTCATCAAGGCCGGCGATGGCCAATACATGCCCTATAGCCAGCAGGTCGATGGCGTCATGCTGGGCAGCTCGGCCAGCCGCCGCAAGCTCGCCGCCGAAGCCAACCGCCGCCCCCGCTTCCTCAACCGCCGCAAGCCCGGCCAGAGCGAAGCCAACTAATCAGTTACTGCCTCCAAAGCACGACAAAGGGGTTAGCCGGTGGTGCGGCTAGCCCCTTCGTCGTTTTTTTGGCCCTCGGGGTGGCACGACCTCGTCCTTCGACAGGCTCAGGATGAGGTCTACTGATTGGCATGCGGTCTAAAAGTAGACCTCATGGTGAGCCTGTCGAACCACGAGGTCGTGGCACAGTCTACCAAACCCACTCCGCCAGCAGCGCCAGCACCAGCGCAATCCCCACATAATGGTTGAGCTTGAACCGCGCCGCCGGGTTCTCCGGCATAGTGCCATCCAGCGTCCAAACCTGCCAGGCCAGCAATCCCCCAGCAACCAGCGACAGCACAAAGAACACCAACCCGGCCCCCGCCATGGTCGCCCCTGCCAGCCACAGCAGATAGGCTCCGGCATAAAACCCAGCCACAATGGGCCGCGTCTTGTTGCCGAATAGGCGCGCGGTGGATTTGACCCCGATCAGCGCGTCATCCTCGATATCCTGCAGCGCATAAATGGTGTCGTAGCCGATCACCCACATTATCGTGCCGAAATACACCAGCAGGATCGCCACCGAAAAGCCGCCGGTCTGGCTGCTCCAGCCCACCAGCGCGCCATAGGAAAAGGCGAGCCCCAAAAATGCCTGCGGCCACCAGGTCACCCGCTTCATGAAGGGATAAATCGCCACTAGCACCAGCGAGGCCACGCCAGCGATGACAGTGAAGCGATTGAACTGAAACAGCACAATCGCCCCCAGCAGCGCCTGCGCCACGAGGAAAACCAGCGCCTGCCTGGCCGTGACCTGCCCTGAAGGAATGGGCCGCGAGCGCGTGCGCGCCACCTGCATATCGATGTCGCGGTCGACAATGTCGTTAAAGCTGCAGCCGGCACCGCGCATCAAAGCCGCGCCGATAAACATCAGGACACAGGCAATCCAGTCAAAACCCCGCGCCGGACTGGCGACCGCCGCCAGAGCCAGCCCCCAGGTGCAGGGCCAGAACAGCAGCCAGATGCCGATCGGCCGATCCCACCGCGCCAGCCGCGCATAGGGTTTGAGCCAATCGGGGGCATAGCGATCCACCCAATTGCCCGATTGGGCATCGGCGACTGTGCCGGGGACGGGAGGGGTTTCATTGCTGTTGGTCATCGCGCTCGCCAAAAACCACAAGGCGGATAGTCCCGACCTTGATCAAACGACAGCTTCAGTCCTAACTGCGCAGCGACAGCCAATCAACACGCTTGCCCATGCCCCGCACCCACGCTTCCCTGCCGCGCCTCCACATCGAACCGGACCTTGCCGCCAATGCCCAACTCACACTGGGCAAGGACCAATCGCTCTATCTCGCCGCCGTTTTGCGCAAAAGTGTGGGCGATGAAGTCGTGCTGTTCAATGGCCGGCACGGAGCGTGGCTGGCCCGTCTCGCCAGCGATTCCAAGAAATCGGTAACGCTTGATCTGGTCGAACAGATCGCGCCGCAGACACCCGTATCGGACCTTTGGTACGGCTTTGCCCCACTCAAGACGGAGCGGCTCGATTATGTGGTGCAAAAGGCCGTCGAGATGGGCGCCGGCGTCATCCAGCCCGTCCTGACCAAGTTCACCCAGGTCAGCCGCCTCAAGCATGAAAAGCTGGTGGCCAATGCCATCGAGGCCGCCGAGCAATGCGAAGTGCTCAGCGTTCCCAAGGTCGCCACCGAGATCACCTTGGACCGCCTGATCGATGGCTGGACCAATGAACAAGGCGAACGCAAGCTGATCCTGGCCGATGAAAGCGCCGCCTCCGCCTCCCCCATCGAGACCCTCATAGCCCTCCGCGGCCAGCCGATCGGCGTGCTGATCGGCCCCGAAGGCGGCTTTTCCGACGACGAGCGCATGAAGCTGCGCACTCAAAACTTCGTCATTCCGGTCAGCCTCGGCCCCCGCATTCTGCGCGCAGATACCGCCGCGGTGGCCGCTTTGGCCGTGATTCAAGCGACCATCGGTGATTGGCGATAAAAGCCGATTGCTTTCGGCTTGCGCCTCGCTATGTTCGCGCCCAACAATGACCCCCTCATCGCAAGAGGACTTTAATGGCCGGCGCCGACACATATTCGCCCCTGATTGAATCGCGGGCCGACCTCATCGACGGCATGGCGCGGGGCAATAAGCCCGCCGAGCAATGGCGCATCGGCACCGAGCACGAAAAGCACGTGTTCCACACCAATCCGCTCCGCCCCGTTGCTTACGAGGGTCCAAACGGCATTCGCGCCCTGCTCGACGGCGTTGCCGAACGCACCGGCTGGGAGCCCTTTTTCGACGAAGGCAATCCCATCGGCCTGTGGGACAAGGACGCGCATGGCGGCATTTCGCTTGAGCCGGGCGGGCAGTTCGAGCTCTCCGGCGCGCCGCAGCCGGACCTGCATGCCACCGCCGCCGAAACCGCCGAGCATATGCGCGTGGTCAAGGAGGCCGGCGCCCCGCTCGACATTCATTTCCTCGGCCTGGGCGTTACCCCGCTCTGGAGCGTGCCCGAAATCGAGGTCATGCCCAAATCGCGCTATGGCATCATGGCGCCCTATATGGACAAGGTCGGCACGCTCGGCACTTCGATGATGTTCCGCTCGGCCACGGTGCAGACCAATCTCGATTTTTCCAGCGAAGCCGACATGGTCAAGAAGTTCCGTGTCTCACTGGCCCTGCAGCCGGTCGCCACGGCGCTCTTTGCCAATTCGCCCTTCGCCGATGGCAAGGATAGTGGCTATCTCAGCTTCCGCAGCCATATCTGGCTCAATACCGATAATTCGCGCACCGGCATGCTGCCCTTCGTGTTCGAAGAAGGTTTCGGCTTTGAGCAATATGCCGATTATGCGCTCGACGTGCCGATGTATTTCGTCCTCCGGGATGGCCACTACATCAACGTCGCCGGCGAGAGCTTCCGTGCCTTCCTCGAGGGCAAGCTGCCGCAATTGCCGGGCGAAAAGCCGACACGGCGCGACTGGAACTATCATCTGGGCACCATCTTCCCCGAAGTGCGCCTCAAGCAGTTCCTTGAAATGCGCGGCGCCGATATGGGCGACGAGAAATCGGTCACCGCGCTTTCGGCCTTCTGGGTCGGGCTGCTCTATGACGATGTCTCCCTCGAAGCCGCCTATGAGCTGATTCAGCCCTGGACCGACGAAGAACGCGAGCACATGCGCCGCGAAGTCCCCCGCCTGGGCCTCAATACCCCGCATGACCGCTCCAATCTCTACGACATCGCCGCCCAGGCCGTCGGCATTGCCGAAGCGGGCCTCGTCCGCCGCAATCGCCGCAACGCCAAGGGCCAGGACGAAACCATCCACCTCGCCCCGCTGGAAGAAACCATCCGCCTCGCCAAATCCCCCGCCGAACGCTGGCTCGAAAAATTCCACGGCGAATGGAATGGCGATCTGACCCGGATTTTCAAAGAAGCCGAGATGTAGTGCGGCCGACCCTCAGCTGTCACCGAGCCTCCCTTCTCCCCTTGAGGGAGAAGGTGCCCGAAGGGCGGATGAGGGGTCTCTTTCTGTGCTTCTGGCATGGGCGAGCGCAGTACCCCTCACCCTGATCATTCTTCTGAACGAAGAATGATCTGCCCCTCTCCCTCAAGGGGCGAGGGGATTACATCGCGGCTCTCACACACCATCCCCACCCACCGCATCTCCCTCGGGCTCGACCCGAGGGCCATTCCCCGCCCGGCATAAGCGGTGAGCGGCCCTCGGATCAAGTCCGAGGGAGAACGGTGATTGGGATGGATTGAGTACCAAAAACCCAAACCCCTTGCCTCCCCGCTCCATCTCGTGCATCACCCCGCCCATAGCGGCGGAGGCAAAAGCATGCGGGTTCTGGTCATTGGTAGCGGTGGGCGCGAACATGCCCTGGCGTGGAAAATCGCCCAATCCCCCAAGCTCACCAAACTCTTCATCGCGCCGGGCAATGGCGGCACCACAGAGGTCGCCGAAAACCTAGCGGTCGACATCACCGACCATGACGCCGTGATTACCCTCTGCCACCAGCACCAGATCGATTTCGTGGTCGTCGGCCCCGATGCCCAGGTCGTCGCTGGCCTCGGCGATGACCTCCGCGCCGCCGGCTTTGCCTGTTTCTGCCCCTCCAAGGCCGCTGGCCAGCTCGAAGGCTCCAAGGGCTTTACCAAGGCGCTCTGCGACGAGATGGATATCCCAACCGCCGCCTATGGGCGCTTTGACAATGAAGCCGCCGCCCTCGCCCACATCTACACACATGGCGCCCCTATTGTGATCAAGGCCGATGGCCTGGCCGCCGGCAAGGGCGTCACCGTAGCAATGAGCGTCGAGGAAGCCGAAGAGGCCGTGATCGATTGCTTTGCCGGCGCCTTTGGCGCGTCGGGCGCGGAAGTCGTGATCGAGGAATTCATGGAGGGCGAGGAAGTCAGCCTCTTCGTGCTCTGCGATGGCACCAATATTCTCCCCCTGACCACCGCACAGGATCACAAGCGCGCCTATGATGGCGATACCGGCCCCAATACGGGCGGCATGGGCGCCTATTCGCCCGCCGATGTGATGACGATCGAGCAATATGACGACGCCATGGCCCGCATCATCGGGCCGACCGTGCGGGGCCTTGCGGCGCGCGGCACTCCCTATCAGGGCGTGCTCTATGCCGGGCTGATGCTCACCGCCGACGGGCCCAAGCTGGTCGAATACAATGCCCGCTTCGGCGACCCCGAAACGCAGGCCATAATGATGCGCCTCGAGAGCGACCTGCTGGAGCTGCTGTTTGCCACCGCGACCGGCACACTGGCGGGCCAGAACGTGGTCTGGAAAGACCAATATGCCGTTACCGTCATCATGGCGACCAATGGCTATCCCGGCGATTACGGCAAGGGCAGCGAAATCAAAAACGCCGAGAACCTGAATACGCCTGACCTGCATGTCTTTCATGCGGGAACGCGCCGCGAGGGCCAGCGTTTACTTGCTGCCGGCGGGCGCGTGCTGAATGTCACCGCGCTGGGCTCGACCGTAAAAGAGGCGCAGCAGCGTGCTTACGCAGGCGTGGATCAGATTATTTGGCCAGAGGGCTTTTGCCGCCGAGATATCGGCTGGCGGCAGATTGCCCGAGAATTCACCACATCGGCGTGAACCCTTTCGCAATCCCGGCGACCTACCCTATCTTTCCGAGCAGAAGCCGCCGCCGCGCCCGCTAGTCCCCATCCAGCTCCGGGGTCAGGCACTGGCGGATCGGCTTCGCCCGGATGGCAAGGAGCGGGCCAGAGTGAGCACCACAGCCGGACCACGCATCGGAGTAGCCCTGGGCGGCGGATCGGCACGCGGGCTGACCCATATTCCCTATATCGAGGCGATGGACGAGCTGGGGATCAAACCCGCGGTGATCGCCGGCACCTCGATCGGCGCGTTGATCGGCGCTGGCTGGGCCGCCGGGATGACCGGGGCGGAATTGCGCGAACATTCCTTCAAGGTGCTGGGCACCATGAAAATCATCGCCACCAAGCTCTGGGCCACCCAGATCCGCGGCATTAGCGGCATTCTCAAGAACGGCATCTCGATGCAGTTGGACGCCACCAATGTGGTGGATGCCTTCACCCCGCCCAACTTCCCGCGCGAGTTCAAGGATCTCAAGATCCCGCTTTACGTGGTGGCGACCGATTTCCAGTCCTGGCATCAGGTCGTGTTCAATTCGGGCCTGTTGCGCCCCGCCATTGCCGGCTCGATCGCCATTCCGAGCCTGTTCCGGCCGGTCGTCTATGCCAATCACATCCTGGTCGATGGCGGCGTGGTCAATCCGCTCCCGCTCGACCAGGCCGATATCGACACCGATTTCCTCATCGGCATCGACGTCAATGGCGATCCCTCCGAAGGCATCGCCAAGACCGATCACAAGCCGCTCGACGTGTGGTTCGGCTCAGCCCAGATCATGATGCATTCGCTGACCGCCCATATGATGGCCGCCTATCCGCCCGACATCTATATCCGGCCCCATGTCACCAATTTCGGCGCGCTGGAATTCTGGCGCGTCCGCGAAATCGTCGCCAATGCCGAGCCGGAGAAGGAGCGTTTCAAGCGCATGCTGGAGACAAAAATCGAGGCCTATATCCAGGGCAAGGTGCCGGTGATCCCGAGCAATTGAGGGGGCGCCCCCTCAACACCCCTACCGCTCTCTCCCCACCCACCGTTCTCTCTCGGGCTCGACCGGAGGGAGAACGGCGGTTGGAACCGGATAGGAGAATTAAACCTCGCGCGGATCAACATCCGCGGAGTAATCCACCCCACCAAGTCCAAAGCCAAACAGCTTCAGGAACTCAGCGCGATACGTCTTGAGATCCGCCAATTCTGGCAGCGTCTCAGTCGACAGCAGCGGCCAGCGGCGGACCATTTCGGCCTGCACGGTCGGCGACAGCTCCCAGTCGTCAACACGCAGGCGGTGCGCTTCGTCGATCACCGGATTAGCCAGCTTGGCGCGGAACAGCCGGTCGATCTGTTCGATCGTGCCCTCGTTCAGCCCCATCTCGGCCATCACCTTGAGCAGCAGCGTGCCATAGAGCGGCACCACCGGAATAGCCGAGCTGGCCTGGGTCACCACCGCCTTGAGCGCCACGACATAAGCGCTGGTGTCCCCAAAGCGGCTGCGGATTTCTCCGGCGGCGCGGTCCAGATCGGCCTTGGCCACGCCCAGCGTGCCCTTGTGATAGATCGGCCAGGTCAGCTCACTGCCCAGATAGGTGTAGTTGAGCGTGGTGAAGCCATCAGCCAGCACACCAGCATCGGCCAAAGCTGAAATCCACAGCTGCCAATCCTCCCCGCCCATCACCTTGACGGTGGCGGCCGCTTCTTCGTCGGTCGCGGGCTCGATCACCACTTCGGAGACTTCGCCCGTGGCAGTATTGAGCGTCTTGGCGGCAACGGCGGCGCCAAAGGGCTTGATGGCCGAGCGATAGGTTTCGCCAGTCGCCGGGTCGGTCCGCACCGGCGAGGCCAGGCTATAAACGATCAGATCGATCTGGCCCAAATTCTGGCTGATCGCCTCGATGGTCTCGGCCTTGATGGCATCCGAGAAGGCGTCGCCTTCAATGGTCAGCGCCAACCGGCCTGCGGCCTTGGCGCGCTGCTCGAAAGCGCGGTTATTGTACCAGCCGGCACTGGCCGTCTTGTTTTCAGCCGGCGGCTTTTCGAACGACACACCGATCGTGTCGGCGCCGCTGCCAAAGGTCGTGACGATCCGCGACGCCAGCCCATAGCCGGTCGAGCAGCCCAGCACCAGCACCCGGCGGCGGGCCGATGGAATCTCGCCCTTGACCACGACATGGTCGATCTGGCGCTGAACATTGGTGGCGCAACCGACGGGGTGCGCGGTGGTGCAGATGAAGCCGCGGATTTTGGGCTCGATGATCATGGGCGTGGGCTCCGAATGGTCCTAGTCCCCGCAATAACGTGCAAAACGGCGCAGGGCTAGGGTGATGTCGCTTCTAGTCGCTACGCAGTCCCCGGAAAAAGTCGCGCAACAGCGCCTCGGACCGGCTGGCGCCAATGCCGCCGATCACTTCGGGATGGTGGTGACAGGTCGGTTGCTCGAACAGCCGCACGCCATTCTCCACCGCCCCGGCCTTAATATCCTCAGCCGCGAAATAGACCCGCCGCAGCCGCACATGGGCAATCGCCCCCGCACACATGGCGCAGGGCTCCAGCGTCACGTAGAGATCGCAACCATCCAGCCGCCCACTCCCCCGCTTGGCCAAAGCCGCACGGATGGCCAGCATTTCAGCGTGGCTCGTCGGATCGTTCAGCGCCTTCATCCGATTGCGCTCGGCGGCCAGTACGACATCGCCCTCCATCACCACCGCCCCCACCGGCGCTTCGCCATGCGCAGCGGCCTCCTCGGCCAAAGCAAGCGCCAGATCCATGGGTGAGCGTGAAGCGGTCATGGCTCTTCCTAGCCGTTTGCCCGCGCGCTGCCAACCATGGCCAGAAACGCCTCCGCCGCCTTGGTGCGATAGCGCTCCTTGTGCCGCAGCAGGTAAAAACTACGCCGCACAATGGGCAGATCAACCACCGTCAACAGCCCCGCAACCACCCGCGCCCGCGCCACAGCCCGCGACACCAAAGTCGCCCCCAGCCCTGCCTCCACCACACCGAGCACCGCCTCATTGCCCGGCAGCACCATGGCAATATCCAGCGCCGCCGCATCAATTCCCGCCCTAGCGATCATGCCATCGAACGCCGCCCGCGTGCCCGACCCCGTCTCGCGCAATACCCAGGCCGTGCCGCCATAGCCCGCCGCCTGCGCCACGCCCGGCTCGGTCCAGGCATGCCCGGCCCCAACCACCACGATCATCTCGTCCTGATCGAGCAGGTCCACGCTCAGCGCCGGCCGGTTCACCTGCCCCTCCACCAGCCCCAATTCAGCCAGCCCGCTCTCAACCCCATCGGCCACCTGGCCGGTATTGCCGAATGCCATGTCCAGCTCGATCCGCGGATGCATCTGCCGATAGGCCACCAGCCGCCGCGGCAGCCAGTAATCGGCCACGGTCTGGCTCGCCATCACCGAGAGCCGCCCGCGCAATAGCCGCGACAGATCATCCAGCGCCCCTTGCGCCGCCTTGGCCCGGTCCAACACCGCCTGCGCCTCGGGCAGGAACGTCCGCCCCGCCTCATTGAGCACGATGGACCGCCCCACCCGGTCGAACAGCGTCACCCCATGCCGGCTCTCCAGCGCCGACACTGCCGCGCTCACCGCCGATTGCGTCATATGCAGCCCCTCCGCCGCCCGCGTGATGTGCTGCAGCTCCGCCACAGCCAGAAAAATCCGCAATTGCTCGAGAGTCATGCCCGCGCCATCAATCGATATTCTCGATTAATCTCACATAAATCATGCGTTGGAAACGAACATCGCTGCGGCGCTATTGCTCGGCGCAGAGGTTCCCCATGTCCATCGCCGTCACCAGCATCCGCCCCCTGTCCCACCTTGCCACTCCGGCCGACGCGGTGCGCTTCTTCACGCCCAACTGGTTCGCCGCCACCATGGGCACCGGCATTCTGGCGATCGCGCTGGGCCAATTTCCCGACATGCCACTGCTGTTTGCCGCCGGCACTGGGCTCTGGCTCTTCAACATTGCGCTGTTCACCCTCTTCACCGCGCTTTATGCCACCCGCTGGATCACCCATTTTTCCGGCGCCAAGCGCATCCTGGCGCATTCGAGCATGTCCATGTCGCTGGGCTGCATTCCCATGGGCCTAGGGACCATCATCAATGGCGCCGTGCTGTTCGGCATCCCAGCCTTCGGCACGGCCATCGTGCCCATCGCCCATGCCCTGTGGTGGCTCGATGCGGCACTGGCGCTGGCCTGCGGCATTGGCGTGCCCTTCATGATGTTCACCCGCCAGAGCCATTCGCCCCAGCAGATGACCGCGATCTGGCTGCTGCCCATCGTCGCCGCCGAGGTCACCGCCGCCAGTGGCGGCCTGCTCCTGCCCCATCTCGGTTCGGCCGACCAATTGACCGTGACCCTGCTCAGCTATTGCCTCTGGGCCTGTTCGGTGCCGCTGGCGCTGGGCATGCTCGTCGTGCTGGTGGTGCGGATGATCGTGCACAACCTGCCCGACGCCAATATGGCCAGCTCCTGCTGGCTGGCGCTTGGTCCCATCGCCACCGGCGCGCTGGGCATGCTGCTCTTGGCCGAGCACGCGCCCCAGGTGCTCGAGGCCAATGGCCTTGGCGCCTATGCAGGTGCGGTGGGTGGCGCCAGCTTCCTCATTGCCGTGCTGCTCTGGGGCTATGGAATATGGTGGCTGGGCATGGCGGGACTGATCACCCTGCGCTATTTCCGGGGCGCTGTGCCGTTCAACCTCGGTTGGTGGGCCTTCACCTTCCCGCTGGGCGTCTATGCCGTCACCACGCTCAAGCTCGCCCATATACTGCCATTCGCCCCGCTCATGGGGTTCGGCAGCGTGCTGGTTGGCGTGCTGGTGCTGGTCTGGCTCATCGTGGCCTCTCGCACCCTCTCCGGCGCCTGGCGGGGCGAGCTGTTCTCGGCGCCGTGTCTGGTCGATGACTGAGCCGGTGAAAACGGGGAAACCGGGTCGGAAACTCCCCCGCCATCGCCTATATTCTCCGCTCAGGAGAATCGATCCTTGCCCATTCGCCAGCTGCCCGAAGATCTGATCAACCGCATCGCCGCCGGCGAGGTGGTGGAGCGGCCTGCCAGCGTGGTCAAGGAACTGGTCGAAAACGCCATCGATGCCGGCGCCAGCCGCATCGTGGTCACCACCTCGGGCGGCGGCAAACTGCTGATGCGCATCGAGGATGACGGCCATGGCATGGACCAGGCCGATCTGTTGCTCTCGGTCGAGCGCCACGCCACCTCCAAGCTCAGTGTCGACGATCTCGACGATATCCGCACGCTGGGCTTTCGCGGCGAGGCATTGGCCTCGATCGGCTCGGTCGCCGAACTGACCGTCTCCTCCCGCCCCGCCAATGCCGAAAGCGGGTTGCGCATTGAGGTGCGCAGTGGCGTGCGCACCGGCCCCGTGCCGCAGGCGATGAACCGGGGTACGGTCGTCGAGGTCAAGAACCTCTTCGGCAATGTCCCCGCGCGGCTGAAATTTTTGAAAACCGACCGGGCCGAGGCCGGGGCCATCACCGACGTGATGAAACGCCTCGCCATGGCCAATCCGGGCGTGCATTTCGTCCTCAACGGCACCGATCGCTCCCCCGCCAATTGGCCCGCCGTCGGCGGCAGTGGGGCGCTGGAAGCGCGGCTAGCCCAAGTCATCGGCGATGATTTCGCCCAGAATGCCGTGCGGCTTGCCACCTCGCGCCATGGCGTGGTCGTGGCGGGGCTGGCGGGCCTGCCCACCTATACCCGCGCCAATTCGCTATCGCAGTTCTACTTCGTCAATGGCCGCTCGGTGCGCGACAAGGTGCTGGTCGGCGCCATCCGTGCCGCCTATGCCGACTACACCTTCCGCGATCGCTTCCCGGTCGTCGCCCTCTACATCGCCATCGACCCGGCCGAAGTTGACGTCAACGTGCACCCGGCCAAGGCCGAACTCCGCTTTCGCGATGCGGGCGCCGTGCGTAGCGCCGTCATCCGCGCCATCGGCGAGGCGCTGACCGCTGCGGGCTTTAAAGCCTCCACCAGCATTGCCGATGACATTCTGGGCGCCTTCACCGCCCCGCAATACGAAACCACCAGCGCCGCACCGCAACGCCAGGATTTCACCCGCCCGGCAATGCCCTTTGCCAGCTATGACCGCGCCTCGGGCTACGGCAGCGCCAATCCCTTTTCGCCCCAATACGGCGCCCCTGCCGCCCAGCAGCAGGGCATTGAAGGCCTCAACGAGCCCAGCGCCCGCGTCGAGAGCGAAGCCGCCCCCGCGCTGATGGAATTCCCCCTCGGCACTGCAAGGGCGCAGATGTTCGACAATTTCATCATCGCCCAGAATAGCGAAGGCCTCTTGCTGGTCGATCAGCACGCCGCCCATGAGCGCCTGGTCTATGAACGCTTCAAGGCCCAACTCGCCTCTGGCCCGGTGCCCAGCCAGGCCCAGCTAATCCCCTTGGTCATCGAGCTACCCGAAGAAGATTGCGCCCGGCTCGAGGACGCCGCCCCGGACCTCGAACGTTTCGGCCTCTATCTCGAACGCTTCGGCCCCCGCGCCATCGCCGTGCGCGAGACCCCGGCTCTGCTCGGCAATTCCGATATCGATGGCCTGGTGCGGGACGTGGCCGATGGCCTGGCCGAATGGGATACGTCCACCGCCGTTGCCGACCGCATGGACGAGATCATCGCCCGCATGGCCTGCCACGGCTCGGTCCGCTCCGGCCGACGCCTGCGCGTCGACGAAATGAACGCCCTGCTCCGCGACATGGAAGCCACCCCCCATTCCGGCCAATGCATTCACGGCCGCCCGACCTATGTCGAGCTCAAGCAGAAGGATATCGAGCGGCTGTTTGGGCGGAGCCGGTAGAGTCTGCCACCCACCGCATCTTCCTTCAACCACAGTGTCATTCCCGCGAAAGCGGGAACCTCCGTTTGCTTTTCTTGGCATCAAAAACAGAGGTTCCCGCTTTCGCCGGAATGACACCGCGGGTGGGACCAAATCTCGCCGCCCCCTGCCTTTGCCCCTCTCTCCCCACACCCACCGCATCTCCCTCGGGCTCGACCCGAGGGCCTCTGCCAACCCGGCACAAGCGGAGAGTGGCCCTCGGGTCAAGCCCGAGGGAGACCCTGTGCATGGGGACAGACCCTAGGCCGCCAACGGCCCAATATATTTCGACTGCGGCCGGATCAGCCGGCCGTGATCGATCTGCTCACGCGCATGGCCGACCCAGCCACCAACCCGCCCCGCCGCAAACACGCAGGTAAACGCCTCGCGCGGCAGGCCAAGCGCCTCCAGCAACAGCGCCGTATAAAACTCCACATTGGTTTCAAGCGCCCGATCCGGCTTTTTCTGCCGCAGCAGAACCAGCGCGGAACGCTCAACGGCCTCTGCCAGTGCCAGCCGCTCGGCCGGCACAGCGCCCGCCTCGGCCAATTGCCGCAGCGCGTTCTTGAGCGCATCGGCGCGCGGGTCGCGCACGCGGTAAATCCGATGCCCAAAGCCCATCAACCGCTCACCACGCGCCAGTTCGGCCGCCAGCCATGGCTCGGCCCGGTCGGGCGTACCGATGGCATCCAGCATATCGAGCACCGGACCGGGCGCGCCGCCATGCAGCGGGCCCTTGAGCGCGCTCAGCGCCGCCAGAATGGCCGAGGTCAGCCCGGCGCGGGTCGAGGCCACCACGCGGGCGGCGAAGGTGGAGGCGTTCAGCCCGTGGTCGGACACCGTCACCAGATAGGTGTCGAGCGCATTGACCTGCGCCTGGGTCGGCGCTGTGCCGGTCAACATGGCCAGCATATCGGCGGCATGGCCAAGCGTATCGCTGGGTGCGACCACCGGCAGGCCCTGCTGCAGGCGCAGCAAAGCGGGCGTGAACACTGCCGGGGCGGCCAGCAGCCGATAGGCGGTGTCGCGATCCTCGCCATCGGGCAGCCGGGCGATCATGGCGCGCAGGCCTTCGATCGGGCTCAGCGCCAGAATGGCGGCATCGACGCCCTCGATATAGCCGTGCACTTCCTTGCGGGCGGCGGCCAGGTGGCGGGTGATGGCAGCGCTATCCGCCTCAAGGAAATCGCCGAGCAACAAAGCCAGCATGGCCTCGTAGCTGGTGTGCCCCGCCAGCGCGTCGAGCGAGTGGCCGGCGATGATCAGCCGTCCATTGAGCCCATCCACATCCGACAACATGGTTTCGGCTGCGATTACGTCGTCCAATCCAGAGATCATCTTGTCTCTCCTCTGCTTCATGGGGTAAATGGGCTTGCTCAAGATTGACGTCAATCTTGATGCTACTGATCAATGTGAGGTTCCATGGGCTGGATCACGGCAGAGCAGGCCTTGCAGCGTCTGGGCACCAAGCCGCAGACGCTGTACGCCAATGTCAGCCGCGGCCGTATCGCGGCCAAACCTGACGCCACCGATCCGCGCCGCAGTCTTTACAGCACCGAGGATATCGACCGGCTCGCCAGCCGCCAGCATGGCCGTCGCAGGGCCGAGACCGTGGCGGCGCAGTCCATTGCCTGGGGCGATCCGGTGCTGCCGACGACGATTTCGACCGTGCAGGATGGGCGGCTCTATTATCGCGGCGAGGATGCGGCGGTCCTGTCGCGCACGGCCGATCTGGAAGCCGTGGCCGGCCTGCTCTGGGGCGGCAAGCGGCCGCGCTTTCCCATCATGCCGGGCGAAGAAACGGCGGGGCTGCCCCAAGCCTTCACCGTGCTCGGGCGCCTCGCCGCCAGCGATATGCCCACACTGGGGCGTGGCAGTGCCGTCCTCCATGCCGACGCGGCCCGCGTAATGGGCGCGGTGTCGCGGGCGCTGGCAGGTTCGACGGCGACCGAGCTAACCGCCCATGAGCGCCTCGCCCGCCACTGGCATCGCCCCGAAGCCGCCGACATCATCCGGCGCGCCCTGGTGCTCCTGGCCGAGCACGAACTCAACACCTCGACCTTTTGCGCGCGGATCACCGTATCGACCGGCGCTCCCCTCTCGGCCGCAGTGCTATCGGGCCTCTGCACGCTCAGCGGCCCACTGCATGGCGGCGCGGCGGCAGCAATGGATGAACTGGTGGACGCGGCCGAACGGCTCGGGCCGGAGCAAGCGGTGCACCTCAGCCTACGACAGGGCCGCGCCCTGCCCTGTTTTGGCCACCGGCTCTATCCCCATGGGGATGTCCGGGCAGCCGAATTGCTGGCTCACTTCGAAGCGCCACCGCTCTATCGCGACCTCGCGACAATCGGCGAGGCCCTGGTGGGTGAAAAGCCCAATATCGATTTCGCGCTTTCGGCCATGGCCGCCGCCTTCAGCCTGCCGCCGGCGGCGCCCTTGATCCTCTTCACGCTGGCCCGCTCGGTGGGCTGGCTCGCCCATGCGCTCGAGCAGATCGAGACCGGATCATTGATCCGGCCCCGCGCACGTTATGTCGGGCCGCCTCCGGCCTATTGAAACACACTCGCCCCGCGATCGGCGACGCCGACCAGGCTGCGGAATCCGGCAAACAGTTCGCGACCCATGCCGAAATGCTGGGGCCGCAAATCCTCGGTGGCCGGCGTGCGGGCGAAGAATTCCTTCTCATCGCCCAGGAAGGTCAGCGTGCCTTCATTGGCGTCGAGCCGGATCATGTCGCCATCGCGGATCTTGCTGATCGGCCCGCCATCGACGGCTTCCGGCGTCATGTGGATCGCCGCGGGCACCTTGCCCGAGGCACCCGACATGCGTCCATCGGTCAGCAGCGCCACCTTGAACCCACGATCCTGCAACACGCCCAGCGGGGGCGTCAGCTTGTGCAATTCGGGCATGCCCAGCGCCCTGGGGCCAGAGAACCGCACCACGGCAATCACATCGCCGGTCAGCTCGCCGGCCTTGAACGCGGCCAGCAGCCCATCCTGGCCATGGAACACCCGGGCCGGCGCTTCGATCACGCGATGCTCGGGCTTGACGGCCGAGACCTTGATGACCGAACGCCCAAGATTGCCACTCAGCAGCTTCAGGCCCCCAGTCTCCTGGAATGGCGTCTTGGTCGAGGTCAAAACCTTGGGCAGCGCCGATTCCTTCGGCGCCGCTTCAAAGGTCAGCTTGTCCTCGATCAGCTTGGCTTCCACGGTATAATTGGACAGCCCATTGCCCCAGACGGTCTTGACGTCTTCGTGCAAATGCCCGCTTTCGAGCAATTCCTGGATCAAAAAGCCCATGCCGCCCGCCGCGTGGAAATGGTTCACATCGGCCACGCCATTGGGATAGACGCGGGCCAGCAGCGGCGTCGCGTCCGAGAGATCGCTCATATCATCCCAGGTCACATGCAGGCCCGCCGCCGCCGCAATGGCGATCAGGTGCATGGTGTGGTTGGTCGAGCCGCCCGTGGCGTGCAGGCCCACCAGCCCGTTGACGATGGCCTTTTCGTCGATGACGTGCCCGGCCGGGGTATAATCATTGCCCTGCGCGCTCAGCGACAGCGCCCGCACCGTGGCTTCCTTGGTCAAGGCATCGCGCAGCGGGGTGCCCGGATTGACGAAGCTGGCGCCCGGCAGGTGCAGGCCCATGATTTCCATCAGCATCTGGTTGGAATTGGCCGTGCCGTAGAAGGTGCAGGTCCCCGCCGAGTGGTAGGACTTGCTCTCGGCTTCGAGCAGTTCGGCGCGGCCGACCTTGCCCTCCATATAGAGCTGGCGGACCTTGCTCTTTTCGTCATTGGGTAGGCCCGAAGGCATCGGCCCGGCGGGCACGAAAACCGCCGGCAAATGCCCAAAGGTCAACGCCCCGATCAACAGGCCCGGCACGATCTTGTCGCAAATCCCCAGATACACCGCCGCATCGAACATATTGTGGCTGAGCGAAATGGCCGTCGACATGGCGATCACGTCGCGGCTGAACAGACTCAGATCCATGCCCGGCTGGCCCTGCGTCACGCCATCGCACATCGCCGGCACGCCGCCGGCAACCTGGGCCGTGGCGCCCATCTCGCGGGCCGCCTGCTTGATGATTTCGGGATAAAATTGATAGGGCTGGTGGGCGCTCAGCATGTCGTTATAGCTGGTGATAATGCCCAGGTTCAGCGTCTTGTTGCCCGCCAAAGCCGCCTTTTCCGAAGGGGTGCAGGCGGCAAAGCCATGGGCGAGATTGCCGCAGGAGAGGGTCGAGCGGTAAACGCCCGCCTCGCGGGCCGCGTCGAGCCGGTTGAGATAATCCTTGCGGCTATCGCGACTGCGCGCGGCGATGCGGTCGGTCACATCCTGGATGGCTTGGCGAACGGACATAGTGAGCTCCTAACTCAGTTGTCGCGTCCTCGCGCGGACAAGTGAGGGGTCACTTGTTCCGAAAAGAGAACGCTGCTGCGGAGCCGCGTAGTGGCCAAGGCAGTCGATTGGGGACCGCCGAGGGGACTATGGGCACCAGTAGACAGTTACAGGCTTGCCGGAGCGCAATACGGCACGGATGGGGAGGTCCTCAACGGGACCATCTCCCAGAGCCGCGTCGAGAACGACGGCCTTTTCCTCCCCTTCGATGTGAAGGTATAGCCCATCCGTGTGGAGGAGACGCGGTAGGGTAAAGGTGATGCGCGGCTCGCCCGCGCCCGGCGCGTGGATGGCGATGGCCGGGCCGGCCGAGTTCAGCGCCTCGCTGAGCGTATCGCCGCCGGGGAAGAACGATGCGGTATGCCCGTCCCCGCCCATGCCCAGCACGACGGCGGCAAATTGCTCGGGCAGATCGGCCAGCAGCGCATTGGTCTTGGCCACTTCGGTCGCGCCGGGTTCGTCGCCGCCCGAATAGAGCGGGAAGAAGCGCGCCACCGCTGCCGGGCCCTGCAGCATCTTTTCGTTGACCAGCAGGGCGTTGGAGCGGTCGCTGGTCTCATCGACCCAGCGCTCGTCGACCAGGGTGACGACCACCTTGGTCCAGTCGATATCCTTGGTTTTGCCCAAAGCCTGGAAAAACCGGGCGGGGGTGGAGCCCCCGCTCACCGCAATCGCCGCCACGCCCCGCTCGGCAATCGCCGTGCGAATGCGATCTGCCACCGCCTCGGCCAATTCCTTGGCCAGGGTCGGCTTGTCAGCAAAGGTACGGCGCTCGATGGTCATATCAATTCCTCTGAGCCGGTGGCTCTTTCGCCTCCCTCACCCTTGAGGGGAGGGAATGAGGGTGGGGGTCCATCGGGCATCACCGAACCACCCCCTCCCCAGCTTTGCTTAGGGCCCAAAGGGCCCAGCGCTGCTACCCTCCCCTCAAGGGGGAGGGAGGGCAAGAGCCTAAGCCTTAATTATCGTCCTCGTACCATGTCCGCCCGTCGCGTTCGATCAGCGCGATGGAGCCGGTCGGCCCCCAGGTGCCCGCCGTATAGGGCTGGGGCGGTTCGCTCGAACGGTCCCACGCTTCGCGGATCGGGTCCACCCATTTCCACGCCGCTTCCAGCTCATCGCGGCGCATGAACAGCGTCTGGTTGCCACGGATCACGTCGAGCAGCAGGCGCTCATAGGCTTCGGGCGTGCGCTCGGCAAAGGTTGCGGCAAAGCTCAGGTTCAGCGGCACTTCGCGCAGGCGCATGCCGCCCGGGCCCGGATCCTTGATCATCATCAACAGCTTGACGCCTTCGTCGGGCTGCAGGCGGATGATCAGCTTATTGGCCTTGGGCGCGCCTTCGGCATGGTCGAAAATCGAATGCGGGATCGGCTTGAACTGGATGCAGATTTCCGACACCCGGTTGGCCATGCGCTTGCCGGTGCGGAAATAGAACGGCACGCCCGACCAGCGCCAGTTTTCCACTTCCGCCTTGAGCGCCACGAAGGTCTCGGTGCGGCTGCCCTTCTTGTCTTCGGGCAATTCGTCCTGATAGCCGGCCACGGCGGTGGTCTCGGATTTGACGCCGCGGTACTGGCCGCGCACGGTGTTCTTGGACACATCGCCGTTGACGATCGGCTTGAGCGCGCGCAGCACTTTGAGCTTTTCGTCGCGCAAGGCATTGGCGTCGTCGGAAGCCGGCGGCTCCATGGCAACGAGGCAGAGCAGCTGCAACATATGATTCTGGATCATGTCGCGCAGCGCGCCGCTCTCGTCATAATAGCCGCGCGTGCCGGCGCCCACCGACTCCGAGACGGTCAGCTGCACGTGGTCGATATGGGCCGAATTCCACACCGGCTCGAACAGCGCATTGGCAAAGCGCAGCGCCAGCAGGTTCTGCACCGTCTCTTTGCCCAGGTAATGGTCGATGCGGTAGACCTGATCTTCCTTGAAGATCTTGGCCACGCCGTCATTGATTTCCATGGACGAAGCCAGATCGTGGCCCAGCGGCTTTTCGATCACCACGCGGGCATCGCGGCGGTAATATTTCTTCTTGGCCAGATATTCGGCGATCGGCTCGAACAAGTCCGGCGCCACGGCGAGATAAAATGCGCGCACGATATTGGGATCGTCGCGCAATTGCTTGCCCAGATCGCCGGCATTGGCCGGGTCGCTCACATCGACCGGCACATAGGAGAAAATCTGGATGAAGCGGTCGATCACCGCCTCGTCCTGATATTCCTTCTCGACGAATTGGATGATCGCGTCGCGCGCTGCCTTCTGGAAGTCGGCATCGCTGAGCTTGGAACGCGAGACGCCGATAATGCGGCTCTGCCCGTCGAACTGGCCGTCCTTGAAGCGGTGGTAGAGCGCGGGAATCAGCTTGCGCTTGGTCAGGTCGCCCGTGGCGCCGAACACCACATAATCGAAAGGCTGGACAGGAATGATACGGCTGGACACTTGGCAAGTCCTTGGTTTGACGCGTCGTTAGGCAGGAAAGTTCTGGCGTGCGAGGATCACCGCGCCATTGAGCGGCTCGAATTTTGGCAGGGCGACGAAATCGCCATAGCGTTGCTTGAGAATGGGGAACAGGCGTTCGCCAAAGCCGCCGACAATGGCCATCACCTTGGCATTGCGCGCCTGGAACCAGCGCACATAGGTATCGATATAGCCCAATTCGATATCGAGCATTTTCTGGGCCACCGGATCGCCCTGCTCGAGATAATCGATGAACAGCGGCATCAGCTTGCCGAATTCGGCCGGCGCGCGGCCGATCAAGGCGTCGTCGCACCCTTCGGTGCCATCGGCGCTGATGATCCTGAGATTCATTTCGGTGGCAAAGGCCCAGGTCATCACGGCCTGGTTATTGCCGCCCAGCCGGGCGATCACGGCCCTGGTCAACGGCGAAGCCTCGACCAGACCATCCTCGGCCTCGACGGCATAGCGCACCAGTTCCCGGCCCAGAATGGCGCCAGACATCTGATCGCCAATGGGGAAACCCCAGCCGCCCGATTGAAAGCGCTGCCCATCGACAATGGCGAGCGCTGCCGAGCCGGTGCCGACGATGATCACCCCGCCCTCGCCGCCACCCAGCGCACCGGCATGGGCGATATCGATATCGTCATAGACTTTGACATCGGCAAAGGGCCAGGGCCGGGCGCGGAATTCGGCGCGGGCCGTATCCATGCGCCCGCCGGCCATGCCGAAACAGGCATAGGTGTTGGCGGTTTCAGAGAAATCCACGCCGGCGGCCTTGAAGACGTCACGGGTGCCGTCGCTAATGGCTTTATAGGCCGGTTCACCGTCGTCGATCTGCAAGTTGGAGCGGCCGTTCTTGACTTCGGCGAGCGTCTTGAGATTCTCGTCGGCCAGACGCACGCGGCAATTGGTGCCGCCGCCATCAACGCCAAGATAATATCTGGGCACGCAATCGACTCCGTGGACTAGGGTGATTGATTGTAGGGGCTGGTTTCGGCGCGGACCATAATGCGAAAGATGCTAAGACGAAAGTAGAATAAGGCACAAAAAGCTGGTGCCAGAATGCAGTGCTGGCATGGCCTGATTGCAGCAATGGCGCAACCCCATCGCCGCTGAGGCTTTGTGATTCTGAACGGGGTGGGCGGACGGCACGAAGAGGAGCCGAAATGACACGACATGTATTGGTGCTGGGCGGCGCGCGCTCGGGCAAAACCGGCTTTGCCGAGCGGCTGGCGCTGCATGGCGGGGTCAAGCCCGCCTACCTGGCGACAGCCGAAGCGCTGGACGGAGAAATGCGCGACCGCGTCGCCAGTCACAAGGCCGTGCGCGGCGAGCGCTTTGCCACGATCGAAGAACCGCTCAAGCTGCCCGACGCCCTGATCCGGGCCTCCAAGGACCATGATGTGATTCTGGTCGATTGCCTGACCCTATGGATCACCAATCTGCTGCTCGCCAATGAAGATGTCTCGAGCGCCGTCAGCGAATTGGGCGCTACGCTGATCCAGCTCAAAAGGGCTAAGGTCATCCTGGTCAGCAACGAAGTGGGGCTGGGCATCGTGCCCGACAATGCCATGGCCCGCACTTTCCGCGACTTGGCTGGCGCCGCCCATCAACGCCTCGCCGAAATCTGCGACGACGTCTATTTCGTGGTCGCGGGCCTGCCCATGACCCTCAAGGGCGAACCGCCGGAACAGACCCCGACGCATATTCACGAGGCCTAGAATCCACTGCCCAGCCGAGGACGCTGTGCTAGCGCCTCCCTCCCCTCGATGGGGAGGGAACGAGGGTGGGGTGGTGGGAGCCAGAAAAGGCTGTCGTGACTCGGGGGATAGCGAAATGAATCCGCGTGCCCCTTAGGCGCCTAATGCTATCGTCAATGCTAACAGTCCGCTCACGCCAAGCAGCACATTGAGCACCGTAGTGTACAACGTGAGCGCGCGGGTAATGTGATAGCGGCCGAGCCGTCTATCCCCGTTACCCATCGTCGGCAGGTCGACCAGCTCGCCATCGTAATGCCTTGGGCCACCGAGCGAAAATCCCAGCGCCCCGGCAAAAGCGGCCTCCGGCCATCCCGAGTTCGGCGACTTATGCCCCCGCGCATCTCGCATCGCGGCACCCCAGGCCTTGGAGGGGCTCGCATCGGGGATAAAAAAACACGCAACGGTCACCAAAACCGCCGACAGCCGGGCGGGGATAAAGTTCACCACATCATCCAGCCGCGCCGCCGCCCAGCCATAATCCCGATAGCGCTCATTGAGATGCCCGATCATGGAATCGGCCGTGTTGATCGCCTTGTAGAGCACGATGCCGGGCAGCCCGAGCAGCACCAGCCAGAACCACGGCGCCACCACCCCATCCGAAGTGCTTTCGGCCAAGGTCTCAATCGCGGCGCGAGAAACACCAGCCTCATCAAGGGCTTGCGGATCGCGCCCGACGATGTGACTGACCGCCTCGCGCCCCGCCGCCAGCGAAACCCCCAGCGCATCCGCCACCGCCTCGACCGCCCGACCCAGTTCCTTCTGCGCCAGAAACGGTGTCGCCAGCAGCATCTCAATCAGCCAGCCCAGCGGAATGGATCGCGTGATCTGCTGCACCAACAATGCCGCCGCCAGCGCCACCAGCAGCAACAGAGCCAGCGACACAATCCCCGCCAGTTTACGCTGCGACGCCGTCCGGCCGGCCGTGTTAGTGCGCTGTTCCATATAGGCAATCAGCCAGCCGAACCACATGACGGGATGCCCGATCCGGGCGGTCAAAAGCTGCGGATAGCCCACAAAACGTTCGAGCAGCAGGGCCAAGGGCGGGATCAGGAAAGACATCAGGCAAGGCTCACAGGTTCAGCCAGCGCAAGCAGCGCATCGATATCGAGATGGGTTTGGAGGTGAAGCGCCAGATCATCCAGCGCCTGCTCGACCCCGGCCTCATAGCCAAGGTCAGGACTGGCGGCATTGCCCAGAAAGGCCCGGCGGAAGCCATCGGCGGCAAAGAGGCCATGCAGATAGGTCCCCGTCACCAGCCCATCGGCACTCACCGCCCCCTCCAAAGCCCCGGAAAGGCTGGCAAAAGCCCGCTGACGGTCGGCACCCTCGGTGACGCCCATATGCATGTGATAGCCGCTGATCGGCTGGCCAGAAGCGGTATGGATCGCCTGTTCGACCCGCAACTGCTTGACCGGCTCCAGCCTGGTTTCAACATCGAGCAGGCCAAGCCCCGCACTGACACCGGGCTCGCCCTCGATGCCACTGGGATCGGCGATGGTCCGGCCAAGCATCTGATATCCCCCGCAAATCCCCAGAATGCGGCCGCCAGCCCGGTGATGGGCCAGCAGGTCAATATCCCAGCCATTGGCCCGCAAAGCCGCCAGATCGCTCCGCGTCGCCTTGGAGCCGGGCAGGATGACGAGATCGGCATTGCGCGGAAGGGGTTGGCCGGGCTCAACCAGCACAAGACTGACGCCGGGCTCGGCACGGAGCGGGTCGAGATCGTCGAAATTGGCAATGCGCGGCAGGCGCGGCACCGCGATGGTAAAGCCGCCGGAAGCCCGGGAAACATAGCTTTCGAGCGCCAGAACATCCTCTGCCGGCAGCTTGGCAGCGTCGGCAAACCACGGCACGGGGCCGAAGCAAGGCACGCCCGTTCGCTGGGCGATGAAGTCGATACCCGCCGCGAACAGCGATGGATCGCCCTGGAATTTATTGACCAGAGTAGCCCGGATCAGCCCGGCATCGGCCTCCCCAATCACCGCGAAAGTGCCGACAATCGAGGCAATCACCCCCCCACGATGGATATCCCCAATCAGCACGACGGGCAGTGCGGCGGCCTGGGCGAAGCCGAAATTGGCGATGTCATTGGCCCGCAGGTTGACCTCTGAGGCACTGCCGGCGCCTTCGACGATGACATAGTCACAATCGGCGGCGAGTTCATGAAACGCCGACAAAACCTCGGGCATCAGCTTGCCCCGCTCCGCCCAATATGCCCGCGCAGACATGGACGCCCGCCGCTGCCCCCGCACCACCACTTGCGAGCCGGTTTCCTGCTCCGGTTTGAGCAAAACCGGGTTCATCGCCGTGATGGGTTCACGCCGCGCGGCGCGGGCCTGCAGCGCCTGCGCCCGGCCGATTTCGCCGCCATCGGCGGTGACGGCGGCATTGTTGGACATGTTCTGCGGCTTGAACGGGGCGACGCGCAGGCCGCGATTGGCCAGCACGCGGCATAGGCCCGCCACCAGCAGCGACTTGCCGACATCAGACCCGGTGCCCATGAACATCAATGACTTGGCCATAACAGGCTTATGCCGCATCAATCACGTGGGCGTAAGACCCCATGACCCTGCCGATCACCGCGCCCATGGGCGGCAGCGCCTGGCCAGTGGCGTCGGTGGCGGCAAAGAGCGGCGTCAGGCGGAATTGTTTGGCGGAGGAATAGTGGAACTCGTGGCCATGCAAGCGCCCCGGCCAAGGCAGCGCCCCGGCATGCACCAGCCGCCGATAGCCCAGCGTGCGCTTGGGGCGGTCGATGCGGGTGGTGACGGGCAAGAGGCCGGCCATGGCGTGGCTTTGGCCTACCTTGTCCACCAACGCGTCGCCCAGCACCATGAAGCCCCCGCATTCGCCATAGATCAGCGCGTTGCGATCTCGCGCGGCGGCGAGGCCGGTCTTGAATATGTTGGCGGCGGCCAGAGTGGCGCCATGCAATTCGGGATAGCCACCGGGCAGGAAGACTGCGTCGGAATCAGCGGCGGGAGCCTCGTTGGCGAGGGGGGAGAAGAAGCTGAGCTCGGCCCCCATGGCTCGCCAACCATCGAGCAGATGGGGATAGAGGAAGGCAAAGGCCGCGTCTTGGGCGATGGCGATGCGTTGGCCCAATGGCGGCAGCGACGGCGCGGATTCAGTGGCCTCGGGCAAAGGGGCGGCCAAGGCGCGTAGGCGGCCGAGATCGACATAGTCGCCGATTGTCTCGGCGGCGGTGTCGAGGAAGGTCTCGAAGGCGGTGACTTCGCCGGGTAGCACAAGGCCGAGATGGCGTTCGGGCACGGCCAGGGCCGGATTGCGCGGGATGGCGCCCAGGCAGGGAATGCCGGTGGCGGCGAGCGCTTCGACCAGCATGCGCTCATGCTTCATTGAGGCGACGCGGTTGAGGATGACACCGGCGACCCGCACGCCGGCGCGCCAATTGGCAAAGCCTGCGACCAGCGGGGCGACTGACTGGCCTTGCCGGTCGGCATCGACCACGAGGATAACGGGCAGATCTAGTAATTCAGCAAGGTCGGCGGTGGAGCCAAAGCCATCGGCGGCGGCGTCGAACAGGCCCATGACGCCTTCGACCAGCAACAATTCGGCACCCGTTGCCTGGACCGCTGCCAGATGCTTGAGGCGGGCGGGGCTCATCGACCAGGGATCAAGATTGACCGCCTCGCGCAAAGCGGCGCGGGTGAGAAAGGCGGGGTCGATATAGTCGGGGCCGGTTTTGGCGGGCGCGACGATGATGCCCTGGCGGCGCAAGGCGGCGAGCAGGCCGAGCGTGACCAGCGTCTTGCCCGAGCCCGAGCGCGGCGCCGCAATGACAAGGCCCTTAGCCAAAGACATGGCTCCGGACGCTTTGCACGTACCAATCCAGCGTCTGGCTATAGGCGCCGACGGGGCCGAGCACGATGATGGCGGGGGTGGGCACGTCCGTGAGGCTCGACGCGTCGGCCAGAGTGGTCGAGATGGCGGATTGCTGGGGCGTGGCGACGTGGGAGACGATGGTCAGCCGGTCGTCGGTGGCGCGGCCGGCGGCGATCAGTTTTTCGGCGATGGAGCCCAGATGCTTGACCGCCATATACATGACGATGACTGGGGCGGCGTTGGCGATGGCGCCCCAATCGACGCCTTGCGGCACGGCGCCGGTATCATCATGGCCGGTGAGGAAAACCACGGCGTGGTTGGTGTCGCGATGGGTGACGGGAATGCCGGCATAGGCCAGCCCGCCCAGGCCCGAGGAAATGCCGGGCACGATGCGGAAAGGCACACCGGCCCGGGCCAGGGCACCGGCCTCTTCGCCGCCACGACCGAACATGAAAGGGTCGCCGCCCTTGAGGCGCAGCACGCGTTTGCCGGCCTTGGCCAGGTCTATCAGCTGCAGCGAAATGTCGGCCTGCTTGGGCGAAGGTTTGCCGCCCCGCTTGCCGGCAAAGATCAGTTGCGCGCGGCGGGGGGCCATGGCCAGCAGGGCATCGGAAACCAGCGCGTCATGCACGACAACATCGGCCTGGCCGAGCCCGTGATAGCCCAATAGCGAGACAAGGCCGGGGCCGCCGGGGCCAGCGCCGACGAGCCAGACTGTGCCGGGTTCCAGTGGGGGAAAATCGGCCTGGTCGAGCGCGGCGAAATGGCCCTTGCGGCGGGGGCGGGTGATCCAGTCAAACATAGGGGAGGCTCGGCGCTTGAGCCTGGGGGGCGAAATGGGCAGAGTGGGGCGGAAGCTGTGGGATAAACAAAAGACTATGAAAATCCTGATCCTGGGCGGAACGGCGGAGGCGCGGGAACTGGCCGACCGGCTGGTGGCCATGGGGCATGACGTCATCACCTCGCTGGCGGGGCGAACGCAAGACCCTAAATTGCCCAAGGGCGATATTCGCATGGGCAAATTCGGCGGCATTCCTGGACTGTGCGCCTATCTGCGGGCGGCGAGCATCGAGCGGCTGGTGGATGCGACCCATCCTTATGCGGGGCTGATGTCGATCAATGTCGTCGCTGCGGCGCAGGCGACGGGCATTGCGCTGGTGCGCTATATGCGGCCGCCCTGGGAGCAAAAGCCGGGCGCCGATTGGCTGACCGTGGAAACAGCGGCCGAGGCGGCGGCCGCCTTGCCCCCTAATGCGGATGTGCTGCTGACCACCGGGCATACCGGGCTCGAACACTTTTTGCAGCGCGACGATTGCCAGTTTGTGGTGCGCACCATCGAGGCCCCGGCCGCAGCGCTGCCGCGCTTTGCCAGTCTTTTGCAATCGCGGCCACCCTACAAACTGGCCGACGAAATGGCGCTGATGGAGCGCGAGGGGATAACTCATCTGGTCACCAAGAATTCGGGCGGCGGACAGACATCGGCCAAGCTCGAAGCGGCGCAGAGGCTGGGGGTCAAGGTGATCATGATCGCCCGCCCCGCCTATGGCCCGGCCCGCGAAGTGGCTGATATCGATGACGCCATTGCGGCGCTCGAACTGGGGTAGAGCGCGGGGCTGCCGAACTGGGCGGGATCGAAATCGGGGCCGCAGACGGCAAGGGCGCAGGTGGCGTGGGCCGATTTGCGCTTGCCGAGCAGGAGCGGTCCGGCAGAGCCGGCGACCGCTTCGGCAATGGCGGGTAGGCCGATATGAGCGAGGACGCTTGGGGATGGCGTGGCAGGAGCCAGGTCGGCATCGCCCAGCAGGCGCAGCGGAACGTCGAAATGCGCCGCTGCAGCGTATAATGGCTGAACGTCATGCTTGCGCTGATGGGAGGCTATGGCGAGTAGCGCCGCTGGAGGCAGCCCCGCCTCGGCCAGGCACGCATTGATCAGGGCGATGATCTCGCTGGAGGTCGCGGCACTGCCGCAACCGATGCCGGCAATAACCTTTTGCGGGTTCGGCACGGCTCTCGCGGGCTTTCGCCTCTCGCCAATCGTCATATTCGCCTCTTTGCAGCTCTGGACTTGGTCCCCGATTTGGGTCGACCGCACCAGACTGTGTTTCAGTTCCTTGCTGGGGAACGCTGCGCTGATCCGGTTCTAGGACGGGGGAAGCGCGTGGTCAATCAATGGCTTGGCTGTGATCGCCGATACATCGGAATGCTTCTGAAAATGATTTGCAAATACAATGGGTTGCGCCATTTGCGCGGCGGCGTTATGTGCAGAAACCAGCTGCTGCTCCGGCGCGGCGCGATCAGGGCAGAACTCAATCATGACCAATCAACGAACGCTGGCTGTGGCCGGGGCGAGTCTTGTTATCGGGTTGATTGTGCTGGGGCTCAAGTGGCTAGCCTGGCAGATGACCGGTTCGGTAGCGCTTTACTCGGATGCGCTGGAATCCATCGTCAACGTAGTGACAGCCATTGTCGCGCTGATCGCGGTGCGGCTGGCGCAGAAGCCAGCCGACGCCGCCCTGCCCTATGGCTATCACAAGGCCGAATATTTCTCGGCGGTGATCGTGGGCGTGATGATTATCGTCGCGGCGATCCTGATCGTGCGCGAGGCCTATTTCGGGCTGATGGCGCCGGAAATGCCCGATGCGCCGGTTGAGGGCCTGATGATCAGCGCGGTGGCGACGGTGATCAACCTGGTGTGGGCCTATGTGCTGATCCGCTATGGCCGCAAGGTACGCTCGCCGGCGCTGGAGGCTGATGGCAAGCATTTGCTGACCGATGTCATCTCCACCGTGGGCGTGCTGGTCGGACTGGTGCTGGTGTTCACCACCGGCTTTGCGCCGCTCGATTCGATCCTGGCGGGCCTGGTGGCACTCAATATCCTGTGGTCCGGCTGGGGCGTGATCCGCGACAGCGTTGGCGGGCTGATGGATGTGGCGGTGCCGCCCGAGACGCAGAAGCTGATCCGCGAGGTCATCGCGGGCAATGCCGAGGGGGCCATCGAAGCGCATGACATCCGCACGCGACAGGCGGGCAAGATGACGTTCATCGACTTCCACCTGGTGGTGCCGGGGCTGATGAGCGTCGAGGCGGCGCATGCCATTTGCGACGGGATCGAGGCCAAGCTGCGCGAGGCTGTGGAGGATGTGATGATCACAATCCATGTCGAGCCCGAGGAAAAAGCCAAGCATAACGGGATCGTGGTCGTCTAATGTGATCAGGGCCTCGGCCCGCACGCGCGAAAGAAGTCACACATGCGAATCCTGATTGTTCTGCTTGCCCTTATCGCTCTTCCGGTGTCCGCCCGGGAACTGGGCTGGGGCCGCTATGACAATGCCCGCTTTGGTTATACCAGCGAAATCCCGGCCGGCTTTTCCGGCTATGGCGAAAGCGACAATGGCGACGGGCAGATCTTCGACAATGCAGCCAAGGCCCAGGTGCTATCGTTCTGGGGCGCCAATATCACCGCCGAGGATTTCGAAGCCGAAGTGGCCGCCCGCATGGGCTATGCCGAGCGCGACGGCTGGAACATCGCCTACCAGGCAACGACATCGTATTGGGCCAGTTTTTCCGGCGTCATGGGGCAGCGCATGTTCTATACGCGGATGATCGCGCTATGCGACGGGCTGAGCTATGCGGCGATGACCGTGCAATATTCGGCGGCCCAGGCGGCCGACATGAAGCCGCGGGTGGAGCGGCTGGCGGCGGGGTTCCGGGATTTGGGGTGTTAGGGCGCCCCTGCTCCGTAGCTCCTAGCTAAAACTCGATGCCTGCCTGTGCCTTCACGCCGGCCCGGAAATGGTGTTTGATTTCGGTCATTTCGGTGACGAGGTCGGCGATTTCGATCAGCTCGTCCTTGGCGTTGCGGCCGGTCACAATGACGTGTTTGTCAGCCGGCTTGTCCTTGAGGAAGGCCACGACTTCCTCAAGCGGCAGATAATCGTAGCGCAGGCAGATATTGAGCTCGTCGAGCAGGACCAGCTTATATTCCGGGTCGGCGATCAGCAGTTTGGCCTGTTCCCAGGCGGCGCGGGCGGCGGCTAGGTCGCGCTGGCGGTCCTGAACGTCCCAGGTGAAGCCCTCGCCCATGGCGTTGATGGTGACCAGCTCGGGAAATTTGAGCAGCACGTCGCGCTCGCCGGTGTCCCAGGCGCCTTTGACGAATTGCACCACGCCCACTTTCATGCCGTGGCCAATGGCGCGGAACACCATGCCGAAGGCGGCAGTGGACTTGCCCTTGCCCTTGCCGGTGTGAACGATCAGCAGACCGCGCTCCTCGGTCTTGGTGGCAAGGATCTTGTTGCGCGCCTCCTGCTTTTTCTTCATCTTTTCAGCATGATAGGCGTTGCGCTCCGCCTCGCTCATCAGGTCGGTCTTTTTGACGGGCTTGTCAGTCATGCAAGGCGCTCCGCGTGTTCGATGATGAGGCGAGCCGCTTCGGCGGGCGGCAGATGGGTGGTGTCGAGATCGAGCCGATTGGGGTGATCGAGGCGCACCAACGGTCGTGTATGTCGTTTGCGCTCGGCCTTTTCCGCATCCGTCGTTTTGAGCCGCGATTCACGCTCGGGCGAGGGGATACGGGCGGCATGGGCAGCATCCGATGCGGTGAGGAAAACGGGGACGAAAATGCCCCCGCGCTGGCGGGCCGCTTCCGTCACCTCGTCCAACGCCTGCCGGTCCATCGGGTCATCGTCCATCAAGGCGTTGGTGAGTACAAAGCTGGCCTGTGGCCCGGCGAGGTGGACCATTGCCGACAAGGCCTGGCGCCGAATGGTCATGATAAGTGGCCAAACGCCCTCGGGCAGCGGCGTGGAGCCATCGGCGCGGACCAGCGAGAAAATGACGTTGTTGGCCAGATGGTTGTCGAACAGACGCGCGTCGGTCGCGGCGCAGATTGCCTTGCCGATGGTCAGTTTGCCGACACCATAATGGCCGATCAAGTAGATGATTGTATTGTTCATAACTCCCCCGCGAGCAGACCATAAGCCGAGTTGGAACGTGGGGTCCACAAGCCGCGCCGGCGCGCCTCGTTGAACTTGGCGATCAGCTCATCATAACCGTAGCGGTTGCTGGCGAGGATAAACTGGCGCGTTGCTGCGTCTTCGACGAAGGCTTCGAAGGCCAGATCGAAATGGTGAGTCTTGACCGCGCCGGTGGTGGCGGCGAAGGCCAGCATGAAATCGACTGTGGCGATGATCTCGAAAGCGCCCCTATAGCCATGGCGTTTGACGCCGGCGATCCATTTCGGGTTGACCACGCGGGAGCGCATGACGTGGCTGATTTCTTCTTCGAGAGTGCGGATGAGCGGGCGTTCGGGGCGGGAATGATCGTTGTGATAGGCGGCGGGCTGGTGGCCGGATAGTATTTCGGCAGCGGCGGAGAGGCCGCCTTCGAACTGGTAGTAATTGTCGCTGTCGAGCAGGTCGTGTTCGCGATTGTCCTGGTTGTGGACGATCGCATCGACGCTGGCGAGGCGGCCGGCGAAGCGGGCGCGTTCGGGGATGCCGGCGGCCTGGGCGCCATAGGCATATTGGCCCCAATCGAGGGCGGCTTTGGCCAGATCGGCGCGGGTGGACCAAGTGCCGGAATCGACCAGCGCATTGAGGCCGGCGCCGTAAGTGCCTGGTTTGGAACCAAAAATCCGGTGGCCGGCGGCGAGGCCGGCTTCGGCTTCGGACTGGCCTTGGGCGATCAGGCCCAGTGCGTCACTGCGCATGCGCGCGGCGATGGGGTTGTCTTCGCTCGGTTCATCCAGCGCGCCAATGGCGCGGGCAGCGCGGTCGAACAGGGCGATCTGGGCGGGGAAGGCGTCGCGGAAAAAGCCGGAAATGCGCAGGGTTACGTCGACGCGGGGGCGACTGAGCTTGGCGAGCGGGATGATCTCGTAGCCGGAGACGCGGAGCGAGGATGGGTCCCAGACCGGCTTGGCGCCGATCAGTGCCAGGGCCTGGGCGATGTCGTCGCCGCCGGTGCGCATGTTCGCCGTGCCCCAGACCGAGAGGGCGAGCGATTGCAGATAGGTGCCGTGGTCCTGAAAGTGCCGCAAAACCAGGCTTTCGGCGGATTTTTTGCCGAGTTCCCAGGCGGTGGGCGTGGGGATTGCGCGGCTATCGACGGAGTAGAAATTGCGCCCTGTCGGCAGCACATCGAGGCGGCCGCGCGAGGGGGCGCCGGAGGGGCCGGGCGCGATGAATTTGCCATCGAGGCCATCGAGCAGCGCGGCCATTTCGGCCGGCCCGGAGGCGGCGAGGCGGGGCTGGATCAGTGTGGTGACAGTGGCGAGGACAGATCGGGTCGCGTGCCAATCGGGGGCGGGGATAAGTTTGCCCTCGACCAGGTCGGCGGCGATGATCTCGAGTGCCTCAACCACGTCGCCAATGTGCCTTAGTGCTAACGGACTGTTAGCGTTGAGCGCGAGATAGGGTGCAAACACGTTGGGGCCGTGCCAGGGGTCGCCGAGGCGGGCCGTCAGCGGATCGATGCCGAGCTTGAGATCATCGGCCAAGGCGCGGATCAGCGAATTGTCCCCCGGGGCGTCGCCGCGCGGCACTCTGGCCAAAGCCACGGTGAGGTCGCGGGCGAGATCGCCCTGCGGCGACTGGCCGAAGACGTGCAGGCCATCGCGGATTTGCGCTTCCTTGAGATCGCAGAGGAAGTTGTCGATTTTGATCAGCGCTTCGGTTTCGTCTTCGGGCAGGCCGATATCGCGATCGAGCCGGCTATCCCTGGTGAAGTCGAGAATGCGGCGGCGCAGATCGGCGAGGCGCCGGCGGTCCATGCCGGAGGCGGCGTAATATTCATCGAGCAGGGCCTCGAGGTCCTTGAGGGGGCCATAGGTTTCGGCGCGGGTGAGCGGGGGCACGAGGTGGTCAATGATGACCGCGCCGGTGCGCCGCTTGGCCTGGGTGCCCTCACCGGGGTCATTGACGATGAAGGGATAGAGATGGGGCAACTGGCCCCAGAGCGCATCGGGGTAACTGGCGGCATCGAGCGCGGTGGCCTTGCCGGGGAGCCATTCGAGGGTGCCGTGCTTGCCATTGTGGATCAGCGCATGGGCTGAGAATTCGTGGCGCAGCCAGAGATAGGCAGCGATGTAGGCGTGGGGCGGGACCAAAGCCGGGTCGTGGTAACTGGTGGTCTCGTCGAGGTGATAGCCGCGGACGGGCTGGAGCAGGATGGCCACGTTGCCGAAGATGAGGGCGGGGAGGTGGAAGGTGGTTTCCCGCACGAAGGGGTCGGTCGCGGGATCGCCCCAACGGGCGGTGACCTCTTGCTGGATTTTGGCCGGGAGGGTGGCAAAGAGCTCGGCGTAGCGCGCAAGGGTGAGCGTCGCGGGAGAGGTGCCACGGGCGGGGTTGGCGTTGGTGGGGCCGGATTGGAGGGCGGTGATGAGGGCTGCGGATGTGAGCGTGCTGACTGAGAGACCCCCTCCCCCGGCCCCTCCCCTCAAGGGGGAGGGGAGGGATAGAGTCGAGAGATCCTCGATTGTGGCAGCGATCAGCTGCCAAATGCCTTCCTGGTTTGTGGCCACATCGCCATTGGTGAAGCGCAGAACGCGATAGCCGGCAGCGTTGAGAAAGGCTGTGCGCCTTTCGTCGTGCTGCATTGCTTCCGAACTGCCGTGGGTATCGCCATCGAGTTCAACGACGAGCTTGGGATGATGGCAGGCAAAGTCGGCGATATAGGCCCCAATGGGAACCTGCCGACGAAATTTGACGCCACTCTCTTGAAAGGTCTTCAGAAGCGGCCAGAGAACTCGTTCCGGTATTGTTTGATCGGCACGAAGTGATCGCGCTCGCACAGGGTTCTTGCCTTGCGCCTTTCGTGCATTGGCAAAAACCATCGGTATGTCCTCCCCTCCCCCTTGAGGGGAGGGGCCGGGGGTGGGGGTCGTGGTGCTATAGCCCGCCCCCTCCAGTGCCCGCAAAATCTCGACTGTGGATTGCGGTGCATCGTAGCCCACGCCGTTGGCGAGGCGGCCGTCGCGGATGGGGTAGTTGGCGAGGACTATTGCGACTTTGCGGTCGGGGCGGCTGGTGGTGCGGAGGTGGGACCAATTGGCGGCTAGAGTTACGGCGCGGGTGATGCCGGAGGGATCGGGGGCGTAGGCGGAGAGGGGGACCTGGCAGGTTTCGTGCCAGACGGCGTCGGCTTTGTGGCCGATTATGAGGCCGCCGATGCGGCCGTCGACTTCGGGCATGACCAGGAACATGGCCAGGTCCTTGGAGCTTAGGCCCTGGCTGTCGGCCAGCCATTGGGCTTCGGGGCGGCCGGACTGGATCAGTTGGATGACGGGGCAGTCAGTGCCGGAAAACGGGTTGAACTTGGCGTCGAGACTATCGAGGCCGAGGGCGAAGCCGGTGAGGTTGAGGATGGTGGCGGGCGGGAAGGCGGCGAGCGCGTTTTGCACGAAGCGGACGCAGGGGGCTTCCTTGAGGGAGGACACCAAGAGGGGGACGGGCGCCAGGTTCTGGCGCTCGAGTTCGGCGATGAGGGCTGTGATGGTGGCGGTGCCGGCGCCCTCGAGGGCGGCGCGGTAGAAGAGGATGGGGATGAATGGGCGGGTTTGTGCAGGGGCCAAGCGACCCCCACCCTCGGTCCCTC
>UCAU01000001.1:0-164 GCA_900470445.1 Hyphomicrobiales bacterium | reverse complement strand
CCCCTCAAGGGGGAGGGAAGGGAAAGAGCCGCATGGACTGATTTTAAGCCGGATTCGTCGGTGATGCCGAGGCTGGGGTGCCAGAGGCCGAAGCGGGCGAAGGGGGTGGGTTGGAGGTCACTCAGCCATTGGGTTTGCGGAGCCTCCGACACCCCCACCCTAGC
>UCAU01000100.1 GCA_900470445.1 Hyphomicrobiales bacterium | reverse complement strand
AGCCGCAGCCATAATGCAGATCAGGGGGCAAAAGCATGCTGGCAACCGAGATGCCCGTTCTCATGCTGCGGCCGCTGACCAGAAGCGCCGCAGCCGAACTCCATAACCTTCTCCAGCAAAACCGCGGCCATCTCACCGCGCATGGCGATTACGCCGATCAAGTGGCTATGTCCCGCGACCAGGTCGAGGCCGAACTTGCAGCTGACTCCGCCAACCTGCGCTTTGGCATTGTCCTGAGCGGAACTCTTATTGGCCGAATCGACCTGATTGCAGCAGATCCGCCCAAATATGGCTTGGGTTATTGGTTGGCGAAGAACGCGACGGGGCGAGGCTATGCGACCGCAGCGTTACGGGCGCTGATCGGCCATGCCGGAACGGAGCTGCACGCAACCGACATCTATGCCGGCGTGACGCGCGGCAATGCCAGGAGCGAAGCCCTGCTCGAGCGCCTGGGTTTTCTGCCCGTCCTGGACTTTGACAGCTACAGGCGGTTTCATCTTGGCCTGAGGTGAATGCGCAGGCGACAGATTCGGGGAATTGATGGTGGCTGAAGACCTGGCGGTGCTCCGCGCGCTTGGCGCTCCCGAGGCGCCTCTGCTCGGAGAGGGCGGCGAAGCCAGGGTCTATGCCCTGGGTGATCGGCAGGTCTTGCGCCTGTTGCGGCCCGGCGCTTCGTCCGCCCAGCAGACTGTTCGCGCCGAATTGCTGGCGGAAATCGCCGCCGGCCGCGGCGCAATCGCTTTTGCGACGCCGGAAGTCGAACGAATCACCGAGATCGAGGGCCGCATTGCGGTCGTCGAACGCCTGCTGCCCGGCATTCCGTTCTCACGAGCATTGGCCGTGGCGCAGGGTGAAGAGCGGCGGCAGCTGCTGCTCGAATATCTCGATGTGGCCAGTCGGATCGGTGACATCGCGGTCAAAAGGGATTTCTTCGGCGACCTCGGTTCGGAGCGCGCCGTCCGGCGGCCCCGCTATCGGGATTATCTGCAAGCGCGGCTGGAGATGACCCGCGCGCTGCCCGGCCCGCTCAGTCATTTGCCGATCGAGACCATCGAGGGCATGCCCGACTGCTCCCGCGGCGCGCTCGTGCATTTCGATATTTTTCCCGGCAATGTGCTGGTCGATGCGGGGCGCGTCAGCGCCGTGATTGATTTTGGCGCGACCTCAATGATGGCCGATCGGAGGCTCGATTGCTGGTCGGCTGTCGCCTATCTCGATGCGGAACTGTCGCCAGACGCCAATCCTGGGGATCGCGCCCTGGCCCTTAATTGGTTGGAGCAGCGCGGACTTGCCGCCGATTTCGCCGCCGCCAAAGGCTGGATCGCCAGCTATTGGTGTTTTGCCCATGACGATCCCAAGGTGAGCGCCTGGTGCTCGCGCATCCTGGCGCCATAGAACGGGCCGCGGTTCGGCGCGGTCGACAAAAGACCAGTCAGGCCTGATTCTGCGCTCGTCGCGTGGTCGCTGTGGGAGAGGCCAATGCCTGATTCCGGTATCGATATCGATCTCTTCCGCCGCCTCGAACAGGCCCTGCACCGCCCTGAGGTGCGGAGTTCTCACGACGCGGTCAGCGCGCTTTTGGCCGAAGACTTTAGGGAGTTTGGTCGCTCCGGCACAATCTACGACAAGGCTACGGTGCTCGAGGCTTTGGCCCAAAAAGCGCCGGCCGCGGCGTCACCCTTGCCGGTGATTCTCGATTTTGCCGCACAAGCGCTCGCGCCGGATATCGTGCTGGTGACCTATCGCAGCATCAATCATGCCCATGGCGATGATCCGGAACGGAGCACGTTGCGCAGCTCGATTTGGCAGCAGGTCGAGGGCTCCTGGCTGATGCTGTTTCATCAGGGGACGCCGGTTTCGCCGCGTTCATGAACGCCTTGGGTTGCCGGTGCGCCATCAGCTTCAGCCCTGGCAAATTCTGCCGACGAAAAGGTACACTGATCAATAAAATAGCGCGCAGGAGGGGGCAATGACAGTTTGGTTGGCGACTATCGGGATAGCAATCGTGGCCTACCTCCTTGGCTCGATCCCTACCGGCTATCTTGCAGGCAAGTTGTTTGGCGGAATTGATATTCGAGAACATGGCTCCAAATCCACGGGCGCAACGAATGCTTTGCGAACCTTGGCCAAGTGGCCCGCGCTCGTTGTTCTTGTGGTGGATGTGCTTAAAGGCGCAGCCGCTGTCGCATTTGCGCAGTGGCTTTGCCTTTGGCTTGATGTCCAAGATCTAGAAGCCTGGACCGTTTTAGTAGCCGGGTTAGCTGCACTGCTGGGAAATGGACGTTCTATCTGGCTGAAATTCACCGGTGGCAAATCAGCGGCAACCGGACTGGGCGTGTTGCTGGCAATGGTGCCAGTGGTGGGTCTAGGGGCAGGGCTGGTCTTTGGGTTGACGCTTGCGGTTTCTCGCATTGTCTCCCTTAGCTCGATACTCGCGGCTTTGACGGGAATTGCTCTCGTCTTGGGCTTCGAACAGCCGCTCCCTATCGGCTTCTGGTCGTCGCGGGCGGCATTTATGTGATTGCCCGGCATGCGGCCAATATTCAGCGATTGCTGGCGGGAACAGAGCCGAGGTTGGGACAAAAACTGTCGTAGCGGCCGTTCCATAATGAACCTTATGCGCAAGGCTGCCTATGGCGTCGGTCTGACCGCACCGCCTGATTCTGCAACGGGCTATGCGCTTGCCCTTACACAAACGGGCAAAAATCCTATATAGTCACGATAGTCATCGTAACGCAGGAGGCCGCCCATGTCCGCGACCAAGAAGCAGGAGGCCTGGACCGTGGCCAATGCCAAGGCGCATTTGTCCGAGGTTATCGAGCGCGCCCAGAGTGAGCCGCAGATGATCACGCGTAATGGCACGCCCAGCGTGGTGATCGTGTCGGTGGAAGAATGGAACCGCAAGACCGAGCGCAAGGGGAGCCTGGCGGCATTCCTCTTGAGTTCGCCCTTGGCGAGGGCGGATCTGGCCGATACGCGCCTGCTCGATGAGCCGCGCGATCTGGCGCTGTGAGTTTCCTCCTCGATACCAATGTATTGTCCGAGATAAGGCGGCCGCAGCCGGATCAGCAGGTGCTGGCCTGGCTCGACCAGGTGGATGAAGATCGAACCTATCTCAGCGTCATCACCATTGCCGAGATTGCGCGCGGCGTGGCGCTGATGGACGCGGGCCGGCGCCGAAACGAGCTGGCGCAATGGCTCGAGCTGGATCTGCCGGCCCGATTCGGAGATCGCATCCTGCCGGTGGATACACGGATCGCGCTGATCTGGGGCAAGCTGCTCGCCTCGACCCGCAAAGAGGGGATTGGCCTGAGCGTCATGGATGGCTGGATCGCCGCCACGGCCATTGCCCTTCAGCTGGTTTTGGTGACCCGCAATACCAGGGATTTCGAGAATCTCCCGCTGACCTTGCTCGATCCGTGGTCGCCGCCGGCAGCGTGAGCCCCTGATTCCGTCCCGTCAGATACCAAAGCGGGAATGGCTCTGACGCCGGGAGCAGAATCTTTTGCGGCAGACAAAAGCTGCGTCAGCCCTTGTGATCCGGGCGTTTGCGCGGGGATATCCACAATCGGCCCGAGCGCCGCGAAACGAAAATGCGGTTTTGTCGTTTTGCATTGTTGACACCAGGGCCCTCCACCCGTAGAACCCCGCTCACCGCTGCAGAGCGAGACGCCAAACGGCGCCACGGAATGCAGCAAGCCTCTGAAATCTAAAAGAAATTTTTGGTTTCGGGTTTTTCAAATTCCGATCGGAAATGACGAAAGTCGGCCCCGAACGAAAAATGAAAAATGGGGTGTTGACAGACTTAAACGTCTCGACTACAACCCGCCCACGCTAACGACGTCGAGCACTTGCTGCTCCCACTGTTTAGCGTTCTCTGACAAGGCAGACTGACTGCCGGGCAACCGGAAGACAGGACTTGTTTTGCTCAGCGTAAATATGGAAGCACAAACTTCCAATGACGTTGCTGCCACAAGGTAGCCTGGTCAGTTTTTTGACATTGT
>UCAU01000040.1 GCA_900470445.1 Hyphomicrobiales bacterium | reverse complement strand
ATGCTCGGGAGGGCGGCTGCGTCCAACAATGCAATCAGCCGACCCAACCACCGATATGGGAGCAAATCCGCTATCGGCCGATGGCAGCTTTTGGAAGGCTGCGAAGCAGTAGCGCAAGGCCTTAGATGGGGTGGGTAGCGGACGGGCAGCTTACCGGCATAATTCTCCAAACGCGGACATCGTCCATCGGTCGAATTGGCCCGCATCGCGAACAGAGACCTCAGCTTCGCCCCGCAACCATAGACGTTGGATCCCAATAGGCTCGGCCGTTATCGGGTTTCTAACGTGGCGAGGGCCGGGTCGAGGCGGACGAATTCTAAATCTCGCGCTCCGTCCACATTGAAGGTTGCCACCAAGTCGGGAACTGCCGGGTGTAGGGGCACGGGGCAATCACCTTCGCCCACGTTATAGAGGAAGAAAACACTCTCAAGCGCCTTTGGCGGGATCCTAAGGAAAGCCGCCTGAACAAGGCGGAGAACCTGCCATGTAGGCATAAAAGGCCAGTGCGTCGTGTAAACCAGCAGTTGCTTGGGACGTCCAGAAGGTGGGTAGTGGGCGTCTTTGCGCCGAACTAGTTCCTCGATCGCATCGGCGACTATGCCGAATTTACGGACACGGTTAGGCTGATCAAAAGGGGCCCCCTTTGGGGCGGGCAAGATTAGCTCAGTCAGGTCCATATCAATCAAGGCGCCATCCTCAAAAGTGAGGGTAAAGTCCAGGTCATTCTCGCCGTTTTGGGCCCATGTGAAGCTAGCTCCCAATGCCGCCATAGCAGTACCGAACCGCGCCATGATATTGCGTTCGATATCTGCCTTGTCCGCGCCGAGACTGACACGCTCGAACGACAACTCTGCTGAGCCATCCTGCTTCACTTCTATTCGGTTCGAACCTTCGTTGCCCGTGGGTTTCTTCGCCATCGTAGGTTCCCTACCCTATAACCGATCCAGTGTTCTAAGTTCTGTTAGGGGCTAGCCACGGGCTCGATATACTGAACCACAAATTTCCCCAATTCGGAAACGGAGTACCCTGCTATCTTCCCTGTGGGCCTCTGTTTCTGACGGTGATCCTCGACAACGAACAGGGGATCGGAGAGCGCCTTTCGCAATCGCCCAAGAGCGTGACTGACGGCGGATGGAGAAATAAAGAGCCGGTCGGCGCAGCGGGCAACGCTGCGCTCTTCCAGCATTACCGCGAGTACCTTCAGAAGATTAAGGTCAATGCGACGCCAGTCCATTCAAGCTGAATCCTGCTCAGGTTGTGTTGAGTAACCATCATTTGGCTCAGTTCCTACCCCGTGCCAATACCGGCTCACCCACCTCCTCCAACCCGGTGAAAGTATGTCCAAAAACGTCAGCCGCACCGCTGCAATCGCAATACTTGTAAGTCTCGTCCCAACTCAATTGGTTGCGGGAGGCCTAGTGGATCGAGATCGTCTTCACTCCGAACTCGCGGCTCTGGCCAGCGTCCACCCCGGCCGAGTTGGCATCTGTGTGCAGGACGAGGACTTGGCCCCAATCTGCGTGAATGGTGAGCAGCGTTTCTCATTACAGAGCGTAATGAAGGTCGTCGTGGCTGCGGCCGTGATGCAGGCCGTTGACGAACGTCGTATCAGCCTGGCAGACCGCGTCACCATTCGGCGCGAGGACTTGAGCGTCAACATACAGCCCATAGCCGATATCGTTGCCGAAAGGGGCGTATTTGAAACCAATATAGGGGACCTTGTCCGGCGTGCAGTGGTGGAAAGTGACAGCGCCGCCACCGACGTACTGATCTCACAACTCGGAGGCGTCAAAGCGGTACAGGCATTTCTGAACGAAGCGGGACTGCCGGACATCAGGATCGATCGAACGGAGCGGGAGCTGCAAACTGAAACCGATGGGCTAACTTGGACACCGGAATTTGTGTTCCCGGAACGCCTCGAACAGGCTCGCAAAGAGGTCGCCGAAGCCAAGCGCCAAGCGGCATTCGAAGCCTATCTCCAGGATCCACGCGATACGGCCACCCCGCGCGACATGGTTGGTTTCCTGCATATGTTGGCCGCCGGACAGCTCCTGTCTGCATCATCGACCGCTTATCTTCTGGACGTCATGAGCGAGACTATTACGTTTCCCGATCGGTTGCGGGCGGGCCTCCCTTCCGATTGGACGATTGGGCACAAAACAGGCACGAGCCAGACCCGAAACGGTGTTAATGGCGTAACCAACGATGTTGGTATTTTGACCGCTCCGGATGGCCGTCACGTCGCAATAGCCGCATTTGTTGCGGAGTCCACGGCCAACAAAGATGACCGTGCAGCTACGATTGCGGCGGCCGCCCGAGCCGTCACGGCGGCGTATGAGTAGGCGCAGGTCCAGCGACCAGGACGTTCCATGCACCGAAATCCCTTCGTCGCCCATGCAGTCGCCGCTAATAACCTGCAATCTGACGGTCCCACCGGACCCCGTATCTCCCCATTGGCCCAATCCAACATGGGGCACGCCAACCAGGGTGCGCCACTCCGGCGCCCTTATTTGGTTTAAGCTGACCAAAGTAGACAAACCTCGTTGAGCCAATGAAACTCCTGCCCCTTCTGTTCGGTCTCCTGCTCGTCTCGCCCGCCGCCCAAGGCACCGATTCCCACTCGGTATTCACTCTACGCGGCGAATGCCAGACCTTAGTCGCGTATGCGGAAGACCTTACCGGCATTTGTGCCGGCGAAGTCATGCAGGTCGTCTACACCGATAGCCGCATGGACCTCTCGATCTGGACCGACGATCCCAACGGTCGGTTCTTAATCTTTAGGGGGATGGCCAGCGAACAAAACGGCAACCTTACCTTGGCGATCGACCAGATTACCCAAGGCAAGGATGGCAGCGGCAACAACAATGTCGACATAAAAGCTACCGGCCAGTGCGCGCTCACCGGCAACCCTATGGCCGGTGCTGCTCGGTACACCTGCGCCGCCACCGACGAAGCCGGGATTGCCTACAAGTTCGCCTTCCTGACCGACGGCTCGGCCCCGGAAAGCATGCTGGACTGAAACGCATACTGGAACGGTGGAACTGCCAGTTTCGCCTCCGCCTGCCCATTCCATGGCGTGCTTGTTCTGATGCGGGCTTAGACGGGTTCGTCGTGGCGAAATGTACGGCAGAAATGGAGTCGATCTCGGCCCGGCAGTATCGGGTAGTGGCACCGAAAGGAAAGCACTACCGATCTTGCCTTGCAATTGGTCAGCGGCAGCTATTGGGAGTTTCGCGCTGCGCTCTGAACAACCGCAATGGGGTCGTCACCGGACCGGTCGTATCCCGGGCATGACGACGACGTGCCAGATGGCACGCCGCCTATTGCTAATCGAGCTGTCAGGGTCGGAGCCGTTTGGGCGTGCGGCTGAGCAGGGTAACTTCCCTAATGCTTGCGGCATTGAGCAGACGCATAAGGATGCGGCCTAACCCCACTCCCATTCCGCCGTGCGGCGGACAACCGAAGCGAAAGAAATCGAGATAGTCGGCAAGAGACTCTAGCCGCATTCCGCGTTCGCCAGCCTGCTCCACAAGGCGGTCGTAGCGATGTTCGCGTTGCGCGCCAGTAGTGATCTCGAGGCCGCGCCAGAGCAGGTCGAAGCCTTTGGTGAGGTTTGGCCGATCCTCGTGACGCATGTGGTAGAAGGCGCGGCCGCCGGCCGGATAGTCGGTGATGAAGACGAACTCGTGGCCCGTCTCAGTGGCAATGTGTTCGCACAGCATACGCTCGCCTTCCGCATCCAGGTCATCTTCACGGGTGGAGACATGGCCGAGCCGAGCGAGGATTTCGCTGGCCTCGGCAAATGTGACCCGCGGGAAGGGCAGCATCGGCGGAGTGATCTTTATGCCAAAAAGCGCCTCGATCTCTGCCCCATGAACTTCGGCCACCACGCCGATGGCATGAGCCAGCCATCGCTCCTCGAACTCCATCAATTGATGATGGTCCTTAATCCAACCAATTTCCATGTCGATGGAGGTGAACTCGGTTTCATGTCGCGAGGTGAACGATGGCTCGGCGCGGAACACCGGGCCAATCTCAAACACCTTCTCAATGCCGCCAGCGATGGCCATCTGCTTATAGAATTGCGGCGACTGAACCAGGAAGGCCGTTGTATCGAAGTAGCTGACTGCGAAAACCTCCGAGCCTGACTCGCTAGCCGTCCCCATCAGCTTGGGTGAGTGGATTTCGCGAAAGCCGTGCTGCTTCCAGAATGCACGCATCGCCTCTTCCAGCGTGGTTTGCACGGCAAAGACCAGTTGCTGCTCGGGGTAACGCAGACTTACCTGCCGGTGGTCGATCCACTTATCGAGACCTGAGTCGCGCGTGATCGGCAGAGGGGCATCGGCCAGTGCGGAGATGTCGACACTTTCGAGCACGACCTCCAGACCACCAAGCTTGACGGCGGGAGCTGCAACGACCGTGCCGGTCACGATCAGGGCACTTTCGGGGGTCAAGGCGTCCAGTGTCGCCGTGAGCACCGTGTGGTCCTTGCTCTGGGTGAGCTGAACCCTGCCGGTCGGGTCGCGCAGCATGATGAAGCGCATGCGCTTCTGGTCGCGAATGGCTTCGGCGAACCCATACAGTGTTACGCGCTGCCCGATGCAAAGGGGCAAATCGGAAACGAAAGAGCGGCTTGAAGGTAAAGGATCAGACATGACTTTCTCCGGGAGCAAAAGCCGGAACGAAAAAGCCAAATCCTGCAGCCCTTCCGAAAACCGGCAGGGCAGTAGTGATCAATGAGCTACGCTAGAACGCGCACACGACATCCACGACCCCAGAGGGGCCGTTATTATTGACGACGGTGTGGCGCTGCGTGCTCATGGTGCGATCTAATCGCAAGGACGGTGCAATGTAAACGCCAACCACAATGCGTGGCTGCTTTTTGGGAGTTAGCGGCGGCCCTAATGATCTGCAAAGGTTTCGGACTGCTGCCGGTCGAACTGGGGTGGGCAGGCGACAGTCCGCTTCGCGATGAACTGACCAGTAACGGGACTTCCACTTCTCGATACGCGTTGAATTCCATACAATGCTCGCCGTCAACGCACGCAAGCTAGGCAGTCTGCATGTCCGAGCCCGCACTAGAAAATGCTGAACTTCTGGCGCTTGTTGCGGCTAGGGAAGAGCGCCTAACACAGGCCGCTGCGATGCTGTCTGCCGAACCGCATGTGCTCGGGGTTTTTCTCGGTGGGTCGCTCGCGGCGGGGAGCGGCGATGCTTTCTCGGACATCGATCTTCGCGTGGTGGTCGAAAGTGAACATCACTCCGACTTCGTCAGGCGCCGTCTGGATATTCCGCGCAGTTGGCCGGGCTTTGTTTTCAATGAATGGATGCCGGGCGCACAACACTGCGTCTCGCACTTCGAGCCCTTCGGAAAGGTGGATATTTTCTATCTCGATGCGGCGCGAATGAGCGCGTCACCTTGGTACGGCCTGCCGAACCGTGTCCTTCATGACCCCAAAGGCTTCCTCAAAAGCTTGTTCGCCCAGTCGAAAGCGCTGAAATTCGACGTTGCGCCGGACGATGTCGGTCAGTCCATCAGCAAGGGTTTGGCGGCACTGCATGAAGCACTCCGACGTGCGAAACGGGGAGAGCTGATCTACGCCCAGACGCTCCTCGATGAGCTTCGACACCACATAATGAAAGCAGACGATTGGCTATTCGGTCGAACACCAACCACAGCGATCTACGCAAAATTCGATACCAGAGGTAGCAAGGAAGTCCTCGACGCGTTGCGCGCGTCCTACGGCCAGCTTGAGGCAGAGACCATCATCCAGGCGGCTGCAGGTCTACGGGAGGTCTATCAGCGGCAAGTAAGTCAGTTGCATGAACGCTTCGACCTGCACAGACCTCTTTCGAACGACAACAAGGCATTTAAAATGGCCGAAGCAGCGCAAAGCTTGCCAGCGCCGAAATAGCCGCTTCTGGGGATCATTAGGTTCCGATCGCACGTCAGGGGTCGTCTGCTGCCATGCCATACCGCATATTATGCGAATCTAATGAAGTCGGCTTAGCGCCCATTTCGGCCACCCGCGCAGCCATGGCAGGGCGGAAAGCCGCCATTCAACTAGACGGCTGATCAGGTATGAGCGCACAACGCTACTAGCGGCCAACCAGCCAACAATCCACAGTCTGCCAGCACGCAACGGCCCAATCTCGATGACAGGTTACTGTGTCGATTGTGGTCGAGGGCAGGCAGCGTGATGAATGTGGCTTTGTCCTTTCGCTCGACGCATTACGACTTGACGGGAAATCTGGCTTCAAGTTCGGACACCTGTTCAGGGTCCAGTGTCCGGTAGTCCCGGTCCCGCAACAGAAGGTAGAGCCGCGCCGACTCTTCGAGTTCTTCGGCCGCGTGGACTGCTTCCTCTAGAGAAATCCCGGCCACGACGGGCCCGTGATTGGCGAGCAAAACGCAATGGTGCCGAGCTGCCATCTTGCGTACGGCCTCGGCCAGCTCGCGGTCCCCTGGTGGGAAATAGGGAACCAGCGGCAGCTTGCCCACACGCATGACCTGATAGGCCGTCATTGCCGGCAAGACGTTGGCGTGATCGAGGCCGCAGAGGCAACTGACCGCAACCGAATGTGTCGAATGGAGGTGGACAATGGCCCGGGCCCCGGGGCGTTCGCCATACATTGCCATGTGCAGGAACGCCTCCTTGGTGGGCGGTTCTCCTGACAAGAGCGTGCCGTCGGCAGCGAGGTGAGATATGCTGGCGGGGTCGATGGCGCCCATCGAAGATCCGGTCGGGGTCATCAGCCAGCCATCGTCGAGGCGCAGGCTGATATTGCCGGTCGATCCATGGGTCAGCCCCCGGTCAAAGATCGAGCGGGCAAACCAGGCAATCTGTTCGCGCTGTTTTGTTTCGGTCATTGCAACACGTCCAGCGCATGCTCAAAAAAGTCGGCTCCGCCAAAGTTACCGCTTTTCAGCGACAGCGCCACCGGGCTTTCGCCGATGGACTGGGTCCAGGGAACGCCCGGCGCGATGAGCTGGCCGATCTGCAACGCCCTGATGCCCAGGGCCGAAACGACGGCGCCGGAGGTTTCCCCGCCGGCAACCAGGAAGCGACCTGTGCCCTGACGCCGCAAGCCGGAGGCGATGTCGCCCAGCACCTGTTCCATCATCGCGCCGGCGCGCTCGCGACCATAACGCGCCTGCGCCGCTGCAACAGTGTCCGGATCGGCCGACCCATAGATGACCACGGGGGACTCTTCCGCTTGCGCAGCGGCCCAGTCGAGCGCGACGGCGGCAACGCCCTCGTTCCTCGCGATGGCGTCGATATCGAGCCGGTAGGACGGCCAGAGATCACAGGCCCGTTGCAACTGGTTGCGGGTGGCCGCCGAACAACTGCCCGCCAGGATAGCGGCGCGACCGGCGCCCGAAACGGCCTGGGAGACCGCTTCGGCCCCCAGCTTTCCCGCGCGCCGAAAATTGTCGGGCAAGCCCATGGCAATGGCCGAGCCGCCGGTTATGAGGGGGTGATCGTGAACGGCCTGTCCGAGCCGACGGAGATCTGCATCGACGATGGCATCGGTCACGGCATAGCCGATGCCGGCATCGCGCAGACGGGCGAGCGCTGCGCGGATGGCGGTGACATCCTGGCCCACCACATCGTAGCGCACCAGGCCGACTGCGCGCGCGGACTGCGCTGACATGAGCTCGACCAGGCTCGAGCGCCACATGGGCGTGAGCGGATGGTCCCGCATCGGGGAGTCCTGCAGCAACTGGTCGCCGACAAAGAGGTGACCGCGAAACACGGTCCGGCCATTGGCCGGAAAGGCGGGGCAGACGATGGCCAGATCGGTGCCCAGCGCCTGGGCCAGGGCATCTGCCACCGGCCCGATATTGCCATCGTCCGTGGAGTCAAAGGTCGAGCAATACTTGAAGAGGATCTGTTCGGCGCCCGCTTTGCGCAGTGCGCCAAGCGTGGCCAGTGATTGCTCAATGGCTTCCCGTGCCGGCGCCGTACGCGTCTTGAGGGCGACGACGACAGCCGCGGCATCGCCCGCCATCGCCATCGTTGCCGCATCCGGCACGCCGATGAGCTGGACGACCGGCATGCCTTCGCGCGCGAGGATGCTGCCAAGGTCGGTCGCGCCGGTGAAATCGTCGGCAATGGCTCCCAGAAGCATCTTGGGTCTTCTCCAGCTGTGCCGGCGATAATTACGCCGGCTAATCCGCAATCCGGCCTGCTGCCGGTCCGCAAGCGTGGGCCGACTAGCTAAGACCTGAGCCGGTCACGTCCCTTAGCCGGGCAAAGAATGCCCGCTTGTGTGGGGTATTGATCCCCCAGTTTATCGGCAGGGTCTGAAACCCGCTCAGGTCATCGAAGCTGGTTTCGCGCTCGCGCTCGAGCCAGTCGCACTTGGTCTGTGTCTCGCCGCAACCATAACCCTGATCATAGTAGCCCCAACTGACACCGGCATCGAGGGCCGCCTCGAAGCTGGCAATGTCGATGCTGTCCTCGTTGCAGCAGATGGGGCGTGGATTGGCGGCGATGTCCTCATCGTTCTTGAAGGCGATAAGTTCGCGGTAGAATTCGTCGGCCAAGCTGTCATTGCCGTGCGGCATCAGGAAGTCGCAGTATTTGTGCCACTCGCCATTGGGCTTGTGCTTGACGGGGTGGATGGACGTGCTGACGAGGAGCCGGCGACCCTCGAGCGTGGTCGACCGCGCAATGTCGAGGAGCTCGTGGATGCGTCGCGATGACAGAATGTCCCGCCGCTGCTGAATTTCGTTCTTGAGATCGACCAGGATGTTGCGGTGCCCCGTTTGCAGCAGCCAGGCCGTCATGTTCTCGACGGCGGCGCGGACGGCGCCTTCGCTCTCGAAGCGCTGCTGCTTCCAGTAGAAGTAGTTGACGAACACCACCATCCCCTGCTCGTCGGCGGCATCAAGAATTTTGGCCAGGCGATCGAGATAGGGTTGCTTCAAGGACCCGTCCGGCAGGAAGGCGCTGTTGACGTAGTTCTCGAAGACCTCCGGGTAGTACATCGCCCCGCCGCCCTGCATCCCGACCGTGACGCCGAGCAGGCCGTGCGCCCGATAGAGAGGCAGCATGTCGCAGAATTCCTGCGTGTTGCGATCGGGGTCCCACACGCCCGTATCGGGATAGGACCAGTTGCGACGGGTGGCCGGGTTCGTGTCGTCGAACACCGCCTGGACCATGCGGCTGTTTAGCAGCAGGCCCTCGATCCGGCGTCCCTGGTGCTCACGGCCCGCATAGGTCAACGCGCCGTTGATCCGCCAGTCGGTGCCATCAATCTCAACACTCGTGCTCAAAGCTGTTCCTGTCGGGTTTTTCTGACTGGGACGATTGGTCGGCGGTGATTTGGGTCACCGCAGCCGGGCAAAGCGGTACTCGGTCACCTGGCGATAGGTCGTATCGGCGGGAAGTATGGCGGAAGGGAAATGATGGTGATTGGGACTGTCCGGCCAGTTCTGCGCTTCGAGGCAAAGGCCATGGCCGGCCCCATAAATGCGGCCTTCGAGGCCCCGCTGACCGGGTTGGAGTTTGTAACCGTCATAAAGATGGAGGCCCGTCTGCGTCGTCCACAGTTCCAAAGCCGGACCGTCGGGCAGGGACAGGCTCGCCGCGAAGGCCGGTTCGCTGCGGGTCGAGGCGGCAAGGCAATATGTGTTGTTAAAGCCTGGCAACGGACGATCGGCACCGATCGCGCGGGCGGTGCGGAAATCGTAGAGCGTTCCTGCCACCGGCGCGATCTCGCCGGTCGGAATGAGGTCTAACCCAGCGGGCAGATAGGTCTCGGCGGCGATCTTGAGCCGATGAGCGGCGATATCGCCCCGCCCGGAAAGATCGAAATACGGGTGGTGACAGAGATTGACCACCGTTTCCCGGTCCGCTTTCGCCTCGAACTCCAGACGCAGCGTGGCGAGGCCAATGATGCTGTAGCGCGCGGTGATGCTGCACTCGCCCGGATATCCCTCATGGCCGTCCGGGCTCACCAGATGGAAGGCGAGGCTGTTGGATGTCTGCTCGAGGACGGTCCAGTCTTGCCTCGACGTTCCGGTGGCACCACCATGCAGGTGATGTTCGCCCCCATTGCGCGGCAAGGCCAGCACCCTGTCGGACATTTTCACATGTCCCTTGGCAATGCGGTTGGCATGCCGCCCGATCACCGCTCCGGCATAGTGGTCGGTGTCGCGATAATCCTCGATGGCATCAAAACCCAGGACGAGCGGATGTGTCCACCCGGCAAGCCGAAGGTCCGTCAGGGTGGCGCCGAACGGGCTCAGGCGCGCCGACAGTGCGTCATTGGCGATCCGGTACGTGTCCATGATCGGTCAGAAACGCTTGCCGGTGACCTTGTCGAACAGGTGCACATTTGCAGGATCGAGGGACAGCGTAATCTGGTCGCCGGGCGCCACGTCCAGCCGCTCACGGAACAGCGCGAGGAATGCATGGCCGGCGGCCGTCACGTTGAGCAGGGTTTCCGTACCGGTCGGCTCCACCACCACCACCTCGGCCTTGAGCTGGGCCGCCGATCCCGCGGCCGCCAGCGACAGGTGTTCGGGCCGGAAGCCGAGCACGACCTCTTGGCCGGCTTTGACAGTGCTGGTTGCGCTGAGCGGCAGGGTGAAGCCGCCACTGACGAAGGTCGTTACGCCATCGACGCTCTCGATGCGGCCGTCCAGCATGTTCATCGACGGCGAGCCGATAAACCGGGCGACGAAGAGGTTGGCGGGGCGATCGAACAGTTCCAGCGGGGGGCCGACCTGTTCGACATTGCCGTCATTCATCACCACGATGCGGTCGGCCATGGTCATGGCTTCCACCTGGTCATGCGTCACATAGACAGTGGTGGTCTTGAGGCGTTGATGCAGCGCCTTGATCTCGGACCGCATCTGCACGCGCAACTGCGCGTCGAGGTTGGACAGGGGTTCGTCGAAGAGGAACACCGCCGGATCGCGCACGATGGCGCGACCCATGGCGACGCGCTGCCTCTGGCCACCGGACAATTGGGCTGGCTTGCGCGCCAGCAGGGGCTGCAACCCCAGGATATCGGCGGCCTCGCTGACCTTCTGATCGATCTCGGCCTTGCTGCGCCGGGCCAGCTTGAGGGAGAAGCCCATATTCTCGGCAACAGTCATGTGCGGGTAGAGCGCGTAGCTCTGAAACACCATGGCAATGTCCCGCTTCTTGGGCGGCAGGTCGTTGACGACCAGATTGCCGATGGCGATGTCGCCCGAAGTAATCGACTCAAGGCCCGCGATCATGCGCAGCAGGGTGGACTTGCCGCAGCCCGAGGGCCCGACCAAGATGACGAATTCGCCGTCAGGGATGTCGATGGACACCCCGTGCAGCACCTCGAGTGTTCCATAAGCCTTGCGGGCCTGGCGGATTTCGATTGAAGCCATTTCGTCGATCCTCGTCGGGTATAGGGCGTCAGCCGGCAGTGCCGGTGATTTCGGCGACGCGGTTGAAGAAGGCTGTCTTTTCGGGCGTGGAGATGCCCCAATTGACCGGGGGCGACTGGAAGCCGTCGCGATAATTGTTCTTGCCCTGGTCGTAGTAGCCCCACGGTACATAGTGGGGGAATGCCGCATCCATATTGGCCACGAGGGTGGAATCCTCGTTGATGCAGATCGGCCGCGGATTGTCGGTGAAAACCGGGCTGGCCTTGATCGAGCGGATCACCTTGTCGATGCCGTCGGGATCAAGACCGTTGCCATGGAACAGGATGAAGTCGCAGGCCGCCAGCAGGTCGGTGACCTTGGTGCGGACGATCTTTTCGAGAAACTCTTCCGTCGTCGGATCGCCATTGCCGCGCCGCTCGGGCAGCGGCACGCCGGCCTGTTCGCGAAACGGCCAATTGGTGGTGCTGGCAGCCACGAGCAGGCGGCGGCCATTGCGGTGCCTGGTCTTGACGCGATTGACCAGTTCGTGGACGCGCGAGGGGGTCAGGATCTCGTGCTCGTAGAGCGGCACGTCGCATTCGTTGTTGATCTCGACCATGACGTTTTCGAGGCCGGTATCGAGCAGCCAGTCGGTGGCATTGTCGACGCCACGGATGATGGCGGCTTCATCGGCCATGTTTTCGTCCTGGCCGAAGTAATAATAGCCCAGCATCACGGCAATGCCCTGCTCGTCGCAGGCACGCAGCACCTTTTCGAGGCGAGCGAGGTATTTCGGTTTGAGGTCGCCCTGCGGCGTGAAGGCGGAATTGACCCAGGGCTGCACCATCTCGGTGCCGGTGATCGGCATGCCGCCCTGTAGGTTCAGCGTGACGGCGCGAATGCCCTTGCCATGATAGGTCGGCAGCGCAGCGATGAATTCCTCGACGTTCCGATCGGCATCCCAGGTGCCGGTATCGGGATAGGCCCACTGTTTGATGGAGTCGGCATTCTCGTCATCGAAAATGGCCTGCACCATGCGCGTGTTGAACAGCAGTCCCTCGACCGGCTTGCCTTGGAAAGTGCGGCCCTTGTAGGTGGGCTCGCCGTTGATCAGGAATTTCTCACCGTCGATGGTGAGGCGGGTCTTGGACATCTCATTCTCCCTTGGCAATATTTGTCGTGATGAGCGGATAGCGCGTGGCCAGCGCCTTGGCGGCCGCAACGCTTTGTTCGAGCCAGGACAGTTCGAGCGCCTGGGTGGTGTCGAAGTCCCCTTGCCAGGGCAGCCAGTGCTCCAGAATGGTATTGACCTGCCGGTCGTGCAGCTTAAGGGAATCAAACACGATGGATGGATCCAGGCGCCCCTGCCCGAGCGGGGTTCCGACGAAGCTGCCGCCGACGCCATGCGGGTCGAGAGCAATGCGGAAATCCTTGAGGTGCAGGTTGACTGCGTGCGGCGCCAGCAGGGCGATCGTGGTTTCCGGCCATTCCTGGCAGGCGATAGAGTTGGCGACGTCAAGGCACACGCCTAGCGCTTCGTCGCCGACCATGGTGACGATGTCGACTAGCCGCGGCGATGGCAGGTGAAAGTGATTTTCGACGGCCAGCACGACCCCCGCCGCCCGACACGCGGGCAGCAATCTGGCAAACATGGCGGCGATCTCGGCATCCCCGGCCACGGACTCCTCGGCCGTCGGCGCAATCCGCAGCAGAGTTACGTCCAGCCGCCCTGCCAGATCTAGATACTGCCCGACGCGCTCTGGCGCGCAGCCGGTCATGCCCAGTTCCAGCGCAATGCCGAGGCGCCCGGCCTGATCGGCCAGGGCGTTGATCTCGGCAAACGGCAGGGTATGGAGCGGCAGATTGTCGGCAAACTGGACCAGCGGGACGCCGAGACGAGCGGCATGATCGAGAATCCCCGCAGCCGAGATCGGGTGGTCCGGGACCCGGTCCCGGATGCCGACATGCCAGCGAAACGCGTAGCTGCCGATGCCCAGCATCAGACTAGCGCCGCGATCAGCTTGTTGAAGGCGCGGGCAGGAATGCCCTCGTCCTTGAGCGCACTCAGTTCCTCGAAGCCGATCTTTTTGATCAGCTTGCCGAGGTTTTCCATGATCTCGAAGGTGGCGCCGACAGCCTCGGCATTGTCGCCCGAACGAGTGAACACGTCATAGGCGAACCAACCGTCCCAGCCGAGCTTCTCCACATAGTAGAGGGTTTCGAGGGTCTCCCAGAAATTGACGGACGCGGGCAGCATGTCCCAGTCGGCGCCCCGGTCATTGTCGTTGAAATGGACATAGAACAGACGCCCGGCGGCCTGGGCGATGCACAGCTCGGCAGCCGGAGTTTCCCCCGCGATCAGGGCATGGCCGACATCCATGGTGACGCCGAGGTTGGGGGCGCCCACCACGTCGCAGAAGTGCAGGGTACGGCCCATATTAGGCAGCACGATGCGGTTGCGCACCTCGTAGGCCTTGTACTCGATGCTGACCTTGACGTCCGGGCGGTAGGCGGTGGCTTCTCGGAAGCACTCGGCCAGCCACTCCCACTGCCTGGCGTAGTCGACCTGGAAGGCGTAGTCCCAGCCATCGATCAGCGGGCAGACCGATATCATGTTGGCACCCAGATCCGCGGCCATGTCCATGCCGGACTTGAGGTATTCGACCGAACGCCGGCGAATGGCCGCATCGGGATTGGTGAACGAGCCGTTGCGGAAGATGTCCTCGCCCTTGACGTTGACGTTCACTGCCGAGACGGCGAAGCCGGAATCCTTGACCAGCTGCACATGCTCGCCCTTGTGGCCGAGGTCCTGGGGATAGACCGGCTCGATCCCGTTGGTGCGCGCGATGGTGCGGGCGATGTCGAGCCGTTCAGCGAGGCTGCGGGGTTTCTGGTACTCGTGAAAGCGGTCGGCGTAGCGCCCGAGCGTGCCGAGCAGGATGGAATTGCGAAAAGCCATGGGAAGAGGTCCTAGAAAGTGAGGGCGATCAAGTCTTGACCGAGCCGGCCGTGAGGCCGCCCACCAGCCAGCGCTGGACGAAGACAAAGACCACGAGGGCAGGAACGGTCGCCACCACGCAGGCGGCCATGAAGGCATTGACGTACTGCACGCCGCCGCCTTCCTGGGCGAAGTCGCCGATGCCCACCTGGATGGTTTTCATCTCCCCCTGATTGAGCAGCAGGCTGGCCCAGAGGAAGTCGTTCCACGCATTCAGGAAGGTGAAGATGGCAACCGCGGCGATGCCTGGCAGGCAGACGGGCAGGATGACGCGCCAGAACGCTTCAAAATAGCCGCAGCCATCGATCAGGGCCGCCTCTTCGAGTTCGGGGGGCGCTGCGGACTCGAAGTAGCCCCGCAGCATCAGCACCGCGAAGGGCAGCGAGAAGCCGACATAGGCCAGGATCAGACCGGCATAGCTGTTGAGCAGTCCCAGGTCCTGGATGAAGAAATAGATCGGGAATACGCGGGTGATCGCCGGGATCAGGTTGGTCAGAAGGATCAGGCCAAGAATGATGGTGGCGCCAGGAAAGCGGAAGCGCGCCAGCACATAGGCGGCCGAACAGGCAATGATGGTCGAGATGCCGGCGGCGGTAACGGAGACGAACAGCGAATTGAGCACGTAGCGCCACATCGGGATCAGCCGGTTGGCGTTGGTATAGGGCTGCGCCGTCGGCTCGCCCGGGAACCAGATCGGCGGCAGCACGCGGATTTCCTGGTTGGGCTGAAACGAGCTCTTCAGCATCCAGTAGACCGGCAGCAGGATGTAGAACAGCAGTGCGACGGTGATGGCAACGACCAGCACCCGCGTGACCAGGTCGGTCTTGTTGGCGAAGGCCAGGCGCTGCCACAGGCCGGGACGAACGGCGGTATCGGGTACGGCAATGGTCATCATGCTACCCCTTTCAGCTGGGAACGGAGATAGAAGATCGAGATGAACCCGGTCATGAGGAAGATCACGCCGCTGGATGCGGAAGCGAGGTCGAAGCGATAGAAGGAGAAGGCCTGCTGGTAGGAATAGACAGCCATGATGTTGGTGAGGTTCTGCGGCCCGCCACCGGTCATGATGTAGTTGATCTCGAAGGATCCAAGCCCGCCGATGACCAGCAGCGTGATCAGGATGGCGAGAACCGGACGCAGCATCGGCAGCGTGACGTACCAGAATTTTTGCATCAGGCTGGCGCCATCCACTTCCGCTGCCTCATAAAGGCTGCGCGGGATTGACTGCAAAGCGGCGAGCAGGAAGATCACGGCGAAGGGCAGGCCATTCCAGACGCGCACCGCCACGATCGACATCATGGGAATGCTAAACGGGCCCCAGGTGGCGGAGTCGGTGAGCCAGCGCACATTGCTGGTGATCAGGCCGAAATCCTGCAGCAGGAAATTGATCGGACTGCGATCGGTGTTGAGCAGCCACATCCAGATTGCCGACGCCACGGCGGGGGGCACGAACCAGGGGACGCAGACCAGCATGCGCAGGGCCGTACGGCCCCGATAGTTGATGTTCAGGACCTGTGAGAGCAACAAGCCAAAACCCAGAGTCGCCGCCACCGCGAGGATGGTAAAGATGATGGTGTTGAACAGGGTCTGCACGAAGCGCGGATCGGAAAACACCTCGACATAGTTGTCGAGCCCGACAAAGGGCGTGCCGAACTCGTTGATCCGGAGCAGATCGTATTCGACAAAGCTCATCCACAGCGAGAACAGCATCGGGTAGATGCCGAGCGCCGCGGTGATCAACATGGCGGGCGCCACCATGAGGTAGCAAAATAGGTATTTCTGTCGTGTCATGGCGCACTGTCCCGATAGCGGTCGAAAGTGGCCGGGAGGGAGGACTCTCCCGGCCTGGCAAGCTCAGCCGCCGGTGGCGCGGTCGAGTTCGGCCTGCATGCGGCCCTGTGCCTCGGTCACCGCAGCGTCGATATCGGCTCCGCCAATGACGGTGTTGTAGACCAGGTCATAGAGGACAGCGCCCGGCTCGGGGGAGGCGATAGCGTTCCACACAGCGCTTGGATGCTGGGAGGTGTGGCCGTAGTTGAGCGTTTCGGCCATCACTTTCTGCCACGGACGCTGCGTCCAGAGCGCTGAGCTCATCACCGAACGGCGCGGGCTTGCAGCGCCAGAGACTTCACTGATGCGCTCCATGTGCTCCGGCTGGGACAGGAATTCGATCCAGTCGAGGCACGCCTCGACATCGCTCGAGCCGTAGAGGACGCCCCAATAGCCGGCGCCGGAGAACGAGTCGCGCTCGCCTGTGGGGCCTGCGGGGTTGATCTCGAGCGCCCAGGTGCCTTCCAGCTCGGGGTAGTCGCGATCGAATTGGGACGGCCATGAATTGTTGGTGCTGCCGATGATCGCGACGCCGCCGGAGGTGAAGTCGGCCAGCGGATCGGCACTCTTTTCGAAGATTTCCGGCGAGGTGACCTTATGCACCTGGACCAGGTCCTGCATGAATTTCAGCGTCGTGCGCATCGCTTCATTGTCGATGGTCGCGGTGCGGCCATCTTCGCTCATCATGACCCCACCCGCCTGCCAGTAGTAGGGCATCAGGGTCTGGCCGGGATTGTTGTTGGCGCCCAGCGCAAAGCCCCAGCGGGTGACGTTGCCGTTGGCGTCGCGCTCGGTCAGGGCCAGGCCCTGCTGGACAATCTCTTCCCAGTTATCGGGCGGCGCATCGATGCCGGCCTCCGCGAGGAAGTCGGTGCGGTACATCATGGGGCGAATGTCGACGCGCCATGGAATGCCGTAGAACTCGCCGTTGCGATGCACGTCCTCGAGTGCACCTTCGTAGAAGTCTGCTTCGAGCGTCGGCCAGCGGTCACGATACTCGGTGATCGGCATGGGGCCGAAGCGACCGGCACCAATGCCGGAAAAGGAGTGCAGCCAGTACATGTCCGCGCAATCAGGAGCCGCGCCGCCCTGGGCAACGGTGAGCCAGGTATTGAATGCGACGGACCAGTTGATCACCTCGACCGACACGTTGATGCCGGATTCGTCGCGGAACTCGGACGTCAATTCGTCGAACAGGTCTTGGTAGGCCAGAAGATCGCCCTGCGGCTGGGTCCAGAATGAGATGTCCTGCGCGTAGGCACCCAGCGCGGTGGCCGTGCTTAGCGCGGTTGCCAGCGCCAGGCTTGCCGCGTGCCGTGCCAGTACCCTGCGGTTGCTGCTGGCGGGGCCGGTTGGTCGTTTCGTCATAGTCTCCTCCCTTGAGAAATCCGAAATCGTCAGACCTTCAGACCGGTCTGTTGTCCGCACGAGCCCGCATCAGAGCGATGGTCTTGCGAATGTGGGTGAGCATGGCCTGCTCGGCGCGTTCAGGATCCTGCGCCTCCAGCGCATCGATGATGTCGAGGTGCTCCTGCAGCGTTTCAGCCGGCGGCCGCAGCAGACCCTGAGCCAATGACAGGCGCAGCACGTCGCGCACCGCATCGAGCTGGCGGGTCAGGAAATCGTTGTCGAGTAGTGTCGTCAGATAGTGATGAAACTCGCGATCCGCCTCGCGATATGCCGACCAGTCATCATCGTCGGGCTCGGGCATGGCACTGGTGATCAGCGAGCGGAGGTAGAGGGTGTGCCGCCGCTCGATGCGCGACGCGACCAGCCGGCAGGTCAGCCCTTCGAGCACCGCCCGCACCTCGAAAAGGTCAGCGATCCGCTGGGGGCCGAAGGTCACGACCGTGGCTTCCCCGCGCGGCGAGATGACGACGAAGCCATCCCGTTCGAGCGCGGCGATCGCACTGCGCAATGGCGTGCGGCTTACGCCGAGGCGCTGCGCCAACTCTTCCTGCACGAGCTTCTGTCCAGCCGCGATCTCACCGCCCAGGATCAGGTTGCGCAACGCATGATAGCCGTACTCTTCCAGTGATTGGACACCTGACGCTGACATCGCTTTGTTCCCGCGCTCTACGACCCGCGATATGCGATATCGCTGTCTGTATACAGTGGATACAGTGGATACAGATTTGAGGTCAAGGAGCATCTTGGAGCATCGTCGACAAACATCCGTCTGCGGTTCGTCGCTACTATGCATGCATTATAAAATGCGTCAATGACGTTGTTGGACTCTCACACGTGCTATAATCCGGCTGAAACCTGGGAATTTTATGTCAAATCTGGGCTCTTACATCTGGATGCAAAATCACTTGCGGCAATTTACAACTGCATCTACGTATACGTTGTAAGGAAGATTTATGACGGCATTTCCAGCGCTATCGTTCACCGTTTCAGACCTGCGACCGATCGGGCACGGCTTGCGGCGCCCCGAGAGCGTCCTGACGCACAGCTCCGGCTTTCTGTTTTGCTCGGACTGGCAGGGCAGCGGCGGAATCGCGGTGATCGACCCGCACGGACGGGTGCAACGGCTGGCAATCGCCGATACCGAGGCGGGTCTTCGGCCCAATGGCATCGCTCTGGAGCCAGGCGGCTCCTTCATCCTGGCGCATCTGGGCGCGACGGATGGTGGCGCGTTCAGGCTGTTCCCCGACGGTTCGACCGAGGCGGTGCTGAGGGAAGTCGATGGCATGCCGCTGCCGCCGAGCAATTTCCCGATTCGCGACCACCAGGGCCGGCTGTGGCTCACCGTCTCGACCCGCAAAGCGCCCCGAGCCGATGATTATCGCTCCGAGGCGGCGTCTGGCTTCATCGTGCTTGCCGATTCCACTGGTGCCAGGATCGTCGCTGACAGTCTGGGCTACACCAACGAAATCGCCTTCTCGGCGGACGGACGCCAACTCTTCGTCAACGAGACCTTTGCCCGAAGGCTGACGCGCTTCGATGTGGGTGCGGATGGCACGCTGAGCGGCCGTTTGGTGCTCTGGGAGTTCGGGCCCGGCGACTACCCCGATGGTCTGGTGCTCGACGACAGCGGTGGATTATGGGTCACCAGCATCGTTTCGAACCGGGTCATTCGCATCGCCCGTGACGGAAGCAGCGCCGAACGCATGGTGGAAGATGCCGACCCCGCGCATCTGGCATGGACCGAAGCCGCCTATGCCGGAGACAGCATGGGCAGACCCCATCTCGACCAGCAGCCTGCCGCGACACTGCGCAACATCTCTTCGCTGGCCTTCGGCGGAGACGACCTGCGGACGGCCTATCTAGGCTGCCTGCTGGGCGAGCAAGTGTTTGCCTTTACCGCCTCTCACCGCGGACTGCGACCGCTGCACTACGACTTCGACATTTCCCCTCTTCTGCAAGCGTTGGATTTCTGATGCCCGCCATTCCCTCATTCGACATAGCCGTTCTTCCTGGCGACGGTATCGGTGCCGAAGTCATCGCGCCGTGCCTCGTGGTGCTGCAAGCCGCCATCGACGCGGCCGGAGGCGGGTTCGAACTCCGCTTCACCGAACATGCGGCGGGCGCCCGAGAATATCAGCGCAGCGGCGTGGCGCTGCCTATGGAGACAATGGATGCCTGTCGCAAGGCCGACGCGATCCTGCTGGGCGCTATGGGGTGGCCCGAGGTGCGCTATCCCGACGGTACCGAGATCGCTCCCCAACTCGATCTGCGGACCGAGCTCGGCCTTTTCGCCGGCGTACGCCCGGCCCGGCTATTGCCGGGGATCAGCCCGGTCCTTGCCGATCCGCGCGCGGCAGCACTCGACTTCGTGATCATCCGGGAAAGTATCGAGGGGCTGTTCGCGCTGCGCGATGAAGGCGTTGTGGTCGACGACGCGGAGGCCCGCGACACCATGGTCATCACGCGCAAGGTGTGCGAGCCCCTCTTCGACTTCTCGCTCGAGTACACGCGCAACCGGGCGCGGCGCGGTGGACACAACCAGCTGACCTGCGTCGACAAGGCCAATGTCTTTGCCAGCATGGCGTTCTTCCGCAAGATCTTCGACGAGCGGCACGCGCGCAATCCTGACGTCCAAGCCAACCACGCCTATGTTGATGCCACCGCACTCAACCTGGTGCGGCGGCCCTGGGATTTCGACGTGATCGTCACCGAAAACATGTTTGGCGACATTCTCTCCGACCTTGCCGCCGGTCTGATCGGTGGCATGGGGTTCGCCCCCTCCGCCGACATCGGCACCAACCATGCCGTGTTCCAGCCCTGCCACGGCTCGGCACCCGATATTGCCGGCAAGGGCATGGCCAATCCTACGGCGACCTTTCTGTCGGGCGCCATGATGCTCGACTGGCTGGGCGACCGACACGATTGCACCCCCGCCAACCGGGCGGCCGAGATCCTGCGAAACGCGGTCGATGAAGCCTATCGCGCCGGCACCCGCCCGTTCGAGGTGGGCGGCCGGCACGGCACCGAGGCGATAGCGATGGCGGTAAGCGATGCCATTGGCGCCACGGCCATGGCGAGCTAGCCGTGCTCAAGCTTTGCACCCTGGGCGCCGGCTATTTCAGCCAATTCCACTATCGGGCGTGGCAACGGATCCCCGCGGTGCACCTCGCTGGACTATGCGACCGCGATGCCGGTGCGACCGATCAGGTGGGCGCACTATTTCCGACGGCCCGGCGCTACACCGATCTCGAGACCATGCTGGATCGCGAACAGCCGGACGTGCTGGACATCATCGTGCCGCCCGCCGCCCATCTCGACGCCATCCGCGCCGCCACCGCCCGCGGCATCAACGTCATCTGCCAGAAGCCGTTTTGCGGCACGCTTGACCAGGCCCAGCGTGCTGCCGACCTGGCAGAGCGCGCCGGCACGACGCTGATCGTGCACGAAAATTTCCGCTTCCAGCCGTGGTATGGCAAATTGCGTGACATGGTGCAGGGCGGATCGCTCGGCGAAGTCTATGGGGCCACCTTTCGGCTCCGGCCCGGCGACGGGCAAGGGGGAGACGCCTATCTCGGACGCCAGCCCTACTTTCGCGACATGCCGCGCTTCATGGTGCACGAGACCGGCGTTCATTATGTCGATGTCTTCCGCTCTCTGTTCGGCGAAGTCGAAGCGGTCACCGCGCGCCTGCGACGCATCAATCCGGTCATCGCGGGCGAGGATGCCGGCATCGTCGTCCTCGAGATGGCAGGCGGGATGACGGCAACGCTCGATGCCAACCGACTGTCCGATCACTCGGCCAGCAACCGAAGACGCACCCTGGGCGAGATGCTGGTCGAGACCGAGGCCGGCGCCGTGTCGATCAATGGCGATGGGGCAATCATGCTGCGTCGGCATGGGGAGAACACGGCCGAAGCGATCGAATACGACTGGCAGGATGTGGATTTTGGCGGCGATTGCGTCTATCGCACGCAGGTTGCTGCAATTGCAGCGCTGCTGGGGCAAGCCGCGGCGGTCAATACTGCATCACAATACCTGGTCAACTTGCGCATCGAAGAGGCAATCTATGAGTCCCACGAGCAGGGTCGACGAATTGTCATCGATTGAGAGTGCCGCACCGGTCGACCGCTCCAACCAGGCCGATGTGGCCTATGATGCGCTCAAGCGCCTGATCCTTGACGGGGCCCTGCCCGCGGGTGCGCAAATGCTGGAGCAGGAGGCCGCGGCCCGGCTCAACATGAGCCGAACGCCGGTGCGCGAGGCTATGGTACGGCTGCGCCAGGAGGGCATGGTCGAAATCCGGCCGCGGCACGGCATGCGCGTCTTGCCCGTCTCGGCGCGCGACATGGCCGATATCTACGACGTTCTGACAGCGCTCGAGGGCATTGCCGCCGAAACCGTGGCCCGCAAGGGCATTGCGGCCCGCCCACTGGCCTCGTTGCGCGCTGCAGTGGCCGACATGGGCAAGGCGCTCGAGGCGGGCAATCTCATCCGCTGGGCCGAGGCCGACGAGCGCTTCCACTCGCAACTGGTGCATTTGAGCGGCAATACCAGGCTCATCCAGATGGTGGGCCAGCTGTGGGACCAGGCCCATCGCGCCCGCATGCTGACGCTGCAGTTGCGACCCACGCCGACGAATTCAGTCATTGAACATGCGGCTCTCGTCGACGCAATTGCCAGCGGCGATCCGGTCGAAGCGCGACGGATTCATGAGGATCACCGCCGCCGCGCCGGCAAGATGCTGGTCGAATTGCTTGAACGGCTCGGACTTACCCAGCTCTAATCCACAAGCGCCGCACATCCTTGCGCAGGATCATGTCCGCGGTCTGTGCGTCGAACGCTGTGTAGTGCGGCGAGGCCAGATGAGCGGCGAAAGCGGCGTCGTCCTCGTAAACCTCATAAAGGAAGAGCTTGCTGGTATCCGCGCGGTCGATGCAGATATCGAACTGGTAGCATCCCGGCTCGTCGCGCAGGGACGCCGCGACATTTTCGGTCAGCAGGCGTAGGAAGTGCTCCCGGTCACCGTCGATCAGCAGATCGACGATGATGACCAGTCGCGCGTCCTTGCCTTCAGGCACCGGTGACGTCCTTGAGCAGGCCGAAGAACGCCTTCTTGCGGGCGCTGTTGATGGTCCAGTCCACTGGCAGCGACTGGAAACCGTCCTCGTAGCGTTCACGGTTCATGCGGTAGTCGAAATAGCCCCAGGAGACGTCCTCCCCGATCGCCGCGGCGAAGTTGTTGTCGGGCTTGTCGAAGTCGAAGTGGTCGTCTTCGTTGATCATGACGGGCACGGGCCGATAATAGGGCTGTGCCCGATTGGCGCGCACCATGACGCGGACGCTGTCAGGGTGATGCGTTCCGTTGCCGTGCAGCAGGAGAAAATCGGCACTGCCCATGATCTTTTCGTTCACGGGCGTGGGATGCGCCAGGCTCGTCGACACCAGCAGCCGCCCGCTGGGCGTGTTGAACTTGCCGGTCGAACGCTCCTGCGCCAGCTTGATCAGCTCGTCGCCGCGCGCAGCCTCGATATTGGGCTGGGCAAAGGGTAGGTCGACCTCGTTGCCGATCTCGAGCAGGACATTGCGCGCATCACGCGCCGCCAGCCAGTCGACCATGTTGGTCACCGCATTTCGAACGGCCTCTTCACTGGCGAAAATGCGCGTCTGCTTCCAATAGAACAGCCCGAGAATGACAACCATGCCTAGCCTGTCGCATTCGCCGATGACCTGTTCCAGCCGATCGAGCCAGGGCTGCTTCAGGCTGCCATCGGCGTTGAAGCCGGTCAGGATCCACGGCTGCACGACGCTGTAGCCCTGCGGACTGCCAGCCTGCATGTTGATCCCCACCGCATCGAGGCCATGGGTCCGGTAATCCTTGAGTGCGGCGAGAAACTCCCGATTGTTGCGCTCGGCCGTAAAATCCTCGCCATCCGGATACATCCAGACGCCCCTTGTTGCTGGATTCTCATCGTCCGAGAGAGCCTGCACCATGCGCGAGTTGAACAGGTGACCTTCGATCGAGAGACCCTTCCACGAGCGCCCTTGATGGGTTGGCTTGCCGTTCACACAAAATTTCGTTGTCTCGATCGACACCACAGTTTCAGTCAAATCCACCTCCCAAATTCAATGTATGCATTACAGAATACATTGAATTTGGCAAGGTCGAATGTTGAGCGTTTTCTTACTCGAATAGGCACCTCATCGCTTGGGACGGCGGGACGTGGGCACATCAACCGCTCATTGAACACACCACGCCCGCACTCCTAGTCTCGGAAACCGGCCTTAGCTATCCCGCTATCGAATTCCTGGATCTTAAAACCGGACGGACCTCTGACGACCTCAAGATGGAAGTTCCACGACCTATATTATGCGAATCCACCGACAGGCCAGAAGGCGCCCCTGGGCGCGCGGTATGCGTTCTTCTTCGGACCCAGCCCAGGTCCGCTTGCGAGCATTGACCAGCAGGTCGAACGAACTCCCGGCCAGGCTAGCGTTGCAGATCGGCCTTAGGCGAGCTTCCAAACATGCTTTTGTACTCGCGGCTGAATTGCGCGGGACTGAGGTAGCCTACCTCGTAGGCGACCTGAGATACGCTGGCGCTACCGGCGCCAAGGAGCTTTCTCGCTTCCATGAGGCGCACCTTGCGCTGGAACAGCAGAGGGCTGTGGCCAGTCACGGCCTTGAAATGCCGGTGAAAAGAGGTCGAGCTCATGCCCGCTGCAGCGGCGAGTTCAGGAATGACAACCGGCTTGCTGTAGTTAGCTGCGAGCCAATCGGCCGCCGTCTTGAGCTGTTGGAACCGCTCGTTGCGCTGGCTGACCTGGCGGAGCGTATCGCCCATCGGGCTCTGCAAAAGGCGATAGTAGAGTTCGGCTTCGTAGTGGGGCGCAAGCATGCCAACATCAGCTGGCGTGTTCACCAACCCCACAAGCCGCGCGAATGCCTCCTCGACCGGGCCATTGAGTTCCGCCGCGGCGACGGCGCAGGTCCAACGATGGTGGGACGTGGGCATATCGAGCATAACGCGCGTCAGCAGGTCGGCGTCCAGATGTAGACTAATCCCCACATAGGGCAAGTCCGGCGACGGCTTGGTCAATTGGTGTGTATAGGGAAGGCCAAAGGACGAAGTTGCGCAGGCGCCGGCCAGCAAATCGAAGCGATTGGCGCCCATGATCAGTACCTTGGTGCCGCTCAATACCGCGTAAAACATAGGCTCGAACACCGCAGCAGTCGGCCGGGTGTCATAGGCGCTGGTCCACACGGTCAAGCGCGGCACGGGAGTCGACTGGCCCATCTTCTCCGGATTTGAGACGAGAAAAGGAGCGATGTCGGCGAGAAGGCGGTCTGTCGGATTAAGCGTGTCAAGCATGGCCTGAAGATAGTCAATTGGCAGGATTGTGCAAGACTAAGGTCAGATCAGCAATGTCACTTCGCGGGCTCAGGCTTATTTTGGCGCCCAACGAACGACCCTGCCGACGAGTGGCGGGCACCCGTTCCTGCTCAGGATACAACTCATGTCAATTCGTAGTCTTCGCAACGCCGATGCGCTAACTTTCAACCGTGCCGACAGCGTGATCTCAAGGCGGCGCCTCCTGCAAACATCGTTGGTCTTCGGCATAGTGCTGGCACTGGCGCCTTTTTCTACTTTGGCCGGCGAAGTGGATGCACCCCCGCCAGTCCGCGAGCATATGGTGGACGCCGGCTACGGCCAGTTCCACGTCATCGAACAGGGCAAAGGTCCTGCGGTCCTCTTCGTGCACGGATTTCCCGACACTGCTGCAACCTGGAGCAGCCAGATGGAGGCGGTCGCCGAGGCCGGTTATCGCGCAGTGGCGCTGGATATGCGCGGCTACGGCCAAAGCTATGCCCCAGAAGCCGCTGACCAGTACACGGCCCTTCATCTTACAGGTGACCTCGTAAGCGTGCTCGACGCGCTCTCCATCGAAACCGCTGTGATCGTCGGTCACGACTGGGGCGCCTACCAGTCGCAAATGGCGGCGCTCCTGCGGCCTGACAGGTTTACTGCCCTCGTCAGTCTTGCCATTCCGATCTATCCGCGCGGCGACATCAGTTTTGACGATATCATCCGCAATCAGGGATTGCAGGATGTCTATTACGGCTTCGCAATGGCCGCAGAGGGAAGTGAAACCAAGTTTTCCGATGCCGCGCAATCAATTCCGAGCATTCTCTACTGGCTTTCTGGTAGCCCAGAAGTTTCCGAGGGCTGGGATCCACTCAATCCCGAACTTCACATGCTTCGACCCTCACCGGTTGAGGTGCCGGAATGGGCCGATCCCGAATACGTCCGCCACAATATCGAGGCGTTTACCCAGACCGGCTTTCGCGGCGGAATGAACTACTACCGCGCCTTTCCCAAAACCTTCGAACTGATGGCCGCTTATAAAGACGTCACCCTCCGGCAGCCGTCGCTCTACATCTGGGGTGCAGAGGATGGTTTGAGCCGAATGTATCATCCCGATCCTCCGACCCTGGAAGAGCTGCGCGCATTGCAGCCGAACCTCGTCGATCAAGTCAGGCTCGAAAATGTCGGCCACTGGATCCAGATCGAGGCGCCTGACGAGGTGAATAAGGCGCTCATCGACTTCCTGGCAGGCCTTTGAAAATTCAGGGTGGCACTCGATCTAGAGCCACCCCCAAAATGAAAGAAGATGAAATGATTGAACTCACGGGCAAGCGAGCTCTTGTCACCGGTGGCTCCCGCGGCATTGGCGCTGCGATCGCGCTGGTGCTGGCCGAGCATGGAGCCGATGTCGCCATCACCTATCTTAATTCGGCCGAACGAGCGAGCGCGGTTGTTTCGTCTATCGAGGCCCTGGGCCGCCGCGGCCTGGCCGTGCAAGCCGACAGCGCTGACACCGATGCGATCAAACGGGCAGTCGAGGCCACGGCCCAGGCGCTCGGTGGGCTTGATATTCTCGTCAACAGTGCAGCCATCGGTCTTTCCGGGCCGATCGCTGACATCGATCTCACGCAGTATCAGACATTGATGGACATCAATGTGCGAGCGCCCCTTGCCTTCTCGCAAGCCGCAATTCCTTACCTGCCCGAAGGCGGTCGCATTATCTCGATAGGATCAGGTCTAGGAGACCGCGTCCCGTTTCCTGGCGTAACCGCCTATGCCATGTCGAAATCGGCATTGCTTTCGTTCACACGCGGATTGTCCCGCGAGCTCGGGCCAAAGGGTATAACGGTGAACCTGATCGCCACGGGATCGACTGACACGGAGTCAAATCCCGCAGATGGCGCTGGAGCTGATTTCCAGCGTAATTTGACCTCGCTAGGGCGCTTTGCCGATCCACGCGAAATCGCCAATGTCGTAGCGTTTCTTGCCAGCCCTTCGGCGAGCATGATGACAGGGAGTGTTGTTGCGGTGGATGGGGGCGCGAACGCCTAAGCCAGAGGACACAAGGACGCCTATCGGTCGTCTTGTCAGGCATCGGGATTGCATCAAAAAGGCTGCATCCCGATGTCGTCGCGCCCGAAGGGGCGCTGAACGGCACGCCCCGCACATCGTGCGCATCGCGTGGTCGTGCACAACGGTGGGAAGAATTGTGCGGATCGGTTTGCAGCCGATGCTTGTTGCGGCCGCACCTAAGCTCAACGGTTTGCGGCGGTGCATTGCTCTACCTGGCATCTTTCCAATGGGGATAGGTCACATAGGCCGTTGTGGCGCCATGCTCGTGCGACCGAATCTGGATTCTTTCGCCTTTAGGCATATGGACGACCTCACCAGGACCAGCGGTCACACTTCCATTCCCGCCGGTTACGGTGAGGTGGCCTGCGATCACCATCATGACATCGTCCACCAGCATGGTTTCGTTGAGCTCCTGGTGAGGTCCATAGCGTCCGAAACCAATGGTCACGGGCGCACCTTCGTCATGACCGATCATGTCAGCTGTGAAAATATCGGCGTCCTGATCAGGTGAACGTTCAAATTGCGCTTGCGAAATAGCGACCTTGCGTAGTGGCATGAAGGCGAGCTCCTGAAGGTTAAAATGAGAAGGTACCTACCCACTCGCGCCTTGAGCGGAGCTGGCACGGCAGGTGCGTTCGAGGTCAACAAGACCGAGCAGCAGGCGTTGGTCGATCGGGTCGAAAACGTGAGATCAGTCATCGCCGTGGCCCAGGAGGCGTGCGTGCAAGACCTACTCCCATGTCATGCCGGCGATGAAGCGCTCGTTGATGATTCCGGTCGTGGTGAAGAACAAAAGCAAGGCTAGCGTATCCGCGATGTAGCTGCGGACGCCGTTTGGCCGCTTTGTCGTTTCCGCCATATGGCTGTTCCTGTCTCGATGCGACGACGTGCTCGCCGGCAGCGGATATTGCCGATCCGACCATAGGTGAGGGACGGGACCGAGGCCCCGTCCTAGGACGTCAGCCGTTGACGAAGGCCAGAAGGTCGGCGTTCAGGACGTCCGCGTTGACTGTGAGCATGCCATGTGAAAAGCCGGGATATGTCTTGAGCGTGCCGTTTGGCAGCAGTTTGACGGCCTTGAGGGCCGCCGCGGCGATGGGTACGACCTGGTCGTCCTCACCATGCAGCACCAATGTCGGCACCGTGATGGCCTTCAGATCCTCGGTCTGGTCGGTTTCCGAGAAGGCCTTTATGCCGTCGTAATGGGCCTTAGCGCTGCCCATCATGCCCTGCCGCCACCAGTTCTGGATGACGCCTTCATGGATTTGGGCGCCATCGCGATTGAAGCCGTAGAAGGGGCCGGAAGGAACGTCCCGGAAGAACTGGGCGCGGTTGCCGGCCAGAGCCGCGCGGAAGCCGTCGAAGACTTCCATCGGCGTTCCTTCGGCATTGGCAGCGGTCTTGAGCATCAGCGGCGGAATGGCGGAAACAAGAACAGCCTTGGCAACGCGTCCCGCCGGTCCGCCGAACTTGGCAACATAGCGGGCCACTTCGCCGCCTCCCGTCGAATGGCCGATGTGAACCGCATTGGTGAGAGCTAGCGACTTGGCGACAGCGAAAGCGTCGGCCGCATAGTGCTCAATGTCGTGCCCGTCGGCCACCTGTTCCGAGCGTCCGTGGCCGCGTCGGTCATGCGCTACGACGCGAAAGCCCTTCGAGAGAAAGAAGAGCATTTGGGCGTCCCAGTCGTCGGAGCTGAGCGGCCAGCCGTGATGGAACACGATTGGTTGGGCGTCCTTGGGACCCCAATCCTTGTAGAAGATCTGTACGTTGTCGTCGGTCGTGACAAAGCCCATGGTCGTCTCCTTTGAAAACACCGGTGGCATGCGCCATGCCCTCGGACAGACAGGCGCAAGTTGAGTAATCGCGGTCAGCCCGCTTCACCGGACTGTTTGGCCGGCGCCCGCCCCGTGCCGAGCGGCTCCGGAGCGGGGTTTGTGTGCAGGCGGTCAAGGCCGGACATGTCGTCTCCCTGCACCTGCTCGGATAGGCGTTCACTGTCGCGACGCCGAATGTCTGCCGTAGCCTCTTCCACCTCCGATGGTGGAAAGTGCCGAAGATCTGTCCGCGCATTGCCCAGAGCTTAACAGGTCGCATCTCCAGCCCGATCACGAACAGGAACATCACGACCCCGAGCTCGGAGAAATGGAAGATCGACTGGGCGTCGGTGAACAGGCCCAGTACCGAGGGGCCCACCAGAAGTCCGGCAGCGAAATAGCCGAGAACCGAGCCAAGACCAAGGCGGCGGAACAAGGGAACGGCGACCACCGCCGCTCCCATCAGAACGACCGCAGGTCCGATCATTTCTCCAAGGCTTGCGTCAGCCATCGATGCTTAGCCCGTTTTGTCCGCTGTCCATAATTTCAAGCCTCCGGTTGATCGAGGAAAACGTGCAGCGATTGGATCACGCCAGCTTCGATATGGGCGACATCGGTACCGGTCACGGCGGCGGGGCCGCCCGCCGGACCGGCACGCCATTGCAAGCGGCCGACGCCGTTGTGGCCGAGTGCCGGCCTGATCGGCGTGAAGCTGAAATCCGGTGGCAAGCTTGCCAGAAGCTCGGTAACAGCCTGGCAAATCGCCTCGTGCCCCTGTGCCGAACGATGCGGCTCATGGAGCTCCGCACGTTCCGAATAGAGGCGACGAATTGCCTCCATCCGCCGGATCGGATCACGCTCGCCAAAGACCAGGTCGAGGTTTGCGTGCATGATTGTTTCGTAATCCATTGTACCCCCAAAAGATGCAGAGCAGCCGATGATCGCCCGCCCAAGCGGCGTGCACGACCGGCCGCCTTCAATGCGTCGCACCTCAGCTCAGGCGGCAAGCTAAAAGCAAGCAGGCTCGGCCAGTCGCCGTCTGCAGGGCTCTCTGACCGCAATCAGTCAGCCATTGTGCCGTCTTCGTTTTCATCGAGCAGGACTGCGTTTGCGCCTGTTGCCGAGAGGCGAACGGTGTCGCCCTCGACGTCGGCGACGAGGCCACCTGGTATGAAGTGGCTCTGGCCGGCGTGATCGCCGACATCATTGGCTTCGAGCTGGATGCGCTGGTCCACCACAGCAGCGACAACGCCAATCTTGGCGCCGTCGGCACCCACTACAGTCATTCCCTTGGCGATATTCGAGAGTTCGCTCATGCGATGTTCCTTTTTGACGCTAGACAAATGTTGAGAACTCGATCCGACATAGGATCAAGCCGATAAGCTTCGGGCTCAACGGCAGTTGCACCATGAGGAGGGAGCGGCCGATGCCCACAAATCCAATGCTAAGCAAACCGACCAATTTCGGACCACTCGAATGTCTTGCTCGTGTCGATGGTACCCGTCATCCAGCTCCCCAAAGCTGCGATGCTTGATCCACAGCTCGGCCGCACCTTGTCACCGCCTAGACTGACGCGGTAGTGCCGGGTGAGCGGACGCTGTGTCGCGCCGAGAGGAACGCCGCTGGAGATCGTGGACCTGGTGACTTTGTCGAGGTTGCAGCTTCGGGGGCGGTTCGGCGGGGCCGGGGCGTGGGCATGTGCAAATCCATAGGCAGTCGACGCCTGTTCATGCTTAAGCCGAGTTTGGCGTTCAGCTATTGGCGCACACCGGCCGGCAGTACTGGTGTTTGCAGTTGCGCATGTGGATGCGATAGTCCGGCAGTTGCGCCGGCGTATCGCACAAGGGAATATTATGGATATTGAAGAACTCCAGACCTTTGTGGAAGTCGCTGATGCTGGGGGCATCACGTCCGCAGCTCGTCGGCTTGGAGTATCGAAGTCCATTGTCAGCCGGCGGCTCGCCCGACTTGAGACCGGGCTAGGCGTGCAGCTTTTGGCCCGGACGACCCGCGGCGCCGCCCTCACGGAAGCTGGCATTGCCTTCCGGGACCATGCTGCCAGGGTGGTGGCAGAAATCGAGACCGCCAAGGCGGTGATCTTGCCCAATGGCGATCTGAAGGGACGACTGCGCGTATCGGTACCGCTTTCCGTAGGACCAACCGAATTTGCCCCCTTGCTTGCCAAATTGGCAAAACACCATCCTCACCTGCATATCCACGCGTCCTATAGCGATCGCTTCGTCGATCTGATCGCCGAAGGTTTCGATTGCGCGATCAGGGTCGGCTATCTCCAGGATTCAAATTTGATCGCAAGGCGGGTCGGCCCGTTCTATGGCAAGCTCGTCGCCAGCCCTGACTATGTCGCCATCCATGGTGAGCCGCAGACGCCCCATGAACTCTCGGCGCATGAAGCGCTGATGCAGGGGACCGAAACCTGGCAGTTCAGCGACGGCGATCAGGTGGTGAGCGTCCAACCTCAGGGCCGGTTCAAAGCCGACAATGGCAGCGCCCTGGTTCCTGCAGCACTCGCGGGCATCGGCATTGCCTGGCTGCCGGATTGTCTCGTCGACCACCACGTCGCCAGCGGCGCCTTGATCCCCATCCTGGTAGGCTTCCCTCCGCCGGCAGCCGGAATCTATGTCGTGCGCCCACCCGGCCAGTTCCCAACGCACAAAGTCCGGGTTTTGACCGAATTCCTAATCGAGCACTTTGGAACCGAATAGATGTCCATTGCGCTGGGCGTTCCATTTCTGGCGACACAGTACCTCACCAGACACACCTAGCTCATACGCCATGCGCATGCCTAGTTACTGCCTGACCGAACGGGACAGGGAGCATGGCGTATGAGTTGGAATCCGGCGCTGGAACCAGGCAACCCCGATGACGTAGGTGCCGATACGATTGAGACACTGATCATTCCGCGCAGCCGGGACATCGGTGGTTTCGAGGTTCGCCGGGCGCTGCCTTCCCCGCAGCGCCAGATGGTGGGCCCGTTCATTTTCTTCGACCAGGCTGGCCCGGCAGAACTGCTGACCGGCCAGGGAATCGATGTGCGCCCGCATCCGCATACTGGTCTCGGCACGGTGACCTACCTCTTCCGGGGCGACTTTCACCACCGCGACAGCACCGGTGCCGATCAGGTGATCCGGCCGGGCGAGCTGAACTGGATGGTTGCCGGGCGCGGCGTCTCGCACTCCGAACGGACCACGGCGGCGGCGCGAAGCGGGCCGAACAGTCTCTTCGGCATCCAGACCTGGGTCGCCCTGCCGGAGAGCCACGAGGAGATGGCACCGACATTCGAGCATCATGGCAAGCAGGCTTTGCCCGTCCTGGAAGACAAGGGCGTGTCGCTGCGGCTGATCCTGGGCAAGGCCTATGGGCAGGAGGCGCCGGCGACCCTGTTCTCCGAAACCTTCTACGCCGACGTGCACCTGGCCGGCGGCAGCCGTTTGCCCCTGCCGGACAATCACGAGGACCGGGGCATCTACATCGTCGAGGGATCAATCTCGGTCGCGGGGCAGGATTTCCAGGCGCCGCAGATGATGGTGTTCCGGCCTGGCGACAAGATCACCGTGGTGGCCGGCGAGAGAGGAGCCAGGCTGATGATCCTGGGCGGCGCGACGCTCAGCGGTCCGCGCTACATCTGGTGGAACTTCGTCGCCTCGTCCGAGGAGCGGATCGAACGGGCCAAAGCCGAATGGCGCGCCCAGAACTGGGGACAGGGCCTTTTCGACCTGCCGGTCAATGACCGTGACGAGTTTATCCCGCTGCCTGACTGATCCAGAGACTTCGGCAAACCGACACCAAGCACAGGACGATCATGACAAACTGGCCCCAACTCGACTACCTCGGCTGGCGCGACACCTGCTCGGCACTGCATCTCTATTTGCAGGTGGCAGGCAAGTACCGGCTCGCGCATACACCTTGGCTCAACCATTCCTGGCACGCGACCTTCTATGTAACGCCCATGGGCCTCGCCTCCTCGCCCATTCCCGATGGGCCAGGCATCGAGATTCTATTCGACCTCAAGAACCATGCTGTGGTCGGCACCTGCGGCAATGGCCACAAGGTGTCCTTTGCCCTCGAGGCAATGACCGTTGCCGAATTCCACGGCAAGTTCGTGCAGTTGGTCACCGAGCTGGGCGGTACGCCGACCTTCAATGGCGAGCCGAATGAAGTGCCCGATCCGGTGCCCTTCGCGGCGGATCACCGCGACCGCCCGTACGATCAGGGTTCTGTCGAGCGTTTCCATCAGGCACTGGTCGCCATGGACCGGGTCTTGGGGCGTTTCAGGACGGCTTTCCTCGGCAAATCCAGCCCGGTGCACCTGTTCTGGGGCAGTTTCGACCTGGCTGTCACCCGCTTCTCCGGACGCCGTGCGCCGCTTCACCCCGGCGGCGTGCCGGCGCTGCCGCTCGAAGTCGCCCAGGAAGCCTATGATCGCGAAGTTGCGTCGGTTGGCTTCTGGCCCGGTGGTGGCGGCCTCGACTACCCAGCCTTCTATGCCTACGCCTATCCTTCGCCAAAAGGCTTCAAGTCGGCTTCTGTCCAACCCGAAGAGGCCTTTTGGCACGACACGCTGGGCGAATTCATCCTGCCCTATGCGGCGGTCCAGTCGGCAGTTGATCCGGACGCGGCTCTGACGGCCTTCCTCAATTCGACCTATGACGCCGCTGCCGATCTCGGTCATTGGGATCGCGACCTGCTCGAATGCGGGCCCGGTCACCCGCGACAGGTGCGTCCGCACGATGCCGGCCAGCATGACGCTCCCCCCGCCGCGGAGGATGGCACTGTCGAGCGGCAGGATGGCCCGACCAAGGGGCGCTATCGCCTCGTTATCGACGGTGTTGAAGCGGAGATGACCTATAGCCGGATCAGTCCGGAACTCATCATCATCGACCATACGGGCGTGCCGGAGGCCCTTCGCGGGCGCAAGGTCGGCGAGCGCCTGGTGCGCCAGGCAGTGGAGGATGCACGGCGGGACGGCGTTGCCATCCTGCCGCTCTGCCCCTTCGCCAAGGCGCAGATCAACCGGCATCCGGAATGGCAGGACGTGCTGCAACGGTCACGGGCTTGAGGGATGGCTATGTACGAGGATACCGAGAAATTCGTCGATCTCGATTTCGAGCAGCGTGTGCGCCGACGGGCTTATGACCTGTGGGAGAAAGACGGAAGGCAGGAAGGGCGCGAGACGGACTATTGGTTCGCGGCGTTGCGCCTGGAGCTGGATACGCGGGACCACCCCAAGGCCGGACTATAGGGTTTTCTGATGAGCATTGAGTTTGGAATAGATTCCTTCGGCGATCTGCCGCGGGACGACCGTGGCGCGATCGTATCCCATGCAGAGGCCATACGCGCCACGGTCGAAGAAGCGGTGCTGGCCGATCAGGTCGGCATAGACGTGGTATCGCTCGGTGAGCATCATCGGCCCGAATATGCGATCTCCAGCCCGGAAACGGTCTTGGCGGGAATAGCGACGCGGACCTCGCGCATTCGCCTTGCTTCGGGCGTCACGGTGCTCAGCTCCGATGATCCGGTGCGGGTGTTTCAGCGCTTCGCCACGGTCGATGCCCTGTCCAATGGACGGGCCGAAGTCATCCTTGGTCGTGGTTCGTTCACCGAATCCTTTCCGCTGTTCGGATTCGACCTAAAGGATTATGACACCCTGTTCGAGGAGAAGATCGACCTGTTCAATCGGCTCCTTGAGGAGAAGCCGGTCTCCTGGACGGGAACGACACGGGCGGCGCTGCAGGATGCAGAGGTGTTTCCCAAGACCGAGTCCGGGCGGCTGACGACCTGGGTGGGGGTTGGCGGTTCGCCACAATCGGTTATCCGGACCGCAAAATATGGCTTTGGACTGATGCTGGCCATTATCGGTGGGCAGCCGGCTCGCTTCGCGCCCTATGTGGATCTCTATCGGCGCGCGAGCGAGCAATTCGGCACCACCGCTTTGCCGGTGGGCATGCACTCGCCTGGTTTCATTGCCGAGACGGATGAAGAGGCACGCGCGCTGTTCTATCCCGGCTATCGGGAAATACGCGATCGCATCGGTGCCCTGCGCGGATGGCCGCCGCTGCGCAAGGACGAATTCGATGCCGATGTGGAGAGCGGCTCGCTTTATGTCGGCTCGCCCGAAACCGTGGCGCGCAAGATGGCCACAGCTATCGAGTCGCTGGATGTCGGCCGGTTCGACCTGATCTATTCCGCCGCCGGAGCCGTTTCGGCGAGCGCCCGCCTCAAGGCGGTCGAACTCTTTGGCACCAGGGTCGTGCCGCGCGTGCGGGACATTCTGACCGAGCGAAAAGCGGCGGCGCAGAACTAGATGACCGACAGGACAGTGAAGACGGTCGGCATATTGGGTGCGGGCAAGGTAGGGGTCGTCCTGGCCCGGCTTGCTGTCGCTGCCGGCTACAAGGTTCTTATCGCTGGGTCGGGCGATCCCGACAGGATCGCGCTGACCGTGGATGTGCTCGCGCCTGGCGCTGTGCCTGTCTGGTCTGCGGACGCGGCGCGACGGGCGGACCTCGTTATTCTGGCTTTGCCGCTCGGCAAGTACGAGAGCCTGCCGGTTTCGGAACTCGGTGGCAAACTGGTCATCGACGCCATGAACTATTGGTGGGAGACCGATGGCCAAAGGGCCGATCTGTTCGATCCCCGCCGGTCTACCAGCGAGATCGTGCAGGAATTCCTGCCTAACGCGCGGGTGGTGAAGGGCCTCAATCACATGGGCTATCATGACCTCGACGAACAGGCCCGGCCTAGGGGAGAAGCAGACAGGAAGGCCATTGCCGTGGCGGGCGATAATCCACGGGATGTCGCGATCGTCGTTGAGTTCATCGACGCGATCGGCTTTGACGCCGTGCGAGCAGGCGCGCTGCGCGACGGGATTAGGCTGCAGCCGGGCACGCCCGCGTTTGGTGCCAATGTTGCTTCATCCCAGCTTGAGGACCTGCTCAGGCGGGCCGCGGAGGTCGCGTGCCCTACCGAAAAAGAGTGCAAGGACCATCATGAAAATCGGCATTCATAGCTTCGCCGCCCTGTTTCCTGACCCCAGGACTGGAGAAACACCATCGGCTGCCGATCGGATGGCCGGTGTGCTGGACGAGATCGAACTGGCAGAGGAGGTGGGCCTCGACTTCTTCGGCATTGGCGAACATCATCGCCCCGAATTCCTCGATTCCGCGCCGGCGATGATCCTGGCGGCCGCCGCAGCGCGGACCAGCCGGATCGGATTGACCAGCGCGGTGACGGTGCTGAGCGCCGACGACCCGGTGCGGGTGTTTCAGAATTTTGCGACGCTTGACCTGATCTCCCGCGGCCGGGCGGAAATCGTCGCCGGGCGCGGCTACGATCTGTGGAGCCACCGTCACGGATCACTGCCGACCGTCGAGCGGTACAGCACCTATCTCGAATGGCACGCTATGCTCTGCGTGGCCGGAGAGCTTCTCGCACAATCCCCGTTGGGGCCCGAGGAGTATGGCGAGGACCGCCTTCGGTCCTGGTTGGAAGGTTTCATGCCGACCCAGCCACCATCATGGCTTTCAGACCATCGTGGCCCAACGCCCCTTTTGCCAGATCTTTGGTGGCAGGACGACCGTACCGACAACGGATGGTTGCGGAATTGCCGCGGCGACGAATACCTCGGCGAGCTTGGCCTTCTCGGGGCGGCGCCTGAGGGCTGGATGATCGTCTCCGCCAGCTTAACAAGCAACCATCCGACCCGCGAGCAAAGCTCCCGCGTCAACTCGGCCCTGGTCTCGCCGACGACGGCAGCGGCGCTAACGCGCGCACTGCAATCCGTGCGCGATCCCTGGGACTTCCGCATTCCCGATGAGAATGACGACCTGCAATTCGACGAAGCGCCCTATCGCCTGACCGGATGGCTGTCGTCTTGGAACGGCGATAGCCGATTCGACGATCACGACCCGACGAGATTCGACATCCGCGCTGTGCAGACGTGGCCGGGCCGGCGCGTCGCACAGTTGTTCAAGCTCGTACGTCGCGACCAGTCCCCCGTCGACTGGATCGGTTCGGGGCGCGACGAACCTTCGTTCATTTATGAGGCATGGAGCGACGACGCTCCGTCCGAACATGCATCGCAGCGGACCACAAAGTCGGAAGGCTGGCGTCTCTTGGCCAAAATCGATGACGTTGCGGAGTTTCTTACGGAAACCGGCGATGATCTGATCTGCGAAATAAGTATCGAACGCCGGATAAGAAGCCCCTACAGTCATTCATATGAGCCGGAAGCAAAACGAAAAAAGCACTTCAAGATCGTCGTCCTCACGCGTGACGGCAGGATCAACGACTTCAAAGGAAACGCTGGCGTTTGGAAAAAGCCTCGTCGCCGAGTACCAACTTGAGCCCACAGTCGATACGCTCGGCAAGTGGATGGTTCACCACATTGCTGAACTCATCAAGGATGCGGAAGGTGCTCCCGAGCCAGATCGATCATCAAACGTAGTGGCGGCCATACAGGCGATCCTTGCGTTCTGGGATCACCGCGCAACCGTCGACCGCATCGATCCCCTCCGCGATCTCAAGCCCCTGCTTCGCGTGATCAAAACGCTTGATCCAGAAGACAACCGCTGGGGAATCTATTTCCGACGCGACGACCATGGGGCTATCGCCGAGGTCTATGACGCTTTCCGAAGATTGGTGATCCTCGAACTCGTCCGCCAATCGGAGCGCACAATCGACTTGGCGAAGACATCCGACTTTGTCGGGGACGAGGAGCGTTCGATTATTGAGGCGCTCAACCTGTGGATTTCGGACTACCAGAAAGAAGCCTCACAGGAAGACTCGGACGGAGAACAGGGCGCGGCCCATGAGACGTTTGACGCGAAAGCCCATGCGCTCCAAGCAATCGACAATGCCCGCCGTGCACTCGACGCCCTGGCAGATGAAATCTTAGGCAAACCGCGCCCCGGCTTGGACGCCATAGATACTACCCTGCTTCGCAAGCTCTTTGGAAACAAGGATCCGGAGATCCTCGATCCGGAAATCGACATCGTCAGCGACCTGCCGGATAAGGGAGACGACTAGTACTTGCCGGTTACAGTGCTACGAAATGTGGCCACAATCGGGAAAATGGGAGCGCAAAAAGCTTTGGATCGCAGTCGGGCAACGAAGGACTGCCTCGTGCCCAGCCAGCACTCCTAGTATTCGTCGCCGATCTGTCCTTGTCTCGCTCGAAGCATCCAATTGACGGGCGATATTGGTACAGCGCTCAGAGGGCCACTCTCAGGCGAGTAGCGGATGGCCGCTGTCTCTAACGTCGTCGTCAAAAGCGGACAGACCGCTGCCGGCCCCCTTTCCGCCACTCATCAGGATCTGCCAACGAAAAAAATGGGCCGATTGCGGTCAGGCTGGTTTGGAAACGATAGCGTGATAGCTGCCGTGACATAGTCTGTCGCATAAAGCTGCGTTCAATCACACTCAAGCGGGTGCGCAAACCTTAGCAGTGATGCATCCACCTCGGGCGTTGAAAAACTCCGCCCACCGAGTCCTCCAACGATTCGGGCGCACGCGATCCCGACCTGCCCATCTCTTGGCCGGCTTGTTGGCGATGGCTTTGCCTAAGCGACCAGTAGCGAATTCGCTGAAACTAATCTGCAAGCGCGTCGTCGATTGCTTTGCTGCAAAAATAAATGCCGCCACGAAACAAAGACAACTACCAGATACCGAAAGTGCATTACGAAACACTACTGTAATTAAGCGAACAGAATCCATCGGCCACACCAACAAGCAATTTGTAGCCGTCATCTAAGATTAGCATACCTTTGTACCGATCTGAGGAGTCCTGCCAGCCATTGGCTTTCCATATCATCCAAACTCTGCCCTCGTGTCGAAAATGGCACGTTGACGGAAACGCTCTGAATGTACGGAGTATCCTTTCCACATCCATTTCAGGCGTGATCAGGGACGCGTCGTCAGAAGGAAGCGGCCAATATTCACCCTCGATCTGAGGGCAAGCTGCTCCCCAGTACGCCTCGAAATCATTCAAAATCTCTTCGAACAATCTCATGCTGGTCAGCAATACCTTTGTCATATAGCTGTCGAAATCGTCGGAGGCCGAAACTTTAATTGGCTGCTGGGCAAGGATGTCTCCGCTATCGAACGCGTAGCTGAGCTTGTGTATTGTTATGCCGGCCGCGTCTTGCCGATCAGTTAGAATATAAGAAACAGGCGATGGCCCGCGTCCCAACGGAAGGAGCGTCGGATGAACATTCACACCGAAGATTCCGTCTGGCGGCATTACGCGGTATGGATAGCCTCCTACGATAAAAAGACTCTGCGCTCCCTTCTCGTCCGGCGCGGTAAGAGCAGTGAGATCTTTTTGCGTGGGCTTATTTGTGCGGACATCAATCTTGGGAAAGGCTTTTCCGAACAATTGAGCATGTGCGGGAAATGTCCAGATTTGAACGATTTCATGGCGTTCCCCGATCCACTTTAGGAGGGGTAAGAAGCCTGAATACCCGAAAAAGGTTATCTTCAAGGCCTTAACCCTTTCCCGAGAGAAGCATTAAGCTATCCCATTCGTCGATGTGGGGTGCGGAGTAGGTAAGAAGAGCGAGAGCGGCTCCGGTTGCTCCAGTAAGAAACGACAAATCTTCGAAGTGAGAAGTCAAGGGCCCCTCCGTTTCGAGGTAAACTTTATACCAGTGGTCTGCATGTTCTGTTAAATCCCGGCGCCCTGTCCATCGGGCCGCTTTGCTCAAACAATGCGCCAAACCCAGAGTTCCGTGGCAAATTGAATGGTCTACGATGCCGTATGTTCGCCGCGGACGTGACAATATGGCGTCGAACAACGAAAGCGCTGCCTGCGACATATTTCGGTCGCCGGTAAGGCGTGACGCGCGTAAGAGCGACATGGCCACCGAAAGGTCTCCGTAGCACCAGGCCACCCGGGATTCTTTGGTTTCGTCTAAGGTGTATCCGTAAGTAGACACGGTACCCCGCTGTCTTGAATCCAAGATAATGGTGGCTATCCTCCTACAGCTCTCCACGTAGGTTGCGGATCCCGTCATTGCCGCTGCCTGTGCCAACACAAGCAACGCCCCCGGCAATCCATGGGCTATTCCCATATTTCTGGCGAACTTTTCTGTCGCCATTCTACTCTTCTCGCCCAAACTATTGAGTTTAGTTCGGTCTAGCCGATCCACCAGATCCCTTTCTGCTTGAGCGTCAACACCCGCGGCCCAAGAAAAAACAATCCAACCGACAAGACCAGATATCAGATCGAGTTCGACAAAATCCTCTCCCCGTCGTGCTCTGATTTCGTCAACTTTAGATTCTATATTCGATTTATAGCGTTCGGCTTCAAGATATTGATGAGAAAGCCTGCAACCAGCGTAAAGCATGGACATTTTATTGCTATACAAAGCAATACCGCACGGTTGCGAAATGTCAGGAGTGGCCTCGTTTAAGATTGCCTCTATCAAAAGGTGGACGTCACGACGGTGTTGAAGCCTTTGACAGCAGTGAAGAAACGTAACAATTTCGCCTCTTCGCAATTCAGGAAATATACCGATCGTGGTCGCCGCCCGGATCAACATGTCACGGTATTCTATTACTCGTTCAAGAGACCGGTCGCGTGCATTCATGCCACTGACTCTCTGTAAGGCTTTGTCAGCGCGAGCCTGCGTCGCTGGACTGCCCGAAGTGTTCTAAACACCAATATTTCGTGATCACGGTTATAAACTCGCAAGCTGCGATTTGCTGCCATATGAACGCACGACATAAATTGATCTGGGCGCAGGCAAGGCTCGGTATCATCGCCTACGGATTGCCGGAACTGCTCTGCGGTGGGCGAAATGTTCTTTCCGGTAACTAAGTCGAACAACCGATCCTCACCGTCCCGCAAGTACGGTAGGCGGTTCGAGGAAAAGCGAGAACGCAGCACTTTGCTCAGCATCTCATCGCACGATGTCGATCCCCACGCCGTCAGTTCCATGTACTTAAAAGCTCTCGCGGCAATTTGGACTACGTCATAGGTCAGCCTGTTGCTCCCGTTGGGAGCCAATTGCAGATCAGCGATCGCGCAGTCGCTGTCCGCTTGGAAGAGGTCGTAGATTTTTTCGATATTCCCATGATCGTATCTGATCAGCTCCGGAACGAATGGGTCCTGTGTCCAAGTGTTAATGCTGGACTGATGGAGCGAAACAAAAAGCACCCTTTCAACAATTGTCGATATGGCACTCCGATCGGCAAATTTATGGGCTCGAAGCCTTAGCCGGACATGGTTTCCACCACTATTGTATCGAATGTAGAACCAGCTTCGGAGAAGGCCGACTGAGCGCAGATGACCAACTAAAGGGGCAACGACTCCGGCCAGGAGGCCCTCTAAGCGGTCGGCGTTCACGAAAATGCTGAAATTCAGCCATGACGGATCGGCGGAAACGGGTTGCCGTCCCTGTGCTGGAAATTTGACTTCGCGACGTTCGGTACCAGCGCGATGATACGTTACCAAAATCTCGCCGGTGACCCCACCTCGAGCAGAGGTCAATTCCCTGGCGTCGAATTTTCCGAAAAAACTCTCCTCAACGTGTCCCACTCTCTTCTTGAGTAATCGCGCTAACGTCTTCAGCCCCACATCATCGTCTTGGCGAAAAAACAGTTTGCTGTCGCCCGCGACATAGGAGACTTCTTCATTGTCGAGCCATTTGAGGCGCCGCCTAAGCCAGTCCGGTTGTTCGGAAGGTTCCGTGGCATTGAGTTCGCGTAATTGCTCTTCCGTCGGCTTCCACGTGCGCCCTTGAAGCCAAATATTGTCACCGAAGGCTAGCCGCGGTTTTTTTGAAAGCGCATGGAGCTCCTTTGGCCATCCAAAAGGAGAAATCCGACGCCTTGCACAGGCGGCAAGAACAGAAAATATAGGACTGACTGTCGCAGAATAATGATTGTAAACATGCGGCACGACTATCTCAACTATTCTCCCGGACTTGCGCTCCCTGAACTCAGGGGCGTTGCGGTTAAACAATATCTCGAAGTCCGCCAATCTATGGACGCACGCATCCGGCCTCGCGAATCTGTCGCAGATCACCAGTTGTTCGTCGAATATCGGCTTTGAATTTGTGACGTTGTGCGACAGCGTGTCTGGTCGGAAAACCAGCTCTACTTGATCGGTAGAGCCCGTGGCAGTCTGATATTCCTGCCGTTGCCAGTTCAAGAACTTGTCGACATCCGGATGGTCACCCGCGAACCTTCCCATCAGCTCTGTGCCGGTCCCTGGTGCCAGTCTGTTGATTTGATAGGCGAGCTGATCTCGACCACCAACAAAAAGCAGGGCACTTCCGCATATCGGTTCATCCGGCGTTGCCCAGCCGGTGCCGGCGAATTCAGTAAGGTCTATCTGATCGGCCTGCTCCGATTGAAGTCGTTCTAAGAGGAAAATCGCTAAAGCATCCGATGGTTGGTCATCGGTCTTTGCAAACTGTTGCCAGTCCTTCCCTAAAACTACGGCGAGCTTGTCTAACGGAACCGGGCCTTCATTGAAGAAACGACGGAAATAAGCCCTAAAATCGAGGTACAATCTGTCTTGTCGTGAGAACTTTTGCTGTATTTTATCGCAAGTGCTTCGGACAACCAGCAGTTCTTCTGGTGACAATACATTTTCGCTGTATTGCGCAAAACTATTCACAACCCCTTTAGATGACACCAAATTGCTCAGTTCGGTTTCCGGCAACGGGGCATCGATCTTCAGTGTTGCGGATACCCGGCGAGGCTCAATATGTACGAAAATCAGCCCCCTATCCACCAAGTACTCGACTTCACTCAGTGGGAATAATTTAGGATTCTCTAAAATCTCGCCAACACGCCACCGCTGCCTTTTCATAAACTCTTTGAGCACGCCCATGGACCGGCTGGATTGGATTAGCGGTGCCGATCCCGCCATTGGATCGTGGTGATAGATTGCGTCGCCATCAAGAACGATGCTCTGATTTTGAAACAGCCAGGCGGTTGAAGGAAGAGAAGTCAGTTTGTGTTCGGGGCGCCCAATACGGCGGGCGACCAGCGAAACGGCATTAGCATTATGGTCGTTCAACACAGCGCTGCCGTTGAGCACGGCGATGTGTGCAAATGCTCCAAATGGCGTGCATCGCTGAGACGCTCGTAGCGAGTAAAGACGCAGTTTTTCGAAGGTTTTTGCGCTCTTGCCTTCCAGGGCCGCCCTTAACAGATCTTCTGATGCAAGCCGTAGTAGCGTCGCAAAGTCCATGCGGTTCATGGATTCAGCTGTCTGCGCAAGCGTGAGCAACCGGCCGCTGGAATCTCTGGAGGAGTAAAACGGCGCGCGAACGACGTAGCTAAGTTGGTAGCTCATTCCAACCTCGTTTTTCCTGTTCCACAAGTCGCCGCCCTTCAGGCAGAAGGGCGGCATGGATTGATTAGCAGATGCCCGCGCAACTCAGCGTTTCGGTGGCACAATCCTCCGTGCAGCCGCCGCTGCAATTTGACGTCGCGCAACTATTGGTAGGTCCAGGACAGTTCCCGGTGGGATTGCAGTCGGTGGTGAAGAATCCATTGGTCCCCGCCGAAATCAGGGAATGGACGCCTTCGTCCTGCGCCGCGTGGGAAGTAGAAAGGAATGCCGTCTCCTCACGTAGTTCTTCTAGCCAGTTCATGGAAATGTTCCTTCATTTGGTTAAAGTCACGTCGTGCCGGATCAATCCCGGGCGGCTTATGATGAATCAAAAAATTGGATATTGGCGTTATATTTTGAATATAATAGCCATGCACAACTGCCACATTAATGGCCAATTCTGATGCGCTGCTTTGATCGCTGACGGGCTTTCTAGTTTATATTTAGCATATAGTTGCATAAAATTTTATTAGTTTGCGGATGAGCAGTATGCCTTCGATTTCTGGGCGAGAAGTATATTTGGCGTTGAAACGCCGACTGGTAATGTCGGTGCCCCGGGGGGAAGCAATCGATGTGCAAATGCTGCAGGCCGAATTGCGCTCGAGTCAGGTCCCCATCCGTGAGAGTCTAATTGCACTCAGTGCGGAGGGTCTGGTGGAGCATATTCCTGGAAGAGGCTTCTTTACCCGACCGTACTCGATCGCTGAAGTTGCAACATGTTTCCAAGTCGCGGAGCTAATATTGACCGCGGGTATTTCAACACCGGACGCCGCCGGCATGAGTAGGCGGAAGTTCGTGCGAGACCTCAGAAAAGACCAGGATATCTTTGAAATGATCAGTGTATTTTGCACATCAATTGCGCGAATACACGGCACTAGCCGGGCTTTCTTTCTCTCTTTGATCCTATTTCGGTGCGGTGGAATTTTGATCAGAGACGCAAAAAGGCATGGGGAATGCCTGAGGACCGCCGCACGGGCCTACCTCTTGAGTTCTACCGACGACCGAACAACCAAGCGCAATCTCAGCAAATTCTGGCAATCCAGAATTGAACGCTTGCCGTCCCTCCTTTCTTATCCCGGTAGTGATTCACCCGAATTCGCATCGATACGGAGAGTTTAAATGAGCTGGTTCGATCGCGTTGTTCCACCAAAGGTCCGCTCCCTTCTAGGTAAGAGAGACGTGCCAGCCGACCTTTGGATCAAAGATCCTACATCTGGTGCGCTTGTCTTTAAGCAGGATCTGGAACGTAACCTGTGGGTTGCGCCGGCTTCCGGCTATCATATGAAAATTGCGGGACGAGAGCGACTTAACGGGTTTTTGGATGATGGGCGTTTTGAGGAGATTCCGATTTCGTCCCTTCCAGACGACCCGCTGCACTTCAGAGATACCAGACGGTATCGGGACAGGCTCACGGAGGCTCGCCAGAAAACGGGACTGCACGATGCAATCCTTCCCGTCGTTGGTAAGCTTCAAGGCCACGAAATTGTCGCTGTTGTGCAGGACAGCCAGTTTATGATGGGTTCGCTCGGAAGAGCGGCCGGTTCAGCACTGGTTGAGTCTTTTAGAGTGGCCGCAGAACGCCACCTACCGGTGGTTCTCTTCGTTTCCTCGGGCGGCGCGAGAATGCAAGAAGGTGTATTTTCTTTGATGCAGATGGCACGCGTTACGGTAGCGGTGCAGCGCCATAAGGAGAAAGGTCTTCCATATGTGGTGGTTTTAACAAACCCCACCACCGGTGGGGTTACTGCCTCTTATGCAATGTTGGGAGATGTTCAAATTGCAGAGCCGGGGGCGATGATTTGTTTTGCGGGACCCAGAGTTATCGAAGCAACTGTGCGTGAAAAACTTCCTCCTGGTTTTCAAACCGCCGAATTCCTGCTTGAACGCGGCATGATCGACGCGGTGGTATCCCGAGGTGACCTCCGAAACTACATCGGCAGATTGACAAGAATTTTGTCGAATACAAGCGAACCCGCACCGGTGTGACGTTGTTTGACAGCCAGTCAATAAGGGAAGCTCCCACCTTAGGCGAACGGCTGGAAAACCTGCGCCATCTGGGGCGTCTGGTCTCCCAGATCTGGCGCACCAGCCGGCCCCTGACCGCCGCCAGTATTGGCCTGCGCCTCATCGCCTCGGTGCAGCCCATTGCCATGCTTTATGTGGGCAAGCTGATCATCGATGAAGTGGTGCGGCTGACCAGCCTCTCCGCCCCCGGCCCCGGCTTTACCGATTGGTGGGCCAGCGGCGCGCTCACCGCCATTATCGGCCTATTGGCGCTCGAACTGGCGCTGGTGATCCTCTCGGACCTGCTCGCCCGCGCCACGGGCCTGGCCGATGCGGTGCTATCGGAACTGCATTCCAACCAGGTCAGCGTCGAGCTGATGACCCATGCCGCCCGGCTCGATCTGATGCATTTTGAATCGGCCGAATATCAGGATCGGCTGGAGCGCGCCCGCCGCCAGGCTGCCGGCCGCAATGCGCTACTCAGCCAGATGTTCGGCCAGGCGCAGGATATCATCACCGTGGCGACGCTGGCGGGTGGCCTGTTCTTTTACGCGCCGTGGCTGATCCTGCTGCTGCCGCTTAGCTTCGTGCCGGCCGTGTGGGGCGAAAGCCGCTTCAATACCATGGCCTATTTCATGAACCGCTGGCGCACCCCCGAACGCCGCGAGCTCGAATATATCCGCTATGTCGGCTCCAGCGCCGATACGGCCAAGGAGATCAAGCTTTTTGGGCTGGGCGCTTTTCTCATCGAGCGCTTCAAGAAACTGGCCCACACCATTTTCATCGAGAACCGCAAGCTCTCGACCCAGCGCGCCGGCTGGGGCGCGATCTTTTCCTCGATTTCGACGCTGACCTATTACGGGGCCTATGCCTTTATCGTCTGGCGCACCATTACCGGGGATTTTTCCATCGGCGATCTGGCATTCCTGTCGGGCTCGTTCCTCAGGCTCAATGGCCTGTTCCAGAAAATCCTGCTCGGCTTCACCCAGATTGCCGGGCAATCCATGTATCTCGATGATCTGTTCTCGTTCTTCGAGATCGAGCCGACCATCTTGCCGCCGGCCCATCCCAAGCCTTTCCCCCAGCCCATCGCCAGGGGCATCGTGTTCGACAATGTCGGCTTCCGCTATCCCGATACGGAGAATTGGGCCATTCGCGGCCTGTCCTTCACCCTCCATGCCGGAGAGACCCTGGCGCTGGTGGGCGAGAACGGGGCGGGCAAGACCACCATCGTCAAGCTTTTGACCCGGCTCTATGACCCAGACGAGGGCCATATCAGTGTCGATGGCATTGATCTCAAGGACATGCGGATCGAGGATATTCACGCCCATATCGGGGTGATCTTTCAGGATTTCATCCGCTATAGCCTCTCCGCCCGCGAGAATATCGGGGTGGGTAGGATCGATGACCAACACGATATGGAGCGCATCGAAGACGCCGCCGAACGCAGCCTGGCCGATCAGGTCATCGACAAATTGCCCGGCGGCTACGACACGCAATTGGGGCGCCTGTTCAATAAGGGTCGCGACCTCTCGGGCGGCGAATGGCAGAAGGTCGCCATTGCCCGCGCCTATATGCGCGATGCCGATCTGATCATTCTGGACGAACCTACGGCTGCGCTTGATGCCAAGGCGGAGGCCGAAGTGTTCTCGCGCTTCAAGAGTCTGGCGAGCGGGAAGACCGCCGTGATCATCTCGCACCGGTTTTCGACGGTGCGGATGGCGGACCGGATATTGGTGCTGGAGAATGGCGCGATCCTGGA
>UCAU01000078.1 GCA_900470445.1 Hyphomicrobiales bacterium | reverse complement strand
CCGGCGAAGGCCGGAATCCAAGCTGTGGTCTCTTCCCGCATTGGATGTGTGGATGGCCTTCAGCATGGATCCCGGCCTTCGCCGGGATGACGCCGTGGGTGGGGTGGAATTGGGGCCAGTCAGAGGGGACCTTAGAGCTTGAGCAAATCCACGAAGCGCTTGAGGGTGGAGGCCAGTTTCTTGCGGGGCTTGGGTTTGAGCTCCCCCAGCAGGGCTTCCTCGAGTTGCGTCCAGTGGTCGGCCAGGCCATTGCGGATGCGGATGCCGCGGGTGGTGAGGGCGACGCCGGGGGCCAGTTCTGGGCCAACGGCCTGGCGGGTGACCAATTCGCGCTCGATGAGGCGGGTGAGGCGCGCCGCAAGGTTCTCGACCGGCAGGCCCAATTGGCTGGCGAGATCGGCCTCGGTGGCGCCGGAGCGGCCGAGTTCGAACAGGACCGCATCGTCACCGGGCTCGAGCCCGCGTTCGAGCAGCGGCAGCAGCAGGGCCTTGTGGGCGAGCTGGCCGGCTTCGATCAGCCGGTAGAGCGTGGAGCGGGACGAGGGTTTGGACATAAGTGGGAAAATAGTCCGAACTCCTTGGGCACGTCGATCAGCCATTCCATCCTATCGTTAATCGGGTAACGACCAAGGCCCGTTATTGTTCACTGGGCGCAGATGAGTTATGCGTTGATTGCCCCCATTAAATTGAACGGAGCGCAGCTTGGCCACCCATTTTGCCGAACAGCTGACCGCACCGGAATTTGCCCGCTTTGCCGGACCGCACGCCATTGCCGTGCTGCCCGTCGCCGCCATCGAGCCGCATGGGCCGCATCTGCCGCTCTCGACCGATTGCGATATTGCGCGGGGGCATCTGGTCCGGCTGGCCGATTATGTGAGCCCCGAGCGGGACCTGCTAGTGCTGCCGCTGCAGAGCATCGGGCATAGCCTCGAGCATTCGGGCTTTGCCGGGGTGTTTACCCATGGCGCGGAAACGCTGCTGGCGGCGTGGAGCGATGTGGTTGGCGCGGCGGTCGAGGCGGGCGTGCGCAAGCTGATCGTGGTGTCGAGCCATGGCGGCAATTCCGAAGTCGTGGCCCTATTGGCGACGCGGTTGCGGGCGCAGCAGGATATGCTGGCGGTAAGCGCGGCCTGGCTGCGGTTTGGCCAGCCCGAGGGGCTGTTTGCCGAAAACGAACTGGCCTATGGCATTCATGGCGGGGATATAGAAACCTCGCTGATGCTGCATTATTGGCCCGATGCGGTGCGGCAGCAGCAGTTGGCGGATTTTGATTCGGCGGCGTCGCGCTGGGACGCGGAAACGCGTTGGCTCAAGACGCATGGGCGGACGCGGCCGGGTTGGCTCAGCCGCGATCTCAATCCGCAGGGGGCGGCGGGCAATGCCCTGTTGGCGAGTGCGGAAAAGGGCGCGGCAAGCGCCGAGCATGCGCTGCGGGGCTTTGCGCAATTGGTGGATGAGGTGGCGGCGTTTGATCTGGGCAGGTTGGAGTAGAATATGACACAGGACCTGGCCCGTATTCGTGCCTTTGTGCAGGTGTTCGACTCCGGTGGCTTTTCATCGGCGGCGCGCCAGCATGGGCGCTCCAAGGCGCTGCTCAGCAAATATGTGACCGATCTTGAGGATTATCTGGGCGTGCGGTTGATGAACCGCACGACGCGCAAGCTCAGCCTGACCGAGGCGGGGGAAGCCTATTATCGCGAGGCCAGCGCGCTATTGCAGCAACTGGATGATCTGGACGCGACCATCACCGACCAGACCGCCGAGCCGCGCGGGCTGTTGCGGGTATCGGCGCCGCGCAATTTCGGCGAGGACACGCTGGCGCCGGCGATTTTCGCGTATCTGGCCAAATATCCCAAGGTGACGCTCGATCTGCGGCTGGAGGATCGCTATGTCGACCTGGTCGACGAGGGGATCGATGTGGCGCTGCGGATTTCCACGCTCCAGGATTCCTCGCTGATCGCCCGCAAGATTGCCGATATGCATATCGTGATCGGCGGGGCGCCATCGCTGCTCAAGACGCTGGGCACGCCCGAGCACCCCGATGCCCTGCGGACCATGCCCTGCATTGTCGACACCAATCTGCAGGGGCAATCCAATTGGCGGTTCATCGATGAAGAGGGCAAAACCATCTCGATTCCGGTGAGCGGACCAGTGCGGGTCAATTCTCCGTTAGCGGCGCGGCAGGCGGCCGTTCTCGGTCTCGGCTTTGCCGCATTGCCATCCTACCTCGCTGATCCGGCAGTGGCCAAAGGTGAGCTCGTTCCCGTGCTGACCCGCTATCTGCAAACCGGCCAGACGCTGCAGGCGGTGTATCCGCACCGCCGGCATCTGGCGGGTAAGGTGCGGGCGCTGATCGACCATCTGGTCGAGTGGTTCCAGAAGCATCCGATCAGTTAGGGGCGCGGCGTGAGCGTTTGGAATTTGGCCCGCCTGCTGGCGGTGGTTTTGGCTGGCCTGCTGGCCCTGGTGGCGCCGGCATGGGCGCATCCGCATATTTTCATCGATGCCAAGGTGAGCGTGCAGTTCGACGATAGCGGCGCTGTCGTGGGGCTCAAGCATAGCTGGACCTTTGACGAGGCGTTTTCATCCTGGGTGATCCAGGGGCTCGACACCAATGGCGATCGGATCACCAGCCCCGAGGAATTGCAGAGCCTGGCGGACGAGAATGTGCAGGGGCTGGGCGAGTTTGAATTCTACACCTTTGCTGGCTCGCAGGATTCACTGCTGAAATTCGAGGCCCTGGGCGACCAGCACATGGTCTATGAGAATGGGCGGGTGACGCTGAGCTATTCGCTCAAGACTGAGCGGCCGCATCCGGTGGGGCAGCGGTTTGAGCTGGGAGTTTATGACCCCGATTATTACGTGGCCATCACCTTTGCCGACAAAAGCGATGTGACGCTGGAGAATGCGCCGGGCAGTTGCGCGGTGACGCTCGATCCGCCCAAGGAGATGGACCCTGGCGTGCAGAGCCGGCTTTATGCGCTGGGGCCGGACGTGACGGAATTGCCGCCGGATCTCGCCGCGGCGATGCGGGGCACGCAGGGGATGATCGTAATCACCTGTGGCGATGCACCGGCTGCCGCGCCCTCGACGGCGCTGGATGCGATCAATGACGTGGCGGTGGCCAAACCGTCGATCCCCTTTGGCGGGCCGCCGCCAGAGCCGGGACTGAACCTGCCGCGCACCGGATTTTTCGGCTGGCTGCAGGAGCAGCAGCGCAATTTCTATGGCGCGATGAATGCCTCGCTGGGCGCGTTGCGCACCGATTGGACGGCGTTCTGGTTGCTGGGCGGGTTGAGCTTTCTCTATGGCGTGTTCCACGCGGCCGGGCCGGGACATGGCAAGGTGGTTATTTCCTCCTATGTGCTGGCCAATGAAACGCAGGTGCGGCGCGGGGTGATCCTCAGCGTCATCTCGGCGATGATCCAGTCAACGGTGGCGGTGCTGTTCGTGCTGGTTGCCGCGGGAATTTTGGGCATGACCAGCATTGCCATGGGTGATGCGGCGAACTGGATCGGCATTGCCTCCTACGGCATGGTGGCGTTGCTGGGCGTGTGGCTGATTGCGCGCAAGCTGTTTGGCTGGGGGCATTCGCACCATCATCACCATGCCGATGACATGGCGCAGAAGGCGCATGCGCATTTGCATGAGGATGAGCATGATCACCATGGGCATGACCATGACCATGATCACGGACATCATGACCATGACCACGCCCATCATGAGCACGGACATCATGATCATGAGTCCCACGATCATGATCATCACGGTCACCAGCATATCGTGACGCCGGAAGCGGCGAGCGGGAGCTGGCGGGAGCAATTGGGCGTGGTGCTGGCGGTGGGGCTGCGGCCCTGTTCGGGCGCGCTGGTGGTGCTGGTGTTTGCGCTGTCGCAGGGCCTACTGGCGGCGGGGATTGTCGCCGTGTTCCTGATGGGGGCGGGGACGGCGATCACCGTGGCGGCTTTGGCGACTTTGGCGGTGACGGCCAAGGGATTGGCGCGGCGGATCGGGGGCGTCGACAATCCGGTGACCACTGCTGTGCTGTGGTGGGCGGAACTGGCGGGCGCCGTGCTGGTGCTGGTATTTGGGGTGTTGCTGTTGATTGCGAGTTTGTAGCGGCAAAAGCGCGACCCATCGCCGCCTTGCGGTTATGGCGCGAGCCGCTATGGTGCGGCCAACGTTAGAATTCTTCCAAACAGCTCCATTTCATGTCCCAAATTCTTCCTGCCGATCATCCGCCTGTGCAGACGCCGAAAATCGGCGTGGTGCTGCTCAATCTGGGTACGCCCGACGCGACGGATTATTGGAATGTGCGCCGCTATCTCAAGGAATTCCTGAGCGATCCGCGCGTCATCGAGACGCCGAAATGGCTGTGGTGGCCGATTCTCAATCTGGTGATCCTGAGCTTCCGGCCCAAGAAAAGCGGCCATGCCTATGCGCAGATCTGGGACAAGGACAAGAATGAGAGCCCGCTGCGGGTGATTACCCGCAACCAGACCGAGGCGCTGGCGCAGCGGCTGGCGGGCGAGAGCAATGTGATGGTGGAATTTGCCATGCGCTATGGCAATCCATCGACCAAAAGCGTGCTGGACAAGCTGCAGCAGGCGGGGTGCCAGAAGATTTTGCTGGTGCCGCTTTATCCGCAATATTCGGCGACGACGACCGCAACGGCCAATGACAAGGCGTTCGAGGCGCTGGGCGAGATGCGCTGGCAGCCGGCGGTGCGGACGGCGCCGGCCTATTTCGATGATCCGAAATATGTCGAGGTGCTGGCCAAATCGATCCGCGATGGTGTGGCGGCGCTGGATTTCGTGCCCGATCTGGTGATCACCAGCTATCACGGCATGCCGGTGGAATATTTGGAGCGCGGCGACCCCTATCATTGCCAGTGTCTCAAGACGACGCGGCTGGTGCGCGAGCATCTGGGCTGGGACGAAAGCCGGATCATGGTGACGTTCCAATCCCGCTTCGGGCCGACCAAGTGGCTGGAGCCCTATACCGATGTGACGCTGGCAGCGCTGCCGGGCAAGGGGATCAAGAAGGTGGCGATCCTGGCGCCGGCCTTTTCGGCGGATTGTATCGAGACGCTGGAAGAGATCGCCATGCAGGGTAAAGAGACGTTCATGCAGGCCGGCGGCGAGCAATTCGCCTATATTCCGTGTCTCAATGACAGCCCGGATGGCATGGATATGATTGAAGCGATGGTTCGACGCGAATTGTCCGGCTGGCTCTGAGACCGTTTGGAAACGCGACTCTGACGGTCATCTGGCGCGATCGCCTGCGCTTCCGGTGCTCACGTACCCAAAAGTACGCTCCGCTCCGGTTCTCGCCAATCACGCCACCTGACTCGCCAGAGCGCGTTTCGAAACGGCCTCAGCGAGCTAATCCAGAATCCCCCGGTCCTCGTCGTCGCTGTCGTTGAAGGTGAACCAGGGGCCGCCGCCGATGAAATCGGGCTGGGTGACGCGCATTTTGGCGGACCAGCCGACCAGATAGCTCGCCCGCACCCAGCCGGAGCCGCTGACCCGGCACCAGCGGCCGTCGCGGGTGCATTCGTCGAGCGGCACCTGAGCGCCATCGGCCAGCTTGCCGATAATGTCATAGCGGGTGCCGGGGCCGGTGCGCACATCGATATTGCCACCCTTGACGCGGGCCAGCGGCTCGGCCAGGGCCGGGGTGACGAGCAGCAGGGCGGCGAGGGCCGCGAGGGGCAGGGCGCGCATGATCGGGTCTCCCGTTCTTTAGTCATTGAATGAAATGCGCCAGAGCGCGGCGAGTTTCAAGCGCTTGCAGCGGACATGATGAAGCGCCGCACGGCGCTTGC
>UCAU01000015.1 GCA_900470445.1 Hyphomicrobiales bacterium | reverse complement strand
CTGCAGCGACGAGCGTCCGGGAGCCAGCCGGGGGAGGGGAGGTCGCGCTCCGCTTCGGGTCGAGCGGACGAGGCAATCGGGCGGGCGCTACGGCAAACGCTGGGGTCTGCGATCGCGCCGTCCGAAAAAGTCCCGGCACCCCGAGACGGTTTCCGTCTCATTTTTTATCCCTTACGAGGCGAAAGCCGTCTCGGGGTCCGTCCGTCTCTTCGATAACCGCGACACAGGCGGCGCTTTGTCATGGGCATCCCCTCTTGCCGCATCCGTCATGGCGTCGTCTGCGCGATCAGCGCATGACAGTGCCACATTGGGGAAAGTCAGATGAGTCTGCTCATTGGCGCCGCCATGCTGGTGGCGGTATTCGCAACATCGATGATATCGGGCATTTTCGGCATGGCCGGCGGGCTGATCCTGCTCGGCATTTTCCTGCTCATCCTGCCTGTGGGCACCGCCATTGCCGTCCAGGGCATCATCCAGCTCATCGCCAATGGCTCGCGCGCCTTCTTCTCCCGCGCCTATATCGATTGGCGCGTGCTGTTCATTATGACGCTGGGCCTGCTGACTGCCGCCGCCATGCTCTTCATCGTCCGCTACACGCCAGATCTGGCCACCGTCTGCATCACCATTGGCCTCTTGCCCATCCTGCTCTGGATTCCCCAATCCTGGCTGGCGCTCGATGCATCCAAGCCCCATCACGCTTTCATCTGCGGCTTGCTCGGTGGCGGCATTAACCTTGCCGTCGGCGTCGCCGGGCCCACCATCGACATGTTCTTCATCCGCACCCCCATGGACCGGCGCACCATCATCGCCACCAAGGCCGCCGCCCAGGTGGTCAATCACGCCGGCAAGATTCTGTTCTACTGGAACGCCACCATGGTGCTGGCCCCCGGCGAATGGGCCGCCGTCGCCCTCGCCGCGCCCTTCGCCATTGCTGGCACCAGCGCCGGTCACTGGGTCCTCCAACACCTTACCGACGCCAACTTCAAGCGCTGGACCCGCCTGATCGTCACCGCTATCGGCATTTTCTATCTGACCCGCGGCATCTTGCTCGTGATCTAAAGGACCAAGTGTGGTTATGGTGCCGCCCATCTGGGGAGATGACATGGCACCATTCGATAGCGTCACCGCGCGCCTCATCCTGCTGTTGGCCGAAACCGGCTCCATCGGCCGGGCGGCCGAGCGCGAAGGCATCGCCACCTCCGCCGTCAGCCGCCGCGTGTCCGATCTCGAAAGCCGGCTGGGCGTGGTGCTGTTCGATCGCTCCGCCCATGGCGTCAAGCTCACCACGGCCGGCGCCGCCTATGCCGAAGGCTGCCGCACTGTGCTGCGCGCCATTGCCGATCTCGATGCCGTCATGGCCGATTTCGGCTCCGGCCAGCGCGGTAGCCTGCGCCTGGCCTGCACCAGCGCCGCGCTCACCGGGCGCCTGCCCGAACTGCTTGCCCGCTATGCCCTCAAGCATCCCGGCATTGCCCTCGACATCCAGGAAATGGGCGCCGCCAAAGGCCTCGTGGCGCTCGACGAGGGCAGGGCCGATATTGCCATCGTCTCCGACAATTACGATTTCACCCGCTTCGAGATCAAACCCTTCGAGGATGACCGCGTCTGGGTGCTCGCCCCGCCCGACCATCCCCTCGCCGCCCGCATCGAGCCGCGCAAGGACATCGCCTTCGAAGCCGTGCTGAGCCACCCCATTGTCGGCAGCCACCATGCCGGCTCGCTCGATCGTCTCCTGGGTGACGCCGCCACCAAGGCCGGCAAGCCCTTCGAAGAAAGCGTACGTGTCGAAAGCTTCCCCGCCTTGGTGCGCATGGTCGAAGCCGGCTTTGGCATCGGCTTCCTGCGCTCGACCAGCCTGCATCTGCTCGCCGGCACGGATCTGGTCTGCGCCCCCCTGGCCGAGCCCTGGGCCCTGCGCCAATTGCTCGTCGCCCGCCGCAAATCCAGCCCCCTCTCCGCCGCCATGAAAAGCTTCATTGCGCTGTGCAGCGAAACTTACTCCCCTGCCGTCTAGCCGCGACAATATTGCTGTTGAGCCGAACCGGCCGACCTCATAGGACTGAGTGCATGATCCAGCGGCGCAGCATGGCAAGAGAGTTCGGGACGGCCCTGGCCGTCTTGGCCATCTATTTGCTGACCATTTTGGCGCCGCTGCACCAGGCCCGCGCCAGCCAGCTCGATTTTGCCAAGCTCGGCTACGAAACGACAAATACCGGCTGGGTGCTCTGCTCCGCCACCGACACCAGCGGCGACAGCGACATCACCATCGCCAAATGCCCCGCCGCCGGCATCGGCAAGAACGATCTGGTCCTGCCGGTTTTTGCCAGCCTCGATCTGGGCACGCCCATCATCGCCGCCGTCCCCACCGGTATCACCCAACAGGCCAAAATCCTCCTGCCGCGCCAAATCGCGCCGGGCGGGCCAAGGGCGCCTCCGGTTCAGCTCTGATCCACCGGCCCCATCGGGGCCAATCGAGCTGATCTTTTTTCCGGAAACCCACATCATGATCCGAATTCTGTTCTCCGCCGCCCTCGCGGGCATCCTCGCCCTTTCCGCTCCCGCTTTCGCGCATGATGGCACCACCCATCTGGGCCCCATCAACATCTCCCAGCCCTTCAGCCGCGCCACCCTGCCCAATGCCCCGGTCGGCGGCGGCTTTTTCACCATCGAAAATACCGGCGCCGAGGCCGATCGCCTCGTCTCGGTCACCTCGCCCGCGTCCCCCGATGTGCAGATTCACGAAATGGCCATGCAGGGCGACGTGATGAAAATGCGCAAACTCTCCGATGGGCTCGAGATCGGCCCGGGCGAAACCGTCACGCTTTCCCCCGGCGGCTTGCACCTGATGTTCATGGGCATCACCCAGCGTTTCGTCGAAGGCGAAACTATCCCGGTGACGCTGACCTTTGAAAAGGCTGGCACCGTCGAGCTGGAATTGCCCGTGCTGAGCCCGGCCGCCGATGCGCCCGCCGATCACGCTGGTCATTGAGGAAGCATTATGAGTCTCAAAACCATCCGCATCCTGCTCTGGGCCGGCGTCGCAATCATGGCCGTCTTTTTGGCCGGCGCCACCTTCCTGCTGCGCCAGCCCGGCGCCACCGCCACGGCCTCGACCGGCTTTGGCGGGGGCACCTATTCGCTGGTCGATCAGCGTGGCCAGCCCGTCGATCAGACCATGTTCCAGGGCCATCCTTCGGCGCTGTTCTTCGGCTTCACCCATTGCCCCGAAGTGTGCCCCACCACCATGGCCGAGATGTCCACCTGGTTCGAAGCCCTGGGCGATGAGGGCAAGAACCTGCAGGCCTATTTTGTCACCGTCGATCCCGAGCGCGACACGCCCGAAATCCTCGGCGATTATGTCAGCTGGGTCTCCGATCGCATCACCGGCGTCACCGGCAGCCCGGAAGAAATCGCCAAGATCGTCAAGGCCTGGGGCGTCTATGCCGCCAAAATCCCGCTCGAAGGCGATGACTACACCATGGACCACACCGCCTCGGTCTTCCTGCTCGATACCAAGGGCGAATTCCAGGGCACTATCGCCTACGGCGAGGATAGCGCCACCGCCATTGGCAAGCTGCGCAATCTGCTGGCAAAGTCCTGATCCCTGCACCCGGCCGATCATTTTTCGGCCGGGCACTCATGCCGACCAATCCGGAGCCGCCCCATGAAGCCATCGATTTCCATCATCACCATCGGCGTCGATGAGCTGGAGCGCGCCTTCGCCTTCTATCGCGCCCTGTTCGAAATCGCCGATGAGCAGATCGGGGCCGGGGAAGATCACGTCGCCTTCTTCTTTGACGATGCCTTTTCCTTCGTGCTGTTCCCGCGCGAACAGATCGCCCAAACCGCTGGCAAGGACGTCGCCGTCCCCGGCACACCCGGCTTCGTACTCAGCCACAAGGCTGACAGCGCCGAAGCGGTCGACGCCATCCTCGACCGTGTCCTCGTCGCCGGCGGCTCGGTCATCACCCCCGGCACCCAATCGGAATGGGGCTATTCCGCCTATTTCGAAGACACCGAAGGCAATGTCTGGGAACTAATGGCTTCCCCGCCAGTCAATTGATCGGGGCAGGGTGCTATGCAGCCCTAAAACCCGCCACCCGTCGTAAACCCGCCATGCTTGCGCGTGCCGGCCGACCCGGTGCGTGGCCGCGAAAAACCGCCGCCGCCGCTGGAACTGCCGCCGCCGCCCCAGCCGCCACCAAAGCCGCCGCCGCCCTTGCTCTTGCCGCTATTGCTATTGCCGCCGCCAAAGCTGTTATCCGGCCACTGAAAACCGCCGCCACCCTGCGGCCAGGGCGTGCTGGCGCGTTGCCGGCCATTATTGGGCAGACCCGCGCCGCCGCCCCACTCCGATGAGCTGTTCCAGTTCTGGCTGCGCCGCCACTGGTCCCAATAGGACGCCGCCGAAATGCCGCCACGCAGGAAATCATTCAGCAGATCGCCCACCAGCCGGTCTTCCCGGAAACTCGAGCGCGGATCATCGAACCGCTGCTTCTTGAATTCCCACTGGATGTCTTCCAGCTCCCGCCGCCGCGCCGCCAGCGTCTTCAGCCGCTCCTTCTGGTCGCGGGTCTCGTCTTCCTCGTCCTTGGCCCGGGCCCGCGCGTCGTCGATCTGGGCCACGATCGTGTCGTCCTGCCCCGTGCGCGTCCGCCGTGCTTCGGCCAGCAGTGTCTGGATATCCTCGCGCGCCAGTGCATTGGCCAATTCAGCCAGGGCGCTTTCAAAAGCCGGGTTATTGCCCTCGGCCAATACGCCCAGCGTCTGCGTGGTCTGGTCGCGCTGGTCTTCGGTGGCGACGATCTGCGCATCGATGGCGTCGATCCGCTCCTGCACGCTGGCCAGGGCGGCGCGGATCGGCTTGCCGCCCGCTGCGTCGATCGCTGCGGTTTCCATCGCCTCGAGTTCGGCTGCGGCCGCCTTGGCGCTCTCGATCTGCCTCTCGGCATGCTCGCGCAGCCGCAGCGGAATTTCGTTCAGCATGGCAAAATTGGGCCGCGCCTTGGCAAAGCCGACAATCCCGGCAACCAGGCCATCGAAATAGCGGATCAGATTATTGGCCCGATAATTGGCCGTGCCGTAACCGGCTTCCCACAAATACATGAACAGCGGGTCGTCGCGATAAGGCTTGCCCTTGTCCTCGCGGTCGGTCTCGGCCTGCTCGGTCTTGCGCATGGATTGGTTGGCGATATCGGCCAGTTCCTGCGCCGCCTGCCGCTTGGCGGCAAAGGCCGGCTCCTGGGCAATGGTCGCCGTCAGCCTGTCGCCCAGCGCCTTGAGCTCGGCCTGATGGCCTTCCAATTCCTTGAGCGCTGCGGCGCGCTCGCCGGTCAGCTTGGCCAAAGCGGCATCGATATCGGCCGCTGCCTGCTCGGCCTTGCTCAAATCCTGCGCATGCGCCTTGAGCATGTCGCGCGCCTTGGCTTCGGCCGCCGATATCCGTCCGTCCAGCTCGCTCTGGATGGAGGGGTCGAGCCGCAACTGCGCCAATTGGCGGAACAGTTCGGCCTCGTTCTCGCGGATCTTGCCCACGCGCTCGGCCGATCGGGCCAGGCGCTTGGAAATCTCGTCCTCTTCGCGACGAATGTCGCGCATGGCTTCATCGAGCGAGGCCAGGGCTTCGGGTCCGCGCAGGCTCATTGCGTCACCACCGGGTCACCGCGCCGCCAAGAACGGGCATGTTATATTCCACCTCGAGAAAACCATCGGCTTTGCGGCCGACTTCATTGGCCTGGATGATACCGTCGTCGCGCTTGTCGGCGGCCACCGCGTTGTAAACCGCCTCGGGTACGCGCACGCCCCAGATATTGACCGTCTCGGTCTGCCCGTTCTCTTCATTGAGAATCGGCAGCGACAGGACATTGCCGGACGGATCGACCGCCTCCACCACGACATAATAATTGGTCGCGTCGATATTGACCTCAGGGGTCGTCCAAAACCCCGATTGCACATCGGGGCGGTTGACGATGCGCAGCGTATATTGCTGGCGCAACGTATCGCGCAATGCCGTCAGATCGGCCACCGCCTGCTCGGCGCCGGCCCGGTTTGCCTCGGCGGCAAAGGCCTTGCCGCGGCTGCGGATGGCTTCGGCCTGCACCACGGCGGTCTGCACCTTGGTCTCTTCGAAAATCGTCTGGTACAGGCCATCCATCTGCGCCGGGAGGCCTTGGGCCAGTTCCACCCGTGCCTGCTCGGCCTGTCCGGCCTGATAGGGCTGCCATACGCCGAAATAGCCAATGCCCAGCACCACCAGCGTCAGCAACACGGCCATGGCCGGCTTGCCCCATCTCTTGCGGCCGACATAGAGCCGGGCCAGCGACGTGCCGAAGCCCGGCTTGGGCGGATCATAGACGAACCGGCTTTCCGCCAGCGCCGCCACGCCTTCCTTGAGGATATGGTCGGGCACTTCAATGCCCTGCTGGTGATAGATATCTCGCAGCTTGTCGATGAGTTGCGCCTCGCGGGTAATCCCGTCGAGTTCGCGCGTGGCCAGATCCTGGCGGTGGCGCAGTGTATCCACCACATCCATCGCCAGCATCACTTCATCGAGGGGCGCAGCGGGCTTCGCTGTCACATCACTCATGGCTCACCTATGGGGCAGGCCCCGCATCAGTTCTTGGTTTCGAGCAGCAGGGCATTGCCATCGGCCGCCAAAGCCGCCAGGCGCCGCTTGCCATCTTCCACCGCATCGCGAATTTCGGCCGAATTCTTGGTCGAGGCCACGCGCATCTCGTTGATGATGGTGCGGCTCTTTTCCTGGAAATTGACTACCGAATCCACCAGCTTCTTGACCGCATCGGCGCGCACGGTGGGGCCATAGCCGGCCTTGACGGCCTCTTCCTGCACCTTGTCGCCAATCTCGGAAAGGGTCTCGAGGCTCTTGCTCATCCCTTCCTTCATGGCGTTGAGCGTCTCGGTCGATTCATGCAGCCCGAACATGCCGGTGAACGACGCACTGAGCGCGGTCAGCACGGTCTCATTGGTCGAGAAGAAGCTGATCGACTGCTGGTAGACCCGTTCCTTGGCATTGGTGGTCTGCATCAGCCGCGCCATCACCACTTCCGACGTATTGTAGGAAATGGTCAGATTGTCCGAGAGATCCTTGGCGATCTGGTAGCGCTTTTCCTCGTTCTGCATCTCGCGCAGCTTCTCGTCGCGATCCATTTCGAGCCGTGCCCGATCGGCCGGGGCCGTGCCGGCATAGGCGGCAACCGCGGATGATGCGGTCTGCAGAATATTCTTCTTCTCTTGGAGCCGCTTTTCGGCGGTGCCCAGCACTTCGAGCGCCATCACTTCGGATTGCTTGAGCGCGCCGCGGAAATCGCGATAGGCCTCGAGAATGGTCTGCTCGCGATCGATCTGGTCCTTGGTGTCCTTGGTGACGTCGAGATAAACGTCGCGGATCTTGTTGAAGCGCTGGGCGATATCGCCGCGGCTGACCTTCATCCACACATTGGAGGCACGCTCCAACAGGTCGATCTTGTTGTCGGCCAGCTGGTCGACCATGCCCTTGGCATCGTCGCGGATGGAATCGAACCCTTTGGTGATCTCTTCATAGCGCTCGCCGATCTTCATGGCGGCGATCTGCTCGCGCACCACTTCGTTAAAGGCGCTGGCCTGGCTCAGCGTGCGGCCGATCAGCACCACGCGGGTCTCGTCCAGTTCGGTGATCTGGCTCAATAGGCCCGTGATCGGCTGCTCGCCCTGCTGCTCGGGCCAAATGCCCAGGTCGCGGATCGCATTGACCGCCTTATCCAGGTACTGCAACGGCTTCTCAGTTAGAGTGGCTGCTGGTGCTGATGTGACTTCGTTGGCCATGTTTTGCTCCCCGTGATCTGACGCCGATGCGGCGGAATGCGTGCCTTAGGGTCATAGATTGACCCTGTGCTGCAGGATGACAATTGCCACATATCTGCGACACAACTATTTAGGCCATATTGGTGCGAAAAAGCCGCACGTCAAACGGCGGGGCCACCATGCCGGCAAGTATTTGTTTCTACGGGCATTCAGGCCACAATGGGGCGGCCGGATCATCCCCTCCGGCAGGAGCGCGATAATGGATTTTGGCGGGCACTATATCATCGCCGCGCCCCGGCAAGAAGTCTGGGAAGCGCTCAACGACACCGCCATGCTCAAGGCCGCCATTCCCGGCTGCCACAAGATCGAATGGTCGAGCGAGAAGACCCTCGATCTCGAGATCAAGGTCAATCTCGGCGTCATCCATCCTGTGTTCAAGGGCGGGCTGACCCTGTCCAATATAATGCCGTCCAAAAGCTACACCCTCACCGGCAAGGGCAAGGGGGGCCTGCTCGGCCTGGCCGAAGGCGCCGCTGACATAGTGCTGAGCGACGCTGGGGAGCAAACCGATCTGGTGTTCACCGCCCAAGGCGGCGCCTCTGGCCAGATCATGAAACTGGGCAAGGCCATTATCGGCAATTCCGCCCAGAAGGTCATCGACGGCTTCTTCGAACGCTTCGGCGCCGCCATGGGCGCCAAGGTCACACCTTTGCCGCTGGAATGGGCGCCTTAACACTTCCCTAACCACGCCGTCGTCTGCCGCAAAACCATCACAATCGGCACCGTCTTTCCGGGTTACTGAAGGACTAACGAAGTCCCTCAAATACCAGCCAGATGGCATTCATGACCGCCCCTACAAGAGACACGCTCGCTCTGTTCGCCATCGCTGCGCTTGCCGTGCTGGCGGTGCTCTATGCCGATCTCAACCTTGCCGACCTGTTCGCCTCGCTGCTGAACGCCGGCTAACGCGACGCCCCGCGCAGGCGCAAACACCCACACCGCCTAGCCTGTGGACTATGCGCCCAAATTTTGACCAATCGGAAAAAATTGCCTTTTTCCCTCTTGCGGGGAGGGCATTTGCACGATTGTATCCCCTTTAGCGCACAGGGATTGTCCGTTGGCTGCAAGCGCCATCGCTCATGTGCGAGACAGGGAGACTATTCATGAAATTCAACATGTTCACCAAGGCCCTTGCAGGCGGTGTCGCGCTGAGCGCCATGCTGACCGGCGCGGCGCTCGCCGATCCGGCCGTGATCTACGATCTGGGCGGCAAGTTCGACAAGTCGTTCAACGAAGCCGCCTATAACGGCGCCGAAGAATGGAAGAAGGAAACCGGTGGTTCCTTCCTGGATCTGGAATTGCAGAACGATGCCCAGCGCGAACAGGCCCTGCGCCGCTTTGCTGGCCAGGGTGCCAATCCGATCGTCATGGCCGGCTTCTCCTGGACCGCGGCGCTCACCGCCGTCGCGACTGAATTCCCCGACACCAATTTCGTCGTGATCGACACCGTCGTCGACGCCCCCAATGTGCAATCGATCATTTTTGACGAGCATACCGGTTCCTACCTCGTTGGCGTGCTCGCCGCCCTCAAGTCGGAAACCGGCACCGTTGGTTTCGTCGGCGGCATGGACGTTCCGCTGATCCACAAATTCTATTGTGGCTATGCCCAGGGCGCCAAGGCGGCTAATCCCGACATCAAGCTGATCGAAAACTACACCGGCACCACTCCCGCTGCCTGGAATGACCCGGTCACCGCCGGCGAATTGGCCAAGGCTGGCGTTGATGCCGGCGCCGACGTGATCTTCGCCGCCGCTGGCGGTTCGGGTCTGGGTGTGCTGCAGGCCATGAAGGACGCCGGCAAGTTCTCCATCGGCGTTGACAGCAACCAGAACTATCTGCAGCCCGGCTCGGTGCTGACCTCCATGGTCAAGCGCGTCGACGTTGCGGTCAAGAATGCGCTGACTGAAGCGGCAGACGACGCCACCTTCAAGCCCGGCCTCACGGTTCTGGGCCTGGCCCAGGATGGTGTCGGCTATGCCGTCGACGACAATAACAAGGCCCTGCTGACCCCCGAAATGATCGCCGCCGCCGAAGACTACAAGGCCAAGATCATCGCTGGCGAGATCGAGGTCCACGACTACACCACCGACTCGACCTGCCCGCTCTAAGCATAGCTGGATGAGTGGTGATCACATGAACCCGCAGCGGCCGGAAACGGCCGCTGCATCGGCGCCGGCCAATGGCTGGGCGATCGAGCTTGAGCAGATCAACAAGCGATTTGGCGCGGTTCACGCCAATAAGGACATCGATCTATCCATTGCCCGCGGCACCATCCACGGCATTGTGGGCGAGAACGGCGCTGGCAAGTCCACGCTGATGTCCATCCTCTATGGCTTCTACACCGCCGATAGCGGCACCATTCGCGTCAACGGACAGGTGCAGGCCATCACCGACAGCAGTCATGCTTTGTCGCTGGGCATCGGCATGGTGCATCAGCATTTCATGCTGGTCGACAATTTCTCCGTGCTGGAAAACATCGTGCTCGGTGCCGAGGATTCCGGCTTCCTCAAGCCAAGCCTCGATCGTGCCCGCAAGGAGCTGGGTCGGCTGGAGCAGGAATACGACCTCGAGGTCGATCCCGACGCCATCATCGAGGATATCTCGGTGGGCCAGCAGCAGCGCGTCGAAATCCTCAAGGCCCTCTATCGCGGCGCCGAAACGCTGATCCTGGACGAGCCCACGGGCGTGCTTACTCCCAAGGAAGCCGACGATCTGTTCCGCGTGCTGCGCACCCTGCGCGAACAGGGCAAGACGGTGATCCTGATCACCCACAAGCTGCGCGAAATCATGGCTATTACCGACACGGTTTCGGTCATGCGCCAGGGCCAGATGGTCGCCACCGTCAAGACCAGCGAAACCAGCCCCGAGCAATTGGCCGAACTCATGGTCGGCCGCCGCGTGCTATTGCGTGTCGAAAAGGGCGAGGCCAATCCGGGCAAGACCCTGCTCGAAGTGCAGAACCTGGTCGTCAAGGACGATATGGGCATTACCCGCGTCAAGGATGTGAGCTTCTCCGTCCGCGCCGGCGAAATCGTCGGCATTGCCGGCGTTTCCGGCAATGGCCAATCCGAACTGCTCGAAGCCGTGTCCGGCATGCGCGACCAGAAATCGGGCAACGTCATCCTCAATGGCAATGCCCTCTCGCTCAAGGGCGATGACGGCGCCGCCCGCGCCCGCGCCGCCGGCCTCGCCCATGTGCCTGAGGATCGTCAGCGCATGGGGCTGGTCACCAATTTTTCCGAATGGGAAAATGCCATTCTGGGCTACCAGAACAGCCCCGATTACGGGCAGGGGCCTTTCCTTGACATCGGCGCTGCCAAAAAGCGCGCCGCCGAACATGTCAAACTGTTCGACGTCCGCCCCGCCAATATCAATCTCAAAACCTCGCTCTTCTCCGGCGGCAATCAGCAAAAGATCGTGCTGGCCCGCGAGATGGAGCGCGACCCCGACGTGCTGGTTATCGGCCAGCCCACAAGAGGCGTCGATATCGGCGCTATCGAGTTCATCCATAACGAAATCATCAAGATGCGCGACGAGGGCAAGGCCATCCTGCTCGTCTCGGTCGAACTCGACGAAATCCGCTCGCTGGCCGATCGCATCATCGTCATGTTCGACGGCGTCATTGTCGGCGAAGCCGATCCCGCCACCGCCACCGAAGGCGAACTCGGCCTGATGATGGCCGGCATCAACAATAAAGAAGCAGCCGAATGAGTGCCCGCAGACCCATTCCCCGCTGGGCCGACGTTGCCCTGCTACCTGCGATCAATCTGCTGCTGGCGCTGATCGTGTCCGGACTCGTCGTGCTGTTTGTCGGCGAAAATCCGTTCCACGCCATCCAGGTCATCATCTATGGCGCCTTCGGCTATGGTGAAGGGGTCGGCTACACGCTTTATTACGCCACCAATTTCATCTTCACCGGCCTTGCCGTGGCGGTTGCCGCCCATGCCGGGCTCTTCAATATCGGCGGCGATGGCCAGGCCTATGTCGCCGGCCTTGGCGCCATCGTCGTGGCGCTGGCCCTCGACCAGACTCATTGGCTGATCGCCATGCCCCTGGCCGTCATCGCCGCCGGTGCGGTGGGTGGCTTCTGGGCCTTCGTGCCCGGCTGGCTCCAGGCCAAGCGCGGCAGCCATGTGGTCATCACCACCATCATGTTCAATTTCATCGCCGCTGCGCTCATGGTCTACATGGTCAATCGCGTGCTCAAGCCGGCCAGCACCATGGCCCCGGAGTCCGAAACCATCGACGTAGCCGGTCGCGTGCCGCAACTGCGCCAGTTCATGAGCTTTTTCGGCTATTCGCCGGTAAACCTGTCCATCGTTATCGCCATAGCGGCGCTGATCGGGGTCTATATCCTGATCTGGCACACCAAATTCGGCTATGCCATGCGCGTGCTGGGCCAGAACCCCACCGCCTCGCGCTATGCCGGCATTTCCAATTCCCGCATGATCATGATCACCATGACCATTTCCGGCGCCCTGGCCGGCATGGTGGCGATCAACGAAGTCATGGGCGTGCAAAACCGGCTGGTGCTCGATTTCGTCGCCGGCGCCGGTTTCGTCGGCATCGCCGTGGCGCTGATGGGCCGCAACCATCCCATCGGCATTGCGCTTGCCGCCGTGCTGTTCGGCGCGCTCTATCAGGGCGGCCAGGAATTGCAATTCGTCATCCCCGGCATTACCCGCGAAATGATCGTGGTGATCCAGGCTTTGGTCATCCTGTTCACCGGCGCCATGGAAGGCCTGTTCCGCCCCACGCTCGAACGCGCCTTCATGCTGTTCTCGCCCGAACAAAAGGCCGACGCCGTCGCCGCCTCAACCGTCAAGACGGAGAGCTGACATGGATTTCCCTGCCATCCTCTCCATTCTGGACGCCACTATCCGCCTCTCGACGCCCCTGCTTCTGGCGTGTCTGGCCGGGCTCTATTCCGAACGCGCGGGCCTCTTCGATATCGGCCTTGAAGGCAAGATGCTGGCAGCGGCCTTTGCCGCGGGCGCCGTCGCCGCCATCACGGGTTCCGCTTGGATCGGTCTTGCCGCCGGCATGTCCGTCTCGCTGGCAACAGCGCTGCTGCAAGGCGTCGCCGCCATCACCCTGCGCGGCAATCAGCTCATTGCCGGCGTCGCCATCAACATGCTGGCTGCGGGCCTCACGACGTTCCTGGGCCAGACCTGGTTCTCCCAGGGCGGCCGCACCCCGCCATTGGGCGAAGGCGGGCGCTTCGTGCCCATCAACCTGCCATTCGCCAATGAATTGGCTGGTATCCCCATCATTGGCCCGATCTATTTCGAGCTGATTTCGGGCCATTATATCCTGGTCTATATCGCCTTCCTCATGGTGGCCGTCACCGCCTATGTGCTCTATCGCACCCGCTTCGGCCTGCGCCTGCGCGCCGTGGGCGAAAGCCCCAAGGCGGTCGACACGGCCGGCATTTCGGTGGTCAAGCTGCGCTATCAAGCGGTGATCATCACGGGCCTGCTCTGCGGCATTGCCGGGGCCTATTTCTCCATCGCCCAGGGCTCGGGCTTCGGCAATAATATGACAGCCGGCAAGGGCTATATCGCGCTCGCCGCGCTGATCTTCGCCAAGTGGAAGCCGGTGCCCGCCATGTTCACCTGCCTGCTCTTCGGCTTCCTCGATGCCCTGCAGATACGCCTGCAAGGCGCGCGACTGGGCGGGGTGGAAATTCCGGTCCAGGCCATTCAGGCTTTGCCCTATGTGCTGACCGTCATCCTGCTGGCCGGTTTCATCGGCAAGGCCGTAGGCCCCAAGGCCGGCGGCGTCGCCTATACCAAGGAGCGCTGACATGCCCCTGTTGCCAACCGACCAGACCCTGTTCGACGCCGCCGAAACCGTTCGCGCCAAGGCCTATGCGCCCTATTCGAACTTCCATGTCGGCGCCGCCATCCTTGCTGACGACGGCAAGATCTATGCCGGCTGCAATGTCGAAAACGCCGCCTATCCCGCGGGCAATTGCGCCGAACCCAGCGCCATCGCCGCCATGCTTGCCGGCGGCGGCAAACGCATCAAGCGCATCTATGTCACCGGCCCTGGCACCACCCCGGTCACCCCCTGCGGCGGCTGCCGGCAACGCATCCGCGAGTTCGCCGACCTCGACGTCGAAGTCATCTCCCACGGCGTCGACGGCACCCCACTGGTTATGACGCTGGGCGAGCTGCTGCCGCATTCATTTGGGCCAGAATTCTTGGGAAAATAAACATGCACCGGACGATGATTGATCGTCCCCTCCCCCTTGAG
>UCAU01000041.1 GCA_900470445.1 Hyphomicrobiales bacterium | reverse complement strand
TCCAGTGCAAGCCGGTGGCGTTTCGTCAGCTTCATTCCGCCTCTCCTGTGGTGTTGGGAAGGGCGGCGGTTAGGGCGGAACGGGCATTCCCCCAAGCGCCGTCTTGCTTGGCAAGGATATAGTAGGCGTCAGCCTGGTTCCGGTCGGAGGCGTCGAACAAATCTTTCAGCAGCACGAGGCCCTTAAGCGCGGCCACCACCATATCCTCGCTCACCACCCCTGCCTTGGGCTCTGTGGGGGATGGATAGAGGGGTGGAAGCGCGACAAGCTGAAAGTGGGCCACGTCGAGCGGTGTTGGCGTTGTGGGCCATTGATGGTGCCAGCAGAAAGCGGCATAGGCTGCAACGTCCAACGGGTCGCCCTTCAAAACGTGACGAAGAAGGTCGCGGCGGCATTTGGTTTCCCAGTCGTCACCCCTCCAGCCATCGTCATAGCTGTACTTGATCTCAGCGGCGCGTAGCTTCGTTTTCAGTGCCGAGGCGAAGTCGTCAACCAGCTTTTCGGTTGCTATGCTCAAGCCCTGCCACGCCACCGGCTGTTGCCCACCCGTACCGCTGTAGAGAGCAGAGAGGATGCGCTGACGGTAGTCAGCATTCACGGACGCCTTGGCGGCATCTTCGCTGCCTTCCGCTCCATCGCTATGTTTTTGGTCATTAAAGGCCCAAAACCATCCGCCATCGTCTCCCACCCAGATACGGTAGTCTCCGAATGTGGTTGCTGCCCTTTGAAGGGAGAAACCTTGCGTTACCCGATGCCACTCCAGCGGCTTTACCCTCACCCCCTTGCTTCCGTCCGATACGCTATCTGACGAGAGGGAGCGGAGGGATTGTAGCTCGTTGGCCATATCGATGCACTCTTGCATGGTCGGGCCTCGCGTCTGACTGCTGGGCGTAGTGAAATCCGCCAACCGGGCATCGCTCACCCGGCTTGCAGTCTTATCCATTGAGCGCGGGGTCATGAGCGGCCCTCGGCTTTGGCGATTGGACGGTCAAACAGAGAGCGAATGCGGGCAAAGAACCCCATTGAAGGAGGCGGACTCTGCTCCCAAAGCACGGCGCCTTCGAAGGTGACGCGGTAACGCTTGATCGAGCCCATGTACATTTCGCGGGGATCGTTGCAGGGCCTCACTTCGGTGAACCGGAAGTAATGCTCACCACCTTCTTTGCCCTCGATAAGGACTTCATCGCCAATGACCGGGAATGGTCCGAAGTGGACGTGACCGCATACGCTCATCGAACCGCCCTCGGTGTCAGGGAATTTCTTGTCGAGAAGGATCAGCGTCGAACCGT
>UCAU01000046.1 GCA_900470445.1 Hyphomicrobiales bacterium | reverse complement strand
TCGACAAGCTCACCATGAGGTCTACTGAGGCTTAGCTCAGTTTTATCTTGCCGTCGGGCAGGGCGATGAAGGCGTAGCCGTTAGGGCCGAGGGTGAGCGCGCCATTGTCGAGATTGGCGTGTTGGGAGATCGACTCGGGCGCTGCGTTTGCGCCGGTTAGCGTGAGCTGTTGCGGTTCGGCGGAGAGGTTGAAGACGCAGAGCATGGTCGCGTCGGGGCCGGTGCGGCGGAAGGCGAGGACGGGTTCGGGGGTTTTGAGGAAATCGATATCGCCGTCGCTGAGGACCGGGTGGCTGCGGCGCCAGGCGAGGATGGCGCGGTAAAAGGCCAGGGTGGAGTTGGCGTCGGCGTTTTGCAGGGCGGCGTTGAGGGCGGATTGGGGCGGCTTGACCGGCAGCCATGGCGTGCCGGTGGTGAAGCCGTTGGGGGCCTCGCCATCCTCCCAGGGCATGGGGGTGCGGCAGCCGTCGCGGCCCTTGTCCTCGGGCCAGAAGCGGATGCCGCGTGGGTCGGTTAGTTCCTCGAAGATGAGATCGGTTTCGGGCAGGCCCAGTTCCTCACCCTGATAGAGGCAGACCGAGCCCTTGAGGCTGAGGAGGAGCGCGGCGGCCTGGCGGCCCAGGGCCGCGGGATCGAGGCTATGGGGCGCCCAGCGGGTGATGTGGCGGGGCACGTCGTGGTTGGAAAAGCTCCAGCAGGGCCAGCCGTCTGTGCTGTGCTTGAAGAATTGCTCGATGCGGGTGCGGAAGTGCCTGGCGGTGAATTGGGGGCCCAGGAACTCGAAGGAATAGCACATGTGCAGCTTGTCGCCGCCCGAGGTGTATTCGGCCATCAGTTCCACGGCCTTGTGGCTGTCGCCGACCTCGCCCACCGAGGTGGCGCCGGGGAATTGGTCAAGCAAAGCGCGGACGCGCTGCAGGAAGGCGACGTTTTCCGGCTGGCTCTTGGAATATTTGTGCTCCTGCATGTCATAGGGATTGACCGCATAGGGCAGATGCTCGTCGCGCTTGTTGGGCGGGTTGGAGCGCAGTTTCTTGTCGTGGAAATAGTAATTGACGGTGTCGAGCCGGAAGCCATCGATGCCGCGCTCGAGCCAGAAGCGCATGATATCGAGGACGGCGTCCTGGACTTCGGCGTTGTGGAAGTTGAGGTCGGGCTGGCTGGCGAGGAAATTGTGCAGGTAATATTGGCCGCGGGTGGGATTCCATTCCCAGGCGCGGCCGCCGAACACGGCGGGCCAATTGTTGGGCGGGGAACCATCGGGGAGCGGATCGGCCCAGACATACCAATCGGCGCGGGCATTATCGCGCGAGAGCCGGGATTCGCGGAACCAGGGATGCTGATCGGAGGTGTGGCTGACCACCTGATCCATGATGACCTTGAGGCCTAGGGCATGGGCGCGTTCGATCAGGCTGTCGAAATCCTCCATGGTGCCGAAGAGCGGATCGACATCGATATAATTGGAGACGTCGTAACCCATATCCTCTTGCGGGGATTGGGTGATGGGGGAGAGCCAGATGCAATCGACGCCCAGGCTGGCGATATGATCGAGCCGGCGCAGAATGCCGGGCAGATCGCCGACCCCGTCGCCGTTGCTGTCCTGGAAGGAGCGCGGATACACCTGGTAGATCACACCACCGCGCCACCAATCTGCCATGTCGTCGTCTCCTGTTCGTTTGCAGTGAAGCTAGCCAATTGCGGCGGATATGGGAATCGCCGCGTTGCGCAGGGAAGACGTGTCGAAACTGGCGAGGGTCACCCGTCGTGTGGTCAGAGAACCAGAGGAGACAGACAAATGGTGCATGTATTGCGCGCAGCGGAGCGGCCAATGAGCAAGAGCCGGACGATCCGGTTCGAGGGGGATGGCTATGGCGCGGGGATTTCGTTTTTCTCGGTGGACAATGATCCGGGGCAAGGGCCGGGACTGCATGTGCATCCCTATGCCGAAACCTGGATCGTCAAATCGGGGCGGGCGCGCGTGGTGGCGGGGGGTGAGGTGATCGAGGTGGGGCCGAACGATATTGCCGTGGTGCCGGGCGGGGTGCCGCATAAATTCACCAATATCGGGCCGGGGCGGCTGGAGATTGTGTGCATCCACGCCGCCGGGACGATGGTGCAGGAGAATTTGGAGTAGCGAAAGGCCCCCTCACCCGGCGCTGCGCGCCGACCTCTCCCCCCAAGGGAGAGGTGAGATCAAACCACCTGGCTGAGCAGGGGTTCGCCGGCGAAGTGGGCGTCGAGATTGGCGACGAGCATGGCGCCCATGGCGTCGCGGGTTTGTACCGTGGCGCTGCCCTGGTGGGGGGAGAGGACGACATTGTCGAGGGCGAAGAAGGCTTGGGGGACACTGGGCTCGTTTTCGAAGACGTCGAGCGCGGCGCCGCCCAGGCCGCCATTCTGCAGCAGCTCGAGCATGGCCGGCTCGTCCACCAGCGTGCCGCGGGCGACATTGACCAGCATGCCCTTGGGACCCAGGGCGGTGAGGACGTCCCGCGATACGATCCGCTCGGTGCCCTTGCCGCCGGGGGCGATGATCACCAGCCAATCGCTGTCGCGGGCCATATCGACCAGATTGTCGTAGTAGATATGCGGCTCGGACGGCTGGCGATGGCGGCCGTGATAGACGACGCGCATCTTCATGGCCTGAGCGCGGGAGGCGATTTCCTTGCCGATACGGCCCAGACCCAGAATGCCCAGGGTCTTGCCGGTGAGTTCGGAGAACAGCGGCATGCTGGCGCCGGGCTGCCACTTGCCCTGGCGGACATATTGATCGGCCTGGGGAATGCGGCGGGCCAAGGCGATCATCAGGCCGATGGTGAGTTCGGCCACCGCGTCGTTGAGCACGTCGGGCGTGTTGGTGACGCGGATATTGCGGGCCTTGGCGGCCTTGGTGTCGATATTGTCGTAGCCGACGCCGAAGCTGGCGATGATTTCGAGATTGGGTAGCGCATCCATCAGATCGGCCTGCACGCCCGAGCCGGCATGGGCGCGGATGCGGGCGCCGTTTTCGGCTAGCCAGGCCTTGGGATCGGCCTGTTCGTGCAGCTTATGCACGGTGTAGCGCTGGGCGAGGGCGGCTTCGCAGCTGGCGAGGAGCTTGCCGGTTTGCAGGATTTCGATGGTCATGAATGGGGCTCCTCCCGGTGGTGTTTGGCGGCAGCATAATGGGCATGATGGGTATCGCAAGCCCCGTAGAAGGCGATCTGTCAGGTGGGGCTCATGCGGTGGCATCTTGCGATTGTCGCGCTGAGCGGCTGGACGGCTGCGTACAAATGTGTAGCAATGTGAAGGCGATGGGCTAAGCCGTAACACCACGCGGAGCATAATGGCCGAAACTGCGCCGTTCGATGAAATGTACAATGCGGATGGTTCTGTCCGCGAACCTTATCGGGCCCTGAACGCCTGGCTGGAGGAACAGCCCGACAAAGCCCTGACCTTGATGCAATCGGATGCGGAAGCGATTTTCCGCAAGCTGGGCATCACCTTTGCGGTTTACGGCTCGGAAGAAGGCACCGAAAAGGTCATCCCGTTCGATGTGATCCCGCGCATTATCGCGGCACAGGAATGGCGCAAGCTCTCCAAGGGGATCGAGCAGCGCGTCAAAGCGCTCAATGCGTTTTTGTATGACATCTATCACCGCCAGGAAATTCTGAAGGCGGGGCGCATTCCCGAAAAGCTGATCCTGCAGAATGCGGCCTTTGCCCCCGAAATGATGGGGCTGGAGCCGGCCAAGGGCGTTTATGCTCATATTATCGGGGTCGATATCGTGCGGGTGGGACCGGACGAATATTACGTGCTGGAAGACAATCTGCGTACGCCTTCGGGGGTCAGCTATATGCTGGAAGACCGTGAGGCGATGATGCAGCTGGCGCCGGACCTGTTCCATCGCTGCAAGGTGGCGCCGGTGGAAACTTATCCCGAAAATCTGCGGCGGACGCTGGAAAGCGTGGCGCCGGCCAGCGCGGGGCAATCGCCCAATATCGCGGTGCTGACGCCGGGGATTTATAATTCGGCCTATTTCGAACACTCGTTCCTGGCCGACCAGATGGGTGCCCAGCTCTGCGAGGGGCCAGACCTGTTTGTCGATGGCGGCAAGGTCTATATGCGCACCACGACCGGGCCCGAGCGGGTGGATGTGATCTATCGCCGGATCGACGACGATTATCTGGACCCCCTCACCTTCCGGCCCGATTCCATGCTGGGCGTGCCAGGCCTGTTCAACGCCTATCGGGCAGGCAATGTGACGCTGGTCAATGCGCCGGGAACCGGGATTGCCGATGACAAGGCGGTCTATACCTATGTGCCCGAAATCATCGAATTCTATCTCGGGGAAAAGGCACTGCTGAACAATGTGCCGACCTATAATTGCACCGACGAGGAGCAGCGCAATTGGGTGCTGGCCAATATCGCTGACCTCGTGGTCAAGGAAGTGCATGGCTCGGGCGGCTATGGGATGATGGTGGGGCCGACCTCGACCAAGGCCATGCATGCCGAATTCCGCCGGAAAATCGAGGCGCGGCCGGACAATTATATCGTGCAGCCGACCTTGGCGCTGAGCACCTGCCCCACTTACGTCAATGCCGGGGTGGCGCCGCGCCATGTGGATTTGCGGCCCTATGTGCTGGTGGGCGACAAGGTGCGGATCACGCCGGGCGGGCTGACGCGGGTGGCGCTGAAGAAGGGCTCGCTGGTGGTCAATTCGAGCCAGGGCGGCGGGACCAAGGATACGTGGGTGCTGGAAGATTGATGATGAATTCCGGTATTTCGCGCGTGTTGAGAGACACCCCCAGCCAAGGGTCAATTGATATTCAGGCCGGGAGCCCCGATCCAGTCCC
>UCAU01000093.1 GCA_900470445.1 Hyphomicrobiales bacterium | reverse complement strand
GGAATGACACCGTGGTTGGGGATGGGTTTGGGCAAGAGGCCATCCACGGGGTGATATAAACTTATCTTTATATCCGGTTGATCCAAGCGACAGCCTTGGCTATAGCAAAAGGCAAGAAGTCTTGTGCCCAAGCGGAGCCCGCCATGACCACCAAATCGACCGACTATGCGGTCAAGGACATTTCCCTAGCCGAATTCGGCCGCAAGGAAATCCAGATCGCCGAAATCGAAATGCCCGGCCTGATGGCCATCCGCGAAGAATATGCCGCCGCCCAGCCGCTCAAGGGCGCGCGCATTGCCGGCTCGCTGCATATGACCATCCAGACCGCGGTGCTGATCGAGACGCTGGTGGCTTTGGGCGCCCAGGTGCGTTGGGTCAGCTGCAATATTTTCTCGACCCAGGACCATGCCGCCGCCGCCATCGCCGCCGCCGGCATTCCGGTGTTCGCCCATAAGGGCGAGAGTCTCGAAGAATATTGGGCCTTTACCGACCGCATGATGGATTGGGGCAATGGGCTCACCCCCAATATGATCCTCGACGACGGTGGCGACGCCACCATGTATATCCTCAACGGCGCCAAGGCCGAGAAGGACGCGTCCTTCCTCGACAAGCCGGGCAATGAGGAAGAGGAAATCTTCTTCGCCACGATCAAGCAGCGCCTGGCGACCTCGCCCAATTTCTTCTCCACCATCCGCGCCAATATCCGCGGCGTGTCGGAAGAAACCACGACCGGCGTGATGCGGCTCTATCAGCTGCATGCCAAGGGGGAGCTGCCCTTCCCCGCCATCAACGTCAATGACTCGGTCACCAAGTCCAAGTTCGACAACAAGTATGGCACCCGTGAATCCCTCGTCGATGCCATCCGCCGCGGCACTGATGTGATGCTGGCCGGCAAGGTCGCCATCGTCTGCGGCTATGGCGATGTGGGCAAGGGTTCCGCTGAATCGCTGCGCGGCGCCGGCGCCCGCGTGCTGGTCACCGAAGTCGACCCGATCTGCGCGCTGCAGGCGGCCATGGAAGGCTTTGAGGTCGTGACCCTCGAAGACGCCGCCCATCGCGCCGATATCGTGGTCACCGCTACCGGCAATCGCGACGTGCTGATGATCGATGACATGCGCAATCTCAAGGACATGGCCATTGTCTGCAATATCGGCCATTTCGATAACGAGATCGACGTGCTCGGCCTGCGCAATTTCAAGTGGACCAATGTCAAGCCGCAGGTCGATCTGATCGAGCAGCCCAATGGCAAGCGCCTGATCCTGCTGTCCGAAGGGCGCCTGGTCAATCTGGGCAATGCCACCGGCCACCCCAGCTTTGTCATGTCGGCATCCTTTGCCAACCAGACGCTGGCCCAGATCGAACTCTGGACCAATGGCGAAAAGCTGGAAAAGAAGGTGCATGTGCTGCCCAAGCATCTCGACGAAAAGGTTGCCGAACTGCACCTGGCCAAGCTGGGCGCCAAGCTGACCAAGCTGAGCAAGACCCAGGCCGATTATATCGGCGTGCCGCAAAACGGCCCCTTCAAGTCCGGCGAATACCGCTACTGAGTTTTTTGCCCTTTCGGCATTTCGCCCGCGGCTTTGGCTGCGGGCGTTTTTGTTTCTGCTTCGTTCCCCGTCAAGGGGCGATATCCGCCATTTGTCGGCAAGCCACACCCATTAAGACTCTTTTAGCCGATTCACCGTGCCGGTATGGTCAGGGTGATTCGGGGGCGCGGGGACACGCTGCCGGTTCGGGGTGGCGGGAACCGATGGTTCCGCTTGCGTCGCCCCTCTAGTGCAAGCGTACCGCTCTTGGGCGGACTTGGCAGAACGTCAACAAACACGAGGGCAGCGCATGGCGCCGGATCGTTTCCGGAAGCATTGGGGATTCCGCGGATTGGCGGCAGCCCCCATGACACTGGCAACAGCCGTACCCGCCTTGGCCCAGAGCCCGACGACGGCCACTCTTGCCGGCGCGGCGCCGCTGGCCATCGCCGTAGGCGCGGGCGCCTTTGCCCTGCTCGCCATGGCCGTGCTGCGCACCATGCAGGCCGATGGCAAAAAGGCCCGCCGCAAGGCCGCCGAACAGATTGCGGGCCTCCGCGCGCTGGTCGACGAATATGAAGCCCTGCTCTCGGGTACGCGCGAAGTCACCATATTGTGGACCGACAACGCCAGCGGCACGCCCAAATTCCTCGGGCAGACCTCGGCCGTGGTGCCCACCGGGCGGCAGCCCGAAAGCATTCTCAATTTCCATTCCTGGCTGGCCAATTACGATGCCGAGCAGCTCGGCCAGTCGCTCGAGGCGCTGCGTGTGCATGGCCAGGCGTTTTCCGCCAGCCTCACCGCTATTGACGGCCGGTTGATCCGCGCCAATGGCTGGGTGCTGGGTGGCGGCGTGGCGCTGCGCCTGCGCCCGGCATTCCTGCAGCCCAGCGCCGAACAGGCTGCAGCGGCCAATGCCATGATGAGCGACACCGATAGCGTGCGAGCCATCCTGTCGCTGCTGAGCCAGCCCGCTTTCCTGCGCGGGCCCAATGACAAGCTGATCTTTGCCAATCCGGCCTATCACAGCCTCGCCAAGGCGCTGAACAAATCCGGCAGCGAAGCCGCCCCCGCCGAATTGCTCGAAAACGGTGCGCTCAAAACCCACCTCGCCGCCTGTGCCGGCGCCGATAAGCCCGCCCGCGTAAGCGTGGATTGGCCCGGCCAGGGCCGGTTCGAGCTGGTCGAATTTGCCATCAATGGTGGCCGCGCCGGCTATTTGCGGCCGCTCGAGGCCGCTGTCGTGCCGGCCGATCCGGGTGTCGCCCAGATCGGGGGCATCATCAATGCGCTGGCCACCCCCATTGCCATCTTCAATGGCCGGCGCGAGCTGGTGCAGTTCAACCAGGCCTATGCCGATCTCTGGCACCTCAATGGCGGCTTCCTCGTGCTGGGGCTCGATGAACGGGCAATCCTCGACAAACTGCGCACCGAGGGCATGCTGCCCAGCCAGGTGGATTACCAGACCTGGCGCAGCAAGCATCTGCAATCCTATAGCCGCACCATTGCCTATGAGAACGAGCCCTGGCACCTGCCCGATGGCCGCACCATCAAGGTGATTTCCGCCCCCGCCGGCGCCAATGGCGGGGTGATCTATGTGTTTGAAGACCTGACCGAACGGCTCAAGCTCGAAAGCACCAACAAGGCCTTTACCAATGTGCAGCGCGAAACCATCAATGCGCTGAGCGAGGCCGTCGCCGTGTTCGGCACCAATGGGCGGCTGACGCTGTCCAATCCGCGGCTATCGGCGCTGTGGAAACTGCCGATGAACGAATTGGGGCAGAACCCCCATATCGACCAGATCGCCGAAGCCTCGGGCCGCGCCATTCCCGAGGATGGCGCCAGCATCTGGCGCGATCTCAAACGCGGCATCATCGACCTCAACCCCACCCGGTCCGACCAGACGGGGCGGCTCAACCGCTCCGATGGGCGGCTGCTCGATTATGCCATTACCCGCCTGCCCGATGGGCAGACCATGATGACCTTCCTCGATGTCACCGAAAGCGCCTCCTATTCCAAGGTGCTCAAGGAGCGCAACGACGCACTGGTGGCCGCCGACGTGCTCAAGGACGCGTTCGTTGAAAACGTCTCCTATGAATTGCGCAGCCCGCTGACCAATATTATCGGCTTTGCCGACCTGCTCGCGGGCAGCGAAGGCGGCTCGCTCAACGAACGGCAGCGCTCCTATATCGACTATATCCGCGCCTCCTCGGTAACGCTGGGCGTGTTGATCGATAATATCCTGGACCTCGCTTCGGTCGATGCCGGCATTGCCGAATTGCGGCCCGAATTGCTCGATGTGCATGGCCTCGTCGACAAGGCGCGGGCCGGGCTGTCGGCGACTTTCCCGGAAGTGTCGGGCGAAAAGCCGATTAACCTGGTGGTCGATATCGAAGACCGCCTGCCCCCCTTCATCGCCGATGGCACGCGCATCGTGCAGGTACTGTACAATCTGCTGTCCAACGCCGCCCGCTTCTCCCCGCCGGGCGGGGAAATCCGGCTCACCGTCAGCCATCGCGCCGAGCGCATGCTGTTCATCATCGAGGATGAAGGCCCGGGCCTGACCGATGAAATGAAATCGGCCATCCTCACCCGCCTCGACGCTCCCGCCGGCGGCCGGCAGCGCGGCGCGGGCCTGGGCCTTGCGATCGTCAAGACTTTCGTCAACCTGCATGGCGGAGTGATCTCGGCCGAGCGCCGCGAACCCCGCGGCAGCCGCATCATCGTCAACCTGCCCCGCGACAGCGCCATGGCGGGTGTGGCGGAATAGGTCTTTCGCCTCCGTCTTGCCCTCAGATGATCGGTTCTTTCGCTCCCTCCCCCTTGAGGGG
>UCAU01000043.1:5347-39628 GCA_900470445.1 Hyphomicrobiales bacterium | reverse complement strand
TCCCCGCCAGGCTCGAAGCCATCCGCGCCGCCGGCGCCCGGAGCTGGACCCCCTGGCCCCTCTACACCGTCGATTCCCCCGCCTGGCACCGCGAAAATATCGGCCTCATCGGCGACGCCGCCCACGCCATGCTCCCCTTCCAGGCCCAGGGCGCCGCTATGGGCATCGAAGACGCCGCCGTCCTCGCCCCCCTGCTGATCAAGGAGCCAAATGCCGCGGCTGCCTTCGCCAAATTCGACGTCATCCGCCGCCCGCGCGTCGAGCGCGTCGCCAAGGTCTCCCGCTCCAACGGCAAGATTTTTCATCTTCCCTGGCCCCTCAGCACCGCCCGCAACCTGGTCATATCGGCCCAGGGCCCGCGCGGTCACCTCAAGCGCCTCGCCTGGCTCTACGGGCATGATGCGCAGCCCTAAGGCCTTGAATCATTCCGCGAAGCACCCGAGTTAAACCTCTGAAGAGATTCAGCTTCCCGCCGCTTCAACCTGTCGCGCATACCACCCCCAGCACCGTTCGGCCTTGCTTTGGCCGATCCGGCTGTGTCAACTGCGCGACACCAACCAGCCCGCTGGGGCCCTGAAAATCAGAAGGTTAGCGCCACTTTATGCAAGCTGCGACCCGCTCCCGCCTGACGCTGGCCTGTATCCTGGTCACCATTCTGCTCGACATGATCGGTGTGGGCATCATCGTGCCGGTATTGCCCGAGCTGCTGGAAGAACTGACCGGCGGTAGCGTCGCCAATGCGGCCGTCATCGGCGGCTACCTCGTTTTCGCTTACGCCTTGATGCAATTCGTGTTTTCGCCAGTATTGGGCAATCTTTCCGACCGTTTCGGCCGCCGCCCGGTCCTGCTTTGCTCCCTGCTCGGCCTCACCTTCGATTACCTGATGATGGCGATCGCCCCATTCGTCTGGTATCTTTTCATCGGCCGCATCATTGCCGGCGTGGCCGGCGCCGCCGTCGCCACCGCCACCGCCTACATGGCCGATATCACCCCGCCGCATAAGCGCACGCACCGCTTCGGGCTGATCGGCGCCGCCTTCGGTCTGGGTTTCATCATCGGCCCGGTCATCGGTGGTGAACTCGGCGAACTGGGTCCCCGCGTCCCCTTCTTCGCCGCCGCCGGCCTGGCTTTCGCCAATTTCCTCTTCGGCCTCTTCATCCTGCCCGAAAGCCTGCCCCGCCACGCCCGCCGCAAGTTCGACATCCGCCGCGCCAATCCCTTCGGCGCCGTCGTCGCCCTGCGCCGCTATCCGGTCGTGCTGTGGCTTTTGGCTGTGCTGTTCGCCTTTTCGCTGGCCGCCCAGGCGCTGCCTACCGTGTTCAGCTATTTCACGGTCGAGGTCTACCGCTTCACCTCATCCAATATCGGCCGAGCACTTGGCGCCTTCGGCATCGGCTTTGCCATCTGCCAGGCCTTCATCGTCGGTCCCCTGGTCAAGCGTATCGGCGAGCCGCCCGTGGCCATACTGGGCCTGCTGGCTGCCATCGCTGCCTTTATCGGCGTCGCCTTCACCGATCAGGTGGTCTACCTCTACGTTTTCATCATGATCGGCGCGATCAGTGGCCTGGCCCCGCCCGCCATCAATGGCGTGCTCTCCCGTCAGGTGCCCGACAACGCCCAGGGCGAATTGCAGGGCGCAGTCAACGCCGCCAATTCATTGGCCACCATTATCGGCCCGGTCGTCGCCACGCAGATCTTTTCCTATTTCACTTCAGCGCCCGACTCGCCCGGCTATTTCCCCGGTGCTCCCTGGGTGGCCGCCGCCGGCTGCGTCGTCCTCGCACTTATTCTCTTTGCCACCGCCGCCTGGCGCTTCGAATTGGGCCACCGCCCCTCCATCGCCAACAAACCCATCATCCCCGACATGGCGCCCCCCGGCCAGATCCGCGTTCCACCCATGGATGAAGACGATAATGACGCTGCAAATCCGCCCCGCCGCTGAGGCAGATATCCCGCAAATCCTCGCCATCGTCGCGCCCACTCTGGCCGCCGGGCAAACCTACGCCATCGCCACCGACCTCGACGATGCAGGGGTTCTCGCCTATTGGCTCGGCCCCACCCACGAAGTCTTCGTCGCCGAAGAAAATGACGTGATCCTCGGCACTTACTACCTCATGGCAAACCAGCAAGGCGGCGGCGCCCACGTCGCCAATTGCGGCTACATGACCGCCCCCGCCGCCCAGGGCAAAGGCGTCGCCCGCGCCATGTGCCAACACTCGCTGACCCGCGCCGCCGAACGCGGTTTCCGCGCCATGCAGTTCAACCACGTCGTCTCCACCAACACCCGCGCCGTCGCGCTCTGGCAATCCCTCGGGTTCGATATTGTCGGCACCCTGCCCAAGGCGTTCAACCACCCCGTGCACGGCTATGTGGATAGCTATGTGATGTTCAAGACGCTGTAGAGGACGCCTCACCACACAATGGGATGCGTCTCGCCGGTCGCGACATTCACAAATCCCTCCGGCGCCAGCGGCGAAGGCGCCACCAGCACCCAGCGCCAGGGCGCACAGGTCAGCGTGGCAAAGGCCAGCCGCTCGGGGAAACCCGGCCACCAGCGCGGCGAGAAGGTGGGTTCATACATCCACTCGATCCCCTCGGCCGCCGCATACAGCGCCTGCATTTCAGCATCGAGTTCCGCCGGTGGCCGGCAAGTCATCAGGCCCCCAACCTCATAACGCACCGTCGCTGCCAGTTCGCCTTCGCATACCAGCGCCCAGCCGCCCTGCGTTTCCCGCAGCGCATTGACCGCCTTGGCCATGGCGGCGTCCGACGACCCAACCACCCAGATGTTGTGCTTGTCATGCCCCATCGAGCAGGCCAGCGCCGTCTCCGGCGTCTTTGGCCCCGTGCCCAGCCAGAACATTTTGGACGTCAGCCCCTCGCCCGAAAATCGGTCGACAATGGCAAATTTGGTGACATTCCGCCCGGCATCCCGCTGCACCAGGCCATCGGCCACGGGCAGGTCCATGGTGATGAACTCATCCGCCCAATGGAACGGCCGCAGGATCGCCGCCGACATGGTCTGGCGCCCCGGCTCAGCGGGAATCGCAAAGTCTTCGGCCAGCATCTCACGCTGGATATTGACCGTCCCCGTCGCCCAGCCCGGCCAGGCAATCTTCGGCAGCGCCCCGCTGTAGCTCTTGCCCTCGGAAACCTGCTGGCCATCAGCCCAAACCTCGGCAATGGACAGGCTCGCAACATCACCGAGCAGCACCAGATCGGCAAACCGTCCCGGTGCAATCGCGCCCACCCATGGCGTCAGCCGCATATGCCGCGCCGGATTGATCGTCACCAGCTGAATGGCAATCTCGGGCGCTAGCCCCGCTTCGATGGCCAACCGAACATTGTGGTCGGTCGCGCCCAGCTTCATCGTGTCCGAGCAGGAGCGGTCATCGGTACACAGCGCAAATTGCGACCAATCCTGCTGCCCCTCGGCCAATAGCCCGCCGATCATCTCCTTGACCGAATGCGGGCGCAATTCCATGAACAGCCCGCGCCGCAGCTTGTCGCGCACTTCCTCGGCCGTCCACGCCTCATGGTCCGATGCCATGCCGGCCGCCGCGAAGGCGTTGATATCGTCAATCGCCCGCATGCCCGCCGCATGCCCCTCGACCACGCCGCGCTGCTCGAATGTCGCCCGGATCATCCCCCACAGCCGCTCATAGGAGGGATTTTCTGGATTCCACACCGCCGGCCAATCCATCACCTCGTCGAGCCCGGCCACCATCAGCTGTTGCTTGAGAAAGCTCTGCTGCTCGTCATAACCGAAATGCCCGCCGCCCCATTCGTAGGCCGTTGGGGGCACAGCCGAACCAGGCAGCGGAAATATCTTCATTGGCGATCCGGCCCGCCGCGCCGTCAGCCAGAATTCGAGATTATTCGGCCCATCCACATTGGAAAATTCGTGGCTGGCCTCGCAGGTCCAGGTATTGCCATGCGGCAGCACCAATGCCGCCTCATGCTCGGGCGTCAAATGGCTTGATTCGATGTGTTTATGAACCTCGCCAAACCCTGGCACGGCATGCAGATTTAGCCGTTCTACCCGCTCGGTAACCTCGCCCTTATAGGCGCCCGCCGGCCCTACCCAGGCGATCCGCCGCCCGGATATGACGATCTCCTGATCCTCATGCCAGCGCCGCCCATGCACATCGAGCAGCCGCCCGACGCGCACGGCGCGATCCGCCGGGCGCTTGCCCAGCGCCACCAGCGCCAGATGCTGGCGAATGCGAACCTCGTCGGCGGCGTTGATCAGCAGATCGTCCGGCAAATCCATGTCTATAATTCTCCTGCGATCCAAGCCGCACCCTGCTTACTCAAGTCGTGAGCGGGGATCAACGAGACCTTATCCCCCAAACCGCGCGACCGATTTGCGCACGACCAGTTCCACCGGCAGGCGGGTCATAGTCTCGGTTTCAGTCTTGTTGATCAGCGCCAACAGCCGCGTAAAGGCAAGCCGCCCCATTTCGGCAACCGGCTGGCGCACCGTGGTCAAAGGCGGGTCCACCAATTCGGCGAACGGCATGTCGTCAAACCCCACCAGCGACATATCCCCGGGCACGGCAATCTCTGCCTGCCGCAATGCCTGCAGCACGCCTATCGCCAGATAATCCGAGCACGCCACAATAGCGCTCGGTCGCTCCTGGCTCGCCAGCAGGCGCCCTGCTGCCTCGTGCCCGAATTCGCGCGAATATTGCCCCAGCAGCACCCAGTCCTCGCGAACCGCGATACCTGCCTCGCCCATCGCCCGCCGGAATCCCGCCAGCCGCTCTTTGACGCTCATCAGCCCGCCCGGCCCGCTGATGACAGCAATATCGCGGTGCCCGGCCTCGATCAGCAATTGCGTCGCGGCATATGCCCCCTGCTCGTTTTCTACGAATACGCGCGGCACCGACACACCGGGAATATCCTCGTCCAGCAGCACCACATTGTCGTGCCGCGCGAGAAGCTCGGCCAGTGTGCCGTCATCAGGCTGGTTGGTCATCATGATCAATCCATCCACATGCTGGTCATGCAGCCGCTTGATCGCGTCAACCTCCCGCGTCCGGTCGCCCCGGGTCGAGGACATGTACACCGCGTAGCCGTGCCGTTCGGCTTCGGCCTCTACCGCCGCGGCCAGTTCCGCAAAAAACGGATTGCCGATTTCCGGCGTCACCAGGCTAATGGCCTCTGCCTTTCCGGTGGATAGCCGCTTGGCCAGCAGGTTGGGCCGGTAATCGAGCTTGGCAATCGCCGCGTCGATCCGGTCGCGCGTACCCTGCGGCAGCTCAATCCTGTTGTTGAGATAGCGCGACACCGCCGTCGGCGACACACCCGCTTCTTCCGCGACATCGCTCAGCGTAGCCATGATCTGCCTCTGATTCTCGGACTCATTGCCCATCCTCGGCCATCAGCGCACCACACGACCATGCCCCCGTCTTGTGCATTTCCGATATTCGCATATGGTTTGTGCAAATGAACTGCGATAGCATTTGACATTGTGCTGACAACTGACGTTAATTCGTGATGTAAAGCGGTTTACTAAGCCGGGTCAAATGAGTTCTGTTCTTATCTACGACGCTACAATCCTCACCGTCGATAAGCAAAACACCGTCTTTGAAGGCGGCTGGGTTGCTTTTCTGAATGGCCGCATCACCGGAACCGGTCCTAAGTCGACCCAACCTGACCCTGCCGGGTTCGACGAAGCAACCGCACTACCCGGCCAACTCATCATGCCCGGCCTGGTCAACGCCCACACGCATTCCGCCATGGTCTTGTTCCGTGGCCGCTCGGAAGGCCAGAGCCTGCTCACCATGGAAGGCTGGTACAATTCCATCCGCGAGCCCGAGCTGTCGCTAATCGCCTCCGATATCGGCCCCGCCGTTGCCCTGTCCTGCGCCGAAATGGCACTGAGCGGCACCACCACATTCTGCGACCAGTATTTCTTTGCCGAAGAGATCGCCCAGGCCGCCGCCGCCAGCGGCCTGCGCGCCGTCATTGCCTATGGCATTGTGCAATTGGGCGACAAGGACCGCGGCGAGGACGAACTCGCCAAAGCCGCCGCCTTCATCGAAAAACAGCGCTCCGCCGATGGCCGGGTCATCCCCTGGTTCGGCCCCCACGCCCCCTATGTCGACAATTCCGAAGACCTGCTCCGCGCCGAAGTCAACATGGCTGTTAAATACGGCGTCGGCATGCACCTGCACATGGCGGCGGGACCGGAGGATAACGAAGACACCATGGCGCGCTACGGGCTGACAGCCACGCAGGCCCTCTCCCGCGACGGCTTCTTCGCCGGCCGCGTCCATGCGGCACATTGCCTTGATCTTAACGACGAGGACATAGCCATTTTCGCCGCCGCCCCAGCCGCCTCGGTGTCCTATAATGCCACGGCGGGCCTGCGCTCGGGCCGTGAAGGCATTTGCCCCGTGGTCAAGCTCAAGGCCGCAGGCGTCACCGTCGCTTTGGGCACCGACAATGTCGCCGCCAACAATTCCTATGACATGATCGCCGAAATGCGGGTGGCCGGCCTTGTCGCCTCCCACCGCGAAGGCGTGGCACAGCCGATTTCCAGCGCCGAACTGATCCGCATGGCCACGATCGAAGGCGCCAAGGCTTTGGGCCTTGACCACGAGATCGGCTCGCTCGAAATCGGCAAGGCCGCCGATATCATCGCTGTGGATATGCGCGGCCCCGGCTATTCGGAAACCCCGGACATCGAGACCGTGCTGGTCTATTCTGGCAGCGGCCGGGACGTTACCCATGTCTGGGTCGCCGGCGAAGACATCGTCCGCGATCGCATGCTACAGCGCGCCGACTACCAATCCATCAGGTCGAATTATTCGGCCACTTACCAAGACTTCTGGGCGCGCGTCGAAAGTGCGCGCCAGGTCGCATGAGGCAATTTTGAACAAACTGATTCTCGATACCGACGGCGGCGTTGACGACGCGCAGGCCCTGCTGATGCTCATCGCCGGCGGCCGCACGCCCGATGCCATCACGACCGTATTCGGCAATGTCGGCCTCGATGCCGCCACGCGCAATATCCTGTCCACCCTGGCTATCGCCGGTGCCGACGTGCCCGTGCATATGGGCGCCGACCGCCCGCTGACGCAAAAGATCATCGACGCCAAATATATCCATGGCGAAGACGGTCTGGGCGGCGCTCCGCGCCCACTCGAAAATGCCAAGCCCGCCAGCGAGGACGCTATCGGCTTCCTGCGCCAGACCTTCCGCGAAGCCGGCGGCAAGGGCGAAAAGATCGATTTCCTGATGATCGGCCCGCTGACCAACCTGGCTTTGGCGCTGCGGCTTGAGCCCTCCATCATCAACGGCATCGGCCAGCTCACCATCATGGGCGCCACCATCTATGGTCGCGGCAACACCACCCCCGCCGCCGAATTCAATATCTATGCCGATCCTGAAGCCGCCTCGGTGGTCTTCTCGGCCGATATCGACATCGTCGTCATCCCGTGGGAGCCCTGCGTCACCCACAATATGAGCGGCGCCGACGTTGACACTGCCTTCGCCGCCGTCCCGGCCGGCCCCGAAAAGGCCTTCTCGGAAGCCCTGGCCGATCACGCCCGGCGCACCAATGCCAGCTATGGCGGGGGCGATGTGTTCCGTTTTGTCGATCCGCTGGCTGCCGCCGTCGTGGTCGATCCCAGCATCGTCACCAAGTCGCTGCGTGCCTCCATGGACGTGGCACTGGCCCCCGGCATCACCCGTGGCATGACCGTGGTCGATCCGTCCGGCCGCCTCGGCACGCCCATGGTGACCCTCGTCGAAGAAGCCAAAATCGACCGCCTGGTCGATCTCTACAAAGCGTCCATCGCCTACATCCCCGGATAATTCCCAACTCGGAGTGCGCCCATGTCGTTTCGTTCCCTGACCCGTCGTTCGGCGGGCCTCCTGCTGGCTGCGGGCCTGCTGACTTCAGCAGCCCCGATTGCCACCCAGGCTCAGGAATATACTGCAGAAAATCCGCTCACTGTCGCACTCGTGCTGCATGGCACGCGCGGCGACAAGAGCTTTCTCGACAGCGCAACAGCGGGCGTAGAGCGTGCCGCGGCCGAGCTGCCGGTTGAGATCAAGATCATCGAAGCCGGCTACGACCGCGGCCGCTGGGAACCGGCTCTGGCCGATGCCACCGACACCGGTTATGACGTCATCATCGCCGGCACCTTCGACATGACCGGCTTTGTCGCCAAGCTGGCGCCCGACTATCCCGATACCAAGTTCATCATTTTCGACGACAGCCCGGATTTCTCCACCGGCTGCTGCTCGAATGTGCTGGCCCTGCAATATCAGACTTCGGCCGCTGGCTATCTCGCCGGCTTCGCCGCCGCAAAGCTGTCCGCCACCGGCATTCTGGGCACCATTATCGGCATGGAATTCCCCACCGTCACCGACTTCAAGGTCGGGTTTGACGAGGGCGCCAAGGCCGCCAATCCCAATATCCAAATCCTGAACACCGTCGCCGGCACGTTCAGCGATCCGGCCAAGGGCAAGGAAATGGCGATCGCCCAGCTCGGCCAGGGTGCCGACGTGATCTTCCCGATTGCCGGCGGCACCGGCATCGGCGCGCTACAGGCCGTGCGCGATGCCGGCAAGCTGGCCGTCGGCGTCGACAGCGATCAGGCGGAAATCTTCGCCGATTCCGACCCGGCCCAGGCCGATGTCATCTTCACCTCGGTCGAAAAGAAGGTCGGGGATTCCCTGTTCCTCGCCCTCCAGCAGACCATTGATGGCACCGCTCCCTATGGTTCGGCCGTGCTTCTCGGCATGCCCGAAGGCGCGGTCGGCATTTCCAAGAACAGCTATTACGAAAAGCTCGTTCCCGCCGAAGTCCGCACCGAGATCGACGCTCTCGAAGCCAAGATCAATTCGGGCGAACTGGTCCCCGCCACCGCAATGAAGTGACAAATTCCGGCGTCGCCCCTCCGGGCGGCGCCACCTTCCACCTACGGGAACGACCTGCATGGCCCCGCTGCTGCAAGCGATCGACATCGGCAAGACCTATCCGGGCGGCGTTGTCGCCAATAACGGGGTCAACCTCACCATCAATGCGGGCGAGGTCCATGCCGTGGTTGGCGAAAATGGCGCCGGTAAATCCACCCTGATGAAAATCCTCTTCGGCATCGAGCGCCCCGATCGCGGCACGCTCCTGCTTGATGGCAAGCCCGTCAGCTTCACCAATCCGCGCGAGGCGATCGACGCCGGCATCGGCATGGTGTTCCAGCACTTTTCCCTCGTGCCCTCCTTCTCCGTTTACGAAAACGTCGTGCTGGGCTCCGAGCCCCGCACCGGCCTCCGGTTCGACCGCCAAAAGGCGGTCGAGGCGGTGCGCGCGCTCTCCGAAAAGTTCCGTCTCTCCGTTGATCCCCTGCCGCCGGTCGGCCAACTCCCTGTCGGCCAGCAGCAGCGCGTTGAGATCCTCAAGGCACTGTACCGGGACGCGCGCATCCTCATTCTTGACGAGCCCACGGCCGTCCTCGCTCCGCAGGAAGTCGAAGAGCTGTTCGTCGCCGTCCGCGCCTTGGTGGAACAGGGCCGCACCGTCATTTTCATCGCCCACAAACTGCCCGAAGTGCTTGAAATCTCCGACCGCATTACGGTAATGCGCGCCGGCAAATCCGTCGGAGAAGTCGCCGCCAGCGAGGTCACCGAAAAAAGCCTCGCCACCATGATGGTGGGCCGCGAAGTTGCTCTGCGCGTCGACCGCGCCGCCAATCAGGGGGCTCTCGCCTGCGAGATCAAGGCCCTCAAGGTCACCGGCGAAAACGGCGCCACCCTGGTCGATGACCTCAACCTGCGCGTCCATGCCGGCGAAATCGTCGGTCTGGTCGGCGTTGAGGGCAATGGCCAATCCGAATTGCTCGAAGCTGTCGCGGGCCTGCGCCCCATTGCCGATGGCGTCGCCTATCTCAATGGCCAGAGTCTGGCGCCCCTCACTATCCTAGAACGTCGCGCCGCTGGCCTTGCCAGCATCCCCGAAGATCGCCTCGCCCGGGGCCTCGCCACCGGTGCCAGCGTCGCCGAAAACCTCGTCGCCACACGGCTGGACGACAAGCGCTATGTCCGCAATGGCCTGCTTGATCTAAAGGCCATCAAGGCCAATGCCGAAAAGCTCATCGAACGCTTTTCCATCCGCGTCGGCGGCCCCGGCGCCGCTGTCGGCACGCTCTCAGGCGGCAATATGCAAAAGGTCGTGGTCGCCCGCGAACTCTCCGAACAGCCTAAACTCCTGCTCGTCAACCAGCCCACCCGTGGCGTTGACCTGGGCGCCACCCAATTCATCTGGCACTCGCTGACCGACGCCCGCGACGCCGGCGCCGCGGTGCTGCTCAGTTCCGCCGATCTGTCCGAACTGCTGGCGCTGGCCGATCGCCTCGTCGTGCTCTATCGCGGCAAGATCGTCGCCGCCTTCCTCAATTCCGACGAGCTCACCCCCGAAACCCTGGGCACCTATATGCTGGGCATCGCCAAGCAAACCCCGGCCGAAATGCAGGGAGCCCTGCGATGAGCATGACCAGTGAAGCCGTGCTCGGCCGCAAGGCCCGCTGGGCCAATATCCGCCGCGAAACCGGCCGCGCCCTCGCCGCTGCTCTCATCGCTTTGGGCGTCGCCTTCATCATCATCCTGCTCACCTCCAAAGCCCCGCTCGAGGCCTTCAACGTGCTGCTGACCGCCCCCATCTCCCGGCCCCGCACCATCGGCCTATGGATCGATGACGTCGCCAAGCTGACCATTACGGGCCTCGCCTTCAGCCTTGTCTTCCAGGCCCGCCAATTCTCCATGGGCGTGCAGGGCCAGGTCTATGTCGGGGGCCTTGCCGCCGCCTATGTCGCCCTCTCCCCCATCGGCGCCACCTGGCTGGCTATCCCGGTCGGCGTGCTCTGCGCCATGATCGCGGGCGGGTTCTATGGCTTCATCCCCGGCATCGCCAAGGCTAAGCTGGGCGCCAACGAGATCGTCTCCTCGCTGATGCTCAACTATATCGCCATCGAGCTGTGCAATTATCTGGTCCGCACCCAGCTCGTGCCCCCTGGCAGCGGCGTGCTCACCACCAATGATTTCCCTTCCACCGCTGTCTTTCCGCCTCTCGTGGCTGGCACCCGCATCGATATCGGGCTGATCTTCGCTATCGTTGCCGTGCTCGCCGTCTGGTTCGCGCTCTATCGCACCGCCTGGGGCCTCAAACTCCGCCTTGTCGGCCACAATGCCCAGTTCGCCGAATATTCCGGCATCCGCTCCACCGTGATCATGGTCTCGGCCATGACCGTGGCCGGCGCCCTTGGCGGCCTACTTGGCGCCATGTTCGTGCAGGGCCAGTCCTTCGGCAAGCTCACCATCCTGTTCGAAGGGGGCCTGGCCTTCGAGGGCATCCTGGTCGCCATCGTGGCCCGCAGCCGCCCACTCGCCGTTCCGGTCGTGGCCCTGTTCTACGGCTATCTGCGCCAGGGCGCTCAGCTGATGAATATCCGCACCGACGTGCCCGCTGAGGTCATTGGCCTCGTCACCGCCATCATCATCCTGCTGGTCGCCTCGTCCTTTTCAATGCCGGGCCGCAAAGTCTTCGCCCGCATTCTGGGGCGCAACGCCACGCCCTCTGCCGTCATGGAGGCGGGCAAATGATCGAACTGTTCATGACGGTCTTTTCCGCGACCTTCTTCGTCACCGTCATCCGCACCTCCACCCCGCTCCTGCTTGCCACTCTGGGCGGCCTCATCGCCGATCTCTCCGGCGCGCTCAACGTGGCGCTCGAAGGCATGATGCTGGTCGGCTGCCTCACCGCCGTCATCGTCTCGGTCTTTGCCCCCTGGTACATCGCGGTGCTCGCCGCCATTGCCGCCGGCGCCCTGCTCGGCGCGGTCATCGCCTTCTTCCATCTGCGCCTCAAGGCCGACATTATCCTGGTCGGTTTCGCCATCAACATTTTCGCCGCAGGCGGCACGGTCTTCGCCCTCACCCTCGCCACTGGCGGCGACAAGGGCACCTCGATCAACCTGCCCTCCAAAGCCATTCCCGCGCTCGATCTTTCCTTCCTCGGTGTCATTCCCGGCATCGGCCACACCCTGGTCCAGTTCCTCTCCGGCCACTCGATCCTGTCCTGGGTCGCGGCCTTTCTGGTCTTTGCCATCTGGTATTTCCTCTACCGCACCCCTTGGGGCCTCTGGCTGCGCGGCGTTGGTGAATATCCCGCCGCCCCCGAGGCCGCAGGCATCCCCGTCAATGCCATCCGCACTTGGAGCCTGCTGGTCTCGGGCGGCCTTGCGGCCCTCGGCGGCGCCCAGCTTGCGATGTTCAACTATGTCGGTTTCACCCGCGACATGACGGCCGGCCGCGGCTTCATCGCCCTCGGCGCCGTGCTGCTCGGCGCCCGCCATCCCGTCGGCGCGCTCTTGGCCGCCCTGCTCTTTGGTGTCTTTGAAGCCCTCGCCGTGGTCATGCCGGGCCTGTTCAACTGGATTCCGCCCGAACTGATCCGCATGATCCCTTTCGTCATCACCCTTTTGGCGCTGGCCCTGTTCAGCTACCGCGCCCTGCGCGCCCGCCAATTGCGCACTCTGAGCAAAATATGACCCTACGCGCCATTCTCGGCACCTTCTTCCACGCCCCGCAGCAGAGCGCGCTGGAAGCGCTGACCGACACATTGATCGAGATCGACGCCAAAGGCACCATCACCGCCGTGATCGGCCCCGACGATCCCGCACAACCCGCCGCCATCGCCCGCTATGGCGACGCTCTCCTGCGCCTGCCTGAGGGCCGCTACATCCTGCCCGGCCTCGTGGACCTCCACATCCACGCCCCGCAATATCCCCAGCTCGGCCAAGCTCTTGATGAGCCGCTCGAAGTCTGGCTGCAGAAGTATACTTTCCCGCTCGAAGCCCGCTACGCCGACCTCGACTTCGCCCGCCCGCGCTACACCGCCTTGGTCGAAGACCTGCTCGCCAACGGCACCACCACCGCGCTCTACTTCGCCACCCAGCACACCGAAGCCACTAAGCTCTTGGCCGATATCTGCATCGACAAAGGCCAGCGCGCCCTGGTCGGCAAAGTGGTGATGGACGATCCCGCCGCCTGCCCCGATTTCTACCGTGATGCCTCGCCTGAGGCAGCGATAGCCGGCACCCGCGCCGTGATCGACCACATCCGCAGCCACCCAGCCAATGCCGATGCCCGCGTCCTCCCGGTCATCACGCCGCGCTTCATCCCCTCCTGCACCGACGAAGCGCTGACGGGGCTCGGCCAGCTCGCCGCCGAATGCGATTGCCACGTGCAGACCCATTGCTCGGAAAGCGACTGGGCTCACGGCCACGTGCTGAATCGATATGGCCACACCGACGCGCAAGCCCTTGATAGCTTTGGCCTTCTGACCCGCAAGTCAGTCCTCGCTCATTCCAATTTCCTCACCGACGCCGATATGGACCGGCTCGTCGCCAGCCAATCCGCCGTCGCCCATTGCGCGCTGTCCAACATCTATTTCGCCAACGCCGTTTTCCCGCTGCGTCGCGCGCTGGAAAAACACCTCCATGTGGGCCTGGGCACCGACATATCCGGCGGCCCCAGCGCCTCCATGTTCGAAGCCTGCCGCACCACGGTTCAGGCCTCCCGCCTCTTGCAGGATGGTGTCGACCCAACTTTGCCTGCGGCAAATCGCGGCACGCCGGGCTCGGCCATCGACCTCAAGACCGCCTTCCACCTGGCCACGGCTGGCGGCGGCATAGCGCTCGATCTGCCCATCGGCATCTTCGCCCCCGGCTATCGTTTTGACGCCCTGGTCATCGATACATCAGCGCCATCCGGCTCTATCCGCCTGTTCGGCGAAACCCAGCCCGACGCCGTCTTCGAGAAAATCCTCTATGGCGCCAGCCGCGCCAATATCGAACAGGTCTGGGTGGATGGGCGCCTGACCGGCCCAACTCGCTAAAATCGCGTTAATAAACCGCTTGACGAAAGCTCTGGCCTATTCTTTGTGCTTGCTCGCGGCACGCCACAAAAATAGGCTGCCCGTCCAGGGAGGCTGTCAAGGCCAGCAATCGCTGGGCGACAGCCTGCGATGCAAAGGAACACTCAAGAATGCAGAACACCCTCGTCAAAGCCCTGGCGCTGGCGATCTCCGCGACGGCCCTGCTCTCGGCCGCTCCGGCCATGGCCCAGTCCAAAACCCTGACCATTTCCTGGTGGGGTTTTAACGGCGACAAGCTCGAATCCATCATCCTGGCGCCGTTCCGCGCGCAGTGCGACTGCGAGATCGTGTTCGAGACCGGCAATAATGGCGAGCGCCTGAACAAGATTCAGATCCGCAATGGCGCCGGCGTCGACGTCGCCTATTTCTCGGACAGCTATAGCCAGCAAGGCATCGAAGCCGGTCTGTTCCAGAAGATCGATCCCGCCAAGCTGCCGAACCTCGCCGGTCTCTACGACCTCGCCAAAGACCCGCAGGGCGGCTACGGCCCGGCCTACTCCATCGGCCGCGTCGGCGTGGTCTATGACTCGGCCAAGGTCACCACCCCGATCACCTCGTGGAACGACCTCTGGCGCGAGGATCTCGCGTCCTCGCTGTCGCTGCCTGGCATCACCACCACGGCCGGCCCGATGGTCGTGCTCAAGGCCGGCGATCACGCGGGCGTCGATGCCTATGCGGATGCCGATGGCGCCTTCAAGGGTCTCGAAGAACTCAAGCCCAACGTGGTCAAGAACTACAATACCGGCTCGGAAATGATCAACCTGTTCTCGACCGGCGAAATCTCCGCCGCCATCGCACAGGACTTCACCCTGGCCCAGATTCAGGCCGCCGTCCCGACCACGGTCTGGGCTGACCTGTCGGAAGGCTCGATCGCCACTCTCAACACCGTCAATATCCCGACCGGTGCCGCCGAGCCCGAACTGGCCTACCAGTTCATCAACTTCATCCTCAGCCCCGAAATCCAGCAGCAGCTGGCCGAACAGGGCGTCGATGCTCCGGTCAACACCGCCGTCAAGCTCGAGCCCGAGCAGGCCGCCCTGTGGACCTATGGCGCCGACGTTATCGCCGGTCTGCAGCGCGTCGACTACACCAAGCTCAACGCCGCCAAGAGCGGCTGGATCGACCGCTGGAACGAACTGTTCGGCATGTAATCGTGAAGGCGCGAGGGGTAGCATCCGCCTCCCGCGCCTTTTAAAACGCCTCGATTAAGCAGAGCCCCGATCGCTCCACACCCACGATGTCACCCCGGCGCAGGCCGGGGCCCATCCTGAGATGTCAGACCTGGCAATATCTCAGGATGGATTCCGGCCTTCGCCGGAATGACATTGTGGATATTGGCGCATCGAGTGCAGTAAAGGCCTGACCCATGAAACGCTTCGCCGGATGGAGCCTTGCCTCCCCCGCGACGCTCGCCGTCGTCATCTTCCTGGTATTGCCGGTCGTCGCGACCATCATCACCACCTTCCTCACCCCGGCGGGCCCGCTGGCGCCCTATATCGGATTTTTCGGCAGCGGCTTCCGGCGCACCGTTCTCTGGCGCACCATTCAGGTCTCGCTGATCACCACCGTGATCGCGCTGTTTATCGGCTTCATCACCGCCTATGTCGTGTCGCGCTCGCCCGGCTGGCTCAAGTCCATCCTGATCATCGCCGCGGTCTTCCCGCTGCTGACCGGCGTCGTCGTCCGCTCCTTCGCCTGGATGATCATCCTGGGCAAAAACGGCATTCTCAACAGTGCACTGGTCGGTACCGGCATCATCGCCGAGCCCATGACGATGCTGTACACCCAGGGCGCCGTTATCGTCGCCATGGTCTATCTCTTCGTGCCGCTCATGGTGCTCACCCTGGTCGGTGTGCTTGAATCCATTCCAGATGACCTGATCCAGGCCTCCGCCTCGCTGGGCGCCAAGCCCATGGCCACCTTCACCCAGGTCATCCTGCCGCTCGCGGTGCCCGGCCTTATCGTGGGCGCCGTGCTGGTCTTCACCGGCAGCTTCACCGCTTATGCCACGCCCCAATTGCTGGGCGGGGAAAGCCAGATGGTCATGGGCACTCTGATGTATCAGCAGGCCATGATCACCTTCGATTGGGTTTCGGCCTCCACCATCGCCGCCATCATGGTCGTCATTACCATAGCCATCGTGCTGCTGATGACCCGCGTGGCCAAGCGCCTCAACCCCATGGCCGTCTGATGACCACAAAACTCCACCCGGCCCTGATCGCCTTCACCGCCCTGGTCTTCGTGTTCCTCATCGGCCCGCTGATCATCGTGGTCGGCGCCGCCCTCAGCGACACGACCTATCTCACCTTCCCGCCGCAGGGCCTGTCCCTGCGCTGGTTCGAGAATATCTTTGCCATTTCGGCCTTCCGCCGCACGATCATCACCAGCCTGCAGATCGCGTTCCTCTCGACCTTCATCGCCCTGCTGATCGGCATCCCGGCGGCCTACGCGCTCAACCGCTACCGCATCCAGCTTCCCGGCTGGCTCTCGACGCTCTTCGTGCTGCCGATCCTGGTGCCCGAACTGGTGCTGGGCTTCTCGCTGCTCAAAAACGTCGCCGTGCAGTTCAACGCGCCCATCTACCTCTCCTTGGTCGTCGGCCACTCCCTGCTCGTGCTGCCCTATGTGGTCCGCGTCATCAGCGCGTCGCTCGCCTCTTTCGATTTCTCCATCGAGGAAGCCGCGATCAGCCTGGGCTCGCCCCCGCTCAAAACCTTCTTCACCATCCTCCTGCCCAATGTGCGCTCCGGCGTCATCGCGGCCTTCATCCTGTCATTCATCACCTCGATCAACGACGTGTCGATCTCGATTTTCCTGACGGGCCCCGGCATCTCCACCCTCCCCATCCAGATTCTCGCCCATATGGAGCAGTTCTTCGATCCGACCGTCGCGTCGGTCTCGGTGCTGCTCATGGCGCTCACCGTGGCCGTCATGGCCATTGTCGAGCGCACCCTGGGCCTGACCTTCCTTGCCAAGTGAGCCAGCTGTGACCCAAAACCTCTCCATCCAGAATATCACGGCGCATTACGGCTCCACCAAAGTCCTCGAAGACCTGTCGCTGGAAATTGCCGAAGGCGAACTCGTCTCCCTGCTCGGCGCCTCCGGCTGCGGCAAGACTACGACCCTGCGCCTCGTCGCCGGTTTCCTCGAACCCACGTCCGGCAAGATCGAGCTGGGCGGCAAAGACCTCACGCGCCTCCCCGCTCACCAGCGCAATATTGGCCTCGTGTTCCAGAACTATGCCCTGTTCCCGCACCTCTCGGTTGCTGAAAACGTGGCTTTTGGTTTGAAGCAGCGCGGCATTTCCGGCGATGCCAAGACCAAGCGCGTCACCGCCATGCTCGAACGCGTGGGCCTGGCCCATCTCGCCGAACGCCTCCCCGGCGCCCTGTCCGGCGGCCAGAAGCAGCGCGTCGCGCTGGCCCGTGCGCTGGTCATCGAGCCGCCGCTGCTGATGTTCGATGAGCCCCTGTCCAATCTCGACGCCAAGCTGCGTGTCGACATGCGGGTGGAAATCCGCAAGCTGCAGCAGGCCAATGGTACCACTTCGGTCTATGTCACCCACGATCAGGAAGAAGCCTTCTCGATCTCGGACCGCGTCGCCATCATGCATGCCGGTCGCGTCATGCAGCTCGACACCCCCGAAGTGCTCTACCAGCGCCCCGCCAACGCCTTCGTCGCCCGTTTCGTCGGCTTCGAAAACCTCATCCCCATGAGCGTCACCGCCCGCAACGGCGCGACGATCACCGCCCAAATGACCGGCGGCGCCAAGCTCACCCTGAGCCAGGACGATTTCGGCCCCATCCCCGATAGCTTCATCCTCGCCTGCCGCGCCGATGGCCTGGCCGTCACCGACACCGCCGGCACCGATGGCATCCCGACCACGCTGGGCCTGCGCACCTATCTTGGTCGCGCCTACCAATACCAGTGCGAAACCCCAGCCGGTCCCCTCGTCGCCAACGGCCCGCTGACCCGCCCGCTCGAAACCGGCGCCACGGCCAAACTGGTCCCCGTCCCCGAGCAATGCACGATCCTGGCGCCGGAACCGGCGTAGTGAACCAACTAGACCTCATGGTGAGCGCGTCGAACCACGAGGTCGTGGCAAAATGCCCGAAAGCCACGGGCCTCCCCTCTCCCCTTGCGGGAGAGGGTGCCCGAAGGGCGGGTGAGGGGTTCTCTCCCCACGCCGTGCGCCCGGCAATATCGCAGACCCCTCATCCGTCTCGGCTGCGCCGAGCCACCTTCTCCCGCAAGGGGAGAAGGGAAGCGCTCAACGCGCGAGGATCACGCCCATGACCACCATCCTGACCAATGCCTGGCTGCTCACCCTCGACGACGCCCTCACCGAGCACCGCTCTGGCTGGCTGCAGATCGACGGCGACACCATCACCGCCCTCGGCTCCGGCACCCCGCCGACCGTGGAAAACGCCGAAATCGTCGACTGCAATGGCGATATCGTCATGCCCGGCATGGTCAACGCCCATTGCCACATGGGCATGTCGGTTTTCCGCGGTCTGGGCGAAGACGTTGACGACCGTCTCTATCGCTATATCCTCCCGCTCGAGCGCAAATTCGTCACCCCCGAAATGGTCCGCGCCGGTTCTGCCCTTTCGGCACTCGAAATGATCCAGGGCGGCGTCACCACCGTCGCCGACATGTATTATTTCGAAACCGAAGTCGGCCGCATTGCCGGCCAATCGGGCCTGCGCGCCATTGTCGGCCAAACGCTGGCCGATTTCGACCCGCCCGATCACAAGGATTTCGACGAAGGTTTCGCGCGTGTCGAAGAACTGGTCGCCGAGTTCGCTGGCCACCCACTGATCACCCCGTCGATTGCCCCCCACGCGCCCTACTCCACCGGCCTCAAGGTCATGGAGCGCGTCGCCCGCTGGTCCGCGGATCACCCCGACGTGCCTGTTCAGATGCACTTGGCCGAAAGCGCACTGGAAGTCGCCTGGGCCCGCGACAATCACAATCAGTCCACCGTCGCCGTCACCCGCGACGCTGGCCTGCTCAAACCAAACTTGATCTGCGCCCACTGCCTGCAACTGGACGACGCCGATATCACCATGATGTCCGAAGCCCAGGTCTGCGCCGTCACCAATCCGCGCTCCAACGGCAAGGCCGGTCGCGGCATCGCCCCGGTCGAAAAACTGCGCAACGCGGGCCTGCCCACCGGCATCGGCAGCGACGGCGCCATGAGCGGCAACACGCTGGACCTGTTCAGCCAGTTCGCCCCCGTCTCGATGTTCGCCAAACTGCTCGGCGGCTCCCGCAAGCCGCTGCCCGCTCTCGACGTCGTCCGCATGGCCACCATCGAAGGCGCCCGCGCCCTCAGCCTCAACCTCAAGACCGGCTCGCTCGAAACCGGCAAACAGGCCGACCTGATCCGCATCAGCCTCGCCGCCCCGCGCCTGCACCCGATTTACGACGCCTATTCGATGCTGGTTTTCGCCGCCATGCCAACTGACGTCACCGACACTATGGTCGCCGGCCGCTGGCTGATGCGCAACCGGCAGGTGCAGACGCTCGATCCCCACAAGACCCTGCGCGACGCCATGCAGATCGCCACCCAGTTCAAGGCCGAAATGATCCGCATCGACGAGGCTGCCCGATGACCGAACTCACCGCCATTCTCGAGGCCGTCGATGCCAATCTCGATGATAGCCTAAACCGCCTCTTCGAGCTGATCCGCATCCCCTCGGTCTCCACCGAACCCCACTACAAGGACGATTGCCGCCGCGCCGCCGAATGGCTCGCGGGCGAATTGGCCGGCATGGGCTTTGACGCTTCCGTCCGCGACACGGCGGGTCACCCCATGGTCGTCGGCCACGGCCCCAAAATCGCCGGCCCCCATGTGTTGTTTTACGGCCATTATGACGTCCAGCCCGTCGATCCCCTCGCCCTCTGGACCACGCCGCCCTTCGAGCCGTCCCTCGCCCCACAGCCCGATGGCGAAACCTTCATCCTGGGCCGCGGCGCCTCCGACGATAAAGGCCAATTGCTGACCTTCATCGAAGCCTGTCGCGCCTACAAAGCAGTAACCGGCACGCTACCAATCCGCATTTCCATGCTGTTTGAGGGCGAGGAAGAAGCCGGCAGCCCCTCGCTCGGACCGTTTCTCGAGGCCAATGCCGAGGACCTGCAGGCCGACACGATCCTGGTCTGCGACACCGACATGTGGGACCACGATACTCCCGCCATCACCACCATGTGGCGCGGCTTTGTCAGCGAGGAATTCACCATCACAGCGGGTGACCGGGACCTGCATTCCGGCATGTTCGGCAGCGCCGCCCGCAATGCCGCCCAGCTGATCGGCAGCATTATCGGCAAGCTGCGTAGCGATGATGGCGCAGTCGCCATCCCCGGCTTCTACGATGGCGTGCAGGAGGTTCCCGCCGCCATCATCGACCAGTGGAACCGCCTGCCCTTCGACGCCGAGAAGTTCCTTGCCGATGTCGGCCTTTCCGTCCCCGCCGGCGAAACCGGCCGCTCGGTGCTCGAACAGGTCGGGGCCCGCCCCACCTGTGAAATCAATGGCGTGTGGAGCGGCTATACCGGCGATGGCTTCAAGACCGTCATCCCCGCCCAGGCCAGCGCCAAGCTCAGCTTCCGCCTCGTGGCGGGCCAAGACCCCGACCGCATCCGCGCCCTGTTCCGCCAATTCGTAACCGATCTGTTACCGGCCGATTGCAGCGTCACCTTCAAGGCCTATGCCGCCGCGCCCGCCCAGATCATGGATCTCGACGGCCCCCTGCTCACCAAGGCCCGCGCCGCCCTTACCGCCGAATGGAACCGCGAAACCGCCCTGGCCGGCACCGGCGGCTCCATCCCCATTCTGGGCGAATTCAAGAAGCGCCTCGGCATGGATTCCATGCTGATCGGCTTCGCCCGCTTCGACAACCGCATCCACTCGCCCAACGAGAAATACGACTTGTCGAGTTTCCACAAAGGCATCCGCTCCTGGGTGCGCATCCTTCACGCCTTCAAGGAGTAGACCACTTGGCCCTCACTCGCTTTTCCGTCGCCCCGCTCTGGCAGCAGACCCAGGCCCTCGCCGCCGTCGCGCGCGGCGCCGCCCCCGCCGATCTGGTCATCACAGGCGCCCGTGTGCTCTCGACCTATTCCGAGAGGATTGCCGATGATACGGAAATCTGGCTGGTCGGTGGCCGCATCGCCGCCATCCACCCCGCCGGCACCTACAAGAAGGCCCCCACGCCCAAAGCCGTCTACGACGCCAAGGGCGGCATTATCGCGCCGGGTCTGGTCGACCCACACATCCATATCGAAAGCTCGATGGTCACCGCCTGCGCCTATGCGGAAGCCGCGCTGCTGAACGGCACCACCACCATTTTCTGCGACAGCCACGAGATCGGCAATGTCATGGACGTGGCGGGCGTTGAAGCCATGCTCGAAGATGCGCGTCTCGCCCCGCTCTCGATTTTTCTGACGGTCCCGTCCACCGTGCCCGCCACCTCCCCGGAGCTCGAAACCGCTGGCGGCGACCTCACCCCCGACAAGATCGGCGCGCTGTTCGACAAATGGCCCGAAGCCATGGCGCTGGGCGAGAAAATGGACTTCGTGCCCGTCGCCATGGGCGATCCGCGCAGCCACGCCATCATCGCTGAATCGCTCAAGCGTAACCGCCCGGTTTCCGGTCACATCTATGGCCGCGACTTCGTCGCGCCCTATGCTGCCTCCGGCGTCACCGACACGCATGAGGCCATCGACCGCGACATTTCTAATGATTTCATTGATGCCGGCATCTGGGTCTTCCTGCGCGGCGGCAACCCGGCCACGCCGTGGAATTCCATCGTCGAAGCCATCAAGCCCATCACCGAGCAAGGCGCCAGCCACAAGCGCTTCGCCGTCTGCACCGATGATCGCGACGCCGATGACCTGCTGACCTTCGGCCTCGATTGGGTCGTCCGCGAAGCCATCCGCCTGGGCATGAAGCCCGAACAGGCTTGGGCCATGGGCTCGCTGCATAGCGCCACCCGCTTCGGCCTCGGTGATGAAATCGGTGGCCTCGGCGGCGGCCGCCGCGCGGATCTGGTGCTGCTGGGCGATGACATGAAGCCGGTCAGCACCTGGTATGGCGGCGAACTGGTCGTCGACCAGCGCAAGGTCATGCCCGTGCTGGAGGAAACCCTCAACCAGCGCTACCGCTACCCCGAGGCGGCCTACAATACTGTCCACCTGCCCAAGGGCCTCAAGCTCACGCCCGAACTGCCGACCGGCCCGGTCACCGCCAATGCCATCGGCATCGAACTGCCCGGCATTGTCCTGCCCCACCGCAAGGTCGCCATCGAGCCCGCCAATGATTGGGCCAGTATTCTCGATAAGCACAATCTCAGCTTCGTCACCGTTATCGAGCGCCACGGCAAATCCAAGGGCGGCATCGCCCATGGCCTGCTGCAGGATTTCGGCCTCAAGAACGGCGCCGTTGGCTCCAGCGTCGGCCACGACAGCCACAATATCCTGCTCGCTGGCACCAATGAGGCCGATATGCAACTGGCCCTCGAAACCATCGACGCCGCCAAGGGCGGCATCGTCGTGGTGCAGAATGGCAAGGTCACCGCCTTTGTCGGCCTGCCCGTCGCGGGCCTGATCTCCGACAAACGCGTCCATGACGTCGCCGCCGAAAACCGAGTGCTCAAAACCGCTTGGGAGGCCGCCGGCTGCACCATCCCTTATATGGGCTTTAACCTCATCCCGCTTTCGGTGATCCCCGAAATCCGCATTACAGATAAAGGCCTGGTCAAGGTCCCCGAAATGGTATTGCAGCCGCTTTATGACTAATCGCCGCATCATCATCGATACCGATCCCGGCCTCGACGACGCCGTCGCAATCCTGCATGCGCTGAATTGCGGACGGTTCGACGTGCTGGGGCTGACAACCGTGGCCGGCAATATCGGCATCGACAACACCACCCGCAATGCCGGACGGCTGCTGGCCGCCATGGGCCGCAGCGATATTCCGGTCATCATCGGCGCCGCCAAGCCGTTGCGGCGCTGGGGCATCGATGTGGTGGCGGTTCATGGCGCTGATGGTGTGCAGGGCCTCGTGCTGCCCGAGCCGGCGGCCGAGCCCCTGCACGACGCAGTGGCATGGATGGCCGATCTGCTCCTGGCCGAGCCCAGCGGCACCATCGATATTCTGGCGCTCGGCCCGTTGACCAATATCGCCCAGCTCATCACCAGCCATCCCGCTGCCGCAGCGCGGATCGGGCAGGTTATCGCCATGGGCGGCGCTGTGGACGAGCCGGGCAATATCGGCGCCCGCTCCGAATTCAACTTCGCCACCGATCCAGAGGCCGCCGATATTGTGTTCCGCGCTGGCCTCGACCTGACTCTGGTGCCGCTCGACGTCACCCGCAAAGTGCGCGCCGACGCCACCTGGATGAATAGCCTGCGCGGCACGACAGCCGGCACCATCGCCGCCGATGTCATCGCGCTATACTTTGGCGAGGGCCGGCAAAGCCGCCCTCTGCACGACCCCTGCGTCATGCTGCTGGCGCTCGACCCCAGTCTGTTCGGCGTCGAAGAACGCCATCTTGCTGTCGATCTTGGTGACGATGGCGACACCGGGGCCCTCAAGCCCGCCCGCGCCGGAGTCCCGCCCGTGAAAGCCGCCATGCACGTTAATGCCGAGGGCGCGCTGGCTTTGCTCGCACAGGGCCTGCAGCGCGCCTAGCGCAATTCCTGCTCCACCAGCGCCGTCCAATACCGCGCGCCCGTCGCGATCGCATCGTCGTTGAAATCATAGCGCGAATTGTGGTGCAGCGCCCCGTCCACCGCCGGTCCGTTGCCCAGCCACACATAGGCCCCCGGCACGGCCGACCCGAAAAACGCAAAGTCATCGCCCGCTGTCGACGGCGGGAAATCGGTAACGACGGCCCGCCCCGTCGCAGCCTGCGCCGCCGCCAGCGCCCGCCGCGTTGCATTGGCATCATTCACCACCGGCGGAATCCGGCGCAGGAATTCATATTCCGCCTCGATGCCGAACGTCGCCGCCACGCCCCGCGCCAACCGGCCGATTTCGTCTTCCAACTGGTCCCGCACCGCAGCCGAATAGGCCCGCGCCGTGCCCCCGATCCGCACCTCATCGGGAATGACATTGAGCGCCTTGAAGTCCCCCGCGCTCACCGCACAGGCACTCACCACCGCCGGCTGCAATGGATCGATCCGCCGCGCCACGATCGTATGCACGGCCATCAAAAACTGTCCCGCCGCCGTCACCGCATCACGCCCCAGATGCGGCTTGGCGCCATGTGTGCCAATACCCCGGAACACCACTTCCCAGCTATCTGAGGAAGCAAGTTGCGGCCCCGCCACCACCGCCATTTCGTCCGTCGCCAGCCCCGGCATGTTGTGCAGCCCATAGGCCGCGTCCACCGGGAACAGCTCGAAAAATCCCTCATCGATCATGGCCTTGGCCCCGCCGCGCCCTTCCTCGGCCGGCTGGAACACGAAATGCACGGTCCCGGAAAAATTCCGCGTCCGCGCCAGATGCCTCGCCGCCGCCAGCAGCATCACCGTGTGCCCATCATGCCCACAGGCATGCATAGTGTTTGGAACCTTCGAGCCATAGTCCCGCTCGGCCAGCTCTGGCATGGCGAGCGCATCCATATCGGCCCGCAACGCAATCCGCCGCGTCCCATTCCCCACCTTGAGCGTGCCCACCACTCCGGTTTTGCCCAGCCCGCGATGCACCGCAATGCCCGCCTGCTCCAGCTGCTCAGCGACAATGGCGCTGGTCCGCACTTCCTCAAAGCCGAGTTCAGGATGGGCATGCAGATCGCGCCGCAGCGCAATCATGGCGTCGAGGTCGAAAGGGTCATTGCCGTCAGGAAGAGTCACGGGACAAGCTCGTCAAATTGGGATAGGTGACTTTTCGGCCAATCCCCTCCCGCCAGCAAGGAAAACCTCGCTTTTGTCACTGCTGCCGCACCAGTTCTGGCAGGATATCCTGCCCCCGCACGCCGCCTCCACGGGCAGCTTTGCCGAAGCCTACCCGGCCACGCTCCCGGACGGACGCCGGCTCCTGCTGCCCATCCGCATCCTGCCCGGCGACGGCACGCGCGCGGTCGCCTCGCTGATCATCAACCAGGCCAGCTTCACCGTCGCCGACGCCCTCGCCCATGGCCTCGCTGATCTGCTGCGTCCCTTCGCGCCGGAAATCATCATCGGCGTCCCCACCCTGGGCCTGCACCTCGCCCCCAATGTCGCCCGCCGCCTCGGCCACAGCCGCATCGTGCCGCTCGGGACGTCGCGCAAATTCTGGTACGACGACGCCCTCTCCGAGCCGATGAGCTCGATCACCAGCCCCAATAACGCCAAAACCCTGTTCATCGACCCCCGCATGCTGCCGCTGCTTGAGGGCAAGCGCGTCGCGGTGATCGACGATGTCATCAGCTCCGGCACCTCGATGGCCGCCGTCATGCGCCTGCTCACCAAAGCCGGCATTGAGCCCGTCGCTATCGGCGCCGCCATGCTGCAAGGCAATAAATGGCACGAGCCAATGCAAAAATGGCGCGACAGGATTGTCGCGCCACTCAATTCGCCAATACTGGAAAAGACCGAGACCGGCTGGGTGCCGCTGGCTTAAGCCTTACTTGCCCAGCGTGCTTGGCCAGGTGCCGTGCAGGTCGGTGCCACGGCCCACAATCTCAAAGCCATGCGCACCGAAGAAGTCGCGCTGGCCCTGGATCAGGTTGGCCGTGCCCTGGGCCTGCCGATAGCTGTCGAAATAGCTGAGTGCCGCCGAGAGGCAGATCATCGGGAATTCCCCGACAGCCGCTGCCGCCACGACCTTGCGCAGGCTCGGATGCGCGTCCTTCATCAGGGTGACGAAGTCAGGCACCACCAGCAGGTTCACATTGCCGCCCTTTTCATAGGCAGCCGACATCTGATCGAGGAACCGCGAGCGGATGATGCAGCCGGCGCGCCAGATCTTGGCGATGGTTGCCAAAGGCAGGTTCCAGCCGTTTTCTTCCGAAGCCTTGGCGATCACCGCAAAGCCCTGCGCGTAAGAGACAATCTTGCCGGCCAGCAGCGCCTTTTCCAGATCCGCCAGCGTAACGTCGGCCTTGCCCACAGCGCGCTTGCCATAGATTGCCTCGGCCGCCACGCGCTCTTCCTTGCGCGATGAAATCGAGCGGGCCGCAACGGCGCCCTCGATGGCCGTGGCCGGGACGCCCATCTGCTGAGCCGCAATTGCCGACCAGACGCCGGTGCCCTTCTGGCCCGCCTTATCGAGGATCAGCTCCACCAGCGGCTTGCCGGTTTCGCTATCGACAGCAGCCAGCACATGACCGGTGATTTCGATCAGGTAGGAATTGAGCGGGCCCTTGTTCCATTCCTTGAACACGTCAGCGCATTCGCCCGGGCTCATGCCCAGCCCATCGCGCATCACGCCATAGACTTCGGCGATCATCTGCATGTCGCCATATTCGATGCCATTGTGGATGGTCTTGACGAAATGGCCCGCGCCACCTTCGCCCAGATAGGCACAGCAGCTTTCGCCATTGAACTTGGCCGCGATAGCGGTCAGCACCGCTTCGGCATTGTGCCACTGCTCCTTGGAGCCGCCGACCATGATAGAGGGGCCGTGGCGCGCGCCCTCTTCACCGCCGGAAACGCCGACGCCGAGATAGCCGATGCCCTTGGGGGTCAGGTAACCGAACCGGCGCTGCGTATCGGTGAACAGCGAATTGCCGCACTCGATGATCGCGTCGCCCTTTTCCAGCAGTGGCAGCAGCTGCTCGATCATCTCGTCCACCGGCTTGCCGGCCTTGACCATGATGATGATGGAGCGCGGCGCCTTCACGGCCTGCACGAATTCGGCGAGGTCATATTTGGGAACGGTCTTGCCATCCAGGCCCTCGGCCTTGGCTTCGGCGACGAATTCGTCGATACGCCCGGGCGACCGGTTGTGGACAGCGATCGTGTAGCCTTTTTCGGCGATGTTCAGCGCCAGATTGGAGCCCATAACCGCCAGCCCGATCAGGCCGATATCCGCTGTCGACATATGTCTGTCCTTCCGAGATCGTCTTGTGCAATCCATGCACGCAGCGCATGCCGCGCGGCCGGGAACTGACCACAAACTGGGCCGATACGGAAGCCGTAATCGCGCAAAAAACGGCTATTCAACACGCTTGTATGGAAGATGCTATTGCGCGGTTAGGCCGTGCACCCTAGGTTCCGGCCATCTATGGAGGCTGCCTTGCACACACCATCCCCGTTCGACCTCACCGGCAAACGCGCCCTCGTCACTGGATCGAGCCGCGGCCTCGGTCTGGCTATGGCCAAGGCACTGGCCCAGGCCGGCGCGGCGATCGTGCTCAATGCCCGCGACAATGTCGCCCTCGGAGCCGCCGCGCAGGATCTGGCGGCCACCGGCGCCAGCGTCAAGGCGGTCGCCTTCGACGTGACTAGCCGCGACAGCGTGAACGACGCCATCAGCCATATCGAAGACGAAATCGGGCCAATCGACATTCTGGTCAACAATGCCGGCATGCAATTTCGCTCGAGCCTTGAAGCCTTTCCACCCGAAAAATTCGACCAGGTCCTCGCCACCAACCTGACCTCGGTGTTCAATGTCAGCCAGCCCGTCGCCCGTCACATGATCGCCCGCGGCGCCGGCAAGATCATCAATATCTGCTCGCTGCTGTCCGAACTGTCCCGCCCCTCCATCGCCCCCTATGCGGCAACCAAAGCTGCCGTGGCCAACCTCACCCGCGGCATGGCGGTGGATTGGGCAAAGCATGGTCTCAACGTCAACGCCATCGCACCGGGCTATTTCGCCACCGAGATGAATGACGCCCTGCTCAAGGACGACAAGTTCAACGCCTGGATCGAGAGCCGCACGCCCATGGGTCGCTGGGGCCAGCCCGAAGAGCTCGGCGGGGCCGCCGTGTTCCTCGCCTCGGAGGCCGCACGCTTCGTCAACGGACATATCCTTTATGTCGATGGCGCCTTCACTGCCACCGTCTGACCAGGAGCGTTCATGTCTCTCACCCCTGCCCGCATCGTCATCGTCATGGGCGTCAGCTCGTCCGGCAAATCCACAATCGGCCAGTCCATTGCCCGGCGGCTGCATGTGCCGTTCCTTGACGGTGATGGCTACCACCCCGAAGCCAATGTCGAGAAAATGCGCGCTGGCATTCCCCTGACCGACGAAGATCGCTGGCCCTGGCTCGAAAAGTTGGCCAAGGCCCTGCACGAGGCAGCAAATCTAAAAGGCGCGGCAGCCGGCGCCTGCTCGGCCCTGCGCCAAACCTATCGCGATTTCCTCGTCGAACAGGCGGGCGAGCCGATCCTCTTCGTCTATCTCGACGGCACCAAAGAGGTCATTGCCGAGCGCATGGCCCGTCGTAAGCACGAATATATGCCGACCAGCCTGCTCGACAGCCAGTTCGCCACCCTCGAAATACCCGACCCGGCCAGCGAAAACGTGCTGCCCGTGCCGGTCACCAACAGCGTCGAAAAGATTACTCAGACAGTGCTCAAGTCGCTCGATCACCTCAAGAGCTTCAAGCGCTGGCAATAGCGTCTATTCCGCCGCCGCCACGGGCTTGCTGGCAAACCGCCCCTGCCCATAGGCCACCAGTGCTGCTGCACCCACAACCACGATCGCCCCGGCTACAACCCAACCGTCCAGCCCCACGCCCAGCAGCGCGATGTCGAACAGAAATGCCCAGATGATCCCCGTATATTCATAGGCGGCCAGCACCGATACCGGCGCCCGGGCGGTCGCCTCCATCATCAGCACATGCCCCATGCCGCCGAGCACCCCGGCGGCGACCAGCAGCGAAAATGCGCCCGCGTCCAACTCGGCCCAGCCCCACAGGCTCGATGCCAAGCCGGCAATGCTGCAGATCACCGCGAAGGACAGCGCAATACTGGCCGGCGGATCGGTTCGCGTCAGATCCTTGACCTGCACCCGCGACAGCGCATTGGCCGCTGCCATGCCGATTGCTGCGGCAATCCCGATCAACGTGCCATCGCGCAGTTCCGCCCCGACCAGCGCCGGAAACAGCATCAGCATGATGCCGGCGAAGCCCAGCGCCACCCCCACGAACACCGTCGCGGTCGGCCGCTCGCGCAGAAACACCATGGCCGCCAAAATCGAAAAAATCGGCGCCAGATAGGTCAGCGCCGTCGCTACCCCGACCGACAGATAGGCCAGCGAGATGAACGACAGCACCATGACCACGCAGCCCAGCAGCCCACGGATCAGATGCTTGTGGGGATATCTGGTGCGCAGCGACGGCCCGATCTGCCCACGTATCGCCATGTAGCCGACAATGGGCAGCAGCGCGACGAAGCTGCGCCAGAACACCAATTGCCCGACCGGCGCGACTTTGGCCGCTTCATGAATGCAGGCAGACATGGCCGCCATGGCAACCAGGCCGAAGGTCGCGAGCCACAGAGCCGCAGTGGGATTGGATTTGGTAACGGACAAGTGGTGAACCTGCGGCTTGGGATGACGACCTGACCTATCCCGATCCGCGTCCGCCGTCATCCGCCCAATGCATTATTTCGGCACGCCATCGCTTCGCGCCAAGCTGGCATTGAAATACCGCTCATCGGCACTGACTTCGACACCCACCCAGTCCGGCAATTGTACCGCCTGATTTTCGCTGTTCAGCTCGACCTCGGCGATCACCAGTCCGGCATGCCGCCCCTCGAAAACATCGACCTCCCAGATCAGCCCGCCAAACGGCACGATATAGCGCCGCTTTTCGAGCACCAGCGGCTCTGCCATCGCCAGCAGCTCCCGCGCGTCCTCGATTGGGATCTCATATTCGTATTCGCTCCGCGAAATGCCTTCAGTCTTGCCCTTGAGTGTCAGCACGCCCTGTTCATCGTTCTTGCTGCGCACCCGCACGGTCGCCTTGGCATTGGATGACAGATAGCCTTGCCGCAGCAGCGAGCTGCCGGTGGCTCCAATCCGCCATCCCTCGTTGGCGACGAGAAACTTGCGCTCTATTTCCTGACCCATAACCCTGCCTAAAACCCAAACGTCATCTGCCCGGCCGGCGCGCCAACCGCGACACCCTCCAGCGACAACATCCTGAGCTTGGATTCAGCTCCCCCGGGTGCCGAGAAGCCGCCCGGTTTGCCGTCGCTGGCCAGCACTCGATGGCACGGAATAACCAGCGGAATGGGGTTGGCGCCCATCGCCGCCCCTACTGCACGCGACAGGGTCACATCGCCCAACTGCCGCGCCAGCGCCCCATAGGTCGTCGTCTCGCCCCAGCCAATTCCCAGCAGCAGCGCATAAGCTCGACGATGAAATTCCGGCACGCCTCCTAGATCGAGCGGCACGGCGCTGAAATCCACCACGGCCCCCTCGGCATAATCCTCGATACTATTGATCAGCGCCTCGATATCCCGGTTCGGCTGGCCCGGCCGCGCGCCACCGCGATTGATCCGCCGTTCAAGCCCGTCTCGATCCAAACCCGGCAATTGCAACCGCGCCAGCCCGGCATCGGTCCAGCCAATGCCAAACTCACCTAAAGCCGTGTTGAAAATCGCGGTTTCCATAGCGCAATCCTAAGACCCGAGCCCGCCGCTTGCCAGAGGCAAAGACCATGGCTGCGCACCCTACTGACATATCCTGTCACGACACTTTCCCAAACAGCGCTTCCACCACGCAAAAGGAGCAGGCAAATGGCGAAAATCGTCGGTTACATCGCATCCAGTCTGGATGGCTTCATCGCCACCGCGGATGAAAACCTCGATTGGCTCACCCAGCAACCCGATCTCAACCTGGGCGAATTCGACTATCGCAATTTCATTGCGCGTATCCGCACCGTGGTCATGGGCCGTGCCACCTATGACTGGATCGCGCGCTATCCCGGCGACTGGGAGTACGCCGGCAAACGGGTGATCGTGGTCACCTCCCGCCCGATCGACAATCCCAAGGGTCCGCTCGAAACGCGCTCCGATATCCCCGCACTGATCGCTGAATTGCGTGCGCTCGATGATGGCGATGTGTGGATGCTGGGCGGCGGCAAACTGCAGATGACCTTTATGGAGCAAGGGGCTCTCGACGAGATCGAAATCTACATCATCTCCGAAATCATCGGCGGCGGCATTCCGCTGTTTCCGCCCACCGGCCTGCGCGCCAGCCCCAAGCTGATTTCGGCCCAGGCGCTGCACACCAGTTGCGCTCGCCTGCATTACAGGTTCGATTGACCGCACAAAAAGACCGCCCCTGGGGACGGTCTTGTCGGGCGATTGGCAAGCGTCAGTGCTTGAGCGTATCTCGCATCCGGTCCTTGGCATCGCCCATCTTCTGCTGGGCTTTGCCTTCGGCCTTGTCCATCTTGCCCTCGGCCTGCATCCGTTCATTTCCGGTCATGCGGCCGACGGCATCCTTGACATGGCCTTTGGCCTGCTTGCCGGCGCCTTTGACGTGTTCCTTCTGCATTACGTGCTCCTCCACTCGTTGTCCTGATACAACGGGATGGCGGGGCAAGCGTTCCGTCACGTCCCCGTTTGCGGGCCAAATCGGCGCGGAGAGTTGTTCAACTGGCATGCGCAATGCTAGGACCGCGCCATGCCCGGTCCCATGCCCACATTGCTCGATTATTTTCCCCCGCTCGATCCCTATCTCAACGTGCTGCATCAGGATGACGATATCCTGGTGCTGGACAAGCAGAGCGGGCTGCTCACCGTGCCGGGCAAGGACCCGTCCCTGTGGGATTGCGTCGAATATCGCGCCCGCCAGACCTGGCCTACCGCCGGCATCGTGCATCGCCTCGACAAGGACACGTCCGGCGTTCTGGTCATGGCGCTCAACAAGCGGGCCCATGGCCGCATCGGCAGCCAGTTCGAGCATCGCAAGACCACCAAGAGCTATGTCGCCCGTGTCGCCGGGCTGATCGAACAGGATTCGGGGCTGGTCGATCTTCCCCTCGCCACCGATTGGGACAACAAGCCCCGCCAGCGCGTCGACTACGAACATGGCCGTCCTTCGCAAACCGAATGGAGCGTGATGGAGCGCGAGGCCGACGTCACCCGGGTGCGCCTGCACCCCCTCACCGGCCGCACCCACCAGTTGCGGGTTCACATGAAGGCCATCGGCCATGTGATTCTGGGCGATGCGTTTTATGGCGATTCCGCCACGTTTGCCGCCGCTGATCGCCTGCAGCTCCACGCCGCCGAACTGGGCTTCACCCACCCCACAACCGGCGAGTTCATGGTGTTCACCGCGCCAACGCCATTTTAGGCTCGCCGGGTTTTCGGCTCGCCGTTATTCTAGCGCCATGAACAAGATTCTCGCCACTTTGGCCGCCCTGGCCATCGCCGCCACGTCGCCAGCTGCGACCGCCTTCGATCAGCTGGACCGTTTTGCCCCGCTGTTTTCTGACGATCCGCAAAATCCGCTGGTCTTCACCTATGTCGCGCCGCTGGGTGGCTTCACCCTCGATAACCCCGCTCTCTATGGCACCGACGACTATGTCCTGCTCAACGCCCTGATCGACGGCACGGGCGTCGATGCCAGCACCGGCATCGATTTCCCGCAGGTCACCGGCATGCTGAGTACCGGCCAGCCGCCGAGCCAGCTGACCGTACTATTCGGCAAGCCCGGCTTCCTCGACGCCAGCGAAGCGGCCTTGACCAAGCGCGGCTTTACCCGCTCCGAGGTCGCGAGCCTCACCGTCATGAGCAAGGGCGAAGATTACGCCCTCGACCTCGCCAGTGCGGATGACCTGCTCGGCAGCGGCATGGGCAAGGCGCAGCGTCTCGCATTGGGCGAGGATTTTCTGCTCCGCAGCGCCGGCTGGCCCGAACTGAACATCGCGCTCGCCAATCTCGAAAAACCGGGCCCCACAACTGCTCTCTGGCGCGCCACCATTGCGGGCCTGCGCCAGGCCAGCGGTGAAAGCTGGCTCGACACCGCTATCGGCTGGAACGCAGTCGGCTTCCTCGATGTCGGCGATCCGGCCGAAATATTGCTCAATCCGGACTCGATCCAAACTAAACAACCGGCCGGTGCAGCGCTGCCGGTCTTCCCCCACGCCATCATTGCCCTGACGCAGGATGGTGACGGCGCCGCAGTCCGCATCGCCCTGCCCTTCGGCACCGCAGAACAGGCCCAGCAAGCCGGCACCATCATCACCGACCGGCTCCTCGCCCAGCCCAGCACAGCCGACACCCAGCCCAGTTTGGCGGTCGAATCCGTCGCATCCTTCTTCGTCGCCGTGGTCACCATCGAAGTCGAAGGCGAAACCCTGGCCGACACCGCCAAACGCTTTGCCAGCCAGAACAATGCGGTCATGCAACGCGGCTACGAGGTGCTGAAACTGGGCCTTTGAGGGCCTAAACCTCGCCCAGATACCCGACTTCGATGCGCTGGAACAAATGTCCCGGCTTCATCGTGTCGAGCCATTTGCGGAAATCGGCGACGTCCTTGAAGCCGGCGCGCCGGGCCTCGGCTTCAGTCACATCGTCTGGCGAGATGTCATCGATCGCCTTGATCGAGAGCAGCCCCACCTTGGTCTTGAGCGTGCCGCCGGCTTTCACCGTCGGCTTGCTCCAGCGCCGGAAAATCAGGTCGACCTTGCCAGCCTTGATCTCTTCGAGCAGTTCCCGCTTGAGCAGCATTTTACCCCACCACCGCCGTCGCCAGCATTTCCACGCGCAATCCCTTGGCCAGCAATTCCTTGACCACGACGGTCGCCCGCACCGGATAGGGCTGCTTGAAATATTCGGCATAGATCGCGTTCATGCCCTTGGCGTCGGCGCTATCGATCAAAAACACCTGCACCTGCACGATATTGGCCAACGTGCCACCGGCGGCATTCACCGCCATCTGCAAATTCTCAATCGTCCGCCGCGTCTGCGCCTCGATGCCGCCGGCGACGATCTCGCCACTCACCGGGTCCTCGGCAATCGCCACCAGCCAAACCTGGTTGCCCGCCTTGATGGCGTCACTCACCGGCGAGCTTCCGGCCACGATCCCGCTATCGATACGCTCGATCATGCAACACCTGCTTTCAGAATCAACGGCACCAATTGTCATGCCCTTCGCCTTGTGACAAACACAGGCCGCCGAGCCAAGCGGGCGTGGTGGAATTGGTAGACACAAGGGACTTAAAATCCCTCGGCTTTGGCCTTGCGGGTTCGATTCCCGCCGCCCGCACCAGGCTCGTGTCCCAGAGGTCGCTACGGGTTCCTCTGTGCAATACTGGTCAATGACAAGCTGTGCCTTGGACAGCCGAAAGCGCCGCCCGGCCCTGAGGCGTCGCGGTTATACGGTAACGGGCGGCCATTGGACCTTCCGAAACGAATAGGGTGGGCCAATGGCCGCCCGT
>UCAU01000043.1:0-5111 GCA_900470445.1 Hyphomicrobiales bacterium | reverse complement strand
CGTAACTGGCGGGAATGGGGGTATAATGGCATGGGGTGAAGGGGGCGGGGATAAGTTTTTGTGGTGGCCGCAAACGACTCCATTTCGACCATGGCCGGCATAGGGAGGGAGGACGGAAGCAGTCGCCAGTGAGCGCCCTCGGTTAAGGAGCAATGGGCAATGATATTTCGAAGAGTGCCCCGCCTTCCGGCGCGTCGAGAACGGCTATGCTACCCTGGTGGTGACGCACGATGTCGGTCACGATGCTCAGGCCCAGGCCGGCGCCGTGCTGGCGTGGTATGACGCGGTGGAACGGCTCGAAAATTTCGTCGCGATCGGCGGGGTCGATCCCGGGGCCGGAATCGGCGACCTGCAGCCGCCCGCCGGGATAGACCTGAACCCGGATTCTTGCGCCTTCGCCGCCATGCGCGATCGCGTTCTGGATGAGATTGGACAGCGCCCGCGACAATGCATTGCTGTCGCCCATGACATAGACCGCTTCCGACTCGGCCTGGAAGCACACATCATCGCCGGCGGCGGTGGCCAATGGGGCTACATCGGCCGTAACCCTGGATGCCAGCTCCACCAGGTTCAACCGCTGGAAGACCGCTGATCCCAAACTCATGCGTTGCAGGTCGAGCAACTGGTCGGCCATGCTGCCCAATCTCGCTACATTGACGAGCAGCCTGCGCTGGTCGGCGGAGGGCGGCAGCATTTCGAGATTCACCTGCAGAATGGCGATGGGTGTCCTGAGTTCATGAGCCGCATCGGCCATGAACCGGTGCTGGCGATCGATACCCTCGTCCAGGCGCTGGAATGCGGCGTTGACGGCACGCATCAGCGGTTGCAACTCGCTGGGCACCTGGTTCGAGGACAGGCGAACACCCCGCTGCTTGACGTCGATCTTGTCAGCTTCTGCCGACAGATCCTCCAAACCCTTGAGTTGCCGTTTGACAAAATGGGGGATGACCAGCAGCGACGCCGCGCTGAGAAACAAGATAAACGCCATGAAGATCGGGCTGGCAAAGGCATCCACAAAAACGCTGATCGCCCCCGTCGGGCCACCGCCGGTTATGATCCACAAGGGTCCGGCCATACTGTCGTGCTGGCGAATGATCGCGGTGAGGGTCATTGCCGAGCTGGTGTCGGAGACGTGGCCAGCGCTGAGGGACGAAAGATCGGTGGCTAGGCTCTCGATTGGGAGTGGCAGATGGCCGTAGCTCACCTCATTGCCCGCGCCGTCCGTCACAAAAAACCAGAAGCGCGGATGGCTGGACTGGATCTCTTGCAAGCTGGCAGCGTCGGCCAATCGAAGGCTGCCTTCGGGGTCGCGCTGAACAGCAGCGGCTATGATTGCGATCACCGCGTCGTCCAAATCGTCATCGCCAAAGATCAAATTCAGCATCGGGATCGTGGCGACAAAAGCGAAGGCAATGACCACGATCATTTGCATGACGATCATGTTGCGGGTCAGTGCAACACGCAGAGATCGCTGCGCCGCCCTCACGAGACGGCCTGGATAACGTAGCCCAAGCCCCTGATGGCGTGGATCGCGACCTCGCCAACGGCTATTTTTCCGCGTAGGCGGGAAATGTGGGTGTCGAGCGCATTGGAAGCAATTTCGTCGTCAAAACCGTAGATCGCTTCTTCCAGCGCGCTACGGGACACAGTGCGGCCGGCGCGGCGCATCAGGGCTTCCAGGGCCAATATTTCCCGGCGCGTCAGATCCAGGAGGACGCCATCGACTTCGGCGCACCGCGCGGTGAGATTGAAGCGGAGCTTACCCACCGTGACAAAGGTTTCGCCCAATAGGGCCGGCCGGCGCAATATTGCGCGGATGCGGGCCAGCAATTCGTCCGTTGAAAATGGCTTGGAGATATAGTCGTCCGCCCCGATATCGAGCCCCGCCACCCGATGGTCGGATGAACTCAGCGCGGAAAGGACAATGATCGGCAGACCTTCCTGAGCGCGGCGCAAGAGCGGGATCAGGGAGAGACCATCGCCATCGGGCAATTTACGATCGAGCAAGGCGACATCATAGACGCCGTTGAGCGCCGCTTCCTGGGCAATTTCGAGCGTGGCGGCATGATCCACCAGGATGTCCTGGCGGTCTAGTGCGGCGATCAGGGCGCGGGCCATGTCCGTTTCATCTTCAACAAGCAATACGCGCATGATTATTCCCTATGGGTGCGCCCTCACTCTAGCAGTCAAGATAATGGTCGCATTGCAGCGCCTGCAATAATGCCCCATCAGGCAGGCCTGTTGCTGTAACGCAGACGGAGTGGCGGCCCCGGCAATGAGGCCGCCTTTCACATCGGCCTAGAACGAGAACCGACGCGCCAACCCCAGGCCGACCGTGAACTGGTTTTCGCTGCCAGCCTTGACGATCGGCGATTCCCGAGCGTCGCCCACATAGGATGTGTAGGAGGCATTGAGGCTGACAAAGGTGTCGGGGATGAATTCGTAGCGGGCTTCGAGCTGAATTCCCACCGACTTGATGCCCCCGCTCGGGTCGAAGGCGCCCAGGCGACCACCCGTCGCAGCGGATTCAGCTCCGCTCACCCCGAAGTAGGTGTCCATGTAATCTTCCGAGGCGAAGTTGACGACCGGGCCGCCGACGATTTCCAGTTGTGGCGTGAGCTTTGCCGTCACGTCCACGCCGGCCTCGCCGATCAGGCCCTCGGCACCCCCATAGGCATAGCGCGCCGCGCCGTAGGCTTCTGCACTGATGGCGTCGCTGAACACGAATTCGTAGCCAATCCGGGCGCCCACGGCGTAGGTCGCGTCCACATTGTCCAGCCCGTTCAGGGCCGCATGATCCCCGCTGACGCGCTCGCCTTCATAGCTGATGGAAGGAGAAAAGTGAAAGCCGCCGCGCTCGTCCCCGCCGACATCGATCCAACCCCACCGCAGCCGTTCGACATCGATAATGGGTTTGAATGTCATCTTGTAGTCGGATGCGCCTTCATAGGCTGGCGCGGCGCCAACGCCGAAGCCCAGGATGAAGACGAAATCGGAAGCGGGCTGAATGGGCGCAAGTTCCGCCGGTGCGCCGCCATAGACGTCAAAGTCGGCAGCATGGGCGGGACCGCCAAATACGGCGCCCAGTGCTGCGGTAAGCAGCAGGTGGTTGTGAAGACGCATACAAAACTCCAGTCGATTTCTGCAGCCGGGCACGGCGGGAAATAGGGCAGCAACGTCGGCCGGGACGCTCTGCGATCCGGTCGCTGCCTCGACGTCCAAAGCAATGCACAGGGGCACATTACGCCTGCATTACGCCGGCGTGATGTGCGCCATTGACTGCCAGCAGCAAGACCGAACAACCGCTCATTGCGCAGATAAAGGTGCCTCCCTCTAAACCCCGCAATGTTCCTGTAATCCGCACAGGGCAGCGTGCAAATCCTCAGTTGCAGGGTGCTGAACCCAGCTATTTAGAAGGAATTGGCGGTGCTTGAGGCTGAACCAATGGAGGTTGTCCTTGAGACAGCGGACTATCAGAATTTCCTGGTGCGATACGTGCCCGCAACACTGTCCCCAGGTGCGGTGTTGACAGCCTGTCGCATTCTGCACCTTGAGCCTTCCGCCGGCCCGGAACTGGCGACCCCACAGATTGCACCCGCGGGGGATATCAGCACCGCTTCGAGACATAGCAGCATCCAACGGGGCTAGTGCTGCGCAGATCGGAGGCGTTCGCCCCCTCAGTCCGTCCCACCCGAAATCGGTGCCGCATGGAAGAAATTTAGATGTCTTGGTTCACTTCGGTGATGAAGGTGTCCATGTGGGCATCCGTGGCCACATTGGTTTCAATCGCCAGAGCCGCATTCAAGAGGGAACGGCGATGACCGTCAAAAATCGTCAATTCCCCACCGTTTTACCGTCGACATCTCCCAATCTCCTAGCAAGGCCGCAATAGCGGTGCGGTCCGCCATCCTCGCCAGCTCCGCGAGGCGTTTGAGTTCGGCTAGCATGCTCAGGATAGGTCTTATCCGAAGACCCTACAAAAATATCCCCCGCAAAATATGACCGACAGGCGTCAAATAGAGAACTCGCCCCCGCAGCTGAACATCATCCCGCGTCTCCACAAGGGGCCGTGTCCACCGCTTGATTTCAGCGCCAGTTGTCATCCCTTCAATCGCCTCGCGGTTCACATCCTGCCGCCCAATTCAAAAGGAAATGGCGATCGCTGCCAATAGTCGGTCATCTTCCTGGCCGCAACGCCCTGTGCCTCCCAGTCGTGCAGCAGGGCTGCCAATCCTGCCAAGTCCCGCCGCTCAATGAAGCCGTGCAAATGCTTGAGATGGCCTATGAAAACCCTTCGATTCTTGACCTCTTCCTGCCGGCCGTGCCACGCCTTGCTGCCGGTCCTGAGTCCGGCATAGAGCGGATCAGAGCGCTCGCCTTCGCGGATGCGATACTCAATATCAGCCGCCAGCAGCGTATCCGCCTCCGCAAGACGCCCTACTCCCGCCAGCAGCACCGCCTTGAGAAATCGGATCATCGCAAAGCTCGGACGAACGGCCATCTCAAGCTCGACAAACGCCTCCAGCGAGGTAAACCGCTGCAGAATTGTCTCATTAGCCAGCTCGAGTTCATCAAGCAATCGGGCCTGCAGGTCCGGCGCATCCAGATAACCGTCTGCCCGATCCAGCGTGCGGCCTATGCCCCCGCCAAAATGCGGCGGCGGACCAAAAGTGATACCCGCGCCCCACATCGGGCTAATATGCCCCTTATACGCCGTGCGGCGAATGTCCAAACTCAGACTGAAATGGCCCATCGGCCTGCGTCTCAAAACGCGGCCAATCCGGACAAATTCGGGATGCCGAGCCAGAAACGGCTCAACAAGCCACGCCACCTGCGCCTCAGTACTCATTCAAATGGCCGCACTTCCATAATGTAGAAACTGGCGCCCGGGAATCTGGCGCGAACCCGGTCGGCAATAACGCGCATTTGAAAACTCGGAGAGAACATTGCCATAAACAAGTGGCGAGTTGATCCTCCGCGTCTCAACGACTGTGTGAACATGCGAATGCGCAGCCGTTCTAGCCCGGACGGCCGGAAACGCCGCCCGGCCGATGTGGCGTCGCGGTTATACGGTAACGGGCGGCCATTGGGCCTTCCGAAACGAATAGAGT
>UCAU01000044.1 GCA_900470445.1 Hyphomicrobiales bacterium | reverse complement strand
GGGAGGGAAAGAGCCGATGGCATCTCCCCACAACTGCAAGCAGTCCAAAATGAATATTCCCCATCATGGGGAGGGATCACGGTTGGTCTAGGGCCGAGTGTCCGAAGCCGGGCGCGCGTTACTTCAGCCGCCGACCTTCTGTCCATTCCGATAGACATAGCTGGGGGCCTTGAAGGTCACCAATTCCTCGGCGGCCGAGGGGTGGAGCGCTATGGCGCGGTCGAAATCGGCTTTGGTGGCGGTCATGCCCATGGGGATGGCGATGAGCTGGATCATTTCGGCGGCGCCGGGGCCAAGGATGTGGCAGCCCAGCACCTTGCCGCCGTCCTTTTCGGTGATGAGCTTGAGCACCATGCGCTCGGTGCGGGTGGAGAGCGTGTTCATCATCGGGCGGAAGCGGGCGAGATAGATATCGACATCGCCGTGGGTAGCGGCCTCGGCTTCGGTGAGGCCGATGACGCCGATTTCGGGCTCGGAAAAGACGGCCGTGGGGATCTGGGAGTGATCGACGGCAAGTTTGTTGTTGTTGAACACGGTTTCGGCGAAATACCAGCCTTCGCGGATGGCGACCGGGGTCAGCGCGGCGCGGCCGGTGACGTCGCCCACTGCGTAAATGGAGGGGCACGAGGTCTGCGAATAGGCGTCGACGGCGATGGCGCCGGCCGGGGTCAGCTTGACGCCGGCGGTTTCGAGGCCAAGGCCGCGCACATTTGGGTTGCGGCCAGTGGCGAACATGACAGCGCCATAGGGGGCGGTGACCCCATCGCTGAAGGTGGCGGCAATGTCGTCGCCATGCTTGGCCAGCGACTTGATGGTGGTCTGATAGATCAGCTTGATGCCGCGATCGATCAGGCCAGCCTCAAGGCCACGGCGCATGTCATCATCGAAGCCGCGCAGGATGCAATCGCCGCGATAGATGATGGTGGTATCGACGCCCAGGCCGGCAAAGATGGTGGCGAATTCGACCGCGATATAGCCGCCGCCTTCGATGAGGATGGAATGCGGCAGTGCCGGCAGATCGAAAGCCTCGTTGGAGGTGATGCCCAATTGATGGCCGGGGATGGGCGGCACGAAGGGAGCCGCGCCGGTGGCGACAAGGATGTATTTGGCGGTCAGGTCACGGTCGCCCGCTACGAGATGAACCGTATTGGGGCCGGTGACCAGCGCCCGATCTCTAATGATCTCGACGCCGGGCTTTTCGAGGTTCGAGGTATAGGCGTGTTCGAGCCGGGTGATTTCCTTTTCCTTGGCGGCGACCAAGGTTGGCCAATCGAAGGACGCGTCGACCTGCCAGCCAAAGCTCGAAGCCACATCGAACAGGTCGTTGAAGCGGCTGGCATAGACATAGAGCTTTTTGGGCACGCAGCCGCGAATGACGCAGGTGCCCCCGACACGGAATTCCTCAACCACTGCAACCTTGGCGCCGTAGGTGGCGGCCATGCGGGCGGCCCGCACGCCCCCGGAGCCAGCGCCAATGACAACGAGATCGTAAGTGTCGGACATGCTGGCTCCGCTGGCTGGTTATATCGGTTGATACCGATGAATATCGGATGGCGCTTCGCATAAAAAAAGACCCCGCACAAGGCGGGGTCCAATTCGGTCGTCGATAAGTGAGCCTAGAGCTGCACGCCCTGGGCGCGCAGTTCGGCGCGGACCTTGGCATAAAATTCCTGCTGCAGGGTATTGGTGAACACGGTCAGCACGCGCTGGATATCGGTATTCACCTCGGCATTGGCCTGGGACAGCTTCGAGCCGGTGGGCGATTCATAGAAGGTGACGATTTCCTGCAGTTCAGCCGCGGTGAAGCGAACGGCATAGACGCGAGCGAACTGATCGAGCAGCTCGCTCTTGCGGCCCTTATATTCCTCGAGCGTCTTGGTGATGGCGGCATCGGTCTGCTCGCTCAGCTCGGGATTCTGCTGCACGATCTGGCGCATGGTATCGATCGCGGTCTGCACTAGCGTGATCTCATAGATGGCGGCGCGATCGGTCAGATCGATATATTTGCGCGCCAGCGCCAATTGTTCGGGCGCCACTTCCTGCGCAAAGGCCGGAACCGACAGGCCGAGCATGGAGACGCTCAAAGCAACTGCCACCAGCGCCTTGGAGCGCTTCAACACACCGGTCATCATCGAAATATCCATCCTGTTCGAATCCACCCTCATTTCATACCTGGATGGTTCTTACGCCATCCGGCATCGCGACATAAGCCTTCTTGCACATCTGGAGGAACAGTCCGTGCTGCACGACGCCGGCAATGTCCAGCAAATCCCGTGACAGCGCTTCTGGCTGCGAAATGCGGCCAAAAAATGCATCAAGGATCAAGTGGCCGCCATCGGTGACATAGAGTGCGCCATCCTTGGTTTGCCGCAGTTTGAGCCCGTCTTGGGCACCATGGGCTGCCATCACCTCGGCAATGGTGCGCTGGGTGGCACCCAGGCCGAAGCGATTGACCTCAATGGGCAGCGGAAACTTGCCGAGCGTGTCGACCAGCTTGGAGCCGTCGGCAATCACGATCATGATATCGGAGGCGGCCGCGACGATCTTTTCGCGCAGCAATGCGCCCCCTGCCCCCTTGATGAGGTTGAGCGCCGGATCGATCTCGTCGGCGCCATCGACGGTGATGTCGAGCCGGTCGAGGGTTTCAAGGTTCGAGAGGGGAATGCCCAGGCCCTCGGCCTGCCGCGCCGTGGCTTCGGAAGTGGGCACGCAGATGCAATCGAACCCGGCGGCAACCTTGGCGCCGAGCAGATCGACGAAATGCCAGGCCGTCGAGCCGGTGCCCAGGCCCAGCCGCATGCCGGACCGCACCTCAGTCAGCGCCATGGCTGCGGCCTGGCGCTTGAGATCATCATTCATGGCAGGGCTCTCCTCGTCATTGGCCGCCCAAATGCCGGGCGGACGCGGGCAAGTCAATGCACCGAAAGGAGCGGGATCACGGAACGGTGAGCCATTTTTGTAACTCCCTGGCAACACAATTTAGTGAACATGTCTGGAGTGTGGCGGAAAGGGGGCAAGCGCCCTTCCTGCTGTTTTGTAAACCGCGTAAGCAAATCGTCATTGATCCGATGGGCGAATCGCCAGCCCATCTATTTTCAGAGGCCAGTCGTCAGATGTCCAAATTCAGAACAGCCGCGGCAATCGGGCTGTCGATACTTTTGTCGGTGTCATTGACCATGCCCAGCATGGCCGCTCGCGTCTACAATGCCGACACCAATACCTGGGAAGAGCCCAGCGTCGTCAAAACGCGCAATCGCGGCGGCAGCCCGATCAAGCGGGAAACGATCGAATATGCGAGCAATTACAAGCCCGGCACCATCGTGATCGAAACCGGTGAGCGCCGGCTCTATCTGGTGCTCGAAGACGGCAAGGCGATCCGCTATGGCGTGGGCGTGGGCCGCGATGGCTTCACCTGGTCGGGCCAGCACCGCATTACCCGCAAGGCCGAATGGCCGGGCTGGACGCCGCCGCCGCAGATGCGCAAGCGCGTGCCGGACCTGCCGGCCTATATGCCCGGTGGCCCGGACAATCCGCTGGGCGCCCGCGCGCTTTATATCGGCTCGACGCTGTATCGCGTGCATGGCACGTCCGAGCCCTGGTCGATCGGCCAGGCGGTTTCCTCGGGCTGCATCCGCCTGACCAACGAAGACGTGACCGATCTTTATGAGCGTGTCCGCGTTGGCGCGCTGATCGTCGTCAAGCACTAGCGGCAACTGAATTGCCATGAAGCCGTCTCTTCGGAGGCGGCTTTTTTGTTTGGGTGGCTTTGAAAGCACCTCGGAACCAATTAGATTTGTCGCCATGACGACTAATCCAGCACCGGCCCGCCCGCTCGTCGACCGTTTCGGCCGGCATATTTCCTATCTCCGGATTTCGGTGACGGATCGGTGTGATTTCCGCTGCGTCTATTGCATGGCCGAGAACATGCAATTTCTCCCCAAAAAGGAGATCTTGAGCTTTGCCGAGATCGAGACCATTGCTACCGCCTTTGTGACGCGTGGCGTGACCCGGTTGCGGTTGACGGGCGGCGAGCCGCTGGTGCGGCGCGATATTATCGAATTGGTGCGCAGCCTGGGCCGGCATATCGGGCATGGGCTGAATGAGCTGACCATGACCACCAATGGCAGCCAATTGGCCAAGCATGCCGAGGCGCTGGTGGCAGCGGGCATGCGGCGGATCAATGTGTCGCTCGATACGCTGGATGCGGAGCGCTTTCGCGCCATTACCCGCCGCGGGCGGATCGAGGATGTGCTGGGCGGGATCGACGCGGCGCAGGCGGCTGGTCTCAAGATCAAAATCAACATGGTGGCGATGCGCGGCGTCAATGACGACGAGATCGAGCCGATGATGGCCTGGGCGCATGGGCGCGGCATGGGGCTGACGCTGATCGAGGGCATGCCGCTGGGCGAAGTGGGCATTGACCGGGTCGACAGTTACCTGCCGCTGCGCGAACTGCGTGATCGGCTCGCCAAACGCTACACGCTGGAAAAGCAGGACCACCGCACCGGGGGCCCTGCCCGCTATGCGCGGGTAGCCGAGACCGGTGGCATATTGGGCTTCATCACCCCGATGAGCCACAATTTCTGCGAAAGCTGCAATCGCGTGCGACTGACGGCGACCGGGCAATTGTTCCTGTGCCTGGGGCAGGAAGATCAGGTGAGCCTGCGCGATGCGCTGCGCGAAGGCGGCGCGGAAGCATTGGACGCGGCGCTCGACCAGGCCATGCTGATCAAGCCCAAGGGGCATGATTTCGTCATCGACCGCGCGCGGCCGGAACCGGCGCTGGGGCGGCATATGAGCGTGACGGGGGGGTAGGCCTCCCGGTATACCGGTATCTTGCAAAACCTAACTTCTTAGGTTATTTTGTTGCATGGTTACGGTGTTCCGTTTGGCGGGCATGCGGTTCGTCATTTACACCGACGATCACGAACCAGCACATGTGCATGTTTATGGAGACGGCGAGGCCCGCGTCGATATCGTGACACTGACCGCTCTTTCGAATCGCGGCATGAGCAAGCGTGATCTGGGTCGCGCGCTACAGGCAGTCAGTGACCACCAACAGCTGCTTCTGGAAAAATGGACTGAAATCCATGGCTGAATTTGAACTCGACGATCGGCAATATGAAGAAGCGACGCAGCGCGGCGCTAATGAGCGCGCACATGCGCCTATGCCCTCCTCGGTTCGTTTTGATCGCAAATCCGGTCGCATCCTGGTGGAATTCAGCAATGGCGCGGCCCTGATGGTGCCGGCACGCGCGCTTGAGGGGCTGGAACAAGCGAGCGACGAAGAACTCGCCGAAGTCGAACTGTTGGGAGAGACCGGATTGCACTGGGAGAGCCGCGACGTCGATTTTACCATTGCGGGTTTGATGCAAGGAATATTCGGCACGGCGAAATTCATGGATGCGCAACGTCGGGGTGGGCAGTCGCGCTCGGCTGCCAAGGTTGCCGCAAGCCGGGCCAACGGCGCCAAGGGCGGGCGGCCTCGGAAAAACTTGCCTTAGGCGGCGCTCAGCGCCCCTCTATCCGCTCGGCTAGTTCCACCACGATGCCGTCGGGGTCGCGGCAGAAGGCGACGCGTTTGAACATTTCGGTGTTGTGGGCGGCGCGGGGATATTCGACGATTTCGGTGCCGGTGGCTTCGAGTTCGGCGATCAGGGCATCCACATCGGTGACGGCCAGGGTGAGGTGGCGCATGCCGGCTTCGAGCGGGGGCACGTCGCGCGAGCGGGCGATGTGGCCATTGGGCGCGAAGACCTCGAGCATGCCGCCGCCGGCATCGAGAAAGGCCATTTCGCCGCGCGGCTGCTGCTTGCGCAGCACGAGCTTGAGGCCGAGCTGGCCGCAATAGAAGGCGATCGTCCGATCGAGATCGGACGAGGTGACGCCAATATGTTCAAAACCGACCAGCATGGGTCTACTTGTCGTCGTCGACGACGATGGCGAAATCGAGCGGCAGCGCCGTGGTGTACTTGATCTGCCCCATGGCGAAGGCCGAGCTGACATCGGTCAGATTGATCTTGGAAATCAGACGCTTGTAGAAGGTGTCATAGGCGCCGATATCGGGCACGACCACGCGCATCAGGTAATCGACATCGCCGCTCATGCGATAGAATTCCACAACTTCGGGGAATTCGTCGATGACGCCGGCGAATTTGCGCATCCAGCCTTCATTGTGTTCGTTGGTCTTGACCGAGACGAACACGGTGACGCCGACATTGACCTTGGCCGGATCGAGCACGGCGACGCGGCGCTGGATGACGCCGTCTTCTTCCATCTTCTGGATACGGCGCCAGCATGGGGTGGTCGAAAGGCCCACCTTGCGGCCGATTTCGGCCACCGGCATGGTCGCATCCTTTTGCAGAAGCGTCAGAATTTTCCGGTCGATCTTGTCCAATGCCATAAACGCCCCCGCGAAATGAGATTTCCAGGACAACGCCATTCCGTCCTGAATTTGGCAGATTAACTGCCACACCCGGCAGTCAAACGCAATAATCTTCCGCTTTTAAAGATGATCGTAATGATCATGTTTATGGCCACAGGCTGCCGAGCCAACCAAACAAACTGCTGGGGCGCGGATGATCGTCGCGCCAATGGCGCGGTGTGTCAAAACCGCCGGCCCATATCCCCTTACTGGCTGAGCGGGCGGACTGTTCCTCGCCCCAGTAACGACCTGACGAAATCGCCAGCCCTTCGGCGACCATTGTCGCGGCAATATCCTTGCCGCCGACAGTGCAGACGGCCAGCAGACGCCCATATTGGTCGTGATCTTCAGGGCGGCAATCGACTTTGCCGGACTTGAGCAATTGGGCCATCCGGTCGCGGGCCGAGCGGCCGCAGGGCCATTGCCTGCCGTTACGATCATCGCAAGTCTGGGCATATTCGGGAGCATCGATGCCGAGCAAGCGCACACGCTCGTCGCCCAGGCGGAAGCTATCGCCATCGCTGGCGCGGGCATTGCCGGCAATGGGCGGCGGAGCGGGATCGAGCCAGGCCGCGACGGCCGCGGCACCACCTAACAGGATGATCGCCAGCACGGCTCCGAAGCGCCCGCGGAAGGGTCGCATCCAACGTTTATATGAAGCCAGGATTTCACCACCCGTTAACTACGCGCCGCTAGTGTTTTGCCCGTGAGCGTAGCGAATGCGTTTCTGGTTCGCATCATTTAGTAACGAGTAAAAGTTTCATGCCGCTTCAGTCGGCTGTCATCGACGCTGACGTTCGCTCGCAAATGGGGCGTGACGGCAAGCGCACGGCGCAAAAAACCGTTCTCGACGCGCGGCAACGCTTGATGTCGAGTTCGGGTACACGCGCGTCCTATGATTTCGAGCTGCTGCACGATTATGCGCAATCGCGCATCTCGGCTGCTTTGCCCATGGCCGCTATCGTGGTCATTCTCTCCATTGTCGCCAGCCTTTGGGTTCCGGTGGTTTTCACCACGCTATGGGCCGCAGCGGTATTGCTGGGCCTGTTGATCGTGGTGATGGTGGCCAGCCGGTTCCGGCGGAGCGATCCGGCCAAGTTCAACGCCACCAACTGGACCACGACATTCATCGCCGGCGAGATGATCTATGGCCTGTCCTGGTCGCTGCTGGCGCTATTTACGCTGGTGGCACCGGCCGAGACGCTGACGCCGGTGATGTTCGCCATGGTGCTGGTGAGCGTGGCCGCCAATGCGGTGACCACCAATACCCTGCCCCCGGCGACGCTGATGAGCACGCTGCCGGTGACGCTGACGGTGTCGGCCAACCTGATCGCAGTGGGCGGCACGCTCAATTATACGCTGGCGGCCGTAGCGATCTGTGGCGAGGTCTTCTTCGTTTACCTGGCGCGGCAATTGCACAAATCGGAGCTGGAAACGATCACGCACCAGGCCGAAAAGGACGCGCTGATCAACGAGCTCGAGGAAGCCCGACAGATGTCGGACGAGGCACGGCGCCATGCCGAGCAGGCCAATATCGCCAAATCGCAATTCCTGGCCACGATGAGCCACGAATTGCGCACCCCGCTCAATGCGATCATCGGGTTTTCTGAAGTGCTGAAATCGGAGTTGCTGGGGACCCATCAGGTACCGCAGTACAAGGAATATGCCGGCGATATCCACGCCAGCGGCCAGCACCTGCTCAACCTCATCAATGAATTGCTCGACCTCAGCCGGATCGAGGCGGGCAAATATGACCTCAATGAAGAAGCCGTGTCGCTGGTCGATATTGCCGAGGATTGCCGGCGCATGATGGAATTGCGCGCCAAATCCAAGGGCATCGAGCTCGCCTATAATGTTGGCAATAACCTGCCCAAGCTGTGGGGCGACGAGCGCGCCATCCGCCAGGTGGTGCTGAATCTGTTGAGCAATGCCATCAAGTTCACGCCGCAGAATGGCAAGGTGACGCTGGTGGTGACGCGCAGCGGCGATGGCGGGCAATTGGTGTCGGTCAAGGACAATGGACCGGGCATCCCCGAGGATGAAATCACCACGGTGCTGTCCTCATTCGGCCAGGGCTCGCTGGCGCAAAAGACGGCCGAACAGGGCGCGGGCCTGGGCCTGCCGATCGTGCAGAAAATCATGGAACTGCATCAGGGGCGGTTCGACCTGTTCTCCAAGCTGCGCTTCGGCACCGAAGTGATCGCCACCTTCCCCCGTGCGCGGGTGATGGATGCGCTGGCCCCGGTGGTGGAGAAGAAGAACCGGTTGGAGATTTACTCGGAAGCTGGTTAGGCGGCATTGACGAGCGGGTGGGCGCGTTCGACCCGCTCGCGCTCATGCGGATCGTGCATCGCGTTCCACAGGTCGGAGCGGCGCTGCACATTCAGCCAGAAATCGGGGCTATTGCCGAAGACGCGTGCCAGAATGAGCGCCGTCGGAGCGGTAACGGAGCGCCGGTCATTGCAAAGCTCGTTAACGTGCTTGCGCGGCACGCCCATTGCCTCAGCCAACGCGGCCTGAGTCAGGCCCAGCGGGCCGAGGAATTCCTCAGTCAATATCTCGCCGATTGTCGCCGGCTTGCGCGCTGTCATCAACATGGCTCATTCACCTGTAGCTATGATCGTCTAGATAAATGCTCGACGCTTCGCCGCGCCCTGAATTCCATTGGAAGATCAGTCGCCACTGCTTGTTGACCCGAATGGAGTGCCACCCCTCGAGTTTGCCGCGCAGCTTCTCGAAATGGTTGCTCGGCGGAACCCGCAAATCCAGGTCAGTCGTCGCATCGTCAATCATCTGCAGTTTTCGAAACAGCCGGCTCTCAAGGTCCGGCGGAATGCCGGGAGAGCGGGTATCGTTCAGGAAGAACTCACCCAGCCAGTCATCGCGAAAACTCACAATCATACGATTGGTCCCATGAGGCTATGTACCACTCCATGGGACAAAACGCAAATTGGGCTTGCTAGTTCGCCTTGCCGCTGACTGCCGCGCTTTCGAAAGTGGCCATGTTGTTGTGCAGGTGTAGCGCCGTCTTGGCGAGGATGGCGGCTAGAGCGGCGCCGCTGCCCTCCCCTAGCCGCATGCCGAGGTCGAGCAGGCCTTTTTGGCCCATGGCGGCGAGGGCGCGGGCGTGGCCGGATTCGGCGGAGACGTGGGCGAAGAGGCAGTGATCGATGGCGGCCGGATTAACCGCGTGGGCGATGGCGGCCGCCGAGGTGGCGACGAAGCCATCGACGATAACCGGAACCTTCTGGTGACGGGCGGCGAGCAGGGCGCCGAGCATGGCGGCGATTTCGCGGCCGCCGAGGCGGGCGAGGATGGCCAGGGGATGGTCGAGCTCGTCCTTGTGCAGGGCTAGGGCGCGATCAACAGCGTCGGCCTTGCGGGTGAGGCCGGCATCGTCGATGCCGGTGCCGCGGCCAACCCAATCGGCGCCGGTGCCGCCATAGAGGGCGGCGAAGATGGCGGCGGCCACGGTGGTGTTGCCGATACCCATTTCGCCGATGCAGATCAGGTCGGGCTTGCCGGCAATGGCTTCCATGCCATAGGCGATGGTGGCGGCGCACATGCGATCATCGAGCGCTGCTTCCTGGGTGATGTCGCCGGTGGGCAGTTCGAGGGCGAGTTCGAACACGCGCAGATTGATTTCATGCAGCGCGCAAATCTGGGAGATGGCGGCCCCGCCATTGGTGAAATTGGCGACCATTTGCGCGGTGACTTCGCGCGGAAAGGCGGAGACGCCCTGATCGGTGACGCCGTGATTGCCGGCGAAAATGGTGACCATGGGATTGTCGAGGCGCGGCTTGGCGCGGCCCTGCCAGCGGGCGAGGAATTCGACCAGCGTTTCGAGCTGGCCGAGCGAGCCGGCAGGCTTGGTGAGCTGGGAATCGCGCGCGCGCACTGCGGCGACGGCCGCTTCGTCGCCATCGGGAACGATGGTCAAAAGTTCGAGGACATCGGCATAGGCAGGGTTGAGGGCGGGCATGACAGGTCCGGCGGCAGGGTGCTAGGAAGGTGCGGACTTGTTGCGCAGAACGGGATGAAAAGCAATTGAACGGCGACGAGCCAGTCCAAGACCCCTCCCCCAGCATTGACGCCGCCGCGCGTGAGGCCAGCGTGCCGCATGAGCCGGCGGCGGGTATCGGGCTGAAGGACGATTTCATCATGGCGCTGCGGTTTTTCTCGCGGCTGCCGACGGGGGATTCGCCGCATCAGAAGCCTGATCTGGGCCGGATTGCCATGGCGCTGCCGTTGGCGAGCGTTGCCATCGGCATTGGGCCGGTGGCGTTGCTGATTGGCGGGGTGCTGGTGGGGCTGCCAGCCTATTTCGCGGCGGCGCTGGCGGTTGGGGCCATGGTGCTGGCGAGTGGGGCGATGGCCGAGGATGCGCTGGCGGATGCGGCCGATGGCCTGTTTGGTGGGCACACGCCCGAGCGGCGGCTCGAGATCATGAAGGACAGCCGGCACGGCACCTATGGGGTGGCGGCGCTGTGCCTGTTTGTCGTGCTGCGGGTGATGGCGGTGGGATCGATGGCGGAGACCAACCCGCTGGCGGCGGCGGCGGCGTGGCTGGCGGCGAGCATTGTCGGGCGGTCGGGGGCGCTGTGGGTGGCGGTGGCATTGGCCCCGGCGCGGCGGGATGGCGCTTCGGCGACGGCGGGGCAATTACCCTGGCGCAATTTTACGGTGGGCATGGTGTTTGCCGCCGTGCTGCTGTTTGTGCTGGGTGGGCCGGCGTCGAGCATAGCGGGGCTGGTGCTGGCTATCGTGTTGAGCGTGGGAACGGCCTGGGGCTGGACGGCTTTGTGCAAACGGCTGGTTGGCGGGCAGAGCGGAGACTTGATCGGAGCGCTGGCGGCGCTGATCGAGATTGCGGCGTTCACGGGACTTTTGGTTTTCGCACGCGGCTGAGGCCTTGAAATTACCGCATGAAATGACTTTATCGGCTTGTACGCACGAAAAGGGATGGGCGCAGGCATGATCTTTATCGGCATCGCCATCCTGATCGTGGCCGCCATCACCCTGATGATCAATGCCGATGCTGGCACCCTGGTGGGGCTGAGCCAGGAGCAGACGGCGCGGCTCGTGCCATTGGTGGTCATTCTCATCGTCATTGCTGCCGGCGTGTTCTCGCGGCGCCGTAAATTTTCCGAGTTGTTTGGCGGCGTGCTGCTGTGGGCGGGCATTTTTGGCGTGGCCATGCTGAGCTATGCCTATCGTGATGAACTGACGGGCATTGCAGGCCGGGTGGCCGGGGAATTGCGGCCCGGCGTAGCGCTGGTGGATGCCGAGCGCGGCACGGCGACATTCCGGCGCGGCATTGGCGGGCATTTCGAGATCGCCGCGAGCATCAATGGGCACAAGACGCCGATGATTTTCGATACGGGTGCAAGCGCTGTGGTGTTGACGCTGGCCGATGCGCGGGAGGCGGGTATCGACACGGCCAATCTGCGCTTCACCATTCCCGTTTCGACAGCCAATGGCATGGGCCAGGCGGCGCGGGTGAAGCTGGATCAGCTTGAGGTGGGCGGCATTGTGCGCCAGGGCGTGGTTGCCTTCGTCACCGAAGAGGCGGCGCTGGAAACGAGCCTATTGGGCATGACGTTTCTGGAAACGCTCAGCCGCTATAGCGTGACGCAGAATTCGCTGGAACTGGTCGACTAGCTGGCGACCGCGAGAGCGGGACGATCGACGGCTTCGTAGGCGCGCAGGATGACCGAGGCGTCGGCGCCAGGCTTGCAGGCATCAACGCTCAGAATCTGGCGGAACTGGCGGGCGCCGGGCAGGCCATTGGCGAGGCCGAGCATGTGGCGCGTGATGTTGTTGACGCGGGTGCCGTTGCCGGCTTCGCGACGGGCATAGTCGGCCATGGAATGCATGATGGCTTCGAGCGTGACCGGCGGAGTGGTTGCGCCGAAGAAGCGGCTATCGACCTGCGCCAACAGCATGGGACTGTGATAGGCGGCGCGGCCCAGCATGACGCCATCCATATGGGCGAGTTCGGCCTCGGCCGTTTCCAGCGTTTCGATGCCGCCATTGATCATGACCGGCAGCGGGGCCAGACGCGGGCGCAGGCGATGCACGCGATCATAATCGAGCGGCGGGATGGTGCGGTTTTCCTTGGGGCTGAGGCCCTTGAGCCAGGCCTTGCGGGCATGGACATAGAGAGCGTCGACGCCCGCCGCGACCATGGTATCGGCGAAGCGATCGAGGCTTTCCTCGGTGTCCTGATCATCAATGCCGATGCGGCATTTGACGGTTACGGGACGATCGGTGGCGGTACGCATGGCGCGGACGCAGTCGGCCACGAGGTCCGGCTCGGCCATGAGGCAGGCGCCGAAGCGGCCCGACTGGACGCGATCGGAGGGGCAGCCGACATTGAGATTGATCTCGACATAGCCGGCATCATGGGCGAGGCGCGTGGCGGCGGCCAGCTCGGCCGGATCGGAGCCGCCCAGTTGCAGGGCGACGGGCTGCTCAACGGGATCGAAGCGCAAATGGCGCTGCGCGTCGCCATGCACGATGGCGGCGCTGGTGACCATTTCGGTGAACAGCAGAGCATGGCGCGACAGCTGGCGATGGAGGAACCGGCAATGCCGATCCGTCCAGTCCATCATCGGCGCCACGGAAAATTTTCTGTCTAACCTGTTCATCGCACTATGCTTTTCGACCCATAGCCGCGACAGGCGTCGCATATGGGGCTCAGTTGCCACCTTGATATAGGGTTTTCGTGGGAGGGAAATACCCCAACATTCAGGCCAGGGCCACGATTATGTGTGCCTGGATCTGTGCGGCGACCGCACCGCTGCCATGCCTGGCCGCCAGCGCGGCCGCGACTATGTCGGTTACGGAGGCCAGTTCACCGGGCTTTCTGGCCTCGATTTCGTTGCGCAGCAGCGTGCCCTGGCAATAGGCGATGGCGGGAATGCGCGGGGAGGCCGCGCGGCTTTGTTCGGCTCTGGTTTCGATGGCGATATCGGTGAAACCTGCGGCCTCCAGTTCGCGGCGGATCAGGGCTTTGTCGTGATAGCCATGCGGCGTGCGGGCCAGGAAGCGCGGCGGATCGTCGGAGAAAATTTCGGCCAGGGCGTTCGTTACGTCATTGGCAAAGATGTTTTGCTCGATGCGGTCCCAGACGTTGAAGATGAAGTGCCCGCCGGGCTTGAGGACGCGCCTTGCTTGCTGATAGCCGGCGACGCGGTCGGGAAAGAACATGGCGCCGAACTGGCAACAGACCAGATCAAAAGCCGCATCTTCAAAGGGGAGCGCCAGGGCATCGGCCTGGCGCCAGGTGATGCGGGGGTCGGCAGGCTGTTGCGAGGCGGCGTAGTCAACCATTGGCTGGTTGAGATCGGTGACGATATAACTGGCGCCCGGGGGCAGGGCCGGCGCCAAAGCGCGCGTGACAACGCCGCTGCCGGCGGCGGTTTCGAGGACGGCGCTTGGCGACAAGGAAGCTGCACGGCGCGCCATATCGGCAGCGTATGCCTCAAAAATCAGCGGCACCATGTAGCGGTCGTAGTTTTCCGGGATCGAGCCGGCAAAGACCTTGTCAGTTTCCAGCACGACCGATCACCCGTTACCCGTTTGATGGCTCGCTTGAAGTGCCTGTGACAATAGCGCCGATCGGGTGGCGGGGCAATGATCTGGCCGGATTGGGCTGGATCAAGCGGGCCAGATAAGCATTATGCTAATAGCCGCCAGGCACCAGGAGAACATGAGATGTATCAGCGCATTGTCGTCGCCATCGATGGGTCGGAACTGTCCGACAAGGCCTTTCGTCACGCGCTGGGGCTGGCGGGCCAGCTCAAGGCCAAGCTGATCGCGGTGACCGTGAGCGATCAATCGCTGATCCTCACCTCGGGCACGGAGATGATGCAGGTCAATACCACGACCGTAATCAATGAATTAAACCGCGCCAAGGAAGAAGGCGCCGCCCGAATTCTGGGTGCGGCGAAGGAAGCGGCCGCCGCGGCAGGGCAGCCGATCGAGGCATTGCATGTGCCCGATAGCGAGACGGCGGACGGCATTTTGGAGACGGCCAAGGGCCAGGGCGCAGACCTGATCGTGATGGGTTCGCATGGCAGGCGCGGGCTGGGGCGGCTGTTGCTCGGCAGCCAGGCGGCGGAGGTGCTGGCGCATTCGAACATTCCGGTTCTGGTCGTCAAATAACGCAGACCTGCACTAACATGTTAGCGCTGGCGCAAGGCGCGGAATTGCAGTATTGCCCCTGCAAATTCAAGCGAGCGCCAGACCATGACCACGCCCCGTTTCATCGCCGTCATCGACATCGGCAAGACCAATGCCAAGGTGGTGTTGATCGACCGCGACGATGCGCGACAGATCGGGGCGCGCAGCACGCCCAATACGGTCAAGCGCGACGGGATTTATCCGCATGCCGATGTGGAGCGGCTGTGGGCGTTCATTCTGCAAAGCCTTGGCGAATTGCATGCCGAGCATGGCATTGAGGGCATTTCGATCACCACGCATGGTGCGACCGCCGCGCTGATCGGGGAGGATGGGCTGGCCCTGCCCGTGCTCGACTATGAACATGGTGCGCCGGGGGATGTGGCTGGCTATGCCGAGGCGCGGCCCGATTTCAGCGAGACGCTGTCGCCGCGCCTGCCGAATGGGCTTAACCTAGGGGCGCAGATTTTCTGGCAGAGCCGGGCTTTCCCCGAGCAATTTGCGCAGGTGCGCCAGATTCTGACCTATCCGCAATATTACGCCTGGCGGCTGACCGCGGTGGCGGCGAGCGAAGTGACGTCGCTGGGCTGCCACACGGATTTGTGGGCGCCGGACAAGGCAGATTTTTCCTCGCTGGTGAGCAATGAGGGCTGGCGTGGACTGTTTCCGGCGGTGAAGCCGGCTGCGTCGGTTTTGGGTAACCTGCTGCCGGAACTGGCGGCGGCGACTGGGCTGCCGGCGACGACGCCGGTCACTTGCGGCATTCACGATTCCAATGCGTCGCTGGTGCCGCATCTGGGGACGCGGCAGGCGCCGTTCACCATTTTGTCCACTGGGACCTGGGCCATTGCCATGACGGTGGGCGGGGATACGGGGCGGCTGGATTCCGAACGGGATAGCCTGGCCAATGTGGACGCCTTTGGCCGGCCGGTCCCCACTGCCCGTTTCATGGGCGGGCGAGAATTTGACATGCTGGTGCCGGGTGCGGTCGAACCGACTGAGGCCGATATTGCCAAGGTTATTGCGGCTGAAATTCAGGCGCTGCCGAGCTTTACGCCCGGTGTGGGGCCCTACCCCCATCATGAGGGACGCTGGACGCATGATCCGGCTGCATTGAGCATTGGCGAGCGCAGTGCGGTGGTGGCGCTGTATTTGGCGCTGGTGACGCGGCAGTGCCTCGATTTATCCGGGTTGGGGCGCGAGATCGTCATCGAGGGGCCGCTGGCGCGTAACACGCTATTCGGGCGTGCGCTGACGACGCTGACGGGCGTGCCAGTGACCGCGTCGGGTGACGCGACCGGGACAAGCCTTGGCGCGGCGATGTTGTTTGGCGGGCAGGCTGGAGCGGCAAAGGCGGGCGTGGTGCTGGAACCACTCACGGCAGACGGCTTTGATGCTTATGCCAGGAGTTGGCTCGCCAAGCTCTAAGCACACGAGCCTTGCAGCAAGCGCTGTTGTGAAGCGGACCTTGTGTGCTTAGCTCAAGAGCAGCACACAAGGAGACTTGATATGAGCGCCGCCAAGCACCGAATTGTCATTATCGGCGGCGGCTTTGGCGGCTTGTCGGCAGCGCAGACGCTGGCCGGCGCCGACGTGGACGTGACGCTGATCGACCGGCGCAATCACCACCTGTTCCAGCCCCTGCTCTATCAGGTGGCGACGGCCTCGCTCAGCACCTCGGAAATCGCCTGGCCGATCCGCAGTATTCTGCGCAAGCGGGGTGATGTGCGAACGCTGCTGGCGACGGTGACCGGTGTCGATACCGCGGCCAAGACGGTTGAGATCGAGGACGGAGAGCCTGTTCCCTATGACAGCCTGATCATCGCCACCGGCGCGCGGCATGCCTATTTCGGGCATGACGAATGGGAGCAATTTGCGCCCGGGCTCAAGACGCTGGAGGACGCCACGACCATTCGGCGCAAGCTGTTGCTGGCCTTCGAGGCGGCGGAGCGGGAGAGTGATCCGGCCAAGCGACAAGCCTTGATGACCTTCGTTATCATCGGGGCCGGGCCGACTGGCGTAGAACTGGCTGGCGCCATTATCGAGCTGGCCAAGATCAGCCTCAAGGACAATTTCCGCGTGATTGAGCCGGAAAAAGCGCGCGTAGTCCTGATCGAGGGCGGCCAGAAGGTGTTGGCCAATTTCAAGCCGGAGCTGTCGGAATACACGCTGGGCGCGCTGCGGCGGCTCGGTGTGGAGGTGGAGCTGGGCGCCGCGGTGACCAGTGTCGATGCCAATGGCGTGGTTTATGGCGACAAGCAGATCGAGGCCAATACGATCATCTGGGCCGCCGGTGTGCAGGCGTCGCCGGCCGCCAAGTGGCTGGGCGTCGAGCCGGATCGGGCCGGGCGAGTGCGGGTCGAGCCGGATATGAGCGTGCCGGGGCTGCCGGAGGTGTTCGTGGTGGGCGACACGGCCAGCATTGCCATGCCCGACGGCAAACCGGTGCCCGGCGTGGGCGATGCGGCCAAGCAGAGTGGCCGCCATGCCGCCAATGTCATCAAGGCGCGGCTGGCCGGCGACAATAGCGCCAAGCCGTTTCGCTATAAGCATGCCGGCGACATCGCCACGATCGGCAAGCGGGCGGCAGTGATCGATTTTGGCTGGATCCGGCTCAAGGGCTGGATCGCCTGGTGGGTATGGGGGCTGGCCCATATCTATTTCCTGATCGACACCAAGAACCGGCTGTTTGTAGCCATGAGCTGGCTGTGGATCTATCTCAGCGGCCAGCGGAGTGCGCGGCTGATTACGCAGGGCGATGCGACCAAAAAGGCGCCGATCGGGGAAATCAAATAGCTTGTATGCGCATTAACATGCGCATATTCTATGCGAAATACGGAGGCAGACATGGCCAATGCGGTTCGGCGCGCAACCAATGTGACGATCGACCAGACGCTGCTGGATGAAGCCAAGGGCCTGGGGCTCAACATCTCGCGTGCGGCAGAAACCGGCATTGAGACAGCTGTCCGTGCGGAGAAGGAACGGCTTTGGCAGGTTGAGAATGCCGAGGCTATTCAAAGCTCCAACGATTATGTCGAGAAGTATGGGCTCCCACTCGCCAAATACCGCGTCTTTTGATGACGCGGTTTGACATCTGCCGGGACACCGATGGGCAGACCTATCTTGATGTGCAGGCGAGCGTGCTATCCGGCCTCAATACACGGCTGCTGGTGCCGCTCATGTCGCCGGATCAAGCGCCAAGCCCGGCGCGCCGGCTCAATCCCATATTTGTTGTCGATGGCGAGCGGCTGGTTATGGTGACGCAGTATCTCGCTGCGGTTCCTACTTCTGAGCTTGGACCATCAATGGGCTCGCTCGTCAGATATGCCGACGAGATCAGCGCCGCACTCGATATGGCATTTTACGGCTTCTAGCCCTCCTCCGCCACCGGCGTGACCGGCTTGGCCAGTTGGCGTTCGCGGAGCCAGAGGTAGAAGCCGCTGAGGATCACGACGGGCGCGCCGAGGTAGAACCAGAGGTCGGGTGGTTGCTGAAAGACCAGCCAGCTGATGATGGCGACGAAGACAATCTGCACATAGGCGAAGGGAGCGAGCGTGGAGGCCGGAGCGAAGCGGTGGGCGACGGTGATGAATTGATGGCTGGTGAAGCCGATCACGCCGATGTCGATAAAGACCAGCCATTGCAGCGGGTTGACCGGCCATTGCCAGGTGAAGAAGGCGAAGGGCAGGAGCACGATGGTCGCGAGGGCGGCGCCATAGAACTGCTGGGTCGCCACCGAATCCACGCCCGCCAGCTTGCGGGTCAGCAGGGCGTAAAGCCCGTAGAAGCAGGCGCCGCCCAGGGAGAGTAGCGTGGCGGGGTGGAAGGTTTCGCTGCCCGGACGCACGATGATCAGGACGCCGACAAAGCCGACGGCAATCGCGGTCCAGCGGCGCCAGCCGACATGTTCGCGCAAGAGGAACACCGAAAGCGCGCAGATGATCAGCGGCGTGGTGAAGGTGATGGCGCCGGTGACGGTCAGCGGCAGGTAGCGCACGGCGGTGAAATTGCACAGTGTCGAGCCGATCAGCGCGCCGGAACGGAGAATTTCGACCTTGAGATTGCGGGTGCGCCAAAGCGCGGCGCCCTGGCGCGGCAGGTTGATCGCCGTGACAATGCCGAGATGGATGACATAGCGCGCGAACATGATCTGCAGCGCCGGCAGGCCGATCAGGCCAAGCCACTTGGCCGAGCTATCGAGACAGGTGAACAGGAAATAGGCACAGAATACGAGCCCAATACCCAGCAGGCGGCGCTCCTCAATGGGCGCGATATTCGTCGACATGGCAGGTCCAGATGGCGGCGCGGGGAGTGCGCGGCTGCCGCCAAGCGTTGGAAGATCGGCGGGGCGATGTCAATGTCGGCGAGGGATATTTCGCCCGGCCGGATGGTCCGGCCGGGCGTTTTCGGTTTTAGAACGTATCGGCCAGGGTGCGCAGCTTGAGGCTGGCCGACAGGGTCGACACAGAGGCCGTGGCGCCGTGGCGCGGGGTGAAGGTGAGTTCGGTCTTGCGGCCGGGCAGCAGCGTCAGCGCGTTGTCGGAGAAATAGCCCGGCAGATCGACGGAGGCGGTGACGAAGAGTGCCGGCTTGTCGGTCGCAAGCGTCAGCAGCGGAGCGCCGTCGCGCTCCGACCATTCGGCTGACACATTGGGTGTGACCAGTTCGTAAGCCTTGTAGGGCTTGGGGAAATAGTCGTTTTCGCCGAGCAGATTGCCCGATGCGTCCCGCCAGGAGAAGAACAGGAATTCGTCTTCGGCCAGATCGGCAAAATCCACGCTGGCGAGAGCGAGGGCGGCGTCTGGGCCGATTGCGGCATTGGTGGATGACACCACGCGATCACCACCGCCGATTTTGACCGCGCGGATTTCCAGCGCGACGCTGACCGGGCGAGCGGTGTCGTTGATGCCCTTGAAGACGATGCGGTCGGGCGGCGCGCCCTCGACGGGGGTGCCGCGCGAATTCTTGAGCACGGCATCATGCTCGGGCACGGCGACGACATTGACCGGCAGGAAGAAGCGCTTGGCCATATATTGCAGCAGTTTCCACTGCCCGCCGTAATCGAGGCTGGACCAAGAGGCGACCGGCCAGATGTCGTTGATCTGCCAATAGAGCGTGCCCATGCAACGCGGCTTGGTGGAGCGCCAATATTCGATGGCGGTCTTGATGGCGAGGCCCTGCTGGATTTGGCTCAAAAACACCATCTGGTCGAAATCGCGCGGGAAGCGGAAATAACGCGTCATGGTTTCGAGAATGCGCGCATTGCCGCCGGCATTGCGCTGGTGGTTTTCCATCACCGGGGAGGACGGATTGCGATCCTTGGGTTCGGTAAAGGTCTCGATGACATTCATCGAGGTGAAGGACTGGAAGCCGAATTCGGAGGCAAAGCGCGGATTGACGGTGCGATAGGCTTCGAAGCTCTTGGCCGAGTGCCAGACGTCCCAATAATGGGTGTCGCCGCGGGTATCGGCATGCCAGCCGTCGGAGAAATCGAGATAGCCCATGGACGGCGAGGACGGCCAGAAGCGGCGGACGGGGTCTTCGTCCTCGACGATATTGCCGAGCATGGAATTGAGGCGGTCGTAATTGGCGACGTAGCGCTCAGGCGCGGCCTTGGTTTCCTCGTACCAACCCAGCGAGCCGATCACTTCGTTGTCGCCGCACCACAGCGCAATCGAGGCGTGGTGGGAGAGCCGGCGGATTTGCTGGGTGATCTCGGTGCGGACATTGTCGAGGAACGGGCGATCTGACGGGTAGCTCATGCAGGCGAACATGAAATCGTGCCAGAGCAGGATGCCGAGTTCGTCGCAGAGATCGTAGAAATAGTCGGGCTCATACTGCCCGCCGCCCCAGATGCGGAGCATGTTCATATTGGCGGCCTTGGCGCTGTCGAGCAGGTCGCGGATGACGGCGGGGGTGATGCGGGATGGGATAGCGTCGGCCGGAATCCAGTTGGCACCCATCATGGTGATGTCGCGGCCATTGATGCGGCATTTGAAGGTGTGGTCGATATCGTCCTTCTCGATGACCCATTCGAGCTTGCGCAGGCCGATCTTGCGGGTGGTTTTTTCGCCTTCGAGATTGGTCACGAGCTCATAAAGCGGCTGGGCGCCCTGCCCGGCTGGCCACCACAGTTTGGGATTGTGGATGGTGAGATTATGGGTGACGACATTGTCGCCCTTGTTGACCACGACCTTGTCGGTGATGGTCTGGCCATCGATGGTGTGCTCGATCTCGACCTCGCCATGGGCGAAGGCGAAGATGTGGGTCTTGATGGCGAGTTCGACCGAGTGCTGGCCGTGGGCCTGGTCGACCTGTACGCTATCCTGGCGAGCGAGGCGCGATTTACGCAGGCTCATGGTGCCATAGACGCCGATGGGCATGAGGCAGATGCCCCAATCCCAACCCGCATGGCACGCGGCCTTGCGGACGAAATTCATGTGGATGCCTTTGAGGCCGTTGGTCTGGTAGTTCTTGGTGAAGGGGATCGGGAATGGGTGCGCGTCGGCACGGGCCTTGGCGACATCGGGGGTGATGTCGAATTCGATGCGCAATGTATTCTCGCCAACACGGACCTTGCCGGTGACGTCGATATCGTTGCGGACGAACGAATTCTGGGTTTTGGCGATGATCTCGCCATTGAGCAGGATGGTGGCGATGCAATCGACTTCGGCCAGGGTCAGCGTCAGATAGCCCTCGATATCGGCCGCCGTTGCGGTAAAATCGCGTTCGACATTCCAGGCCGTTTCACCGACCCACATGACGGTTTTTTCGTTCTCACCGTAATAGGGATCGGGCAGCCGATCGGCGGCCAGCAGGGCCGAATGCACATCGCCGGGCAGCGTGATCGGCACCGCGATATCGCTGGTCGGTGAGGACAGGTTGAAGACGCCGCCCAGATCGAGGGCGGAATAGGCCGGTGCTGACATTGAGATCTCCTCCAAGACGCCGCGAGCGGGCGTCTGTCCTTGCGAAGTGCTTATGCAATCGATTTCGGAAACGGTTTTTAGCCTGTTCGGACCGAATCGCCAATGGGCGAAAGCAGATTTTTGCAACGTTGCGGAAGCCGGCAACTAGGTCAGCACGGGTTACCGATGTATTAGGGGTTGATTGCGTAATATGCCCCGACGAGGGGGCTCGTAGACCATGTCGCTATTTGACAGATTGGCCGGGCGCTATGCCCCGCGGCCGAAAGACCAGGAGCTTGCGCTGGCCCAGGCGCGCTCCTTCATCCGCCAGGCTCCCGTGCTTTATGCCATCCTCGTGGCCAATAGCATTTTGCTGGCCGTAACGCAGAGCGCGGCGCCGGCCATGTTGCGCTATGGCGTGCCCGGCCTGCTCATACTGGCGTGCCTTGCGCGGCTGGGCATGTGGTGGAGCAAGCGGCATAGCGATCTCACGGGCGAGCAAGCCGCTGCCTTGCTTACCAGCACGACCTATGTGGCCATTTCGCTGTCGCTGGCGTTCTCGGCCTGGGCGCTGGCGCTGTTTCCGCATGGCGACGCCTTCCAGCAGGCGCATGTGGTGTTCTACATGGCCATTACCAGCATTTGCTGTCTGTTTTGCCTCAGCTATCTGCGGGTCGCAGCGGCATTGTCAGCATTGGGCGTACTGGTGCCGTTCTTTGGCTTTTTTGCCTTTAGCGGCAATCCGGTACTTGTGGTGCTGGCCATCAATCTGCTGCTGATCACCCTGGCCTTGCTGGTGGTGGTGGCGGGCAATTCGCGCGATTTCGCGGCCCTCGTCGCTTCCCGTTCGGAGACGGCCCGGCAGCAGGATGAGGCGCAAAACCTCTATGCGGAAAACGAGCGGCTGGCGCATCTGGATAGCCTGACCGGATTGCCCAACAGGCACACTTTTCACCGCGAATTGCAGGCGCGGCTGGATGCGGCTGCCGCCGCTGGCAAACGGCTGAGCGTGGCGCGGCTCGATCTCGACAAGTTCAAATCGGTCAACGAAATCTTCGGTCATGCCGCGGGCGATCGTGTGCTGCAGGAAGTCGCCAACCGCACCCGCGCGCTGGGCGCCTATGTGGCGCGGCTCGACAATGCCCAGTTCGGATTGATCTGCGACGAACCGCGCACGGAAACACAAGCGGCCGCATGGGGCGAGACATTGTGCGCGGTGGTGCGGCGCCCTTTCGTCTTTGCCGAGGCGAGCTTGCATGTCACGGCATCGGCCGGGGTGGCGCTGTCGCAGCCGGGGGACGGGGCCGAAATTCTGTTCGACCGGGCGGACTATGTGACCTCGGTGGCCAAGCGGGAGGCGCGGGGCGGCGCCGTGGTATTTTCCGCGCGCCATGAGGAGGAAATCAGCCGGGTTCGCGCCATGGAGCACGCCTTGCACACGGCTGATCTCGATGAAGAAATCTATGTGCTGTTCCAGCCGCAATTCGATATCTCGCTCGACCGCGTGACCGGTTACGAAGTGCTGGCGCGCTGGCGCAGCCCTGTTTTGGGCGAGGTATCGCCGGCCGATTTCATTCCGATGGCCGAGCATTCCGGCATCGTGCCCAAGATCACCCAGGCGGTGGTGCGCAAGGCCCTGGCGGTGATCGACCAATTGCCGCCGCCGATGCGGCTCTCGGTCAACCTCTCGGCGCATGATGTCAGCTCGATGACGGCGATCGAGGGCATCGTGTCACTGATCGGGAAGGCGGGAACGCCCTGCCGGATCGATTTTGAAATCACCGAAACGGCGGTGATGGGCGACATGCAACAGGCCAATGCGGCGCTGCTGGCGCTGTTGGCGCTGGGTTCGCGGATTGCGCTGGATGATTTCGGCACCGGCCATTCGAGCCTGACGCATGTGCAGAAGCTGCCGCTGGATCGCATCAAGATCGATCGCAGCTTCGTGGCCGTGGTCAACAGCGACGCGACCAGCCGCGCCATCATCAAGACCACGATCGACCTGTGCCGGAACCTGGGCGTGTCCTGCGTGTTCGAGGGCATCGAGACGGAGGAACAACTGGAGGCCCTGCTGGGCTTGGGTGGTTCGGTGATGCAGGGCTATCTGTTTGGCCGGCCAATGACCCAGCAGATGATGCTGGAAAAGCTATCGAGCCCGCAGCCGGGCTGGCAGGCCAGCCGCAACCGCCTGTTTGGGGCCGGAAAGTAAACGGGCCCCGCCATGGCAGGGCCCGTCTGGATTATTGCGCCGCTTCTTCGGGTTGGTCGGCGTCGATGAAGCCGCCCGACTGGCGGTGCCAGAGGCTGGCATAGATGCCACCGGTTTCGAGCAATTGGGCATGGGTGCCCTGCTCGACCACGACGCCCTTATCGAGCACGACCAGCCGGTCCATCATGGCGATGGTGGAGAGGCGGTGGGCGATGGCAATCACCGTCTTGCCCTTCATCAGCAATTGCAGCTGGCCCTGGATCGCCGCTTCGACCTCGCTGTCGAGGGCGGAGGTGGCTTCGTCGAGCACCAGGATCGGCGCATTCTTGAGCAGGACGCGGGCGATGGCGATACGCTGGCGCTGTCCGCCCGAGAGCTTGACACCCCGCTCGCCCACATGGGCATCGAAGCCCCTGCGACCCTGCAGGTCGCTCAGCCCCTCGATGAAGCTTGTGGCCTCGGCAAGGTCGGCGGCTTCGCGCATCATCTCCTCGGTCGCGTCGGGGCGGCCATAGACGATGTTGTCGCGCACCGAACGGTGCAGCAGAGACGTATCCTGCGTCACCACACCGATATTGGCGCGCAGGCTATCCTGCGTGACCTTGGCGATGTCCTGCCCATCCACGAAGATATGGCCATCGGCGCGATCGTAGAAGCGGAGCAGCAGGTTGACGATGGTCGACTTGCCGGCGCCGGAGCGCCCGACCAGGCCGATCTTTTCGCCCGGACGGATATGCAGGTTGAGATGATCGATCACGCCGGTTTTCTTGCCGTAGTGGAACGAGACATTCTCGAACTTGATATCGCCCTTGACGGGGCCGATGGGCTGGGCGCCCGGAGCATCGGAGACGACGCGGGGAAGCGAGAACGACGCAATGCCATCCTTGACCGTGCCGATATTTTCGAACAGGGCCGACATTTCCCACATCACCCATTGGCTCATGCCCTGGAAGCGCATGACGAGGCCCAGCGAGACCGCCAGCGCGCCCGGGCTCATCAAGCCCTGCATCCACAGCCAGATGCCGGTCGCACCCACACCAAAGAGCAGCAGGGCATTGGACCACAGCACCAGCATGTTGAGCACGGTGAACAGGCGCATCTGCCGGTAGACGGTGTCGAGGAACTCGTCCATCGCCTCCTTGGCATAGCCCTCCTCGCGATTGGAATGGCTGAAGAGCTTGACCGTGGCGATATTGGTGTAACTGTCGACGATGCGGCCGGTCATCATCGAGCGGGCATCAGCCTGCGCCTGGGAAATCTTGCCCATGCGCGGGATGAAATAGAACATCATCGAGACATAGGCGGCGAGCCAGACCAGGAAGGGAATGGCCAGCCGCCAATCGGCCGAAGCCGCCAGGATCACCGCGCCGGTGAAGTACACGACGACATAGACCAGCATGTCGAGCAGCTTCATGACCACTTCGCGCACCGCGAGCGAGGTCTGCATCAGCTTGGCGCCAATGCGGCCGGCAAACTCATCCTGGAAATAGCTCATCGACTGGCGAATGAGGTAGCGATGGCTCATCCAGCGGATGCGCTGCGGGAAATTGCCCAGCAGGGTCTGGTGCATGGTCAGCGTCGACACCAGCGCGAATGCTGGCAGGACGAAGATGACCATCGCGCCCATCAGGGCGAGTTTCCAGCCGTCGGTCTGCAGGAAGGTGTCGGGGTTTGCCCCGGCCAGCCAATTCACCACATCGCCGATAAAGCCGAAGATGATGATTTCGCCGATGGCCACAGCCGCCGCGGCAAACGCCATCAGCGCCAGCCACTTCTTGGCGCCCTGGCTGTAATAAAGGCAGAACGCCAGCAAGCCCTTGGGCGGCTCGGTTGGTTCCGTCGAGGGGTAGGCTTCCAGGCGCCGTTCAAACCAACGCAACATTGTTATTCACCATAGTTTCTGGCCCGCGGGCCCAGCGTTCATGGCCAGAGCCTCTAAGACCTCAAGCATGGTTGAGGTCAAGGCAGAACTGACCGATGGCGCGTAAAGCCGGACGGGAAATTTGGATACCGCGCTCGATACGCCCGCAATTGGCCAGAGGAGCAGCGTGTCGCGGCTTGTAGTACCTTCGTCCCCATGCCGTCCACTTGGCGAGAAGAAAGAACCGATGCAGTCGCGAGCCCGTTAAGATACACCAAAGAACCGAGTCTGCTGTAGCCGGGCAGACACACTTATTTTCAGACTGTCAGTGACTGGATGTAGCCATGCGCACGGAAACCGAGCACACGATCTATCTCAAAGATTATGCCCCCAGCCCCTACAAAATCACGGCGGTCGATCTCGATTTCCGCATTCTGGCCGACACGACGCGGGTGCGCGCGCTGCTGACCATAGAGCCGCAAGCCGAGACTGCGCCGGGCACGCCGCTGGTGCTGGACGGGGACGGCCTCAAGCTCAGTTCGGTGGCCATCGATGGCGCGCCGCTGGCGCTTGTTGCCTATGCGGCCGATGACAATGGCCTGACCATTATCGAGCCGCCGCTGCGCCGCTTCGTGCTGGAAACCGAAGTCACGCTCAAGCCTGAGGGCAATCTCAAGCTGATGGGGCTCTACCGCTCAAGCGGCACCTGGTGCACGCAATGCGAGCCCGAAGGGTTCCGGCGCATCACCTATTATCTCGACCGGCCGGACAATCTGGCAACCTTCAAGGTGACCATGACAGCGCCACGCGACCTCGCGCCGGTGCTGCTGGCCAATGGCAATCTGGTGGGTCAGGGCGATGCGGGCGACGGCATGCATTTTGCGGTGTGGGAAGATCCGTTCCCCAAGCCGGCTTATCTCTTCGCGCTGGTGGCGGGGGATCTGGGTTCTATCACCGACAGCTTCACCACCGCCTCGGGCCGCAAGGTGGACCTGGCGATCTACTGCGAGCATGGCAAGGAAGACCAATGCCATTGGGCCATGGACAGCCTCAAGCGCTCGATGGCCTGGGACGAAAGGCGCTTCGGGCGCGAATATGACCTCGACATTTTCAACATCGTCGCCGTCTCCGATTTCAACTTCGGCGCGATGGAAAACAAGGGCCTCAATATCTTCAACGACAAGCTGGTCTTCGCCCAGCCGGCGACGGCAACCGATGCCGATTATGAGAATATCGAGCGCGTCATCGCACATGAATATTTCCACAATTGGACTGGCAACAGAATCACTTGCCGGGACTGGTTCCAGCTCTGCCTCAAGGAAGGGCTGACGGTTTATCGCGACCAGGAATTCACCAGCGACGAGCGCAGCCGCGCGGTGAAACGCATTTCCGATGTGGTGACGTTGCGCTCTGCGCAGTTCCCCGAGGATGGCGGCCCGCTGGCCCATCCGGCGCGGCCGGACCAGTATCGCGAGATCAACAATTTCTATACGCCCACCGTCTACGAAAAGGGCGCCGAGATCGTGCGCATGCTGGCGACGCTGCTGGGCGAAGCCGGTTTCCGCAAGGGGATGGACCTCTATTTCGAACGCCACGATGGCGACGCGACGACGATCGAGGCTTTCCTTGCCGTGTTCGCCGAGGCCAATGACGTGGACCTTGAGCAGTTCAAGACCTGGTATCTGCAGGCCGGCACGCCGCGCCTGACCATGAGCGACAGCTATGATGCTGCGAGCCAGACTTACACGCTCAAGCTGAGCCAGGAGACGCTGCCGACGCCGGGCCAGCCGACCAAGCAGCCGCTGGTATTGCCCATCAAGTTCGGGCTGATCGGCCCCAATGGCAGTCCGATGGGCTGGAGCGCGGTAAGCGGCGGCGAGGTGCGGGACGACATGATCGTGCTGCGCGAGGCCAGCGCCGAGATCACCTTCAAGAGCATTGCCAACAAACCGGTGCCATCGCTGCTGCGCGAGTTCTCGGCGCCGGTGAATCTCGACACCAATCTGACGCAGGACGACCGCCTGTTCCTCGCCCAGCATGACAGCGATCCCTATGGGCGGTGGCAGGCTTTGCAGGATGTGGCGACTGCGCTGGCGGTGGACGCAGCGACGGGCAAGCCTTGGTCCGATGCGGTTGCAGGCTTGAGCCGGGCCATGGCCGACACGCTGGCCAACAAGGACCTCGACGACGCGTTCAAGGCACTGGCTTTGGGCTTGCCGGGCGAGGCGTTGATTGGGCGCACTATCGGCAAGGATATCGACCCGGCACGCATTCACGAGGTGCGCAACGCGCTGACCAAGGCGGTGTTTGGCCCGCTGGGCCGCGATTTGCTGATTGCCTATACCAACCTGTCGAGCACCCTGCCCTATCAGCCGGACGCTGCGAGCACCGGCCGGCGCGCGCTGCGCAATCGGGTTCTGGCGCTGCTGGTCGGTAGCGAGGCGGCGGGGGCGTCAGCTCTGGCCGCCACGCAATATGCCGAAGCGACCAATATGACCGACCGCTATGCGGCGCTGACCATTTTGGGCAGCGCCTGGACGGCAGAAGCGCCGACCGTGCTGGCCGATTTCCGCACCCGCTTCACCGCCAATCCGCTGGTGTTCGACAAGTGGCTGATGGTGTCGGCGCTGGCGCAGGATGAGGGTGTGCTGGAGCGCATCAAGGCTATCCTGGCGGCGCCCGACTTCCCCAAGTCCAATCCCAATCGGTTGCGCTCGCTGCTCGGCTCGTTCGTGATGAGCAATCCGGCGCAATTTACCCGTCCCGATGGCACGGCGTTCCGCTTCGTTACTGAGGTCGTGGCCGATATCGACACCCGCAATCCGCAGGTCGCGGCACGGGTGCTGACCGGCTTCCGTATCTGGCAAATGCTGGAGCCGCAGCGTCGCGAAGCAGCCCGTTCCGCGCTTACCGCGCTGCAGGCTGGCGGTAAGCTCAGCCGCAACACGGCCGATATCCTGGCGCGCATGCTGGCGGAGTAACGCAAGCGGAAAATAGAAGAATTTTTCTTCTGCCGCTAAGTGATTCAAACGACTCTCGAATTTGTCCAACGGCGTCCAGGCCCCCATTGAGGGGTCTGGACAAGGCACCCCGGCTTGATTCATGCTTTGTTAAGGGCAAATCGGGTTAGGGCAAACCCATATCATTTACAGGAGAATTCCATGCGGTCGGCGGAGCAATCCGGCGCCGGCGCCGAAGGATTCGGCGCGGGCCAAGTACAGTCCGAGTTTGACCGCCCCAAGGGCCGCGTGGCCGCCCCCGCTTCTCTGGCCGCTCGTTTCCGCGTCTCTCCCATCACGGCTGCCGTGGCGCTGACCTCGCTGCTCGCGGCAACCCTGTTTTTCATCTATGACAGCGCTCGAACCCTCGATGACGTGCAGCGCGAGCTGGCCATGATCGGCACCGCCATCGCCGCCGACATTGCCGACGTTTCCCCGGAATCCGCAGAAGTGGCGCTCAAGGACTCGGCAGGCCGTTATGCCAGCATCATCAAGGCCAGCCTGACCGGCGCTGACGCGACCGCCGCACCGACCCTGTTCGGCCAGGCCGTCCCCCTGGGCTCGCATGGCACGCTGGCCCTCGAAGCCGCGCAAATGCCGGCTTTGACGGGCATGGCCACCCGCAGCGGCGTTGCCTTCGGGCTGGCCGCACTCATCACCCTGCTCGTTGCATTCAGGCGCCGCCGGGCCGGCATGCCCGACCTGTTGCAGCGCCAGAATTACCAGACGCTGGCCGCCGCCATCCCCATGGGCGTGGCCTGCTGGACGCGGATGGGCGAGCTGATCGTCTGCAATGATCGCTATCGCGATCGGCTGAACCTGGCAGGCGTCAAAGTCAGCTATCATGATGCGGTCAAACGCCTGATCGCCCGGGGCTACATGAAACCGATCAGCGAGGACGAGCATAGCCGCCTGCTCGAGCTGCATGGCGAAGACGGCTCATGCCTGTTGATCGACGAGCGCCCGCTGGACGATGGCGCCTTCATGACGCTGGTCAGCGACATTACCGAACGCAAGCGCACCGATACCCTGCTCGCCGCGATCCGCGAGGAGCAACGCCATCTGGCCCGGCGCTATCACGAGGAAAAGCTGCGGGCCGAGGCCGCCAGCCACGCCAAGACCAATTTCCTCGCCCATCTCAGCCACGATATTCGCACTCCGCTCAACCACATTATCGGCTTTGCCGAGCTGATGCGGCACCAGACCTATGGACCGCTGGGCGATGCGCGCTATGCCGATTATGTCAATTCCATCAAAAGCTCGGGCGAGCATCTGCTGGCTTCGTTCGCCACCATTCTTGATCTGGCGGAGCTTGAGGGCGGCCGCAAGGAATTGCGCAGCGAGCCCGTCTCGGTTGACGCGCTGCTCGATAGCGTGGTGCAGCGCTTCCGCGGCCAGGCGCAGCGGGCCGGGGTGAGTTTTTCCCTCCGCCAAGGCTGCGGCGCGATTGTCACCGGTGACCGGCTCGGGCTGCAGCGCATGGTCGGCAATATCGTTGAGAACGCTATCCGCTTCACCCCGGCGCGGGGGAAGATCACGCTGGCCGCCTTCGCCGCCACCGATGGCGTGGTCATCGAAATCACCGATACCGGCATCGGCATGGATGAGGAGCGGCTGGCTTCGCTGTCGCAGCCCTTCGCGCTGGGCGATGCCACCTTTACGCGTGATGGCGTGGGTCCGGGACTGGGCATTTCGATTGCGCGCGCCATTGCCGAACTGAGCGGGGGCCGGCTGGCGATTGATTCCAGCCCCTCGCTTGGGACCACTGTGGCGATATCGCTGCCGGCGCAGCTCGCCAGCCAGGCGCTGGAGGTCGCGGCCTGATGCTCAACCGGGATTGGCATAAGACCCACCGCATGCCTGAGCACCCCACGCTCGAGCAGAGAGTGGACTGGCATCTGGCGCATGCCATCGCCTGTGGCTGCCGGGAAATGCCCGACACGATCAAGCGCGAGATCGAAAAGCGTGGCCTCGCCGTGCCTGAGCGGAACCGGCCGAACTAGCTACAGCCCCTTGGCCTTTTCATACCAGGCGTCGGCCGCTGCCTGCACTTCAGCACGCATGGCTGCCAGATCCAGTTCCAGGCGCCCGAAATCGGGGTAATGGGTCAGGCCAGCCAGCAATTCCTTGAAGGCTGCGGTCCACGCCTCCTCCTTGAACGGGCTGACCAAGGCCGAGCTCATCACCTGTAGTACGGTGGAATAGACCTCGTGGATTTCGGCCAGCCGCATGCCCTGCGGCACCAGCCCCGTCTGGCCGAGCCGGGCGAGGACTTGTGCCGTCAAAGCCTGCGGCAGCGCCACGGTCGCGCCGGCAACCAATTGGGCGGATTGGGCGATGAATTCGAGATCGACCAGGCCACCCTTGGCGAGCTTGAGATCGAAGGCATGGCGGGCAGGACGCTCCTTGACCATCAGCGCCCGCATGGCGACGACATCGGCAATCGTGGTGGCGGCGTCGCGCGGCTGGGCCATGACCTGCTCAACGGCGGCATCGACCTGAGAACCGAAATCACCATCGGCGGCGATCACGCGGGCGCGACTGAGCGCCAGATGCTCCCAGGTCCAGGCATTGTCGCGATGATAGGCGCGGAAACCGGCAATGGCCGTGGCGAGCGGGCCGGCATTGCCAGAGGGCCGCAGCCGCATATCGGCCTCATAGAGCACGCCTTCGGCGGTGGGCGCGGTGATGGCGCTGACAAGGCGCTGGGTAAGGCGGGTATAATAGTGATTGGTGCTCAGGGGCTTGTCGCCGGTGGATTCCCCGTCGGGCGCATCATAGAGCAGGATGAAATCGAGATCGGAGGTCACCGTCATTTCGCGGCTGGCCATTTTGCCGAAGGCGAGCAGGGCCACGCGGCCGCCGGGCATGGCGCCATGGCGCCGTTCGAATTCGGTGCGCACGCTGCCGAACAGGCGATTGAGCAGGGTTTCCGCAAGGGCGGTGAACTGCTCCCCGGCCCCGCTGGCGCTGACCGTGCCGGAGAGCAAACCCGCCGCGATGAGGAATTTTTGCTCCTGCCCGATAATGCGGGCGCGGTCGATGATTTCTTCATAGGAGCGCGCTTCGGCGAGGAACGCATCGACCTTGGCGACCAGCACATCGCGATGGGTCACGTCATTGGCGAAGGCGGGGTCGATCAGGCCGTCCATGACATGGGCGCGATGGATCACCGCTTCGGCCATGCGCGGCGCCGAGGCCAGCAGCTGCACCAGCAAGGTGCGCAGATGCGGGTGGCTGCGCAGCAGCGCGAAGAGCTGTACGCCGGTCGGCAGGCGCGAGAGGAAATTATCGAAGCGCGCCAGCGCCTCGTCGGCATTGCCAGCATTGCCCAGGGTCACCAACAGGGCCGGCAACAATTCGGTGAGGTGTGCGCGGGCGGCAGAGGCGCGGGTCGCCGGGTAGCTGCCATAATGCCATTTGCGCACGGTTTCGATGGCCTGGTGCGGGTCGGCAAATCCCATGGCGGCCAGAGTTTCGAGCGTGCCGGGATCGTCATCGCTGCCGGTAAAGACCAGATTGCCTTCGCCGCTGCCCAGCGTTTCGCCTTCGGTGAAGAGTTCCGAATAATAGCCGACGACGCGTTCCAGCGCGGCCCGATAGCCGTTCTCAAACTGGATCAGGTCGGGTTCGCCCATCAGGCGGCCGATGATGGCAACCTCCTCCGCCGTCGCGGGCATGACGTGGGTCTGCTCGTCGCGCAGCATTTGCAGGCGGTTTTCCACGGCGCGCAGATACCAATAGGTCTGGGTCAGCTCGGTTGACGCCTTGGGCGTGATCCAATTGGCATCAGCCAGCGCAGCCAAAGCATGCGCAGTCGGCTTGACGCGCAACGCCTTGTCACGGCCGCCGGCGATCAATTGCTGGGTCTGGGTGAAGAATTCGATCTCGCGAATGCCGCCGCGCCCGAGCTTGACGTTGTGCCCCTCGACGCGAATGTCACCGACATTCTTGGCGATATTGATCTGGCGCTTCATGGCCTGGATATCGGCAATGGTCGCGAAATCCAGATGCTTGCGCCAGACATAGGGCGCCAGTTCCTTGAGGAAGGCTTCGCCAACCTGCTTGTCGCCGGCGCAGGCACGCGCCTTGATCCACGCGGCGCGTTCCCAATTCTGGCCGCGGCTTTCGTAATAGGCCAAAGCCGCGTCGAAGGAGATGGCGACGGGTGTCGAGCCCGGATCGGGGCGCAGGCGCAGATCGGTGCGGAAGACATAGCCATGCTCGCGCCGCTCCTCCATCAGCCCAACCAGCTTCTGGATCATGCGCGAATAGACCTTGGTCGCCTCCGCGGGATTGGCAAGCACACCCTTGCCGGGATCGTAGAAGACGACGATGTCGATATCGGAGGAATAGTTCAGCTCCTGCCCGCCATGCTTGCCCAGGGCGAAAATGGCGAGACCCGATTGCGCCGCGGTGGCCCGCTCCGGCGGGATGGCCAACAGCCCCTTGGTGCTGGCCTGACGCATCAGGAAATCAAGTGCGGCGTCAAGGGCGGCGTCGGCAAGATCGGACAGCGCGGCGGTGGCTTGTGCCGTGGTCCAGACGCCGCCGGTTTCGGCCACCGCCGCCAGCAGCGCCGTGCGGCCCTTGGCAATGCGCAGGACGGGCGAGAGCGCGGCCTCGTCAGCGGCCTCGCGGCCTGCGGCTTCGACGGCGGCGATGATATCGGCAAAGGCGCCATCGGCGGTGTCGGAAAGGGCTCCGGCCAGCCAATCGGCATTGGTCTGTGCCAGGTCGAGCAGATAGGGCGCTGATTCAAGTAACGGCCCCAGCGTCTTGGCAGCGTTGGCAATTATGCCGCGTTGGTCGGCCGGGAGCTCAGCGAGCCAGGCATCAAAACGGGGATGAGCGATCGGCGGCAGGGAGCGGAGCGAAATGACCATGAAAAAGGGATAGCTTGGGGACGTGACGCGAGCAAGCCGTGGGCAGGTGAGTTGCTTGCTTCGCTCCAACAAACACGGTGTCATCCCCGCGAAAGCGGGGACCTCTGTTTTGGTGGGCAAGGGAGGGAAACGGAAGGGGCGAAATGGGCATCCAAGCATGGGCGGGCGCAGAACCCCTCACCCTGTCATTTCTGCTGAACGCAGAAATGCCGTCCCTCTCCCTCAAGGGGCGAGGGGAAGAAAGGGCTAGGCCCCCGGTAGGTCGATCACCGCCCGCACGCCCGGGGCATTGTCTTCGATCCGGAAGGTCCCGCCATGTAGCCGCGTCACCGCGTCCACCAGTGACAGCCCCAAGCCGGACCCCGTTTCGGACCGGCTTTTTTCCAGCCGGACGAAGCGTTCCAGCACCCGTTTGCGGTCTTCCTCGGGAATGCCGGGGCCATTGTCGGCCACTTCGATCAGCACGCGTCCGCCATCGGTGCGCAGGCCCACATTGATGCGGCCCGAGCCTTCGCCTTCGGGCTCGGCGTATTTGACAGCATTTTCGAGCAGGTTGACCATGGCTTGGCCGATCAGTTCGCGATTGGCCCGCAGGTGGACGCCTTCGGCAATGGCGGTTTCGACCACAATGCCCTCGTCCTCGGCCACCGGGCCGTAGAGTTCGGCCACATCGGCCACGACGGCGCTGACATCGACATCGCTGAAGGCGCCGGAGGGGGCGCCGGCTTCGGCGCGGGCGATCATCAGCAGGGCATTGAAGGTCTGGATCAGGCGGTCGCTCTCGGCGATGGTGGTTTCGAGCGCGGCCTGCCGCGATTGATCACTGGCGCCGTCGCGCAGGGCGGATTCGGCCTGGTTGCGCAGGCGCGTCAGGGGCGTCTTGAGGTCGTGGGCGACATTGTCGGTTACTTCCTTGAGGCCCTGCAACAGCGCCTCGATGCGGTCGAGCATGGCGTTGAGATTGGTGGCGAGGCCATCGAACTCATCCTGCCGCTTGGTGATCGGGATGCGCTCGGAGAGATTGCCGGACATGATCTTGGTGGAGGTGTCGCGGATGGTGTCGATGCGGCGCAGCACGCGGCGCGCGGTGACGCCGCCGGCAATCAGTGAGAACAGAATAATGCCCAGCACCCCGAACATGAAGCTCTGGATGATGATGGCCGAATAGCCGCGCCGCTCCACCACGTCGCGCCCCACCACGAGGCGCAGGCCATTGCTCAGTTCCACCGATCGGACCAGCGCATAGCCAGACCGCGGCGGGCGGATATCGGGCAGGCCGGATTCGGCGAGCGGATTGGACCGCTCATAGGCAAAGCTGTAGACGCCGGGCGTGATCAGCACTTCGGGCGGCACATCGGTCATGTTGCCGAGCAAATATTGCCCGGTTGCGTCGCCCAGATAGTAGACGCCGGGGCCGGGCTGGCGGGAGATCCGCTCCACCGCGAAGGCTAGGGCGCGAATGCTCTGGTTGGCATCCATGCGCTGGAACAGCCGCACTTCGCGGTCGATGTCATCGCTTTGCTGGCGCTGAATCTGCACGCTGGACTGCCAGCCGATAAAGGCCAGCAGCATGATGGCAAAGATGACGAAGATCAGGATGAACGTCGCCGTCAGCCGGACCGTCGATGTGCGCCAGAGTTGGACGAAGCGGTTCAATATCTACTCGCGGATCATGTAGCCGGCGCCCCGCACGGTATGCAGTAGCGGGGAGGCATGCCCCTTGTCGATCTTGGAGCGCAGGCGCGACATGTGCACGTCGATGACATTGGTCTGGGGGTCGAAGTGATAGTCCCAGACATTCTCGAGCAGCATGGTGCGCGTCACCACCTTGCCGGCATTCTTCATCAGATATTCGAGCAGGCGGAATTCGCGCGGTTGCAGCAGGATGGTTTCGCCATCGCGCTCGACCTTGCGGGAGAGCCGGTCCAGTTGCAGGCCGGCAACCTCATAGCTGGTGGCGGCTTCAGCGGGGCTGGAGCGGCGGGCCAGCACTTCGATACGGGCCAGCAATTCGGTAAAGGCATAGGGCTTGGTCAGATAATCGTCGCCGCCGGCGCGCAGGCCGGTCACGCGGTCGTCGACTTCGCCAAGGGCCGAGAGAATGAGAACGGGGGTCTTGTCGTCTTCAGCGCGCAGGCTCTCGACGATGGACAGGCCATCGCGGCGCGGCAGCATGCGGTCGACGATCAGCACGTCATAGTCCATGCCCGAGGCCATGGCATAACCGGTTTCACCATCGGCGGCGTGGTGGGTGATGTGTCCGGCTTCATCGAGCGCCTGGATGAGATAGCTCGCGGCCTCGCGATCATCTTCGATGAGCAAAATCTTCACCGCACACTCCATCCAGATTGAGAAGACGGCCCCGGAGTAAACTCCGGGGCCGGATTTGGCTTAGTTGCCGAGCGGCAGGCCGATAAAGCGGGCTTCGCCATCGCGGCTGGCCTTGACCAGGGCGGTATTGAGCCCACGGGCCTTGACCGCGTCCAGTGCCGATTCAAATTCCTGCACCGAGGATACCGGCTTGTTGTCGACTTCGAGGATCGAGTCGCCAACGGCGAGGCCCTTGGAGGCAGCCTGGCTATCGGCATCGACGTCCTGGATCAGCAGACCGCCCGAGCCGTCAGAATTCGGCACCAGGGTGATGCCAACGCTGGATGGCGTGGGCGCTACCGGAGCCGGCGGCGTTGGGGTGTTCTGCTCGTTCTGGGCGACCTCTTCGTTCAGCTTGCCCAGCTTGACCGACAGCTTGGTTTCCTTGCCGTCGCGCCAGATAGTCAGCTCGACAGTGGAATCCGGTGCCTTGTTGGCAATGGTGCGGCTGAGGCCGAGCGCATCGTCAATCGGGGTGCCGTCAACGGCGGTGATGATATCACCGGACTTGACGCCAGCCGGGCCGGCAGGACCATCGGGAGCCGCATCGCGCACGATGGCGCCCTTGGCATTGGCGAGACCGACACCATCGGCGATATCACGGGTCACGTCCTGGATGGACACGCCGAGATAGCCGCGGGTCACCGAGCCGCTTTCGATCAACTGACCGGCAATGGCCTTGACCGTGGCAGCGGGGATGGCAAAGGCGATACCGACATTGCCGCCATTGGGCGAATAGATGGCGGTGTTGACGCCGACCACTTCGCCCTTGCTGTTAAAGGCCGGGCCGCCGGAATTGCCGCTATTGACCGCAGCATCGATCTGCAGGAAATCGCCGTAGTTGGAGCCGCCGATATTGCGGCCGGATGCGGAGATCACGCCGGCCGTCACCGTGCCGCCAAGACCGAACGGGTTACCGATGGCCACGACCCAGTCGCCAACGCGGGGTGGGGCTTCGTCGAATTTGACGAAGGGCAGATCGGTGCCTTCGATCTTGACCACGGCCAGATCGGTGCGCTCGTCGGTGCCGACGATCTTGGCTTCCTTTTCGGTACCATCATCGAACACCACGGTCACTTTGGTGGCGTCGGCAACGACGTGATTATTGGTGACGATATAGCCGTCGCCGGAGATCACGAAGCCCGAGCCGGCTGCCATGTAGCGGCGCGGCTCCTGCTCAGGAGCGCCGCCCTGCGGGCCATTGCCACCGCCCTGCCCGTTGCCGAACTGGTTGAAGAAGTCGTGGAACGGATGATCGGGCGGCAGGTCGGGGAACTGGAATTGGAATTGGCCGCCGCCACGCTGCACATTGCGCGGGGAAGAAGCGTCCTCGGCTTCGACCAGAATGGAGACCACGGCGGGCTTCACGGCCTCGACCAGATCGGCAAAGCCGGCCTGGGGAACTGCGGTCGGGGGCACGACGATCTGCGCCGCCGGCTGAACCTGGGCGTTGGCCACCTGGCCCGTCAGGACATAGGCGGTGCTGACGCCACCAATGCCCACCATGAGAGCCAGGGTCGAAGCTCCGAGCCAACGGCGGGTACGCGAAAGAATAGTGGGGCGCATGGAATTCAATCTCCTTGGGCAAGCCTCAACAGCTTATGGCGATGGTTATGAGCCCCGCGATCTTTCTAAGATGTTGCGCCAACATTAAGGTTTCGCAATGTTGCTGGCGGGAATGCGGCGGGCTTTCATCAAGGTTCCGCCACACTCCGCGGGGCCCGGCAAAACGCTCAATCGGCGCGGTCGTTCCCGCCCTGCAATTCGGCCAGCACCGCGGCTTCGTCATCATCCAGATCAGCGTCATCGGCAGGGCTGCGCCGCCGCGCGGCGATCACCAGCGTGCCCAGCCCCACCAGCAACAGCAGCGGCGCTGCCACCCAGAGCAGGATGGTGTGCTCATTGAGACGCGGATTGAGCAGGACATATTCGCCATAGCGATCGACCAGATATTGGCGCACCTGCTCATCGCTATCGCCCGCCACCAGCCGCTCGCGCACCAGCACGCGCAGGTCGCGCGCCAGATCGGCGTCGCTGTCATCGATGGATTGATTCTGGCAGACAAGGCACCGCAGGCCCGCCGAAATATCGCGCGCCCGCTGCTCCAGCACCGGATCGGGTAGGATTTCACCCGGCCCCACCGCCAGCGCGGGGAGAGCCAGGTTCATGGCCAGTCCGATCAGAAGCGCGCGGAGCCAGGTCATTCGGCCGGCTCCGGATTTGCCTGCGCCACCCGCTTGGGCACACCGACGCGCATGCGCCGGTCGGTCAGCGACAGGAAGCCGGCGCCGGCCATCAGCAAGGCGCCCAGCCAGATCAAGGTGATGTAAGGCTTGTACCAGACCCGTAGCACATGAGTGTCGTCCAACGGCTCACCCAATTGCAGATAGAGCTGAGAGAAACCGTAGGTCTCGATGGCCGCTTCGGTGGTCGGCGTGCCGGTGGCGACATAGGTGCGGCGTTCGGCGATCATCGGGCGCGTTTTGCCATCGGGCGCGGTGATGGTGAAATGGCCCTCGTCGGCGACATAGTTCTGCCCGGCGGTCTGGCCGAAACTGTCAAAGGCAATGGAATAGCCGGACAATTCGGCCGTCTCACCCGGATTGAGCGTGGTGACCAATTCGGTTTCCCAAGCGGTCGTGGCGACGATGCCGAGCACGGTGACACCCATGCCGAAATGGGCGATGGCCGTGGAAAAGGCCGAGCGCGGCAGGCCCGCGAGCCGCCGCCAGCTTTCACCCAGCGGAATGCGGCCCAGCTTGCTGCGATCGACCAATTCGGCAATGGCGCCGAATGCCACCCAGAAGCCGAGCAGCAGGCCCAGTGGCGCCAGCGAAATGGAAATGCCGCCCAGCGCCGAAATCAGGATGGTGAGAAAGATCGCCAAAGCCGCCGCGCCCATCAGGCGCTGCGCGGCGGCCATGATGTCGGCCCGCTTCCAGGCGAGGAACGGCCCGAACGGCAACACCACCAATAGCGGCGCCATCAACGCGCCAAAGGTGAGATTGAAGAACGGTGCGCCCACCGAAATGGTCGTGCCCACCAGCGCGTCGAGCAGCAGCGGATAAAGCGTGCCGACCAGCACCGCACCGACGGCCGTGGCGAGGAACAGATTGTTGACGATCAGCGCGCCTTCGCGGCTGACCGGCGCAAACAGCCCGCCCTGACGCAAAGAGGAAGCCCGCAGCGCAAAGAGGAAGAATGCACCGCCAATGACCAGCCCAAGCAGCGCCAGGATGACGAGGCCACGGGTAGGGTCGCTGGCAAAGGTATGCACCGACGTCAGGATGCCCGAACGCACGAGGAAGGTGCCGAGCAGCGACAGTGAGAAGGTGATGATGGAGAGGAAGATCGTCCAGATCTTGAGCGCATTGCGCTTTTCCATCACCAGCGCCGAATGCAGTAGCGCGGTTCCGGCCAGCCACGGCATGAAGCTGGCATTTTCCACCGGGTCCCAGAACCACCAGCCGCCCCAGCCCAGTTCGTAATAGGCCCAGTAGGAACCCATGGCGATGCCCAGCGTCAGGAAGGTCCAACTCAGCATGGTCCAGGGCCGCACCCAGCGCGCCCAGGCCTGATCGATGCGGCCCGAAATCAGAGCCGCAATGGCAAAGGAGAAGCAGATCGAGAAGCCGACATAGCCCGCGTAAAGCAGCGGCGGGTGAATGGCGAGGCCAATATCCTGCAGCACTGGATTGAGGTCGTTCCCCTCAAGCGGGGGCGGCATCATGCGGGCAAAGGGATTGGAGGTGAACAGCGTGAACCCGCCAAAGGCCGCGACCAGCAGGCTTTGCGTCGCCAGCACCAGCGTCATCAGGTCGGATGGCAGGCGGCGGCCAAACGTCGCCACCATGGCCCCGAAGGCCACGAGGATCAGGATCCACAGCACCATGGAGCCTTCATGATTGCCCCAGACACCGGAGATTTTGAAAATCAAAGGCTTGAGCGAATGCGAATTCTTGACCGCCAGCGCCAGACTGAAATCGGAGGTGATAAACGCCTGAATCAGCGCCGCGAACGCCGCCGCCACCAGCACGAACTGCAGCACCGCGCCCTGGCTCAACACCAGCGCAACCCGCTGCCCCCGGCCCCAGAATATGTAGCCGCCAATGGTGGAGACCGTGGCGACGGCGAAGGCGAGGATGAGGGCGAAGTGGCCGAGTTCGATGCTCATCAGTTGCCAGTCGCCTCCGGCCGCCATTCGCCCTGCGCCTTCAGCGCCTCGACGACTTCCTTGGGAATGTAATTCTCATCATGCTTGGCCAGCACATTGGTGGCGGTAAAGCCGCCCTCGGGCGTCATGCTGCCTTCGGCCACCACGCCCTGCCCCTCGCGGAACAGATCGGGCAGGATGCCGGTATAGTGCGCGACAATGTCATGCCCACCATCGGTGACGGTGAAGGTATTGTCCTGCCCGCTGCGGCTCCAGGTGCCGTCCTTGACCATGCCGCCTAGCCGGATGGGATGGCCCGGCGCAACATCGCGCGCGATGACATCGGAGGGGGAATAAAAAAATACGATCTGGTCACGCAGTGCCACCAGCACCAGTGTGGTCGCCAGCGCCACGACCACAGCGAGCCCGGCGATAACAGCGAGCCGCTTCTGCTTGCGCGACCAGCCCTTTTTGCGGATGGCGGCAGGCATGCTCATGGGGTCGCTCCATTCAGGGTCAGTCCGGCATTGAGCGCGATGGAATCCAGTTCACCACGATCGAATGCCTTTGGATAGGCCACGACGGCATCGTCATAGGCCATCTGGGCCTGCGCCTTGTCGCCAAGCACGAGATAGGCGCGCACCAATTGCGTCCATTCCTCGACCGAACCGCCTTGCGAGGCCAGCCGATCGGCCAGTCCGCCCACCATCTGGGCGATCATCTGGGATTCGCCGGGACTGGGCCCCGCGGGTGCGCCATCATTCTGGGCAACGGCCAGCCCCTGCTGCGCAGCGGCCAGCCAGGGCTCGGTCCCCTGGGATAGCGCCAATGCACCCTGCCAGGCCGTGGCCGCCTCGTCATATTGCCCGGTGCGGGTTAGCTCTGCCGCCAGATAAAGCCGCGGCAGCGGATCGCTGGGATCACTGACCGACGCTGCACGCAGCAAGGTCATGGCTTCGTCCGAGCCCGCACCATTGGAGTCGAGCAGCAGCGCTTCGGCCAGGCTGGTCTGCAGTTTCGGCGTGGGGCCGCTCAATTCGATGACCCGGCGATAGGCCCTTGCCGCGTCGGCAAAGCGGCCCATTTCGGTATAGGCGGGGGCGATCACCGCCCAGCCGCGTACGTCATCGGGCTTGGCAGCCAATTGCTGCTCGATGCGGGCCACGGCCGTTCCAAGATCAAGCGATTGGGTGGCAATCTCGGTGCGGCCGGCCAAGGGTTGGCTGGGCAGGTTCGGATTGCCCAGCGCGGCATAGATGGCAAAGGCCAGGATGGCGATGCCGGCCAGCCCCACCAGAAGCGGCGTGCGCCCCAGGTCACCAGCGGCGATGGTCTTGCTGGCTTCCGCCTTGAGCCGGATAATTTCGCGCGCCAATTCGCTTCTGGCGGCATTGGCTTCAGCCTCGCCCAGCTTGCCGGCGGCCAGGTCCGCATCGATTCCGGCGAGCACCAGACGAAAATGGCTGTTGCTATCCCCCGTTTCCGGAGCGCTCACGTTGACCGCGCGTCCACCCGCCGCGTAAAAAAGTGCGGCGCAGGCTATGGCGGTAACGGCAATGGCGATGAACCAGAACAGCATGGATCCCAAATGCTTGACGCCGCCCAGCGGCAAGAACGCGCCATCTATAGGCCGAATACAGCGAAAAGCTACCCTCACACACATCATTGAGCCGGACGCATTGCCACAGGCCTGGCACCCGTCGGCATGAGCCAGATCCAAGCCGATTTCGCCATTCTGGGCAGCAGCCCGCAAGCGCGGCTAATCGCTGGGCTGCTCGCCGGAAAGCATGGCAAATCGGTGGTTTTTGTCGGGGAAAGCCAATCCGGTTTCCGCCTGCCGCGCGATCTCGATCTGTCGATCGCGCCGCTGACCCGGCCGGACAGCTGGGCCCTGCTGCGGGCAGCGCAGCCCAAGGTGCAAAAGCTCATCACGCGAATCGGCGGTCGCACCAGCTGGAGCCGTCTTGATCCGGTGCTGTTTGCCGACAGCACGGAGGGGCAACAGGCACTCGCCCATATCCGGCACATGGCCGAGGGCTTTGGCCTCGCCGTCGAAAAACTGCCGCCCAACGCCATGGCCAAGGGCCGCGAGGGTGTGGTGTTTCGCGACGCCACCATCATCCACCGCGCCGTAGTCGAACCGGCGCTCGATCGCTGGATGCTGCAGCAAGGCGTGCACCTACTCGATCCGCGCAGCGACGTCATGGTCCGCGCCGATGGCAGCGGGGAAATTGGCGCCGGTGAAACTGGCATCTCCGCGACACAATGCGTGCTGGCCGACGATGCGGCGCTCCTTCGCCACCTGCCCGCCGAACGCTGGCCTGCTTTGCTGCTGCGCCGGCCCGCCACGACCATCCTCACCGAGCCGACCAGGCGGATCGCCGCGCCGGTCATGCTCGAAATCGATAGCGGGCTCACCCTCTGGCAGCGCCCCGAAAGCGGCATCGCAGCCTTTGGCCCCGGGCCGATGGATCATGTGCTTGGCGAGGTCAGCGCGCTACTCGGCGGCGTGGTGCACCGCGCCGGCCAATCGCAATATGAGAGCCTCGCCACACGCGACGGCGCCCCCGCCGCCGGCCGGATCAATGGTAGCGGCCCCGATGTACTGGCCGGCTTCGGGCCAAGCGGCCTGTTCTTTGCGCCCGCCCTCGCCCGCTGGCTGGCAGGCGTTGCAACGGAAGACGAAAATCGTTGGCTGGCAGCCCGGCTGGTTACCCGCTCAGCCCAAGCCTCGCCGGTTGCGGAATATGCCGCACCGCTGGAGGCAATGCCATGACCGGCCAGCCCAATCGATTGGCAGCAGCCACACACCAATTTTCCGGCAGCCTCATCGACCGCAGCAAGCCGCTCAAATTCCGGCTCGACGGCAGGATCATCGAGGCCTTTGCCAGCGATAGCGTGCTCAGCGCCGCGCTGGCAGCGGGTATCGACACAGTCGGCCAACGCGGCGGCTGGCCCATGGCGCTCAGCGCCCGCTTCGCTCCGCCCATCATTCCCGCGCGCCGGGCGGGCGAAGCGCAACGCGCCCTTCCCATGGCCCGGGTATCTGTCACCGAAGGCGCGGACTATCTCACCGTCGCCGATCCAGCCCAGCGGCATGGCCTGCTCGGCCGCATCCTCCGCCCCGCGCGCTCGCTCGGCCTCAAGCTCGATGGCGGGCAAAGCCTCGCCCAGCCCTGGCTCGATAGCCCCATCGCAGCAGAGCTGGAGTACGACCTCGTCGTGGTCGGCGGCGGCGTTGCCGGGATGGCGGCGGCACTGGCGGGGAACAAAGCCGGCCTCTCGGTCATGTTGATCGAAGCCTCGTCGGTGCTGGGCGGCCATTCGCGTCTGTTCGGCACGCAGGACGGCGAAGAAACGCCCGATCAGAGCATTGAGCGCCTGTCCTCCGCTGTCACCAAAGCAGGCATCGCCGTCCAACTCGGCGCTGAAGTCACCGCGCTGCGACCGGGCCTCGTTCGCACCCATATCGTCGACGCCGCCGAAGGCCGTGCCGTCCTGATCCACGCGCCGTGCATTGTCCTCGCAACCGGCGCCATCGAGCGCCTGCCCATCTTCCCCGGCAATCGCCTGCCCGGCGTCATGGGCGCGCTCGAAACCTTCGAGCTGGCCAGCCGCTATGGCGTGTGGCCGGGCCAGAGTGCTGTGATCGCCACCGCCAGCAGCCCGGCCTATCGCCTTGCTATGCTGGCCAGCGATGCCGGCGTTTCCGTGACGCGCATTCTCGACGCCCGTCCACAGCCGCAATCGCGCTTCATCGAGTTCGCCAAAGCCTATGGCATCACCATGGCGCCGGGTTTTCTGCCCGCATCGGCGACCACAAACAAAGGCCGGGGCATCACCCTGACGTCGCACCTGTCCGCCGGGCGACAGACCACACCAGACGCGCAGTTCACCGCCGACCGCCTGATCGTCTGCGGCGGCTGGCAGCCCGATCTCACGCTCTGGCACATGGCCGGCGGGCACAGCCACTGGAACGCCCAAACCAACCGGCTTGAACCGCTGAACGGCCCCAGCGGCGTCGCCCTTGCCGGTTCAGCGGCCGGCTATCTCAGCCGCCACGCCGCTATCGATAGCGGCGCCGACGCGGTGGACATGTTGCTGGGCCGTGACCGCAAGCCGGTGCACGAAGTCATCATCGACGCGATCCACGAAACGCCGGACGCCCCCTGCCCGATCGGACCCGTCACGCCCGAAGTGGCAGCACCGGCCATGCTCGACGGCGGAGCGCGGCTGATCGAACGTCCGCAGACGCCGACCAAAGCCCGCCTATCCTGGCGCAAAAAGCCGCGCCTCTGGTCGCTAACCGACACGCCGCAACCCCTGGATATCGCAGCCATAGCCGCGGGTGTGCAACTGGGCGTCATCCCTGCCGATAGTGCCGGCATTATCGCTCAAGAGCGCGTCGGCATGGTGGTCATCGGCACCAACGCCGCCCCACGGCCTCAGCCGATTAGGCCGCCCCTCCTCGTCCCAGCCTTCCTCGCGGGCCGATTTGGCGACGATGCCGAACTCTGGCTGGTCGCGCCGATCGAAGTGCGCATGCTCTCGCCCGGCAGCCTCATCCACCGTTCTTCCAGCGACAACAATCCGCAACATGCCATCGGCGTCATCCTGCGCACCACCGACAAATGCGCCGTCGCCCTCGTTACTAGGCAAGCGCCGCAAACGCTCTCGCTACGCGACCACGGCCGCGCCATCGCGATCCGGTTGGTGTCGCCCTATGTGGAGGAAGTGGCTTAGCCCCGCCGCTCGGCCGCAGCGCGGGCGCGGCGGAGTGTTTCGGCATATTCGGGGTTGAACCGGATCTCGGCCATCTTGATGCCCGCTTCCATCCGCGTGCCGACAATGGCATCAGCCGGGTTCTGCCGCAGCAATTCGAGATTGCGCTGCAGATGCATTTCCAGCGTCTGTCCCGATTGGCTCCAGGCTTGGTCGAACAGCGCGTTGAGCGCCAGGCTATCGCGGCAATCGCGGATCGCCGAGAGCAGATAAATCCCGTTCAGCGCCGCCAGCAGCCGGTCATTATCCAGCCGGTCGGCACCCTCGCGCGGCTTGCGCAGCGCCTGGTTGATATCGGGCACCACATCCTTGAGCCGCGGCTCGACACGGTCGGAGATTTGCTTGGTCAGGGTCGACAGCACCATCGACCAGCGGCTGCCGCGCGCGAATTCGATATTGCCGGTCAGCGCCCGGATCAGCCGGTGAAAACGGTCCAGCGCCCGGCACATCAGGTCGATATCGGAGAACGGCCCCGTGGGCTGCAGCAGATGGAGCTGGTTCTGCGCATGGGCCAGAATGGCGTCGATCACCGGCCCGAAGCCGGCCCGCGCTACCGTGCCCTCATTGGAATTGCCCGACAGGCGAATGATCGCGCCAACAACCCGAGTCGGATTGGTGATCTGCCCCATTGCCGCATGAAACAGCAGCGCCGCCAGTGGCGGATCCTGCAAGGGCATGGAATGGATGGCCGTGCTCAGCGCCGTCTCGTCGGCAATGGTATTGACGGCGCGGCCAAAGGCCTGCGCCTTGTCGAGCACGGCGCGATTACGCAGCGCTCCCATGATGACCGGCAGGGCAGCACGCGCCTCGTCATTACCCAGCGCGGCGCGCAGGCGACGGCCCGAGTCGAAATCGGCATCAGCACCCGCCACGGCGTCCCGCATGCGCGCCAGCACTTGCGGCATGGCAGCGTCGAGGTCGGCGATATCGATATCCCCGCAGAGATCGCGATTGACCCAGGTCCACACCGCCGCGGCCTGGCTGCGCGCCACCGAGCCCGGAAAGGGAAACACCACGGGGTCGTCCACAATCACCGCATCGATCAACCCGGCAAACGGCGGGGACGAGCCATCGCCACGCGCAGCCTGGCGCGGTTCGGCGGCATCAGCGGGGTGGTTGGTGGCTTGGGACATCACGCGGTCGGTTTGGGAAGCAAATCTCCCCAAACCCTATCGTGGCTTGGTAAACAATCCTTACCTGCCCACTGCGATCAGCAGATCGATCAGGCGGCGCCGGAGCCCGGCACCACGGCCCAATTGCCGTTCTGTTCGCGGCAGGCGGTGCCCTTCTTGGTGAAGTCCTGGCCGTTGACCTTCACCGAGTGGGTAAAGTCGCGGCAATCGAGATTGTTCACGCGGACATAGGGGCCCACCGAGACCGAGCCGGTCGTGCCCTTGTCGCCAGCCCACTGGCGCGGTGCGCCGGGGCGGCCGAACTGCAGCGCATAGAACTGGGCGCTATTGGCTTCGGCGGAATCCTTTGCCGTCATCGAGGCCAGGGCGGCCGAGTCGACAAAGCCATTGGCAACGCTGGTGGTCGCCAGGGCCTGCTGGGTGGTCTGGGCCGGGGTGGGCACATTCGGCATCACGATCGCCGGGGCTGCCACGATCGGCGCCTGCTGGATCGGCGCAGTCGGCGCCGTGCTGGCGCAGGCGGCCAAGGTCAAGGCAAACAGCGGTGTGGCGAGAAGGGCGATACGGTTCATGTCTTGGTTCTCGTTATCGGTCAGTGGCTCTTGTTGATGTATTGCGGCTAAAATGCGTCAACTTGCAACCGGTTTGGCCATTGAGCCCAGCCGGGCCGTCGGCAAGCGCAATTCTACCAGAAGACCGCCCAAAGCCGAGCGTTTCAGCTCTAGGCTGCCGCCATAGACATCGACCAATTCCTTGACGATATCGAGTCCCAGCCCGCTGCCCGGCGTTTTCTCGTCCAGCCTGACACCGCGACGCAACACTTTCTGGGCGTCTTCCTCGCTTAGGCCGGCGCCGTTGTCGTCAATACGGATCAGCAGAATGGTGCCCGTATCGCCCCGCTCGGCGTCCAGCCGCACCCCCACCTGCCCCTTGGACCATTTGCAGGCATTGTCGAGCAGATTGCCGGCCATTTCCTCCAGATCCGCCTCGTCGCCCCGGAACCAGGGTAGCGAGGCATCCGGCCGCTGAAAGGCGACCGTCACGTCGGGATGGATCTTGCTCATGACCCGGGTCAACCGCAGCATGACCATGGTGGCGTCGGCCCGCTTGCCGACTACCGAGGTGCGCGCCGCCAGCCGCGCCCGCTCCAGATAAGTCGCGACCATGGTGCTCATCTTGTCGCTTTCGGCCAACACCACATCGGCCAGCGCGCCCTTTTTGGCGCCCGCCTCATTGCGCAGCACCGCGATCGGCGTCTTCAGCCCATGGGCCAGGTTGCCCACCTGGTTGCGCGCCCGCTCGATGATCTGCGCATTGGAGCGCAGCAGCTCGTTGACCTCCTCGGCTAGCGGCGCAATCTCGCGCGGATAGGTGCCCGCCACCACGCCCGTGTCACCGGAGCGGACATTTTCGATGGCCTTGCTGAGCCGGGAAATCGGGCGCAAGGCGAAGCGGGCCACGATGAAGCTCATCACGGCCAGCATCACGCAGACTGCGCCGAGCACGATAAAGGCCTGACCGCGGAAATCGTCCACCAGTTCAAGGATTTCGCTGAGATTGCCGGTGACCACGATCTGGTAGGTGGTTGGCGCCACCGTTACCGCCCGCTCGACCACGCGCATGCGGGTGCCAAACACGTCGTCCATCACGGCCGTGCGACGGCCCAGCACATCGGGCGGGCCGGTAACCACCGGCAGGTCGATGCCCACCACCGAGGTCGATAGGTTATAGAGCGTGCCATTGGCGTCGCGGATGGCCCAATACCAGCCCGAGCGCGGCCGGTCGAACCGCGGGTCGGTCAGCGCGATTTCCGGGCTCACCGGATCGCCCGCCTCAAGCAGCGCGCCGGTCAGGCTTTCGACGTGAAATTCCAGCGTCTGCGATAGCGAAGTGTCGAGCGCGCGCGAATAAAGGTCGGTCAGCAGGAAGCCAGTGGCGACCAGCGCCAGGATCAGCCATCCCGCCGACAACCAGAACAGCGATGCCGCAATGGAGCCCTTGCGCATCAGGCCACCCAGCACTGGCTAGTCCTCGGCGATCTGATAGCCGAGGCCTCTGACCGTCTGGATGCAATCCTCCGGCAGCTTCTTGCGCAGCCGGCCGACAAACACTTCGATCGTGTTGCTGTCGCGGTCGAAATCCTGATCGTAAAGATGCTCGGTCAGCTCGGTCCGCGAGATTACCTTGCCCTTGTGATGCATGAGATAGCTCAACAGGCGCAATTCATGGCTGGTGAGTTTGACCGATTGGCCGCCCACCGTCACCTTGCCCGAGCGCGAATCCAGCCGCACCGAGCCGGCAACGATTTCGTTGGAGGCCAGCCCCGCCGCCCGCCGCACCAGCGCGCGGAGGCGCGCCAGCACTTCTTCCATATGGAAGGGTTTGGCAACGTAATCGTCGGCGCCGGCATCAATGCCCTGCACCTTGTCGCTCCAGCGATCGCGCGCCGTCAGCAGCAGCACCGGGGTGGTCTTGCCCGCCCGGCGCCATTCCTCGAGCACGCTCAGCCCGTCCATGCGTGGCAGGCCGATATCCAACACAATGGCGTCGTAGGGTTCGGTATCGCCGAGGAAATGGCCTTCCTCGCCGTCAAAGGCCACATCGACCGCATAACCCGATTCGGTCAGCGCTTCCTTGATCTGGCGATTAAGATTGGTATCGTCTTCGACAACCAGAATTCGCATCGATGGCCCCCCCGGATGCCGTGTTATTGCGCGTTCAGAACCAGATTCTGGGCCTGACCGTCGCGGCTCAGCACGCCGATAATATAGACCAACCGGCCGCCCTGGTCACATACCTGCACATTGAGCACCTCGACACTGCTGTCGACGCCCGCCGATGCCAGCACGGCATCGAGCGAAACGATCTGCCCGGACGATACCGCTTCCTGGATCTGCCGCTTGTCGAGGCATGCCTGGGCGCTCGCCGTGCCGGTAGCGGCAAAGCCGATGGCCAGGGCAAGGACGGTTGCGGACAGCAATTTCATGATCAAGGTTTTCATGAGGGCAATCTATGGCGGCGTTGCTGAATGGGACATGAATATGGCGGTCATGTCCAGTTGGTGTGGGTCACGCCTTGCCGATATCCCCTTTAAGTCCTTTGCGCAGGAAAATTATGGCAAGCGCTTCCATGATCATATGCCCGGCCGAAGCCCCGTCCAGTGCCGGCAACTCGACCCCCAGCAATTGCGCACCGGCAGCCAACAGCATGATGACGGCGACGACATAAGTTTTGTATCCGTTGAGGAAATCCACGGCGATGCTCCAGTTTGAAGAAGGTGAAGTCGGGGCAAGAGGCGTGCCCGCAGCCGCCAGCGCCGCCTTGCGGATCGCCGCAACGCGATTGGTCCAGCCCTTGCCGAAAGTGGGGAAAGTCGAGAGCCGATTGAGAAAAACCAGCCGCCGATCACAGAGTGCAGCGATCAGCCCGGCAACATCCCGCGACCGCACCGCCGCCAGCGTCAGCGGCCCGACCTGACCATCGGCCAGCACGCCCAATTCGGCCTGCAGCGTGCGGATAGCCCGGTCCGGCCCGGAATTGACGGCAAAATCGAACAGCGCCAGATCGAGGCCGGCGGGCAGATTGCCCGCTTTGCTGCGGTTCCAATAGCTCGCCCGATAGATGCGCGCCGCTTCAGCCCGCCCCAGGTCCTTCACCTCTGACTTGGGCAATTTCCACCACGGCGAGATATTGCGCCAGCGCGCCAGCGTCTTGTGCGTGATCCCCAGATTGGTCGCCCCGCCGGGATCACTGGGATGGTCCACATAGCCGCCCTCATGCCGCAGCACCTCGTCGAGGCAGATGTCAAAGCGCGTTCTAGCCATGAAATTCTCCTGTCGCGACATGCCCCACGCCCAGCACCGGGCTGATCTGCGCCACGCTGAAGCCAAAACCGGCCGGCAGAGCGCCAAAATCGGCCATCTGCTCGGCCGCCCCATAGCTCACCGATGGCGTGGCGCTGGTCAGCGTGCGCACCAGCATCGACCCATTCAGAATGGTCACCCGGTACGCCTCCGGCTGATGCTCAAGCGGGGATTCCACCACTCCCCAGCCATCCCCATCCGCCCGGCTGCGCCGCACCCATGACAGGGCCACGCTGCCGTCCGGCGTCCGCCGCGCCCGCAATTGCGCCGGAGGAAGCGGCAAGGCTGGAGTCATCCCGGTGGTGACCGGCCACACCGTGCCGGTCACATCGCTACTGCCCGCATAAATGCTGAACGTCCGTTCCTCGCCCAACAATTGCGGCTCGACCGGCAGGCTCACCACCCGGTCGTCCAGCACGATTACCCGGCATCCGGCCGCCGCCGCTACTGGCTGCGTTCCCTCCAGTCCCCGCAACAACCGGCTCAGCCGGAAATGCCCCGGCGCCACCAGATCAGCCACTTCAAAGCCGATGACCTCCCAATTGCCCCCGCTCTCGACCGCAATCCGGTTGCTGCCCGCCAGCACGGCCAGTTCATCCACCGCGGCCAGGTGCCCGCTCAGCAGGTTCACCTCGATCGCATTGCCCAGGTCCCAGATACCCAGCGGCCCGATCTCAAACTCCGCGACCGTCTCCCCGATTGCCGCCCGCCGGCTCAGGTCCGCCACTGCGGCCCCAGTGGTCTCGTCAGTCACCAGCAAATGCCCAGGCCATGGCTGCGCATAGCCCGCAACCACCAGCCGCGACCGTCCCGGATCGTCCGGCACTGGCGGCAGATGCGCCAGGGCCACCAGCGGCAGCACCTCGACAAATTCACCGCCGCCCGGCGCCAGCGGCCGGTCAATCGCCGTTGCCACGGAAGTATTGCTCGGCAGGGTCCGCGCCTTGATCTGCCGGCTCAGCCCATCGCGAATTTCGGCGATCTCGAACGGCCCCTCGGCCAGCCCGGCAATGGCAACCAGATCGCCCGGCTCCAGCGCCAGCAAAGACGGCGGCAGGGCAAAATCCAGTGTCTCCCGCGCCGCTGCCCGGCTATCGAGCACGCGCTCGGCCGCCAGCCGCGCCGCCGCACCATCCAGCACCAGCGCCACCGCCTCGCCCACCAGCGGACCATCCGCCTTGGCCAAAGCCGTCACCGTGCCCGTCAGATAATCGCGCTCCCGGTCGACATAGCTCAGTGCCAGCCGCCCCGGCGCCTCCCTGGCATCACCACGCCGCCGCGACAGTGTCGGCCCTTCCCCGGCCGCCAGCTGCAATGGATCAAGCGTTAATGTATGCACCCGTCGCGCCACCCCGGCATGCAGGCCATCTGCCGTGCCGCGCAGGCTCAGCCCCGTCACTTCGAGCAGCGGTTCCAGCGCCTCCCGCCCGGTCGTGGCCGTGCCCAGCACATAGCCCGACACAAACGGCGCCGCCGGTTCCGCCGACAGCGCGACGCCATGCTCGCCCGCAATCGCCTGCGCGAGTTCATCACCCGCCAGCCCGCCCAGGCGCCCGGTCAGCCAATGACCCGTGCGATGGTTGGGGCCATCGGCCCACACGTCCACCTGTGCCGGAAACGCCGGATAGGGCCGCGCATCCCAGGTCCAGAGATACACCCGCGACACGTCAATCATGCCGGCCGGATTGTTGGCCGGATTGCACCAATAGTTTTGATGCGCCCGCAAGAACTGCCGCTGCATCAGCGGGTCCGGCAAGCCGCTCGAAAAATACGGCCGCCCACTTTCGGCGCTCTTGTCGTCGCCGAAAATATTGGGCTGGTTGGCCCCCTTATCGACCGCGCCACACCCGAGTTCGGTCAGCCAGATTGGCTTGCTACCCGGCACCCAACCCGTCGGCGTCGACTTGCGCACGCCACCCGGCCGATCATGGTGCCACTGGCTCCACCAGCTGCGGATATCCTTGAAGCGCCACACCCACGGCTCGCCGTACGTCCCGTCGCTGATAGGCGACCGCCGGCCCGCCGCCCGGTCGGCGTCACTGGCATAATACCAGTCGAACCCCTCCCCGCCGGCAATATTGCCCTTCAGATAATCGAGGTCATAGCCATTGGCCGAGAGCGCGGCATCGGCATGCCCGGCCCCATCGCGCCAATCGGCCAGCGGCATATAATTGTCGATGCCAACCGCATCGATATGCGGGCTCGCCCACAGCGGATCGAGGTGAAAATACTTCTCGCCATCCGGCTGATAGCCCGAATATTCGCTCCAATCGGCCGCATAGCTGAGCTTGGTCGCAGACCCCACAATGGCCCGCGCCTCCGCCGCCAACCCCACCAGCGCCTCAACAAACGGAAAGCTGTTGCCGGCCCCCCGCACGCTCGTCAGTCCACGCATTTCCGAGCCGATCAATAGCGCATCGGCCCCGCTCGCTTTGGCAATCCCGGCATAGTGCAGCACCATCTGCCGATACCCATTGGCCACAAATGCCGACACCTGCGCCGCCGCCACGCCTGTCTGGTCGGGCGACCCCGCCCGTCCCGGCGCCGGATGACAGGTAATCCGCCCCCGCCATGGATAAGCCCCCTGCCCAGCCGCCCCCGAATAGGGGTCCGGCAGGCTATTGCCCGCCGGCACATCCATCATGATGATCGGATAAAGCGTCACCTTCCCGCGCGTCCGCAGGTCGGCAATCGCCGCCAGCACCGAGCTATCCGACGGCGTGCCGCCATAAGCCGGCCCCGCGCCATGCCGCGACACCAGAGGCACCTGGCTCTCCACCCGGCCAAATACACTCGCATAGCCGGAAAATCGCCCCTCGCCATCGATGCGAATGGACCCCATCAGCGCTTGCCCGCCGGTTTACCCGCCGCCTTGCCGCCCGCCTTTGGCCCGGCTAGCGTGCCCGCCAGATTCCACGCAAATTGCCGGAATGTCTGCTGGGCATTTTCCCGATTTGGTTTTGTCGGCCATGGGCTTAGTCATCCTTCCTGAACAGTCGATTCAAGCTCGCGATCTCCTGCACGAAGTCGTTGAAGTGTTGATTCACCTTGGCCATTTCCCGCAGGCTCCACACCAGCAATGCCGTCGAACTGCTCGCCCACAAAAACAGCGCCAAATGCGCCAGATCCCCCCGCTCAATGACGGTGCGCGTAAGCTCGTCCATTTTCTGATCCTTTCTTCCCCTCGCCCCTTGAGGGAGAGGGACAGCTTTTCCGCGTTCAGCGGAAAGCAGGGTGAGGGGTTCTGCGTCCGCCCATGCTTGAATGCCTATGGAAGCAACCCCTCATCCCAACCGAAATTCGCCTTCGCGAATTCGGTGTCCCTTCGGGCACCTTCTCCCTCAAGGGGAGAAGGAAGAGGCCTAAAGCCCCACCATCGCCCGCTTCTCCGCATCGCTGAGAAACGGTGCACCCCCCACGCGTTCCCACAGCGCCGCGCGGTCTTCGGCCAGTGCCTCCACGCCATCGAAGTCGGGCAGCACCACCGCCCCACCGAACGCCGGCGAGAGCCAATTGCTCAATTCCTCAGCCACCCGCACCACCAGCGGTACCAGGGTTTGTCGCCACAGCGCGCGGTTGGCTTCGGCCAGGTTCGCGTAAGTATTATCCCCCGGAATGCCGAGCAGCATGGGCGGCACGCCGAAGGCCAGCGCGATGTCGCGCGCCGCAGCGTGCTTAGCCTCGATGAAATCCATGTCGCGCGGCGTCAGCGCGATGGTTTTCCAGTCGAGCCCGCCTTCCAGCACCATGGGCCGCCCGGCATTGGCCGCTCCGGCAAAGCCCTGTTCCAGCTCGCTCTTGAGCCGCTCGAACTGCTCTTCCGTCAAATTGCCGCCGCCCGCCGAATAGACCAGCGCGCCAGATGGCCGCGCCGCATTGTCGAGCAGCGCCTTGTTCCACTGCCCGGCCGCATTGTGGATATCGAGGCTGGTCTGCGCCGCCTCGAGCGGCGCCATGCCGTAATGGTCGTCCATCGGGTGAAACAGCGCCATATGCAGCACATTGGGCAGCGGCTCGCTGTCCTGCCGCAGCCGCATGGTCCGTCCGCCGGCCGTATAATCATAAGCCACCGGCCAGCCGTCGGCGCCGGCCACCACCTTCATCCGATCCGGCCGCAGGCAGAACAGCCCGCGCACCTGCCCCTCGACAATCCCCGCCTGTAGATAGGCATTCCCCGCCGTCTGCAGATAGGCATAGACCGCCTCCAGCATTTCCCCGCCCGATTGCCGCCCATTGGGGCGCTTCAGCAGCTCGGCCAGCGGATGCTCATCGAGTTTCTTGCCATCCTCGCTGACCGCCAGGGGCACCCGATTAGCCGCCTCAGCAATCAAGCGCACACAGCGATAGACCACCGGATTGCGCGCAAAGCCCTGGTTGACCAGGCTTGCAAATCCCCGCTGGCTCCAATTGGCCGGCCCCAGCGCGCTCAGGCTCATCAGCGTATGCCCGGCAAAATTCTTGGTTTCGACAGGCGCGTTTGCGCCACCGCCCAACAGGCGGCTGATCCAGTTCGGCATGTTTTTGATCCTTATCTATCCGGACTGATCCGGCCCATCAGTCGTCAACCCTCGCCCCTTGAGGGAGAGGGACGGCATTTCTGCGTTCAGCAGAAATGCCAGGGTGAGGGGTGCTGCGCCATCCCATGCCAGAAATGCAGAAAGAGACCCCTCATCCCAACCGAAATTCGCCTTCGCGAATTCGGTGCCCCTTCGGGCACCTTCTCCCTCAAGGGGAGAAGGAAGGCGGTGATGGTGGAAGGCTACGTCCCCCGCACCCGCGGCCTTGCATCCTCCAGCAGCAATTCCGTCACCGCCCACACCAGCGCATCCACCCGGTCCGGGGAATGCCCGCCGCTTTTGCCGTCCGCGCCGAAGCCGCACATTTCGTCTTCCAGCGCTGTCAGCCCCGCCACATGCCGCACCAGCCCACGCCCATAAAGCGCGGCCACCGGCTCCGCCCGCAGCCATTTGCTCCGCGTGGCCCGCACCGCACGCACCGGCACATTGACGTCAATCTGCTCGATTACCGATTGGACCAGGTCCCCGCCCTGATTGACCTCGACCACGATGGCATCGGCCTTGTGGGCATGAAACGCCTCCACCGCCCGCCGCGCCCAGGCCAAGGGGGCCGCCGGCTTGAGCGTACGATCCTCCAATATCACCGCGCCGTCGCCCACCCGTCCGGCGACGATAATCCCGCAAGCATCGGACTTGGCCGTCCCCGTCACCGGCGGATCGACCGCCACCACAATGCGTTCAGGCACCACGCCTGTTACCGGCGCAAACATGTGTCGCTGCCACAGCGCATCGGGCAGGTCCTCGATCAATTCGCCATCGAGTTCATGCCGCCCCAGCACCGAGCCGCGATACCGCCCAACGATGGCGTCGAGAAATTGCGGCGCCAATTGCGCCCTATTCTCCGCCGTCGCCATGCGGGTCACCATTGTTTCCGGGTCGCCCAGCAGCCGCTTGAGCAGCCGCGTCGGCTTGGGCGTCGTCGTAGCCAATTGCTGCGGCCGATCACCCAGCCGCAGGCCGAATTGCAGCATGTCCCAAGCCTCTTCCGCCCGTGGCCATTTGGCAATTTCATCACACCAGGCCGCGGCGAATTGCGGCCCGCGAAACCGGTCGGGATCGGACGCCGAAAGAATGCTCGCCTCCACCCCATTGGGCCAGATCAGCCGCTGCCCCTTGAGCACCGGGCGCTCCTTGTCCGAGTGCACATTGAGAATGCCGCTCTCGCCCCGCACCATGATGGAAATGGCCTCGGTCATGGTTTCCGCGACCAGGGCAATCGGCCCGATCTTACGGGCCGCCAGGCTCCGCACCCATTCGGCCCCGGCCCTTGTCTTGCCCGAGCCGCGCCCGCCGAGCAGCAGCCAGGTGCTCCAGTCCCCGTCCGGCGGGCGCTGCTTGTCCAGCGCCCAATAGTCCCACTCGTAATAGTGTTGCTCCACCTCATCGTCGGATTTGGCGGCAACTTCGGCCAGCGTCTCAGCGGTTCTTGAACTGGTCAATGCGCTTGGCCAATTTGTCGCGCAGGTCGGTCATATCCTTCTTGGTGGCCGGCTCCACATTGGGCTGCGCTGCGCCAAGCTCGATCAGCTTGTCCAGCGTCTTGACCGACATGCCGAGCACATTGGCCTGTTTTTCGATCGGTTCATTCACCGCCATCTCCAGTCGCCTTACCTGCTTGTCCAAAACCTTCATCATCAAGGCGATCAGCCCTTCCCGGCGCACCATGCGCGCCCGGGCACTGATCCAGCCCTCCGCCTCCCGCCGATGCCGCAACTGTGCCGGCGTAATGCCGTAGCGTTTGCAGATCGTCGCCGGCACAAACTTGCGCCCTTCATATTCTTCACGAATGGCCGCCCAGTTCGGCGCCACGCCATTCACCGAGCCCGCCTCATTCATCTCGCTGCCCCGCTGCCGGGCCGGCCTCTCCGCCTGACCCACTTTTCCGACCATGCCTGAACTATAGCTGACCAGCGTGACGCGGGGATAAGTTGGATAAGTGGGGGGCCACGGAGACCTCACGCTGGGCCTCCTGCCCAGTCCCCAACCACGGTGTCATTCCCGCGAAAGCGGGAACCTCCGTTTTCTTCCTTGGTACGGCAAACAGGGGTTCCCGC
>UCAU01000099.1 GCA_900470445.1 Hyphomicrobiales bacterium | reverse complement strand
CCACCCTCAATCCCTCCCCTCAAGGGGGAGGGAGGCGGACCGGGGCTCTCCGCCTACCAGAAAAGCTGATTGTCGATTGGCCCCAGTGTCGTCCAAATCCCGCAAAATCCCCACCCTCCAAGGCCCCGTCAGTGCTGCCTATGCAGACCTGGCGGCGCGTGGAGCACTGACAGCCGATCCGGCGCAGCTGGAGGCGGCGGAACTGCTCGATGGGGTGGCGGCGGGTCTCCTGGCGGAAAAGCCCAAGGGCTTGCTGGGGCGGCTGTTTGACAAGCCTGAGCCGGTCAAGGGGCTCTATCTCTATGGCGAGGTGGGCCGGGGCAAGACCATGCTGATGGATTTGTTCTTTGCCGCCGTGCCGCTCAAGCAGAAGCGGCGGGTGCATTTCCATGAATTCATGGACGAGATCCATGCCGGCATCGCCGCGTTCCGCAAATCGCCCAAGAGCAAAAGCGATGATGCCGATCCGGTCGAGGCGGTGGTCAAGCCGATCGTCAAATCCGGGCTGCGGCTGCTGTGCCTCGATGAATTCCATGTGCATGACATTACCAATGCCATGCTGCTCTACCGGCTGTTCGACAAGCTCTTTGCCAATGGCGTGACGCTGGTGGCCACCTCCAACGTCGAGCCCGACGAGCTCTACAAGGACGGCCTCAACCGGCAGCTGTTTTTGCCCTTTATCGACCTGCTCAAGCGGCAGGTGACGGTCGCGGCTTTGCCGGCGGCGCGCGATTATCGGCGGCTCAAATTTGCTGGCCAGCATGTCTATGCCTTCGGTACGGGACCCGAGGCGAAGGCGGCGATGGACCAGCTCTGGCTGCGCATCACCGGCGGCGTGGCCGGCGGGCCGGGCATAGTGGAAAGCATCGGGCGCGAAATCCCCGTGCCGCTCACGGCCATGGGCGCAGCGCGGTTCGGCTTTGCCGACCTGTGCGAAAAACCGCTGGGCTCGCGCGATTTCGTGCGCATTGCCCATCACTTCGATTCCATCATCATCGATGGCGTGCCGCAGATGGACCGCACCAAATCCAGTGCGGCCAAGCGCTTCATCCTGTTGATCGACAATCTCTACGACCGCGGCGTCAAGCTGGGCGCCAGCTTCGCCGTGCCGCTCGAGCAATTGGGCAAGGACGACAAGACGGCGTTCGAATTCCAGCGCACGGTGTCGCGGCTCGATGAGATGCAGTCGGAGGAATATCTGGGGAAGGCGCTGAGGGACGCAGCAAGCGCCGAACCCACCCTCTCCCCTTGAGGGAGAGGGACGACAATTCTGCGTTCAGCAGAATTGGCAGGGTGAGGGGTTCTGCGTTCTCCCATGCTTGGATCGAGGCTGTTCTCACCGTGTCATCCCCGCGAAAGCGGGGACCTCCGTTCCCTTTCTGAGCCCACAAAACAGAGGTTCCCGCTTTCGCGGGAATGACACCGTGGGGGTGAGGTCGCGGATGAAAGTCACGATACTCCCGCCCCCACCGGTTTTCCCTCGGGCTTGACCCGAGGGCCTCCCTCAACACGGCGCAAGCGATGAGTGGCCCTCGGGTCAAGCCCGAGGGAAAACAGTGGTTGGGGATGCCCCGCGCGACCCAAAAACCTTCCTTGCTGATCCGGCACGACCCCATCGCCCATGAGCAAGGCTCAAATCTGCGTTTAGACGAAGGGTTCACTTGCCCCTCAAAGCCGGGGGCGGTAAGAGGTGCGCCAATTCAACGCAGTCTGGGATGAGGACTAATGGCGCGCAAGAAAATCGCTCTTATCGGCTCGGGTCAGATCGGTGGTACGCTGGCTCTGCTGGCGGCGCAGAAGGAGCTGGGGGATGTTGTGCTGTTCGACGTGGTCGACGGCGTCGGTCCCGGCAAGGCGCTCGATATCGCCCAGTCTGCGCCCGCACAGGGCTTTGACGTCAAGCTGGCCGGTACCAGCGAATACAAGGACATTGCTGGCGCGGATGTGGTGATCGTCACCGCCGGCGTGCCGCGCAAGCCCGGCATGAGCCGCGACGACTTGCTCGAAATCAACCTCAAGGTGATGGAGCAGGTGGGCGCGGGCATTGCAAAATATGCCAAGGACGCCTTCGTCATCTGCATCACCAACCCGCTCGATGCGATGGTATGGGCGCTGCAGAAGTTCTCCGGCCTGCCCACCAATAAGGTGATCGGCATGGCCGGCGTGCTGGATAGCTCGCGTTTCGTGCACTTCATCGCCGAAGAGCTCAATGTGTCGGTCGAGGACGTCAATGCCTTCGTGCTGGGCGGCCATGGCGACACGATGGTGCCGCTGGCCCGCTATTCCACCGTTGCCGGCATTCCGCTGACCGACATCGTCAAGATGGGCTGGATGAGCAAGGAAAAGCTCGATTCCATCACCCAGCGCACCCGTGATGGTGGCGCCGAGATCGTCGGCCTGCTCAAGACCGGTTCGGCCTTCTATGCCCCGGCCGCTTCGGCCATTGCGATGGCCGAGAGCTATCTCAAGGACAAGAAGCGCGTGCTGCCCTCCGCCGCCTATCTCAATGGCGAATATGGCATCAAGGGCACTTATGTCGGCGTGCCGGTGGTGATCGGTGCCGGTGGCGCTGAAAAGGTCATCGAAATTTCACTGAACTCTGCTGAACAGAAGGCCTTCACCAAGTCGGTTGGTGCGGTGGAAGGTCTGATCGAAGCGTGCAAGAAGATCGCTCCGAAGCTCGCCTGATCAACAACGTCATCCCCGCGCAAGCGGGGACCTCCGTTTCTGGTGTCTAAAACATAGGTTCCCGCTTTGTCGGGAATGGCCCGGTGGTGTAACCGGGGTGGCGCCAGACCAGATTTGCCCATCCAAGGGGAACACGAATGAACATCCATGAACACCAGGCCAAAGAGCTGCTGAAGTCCTACGGCGCGCCGGTTGCTGCGGGCGTGGCGATTTTTTCGGCTGATGAAGCCGAGGCCGCTGCCAAGTCGCTGCCGGGTCCGCTCTATGTGGTCAAGAGCCAGATCCATGCCGGCGGGCGCGGCAAGGGCAAGTTCAAGGAACTGGGCCCCGATGCCAAGGGCGGCGTGCGCCTCGCCAAGACCATCGACGATGTCGTGGCCTTCTCCAAAGAAATGCTGGGCAATACGCTGGTGACCAAGCAGACCGGCGACGCCGGCAAGCAGGTCAATCGCCTCTATATCGAAGACGGCGCCGACATTGCCCGCGAACTCTACACCTCGCTGCTGGTCGATCGCACCACCGGCCGCGTGTCCTTCGTGATCTCCACCGAAGGCGGCATGGATATCGAAGCGGTGGCGCATGATACGCCCGAAAAGATCGTTGCCGTCGATATCGACCCGACGACCGGCGTGACCGAAGCCAACATTGCCGAGATCGTTTCGACGCTCAAGCTCGATGGCGACGCCAAGGCGGATGCCGCCAAGCTGTTTCCGATCCTCTACAAGGCCTTTGTCGATACCGACATGAGCCTGCTCGAAGTCAACCCGCTGATCGTCATGACCGATGGCCATCTGCGCGTGCTCGACGCCAAGGTGAGCTTCGACAACAATGCCGCCTTCCGCCATGAAGAGCTCAAGGCCCTGCGCGACCTCTCCGAAGAAGACGCCAAGGAAATCGAAGCCTCCAAGTTCGACCTCGCCTATGTGGCTCTCGACGGCAATATCGGCTGCATGGTCAATGGCGCGGGCCTTGCCATGTCCACCATGGACATCATCAAGCTCTATGGCGCTGAACCCGCAAACTTCCTCGACGTTGGTGGCGGTGCTTCCAAGGAGAAGGTGACGGCAGCGTTCAAGATCATCACGGCCGATCCGGCGGTGAAGGGCATTCTGGTCAACATTTTCGGTGGCATCATGCGCTGCGACGTGATCGCCGAAGGCGTGATCGCTGCCGTCAAGGAAGTGGGCCTGCAGGTTCCTCTGGTGGTTCGCCTCGAAGGCACCAATGTGAAGGAAGGCAAGGCCATACTCAACGAGTCGGGTCTGAACGTGATTTCGGCCGATGACCTGGATGACGCCGCCCAGAAGATCGTCAAGGCGGTGCAGGGCTAGCGCCATGCGCTGGTGTCCCGCCCTTTTGCTCCTCTTGGCCTGTGCGACGCCCGCCGTCGCCCAGGGCAAGACCAAGGTGCCCCAATCGGTGCAGGTCCTCGAAGTCTGCGAGGCCTTTGCCACCGATAATGTGCTCGCGCGCGAAAATGCCGAAGAGCAGGGCTGGACCATCTATGAAGAGGACGGCGAAAGTCCCTATGTCCGGTTCTATTCGGGCGAAAAGAATGTGCCCGGCATCGGCTATGCTGAAATGACCGTGCTGGTCGAGGGCTATCCCGGCAAGATTTTCGGTTATTGCCGGGTCGACGTCTCCGAGCCGACCGGGGATGCCGTTGCCGAGATCGAGCCCATCGACGCGCTCGAGCGTTATGACGGCATGACGACCAAGAATGACGATGGCATGTTCGGCAGCTTTACCGGTGCGGACGATCCCGACACCCTGCTGCTGGCCCATCACAGCGAAACCAGCTTCGTCATCCAGTTGACAGTGATCAAGCCGCAGACAGACGCGGTTGTGCCATGAGCGTACCCCGCAAGATCAATCTGGTCCAAGCCGCCACCGACACGATCAAGCATGTCTGGCAGCCCCATATTGCCGGCGATATCAATGAGAGCCAGGTCAAGATCGCCAAGTTTGGCGAGGTGTTTGACTGGCATGCCCATGCCAATGAGGACGAGGGTTTTCTCGTGCTCCAGGGCCGCATCGCCATCGACTTCCGCGACGGGGTAGTGGAATTGGCCGAGGGGGAATTCCTCGTCGTGCCCAAATCTGTCGAACACCGTCCGCGCGCACTGACCCATGAGCCGATCGTGCTCATGGTCGAGCCATCCACCACCATCAACACCGGCACTGCGACGTCCAGCACGCGCACTGTCACCGAACTCAACCGACTATAGGAAAATCCATGTCCATCCTGGTCAATAAAGATACCAAGGTTCTCGTACAGGGCCTGACCGGCAAGACCGGCACGTTCCACACCGAGCAGGCTTTGGCCTATTACGGCACCAAGATGGTGGGTGGGGTTAATCCCAAAAAGGCCGGCGAAATCTGGACCTCGGGCATTGATGGCTCGGCCAGCCTACCGGTCTTCGCCACCGTTGCCGAAGGCAAGGAACGCACTGGCGCCAATGCCTCGGTGATCTATGTGCCGCCGGCCGGCGCTGCTGCGGCCATCGAGGAAGCCATCGACGCGGAAATCCCGCTGATCGTGTGCATCACCGAAGGCGTGCCGGTACTCGACATGGTGCGCGTCAAGGCCAAGCTCGACAGGTCCAAGTCGCGCCTGATCGGGCCGAACTGCCCGGGCGTGCTGACGCCGGAAGAATGCAAGATCGGCATCATGCCCGGTTCGATCTTCTCCAAGGGCAGCGTGGGCATTGTTTCCCGCTCGGGCACGCTTACTTATGAAGCAGTGTTCCAGACCACCAATGAAGGCCTTGGCCAGACCACCGCCGTTGGCATCGGCGGCGACCCGGTCAAGGGCACCGAGTTCATCGACATGCTCGAAATGTTCCTGGCTGACGAAGCGACCAAGTCGATCATCATGATCGGCGAAATCGGCGGTTCGGCCGAGGAAGACGCCGCCCAATTCCTGATCGACGAAGCCAAGCGCGGCCGCAAGAAGCCGATGGCCGGCTTCATCGCGGGTCTGACGGCACCGGCCGGTCGCACAATGGGCCATGCTGGCGCCGTAATTTCAGGCGGTAAGGGCGGCGCCGAAGACAAGATCGCGGCGATGGAAGCCGCCGGCATCCGTGTCTCGAAGTCGCCGGCCCGGATTGGCCGGACCTTGGCTGAAGTGCTGAAGGGCTAAAGCCCCTAGGCTATCGGCTCCGTCGCCTCCCTCCCCCTTGA
>UCAU01000101.1 GCA_900470445.1 Hyphomicrobiales bacterium | reverse complement strand
GGGAATGACATTGTGGGAAGCCGCCATCGCGTTTTTGAGACGTTCAGCGGCTGGCACAGGGCAAAAAGCGTGCTAGACAGGCCGCCTTGTAGCACTTTTTGTTACATCAACCCAATTTCTGGAGACCTAAAATGACGATCAAGGTGACGTTCCCCGACGGTGCAGCTCGCGACTATGCGCGTGGCACCACTGGGACCACCGTGGTCGAGGGCATCTCCAAGAGCCTGGCCAAGAAGACGGTGGCTATGCGCTGGAACGGCGTGCTCAGCGATCTCAGCGATCCGCTGGAGGAAGACGGCCGCATTGAATTTGTTACGCGCGACAGCGGGTCCAAGGACGTGCTGGAGCTGATCCGGCATGACACGGCGCACGTTCTGGCGGAAGCCGTGCAGGAGCTGTGGCCAGATACGCAGGTGACGATCGGCCCGGTGATCGAGAACGGCTTTTATTACGACTTCAAGCGCGATACGCCGTTTTCGGAAGAAGATTTCCCGGTCATCGAGAAGAAGATGGCCGAAATCATCGACCGGGGTGCGGCGTTCACCAAGGAAATCTGGACGCGTGACCAGGCCAAGGCGTTCTTCAATACGCGGGGCGAGGCCTTCAAGGTCGAGTTGGTTGACGCGATTCCGGCTGACCAGTCGCTCAAGATGTATAAACAGGGCCAGTGGATCGATCTTTGCCGGGGGCCGCATATGCGCTCGGTCAAGGATATCGGCAATGCGTTCAAGCTGACCAAGGTGGCCGGCGCCTATTGGCGTGGCGACAGCAATAATCCGGTGCTGAGCCGCATCTACGGCACGGCTTTTGCGACCAGGGAAGAGCTGGACGCGTATCTGCACATGGTGGAAGAGGCGGAAAAGCGCGATCACCGCAAGATCGGGCAGGAGATGGACTTGTACCACTTCCAGCCCGAGGCGCAGGGATCGGTATTCTGGCATCCCAAGGGCTATGTGCTGTTCAACCAGATGGAGGCCTATATCCGCCGGCGGCTGAATTCATCGGGCTATGTCGAGGTGAAGACGCCGCAGCTGATGAGCTCCAAATTCTGGGAGGCTTCGGGGCACTGGGGCAAGTATCGCGAGAATATGTTCGTGGTGCCTGATGAAGTGCCGGGGACGGAAGAGGAAGGGCCGGTTCTGAGCGGCAAGGGCGACCTGATGGCGCTCAAGCCGATGAATTGCCCGGCCCATATCCAGATCTTCAACCAGGGCATCAAGAGCTACCGCGATCTGCCGCTGCGGATGGCGGAATTTGGCTGCTGCCATCGCAATGAGGCGCATGGTGCGCTGCATGGCCTGATGCGCGTGCGGCAGATGACCCAGGACGACGCGCATATCTTCTGCCGGGAAGACCAGATCCAGGCCGAGACCGAGCATTTCGTGCATCTGCTCTATTCGGTTTATGAGCATATGGGCTTTGCCGATGTGGTCATCAAGCTGGCGACGCGGCCGGAAAAGTTCGGTGGCACGATCGAGCGCTGGGATGCGGCCGAGAAGGCGCTGGGCGATGCCCTGCGCGCGACCGGCTATGACTTCGAGATCGCGGAAGGCGAGGGTGCATTTTATGCACCCAAGCTGGAATTCCACCTCAAGGACGCTATCGGGCGTTCATGGCAGGTGGGGACGCTGCAGCTGGACTATGTGCTGCCCGAGCGGCTGGACGCGACCTATGTCGCCGAAGACGGCTCGCGCCAGTATGCGGTGATGCTGCACCGGGCGATTTTGGGATCGCTGGAGCGGTTTATCGGCATGATGATCGAGAACTATGCCGGGCGGATGCCGATGTGGCTGGCGCCGACCCAAGTTGTGGTGGCGACCATTGTGTCGGAGGCGGACGGCTATGCCGAAAAGCTGGTGCGCCAGCTCAAGGACGCCGGTATCCGGGCCGAGATCGACGTGCGCAACGAGAAGATCAACTACAAGGTGCGCGAGCACTCGGTGGGCAAGGTGCCGCTGATGTTCGTGGTGGGCAAGCGCGAGGCCGAAGAAGGCACCGTGTCGGTTCGCCGGCTCGGAACCGAGGGGCAGAAGGTCATTCCGTTCATGGATGCCCTGGTGTCGCTCATGGCCGAAGCTACCGCGCCGGACCTCAAGGCGAAGGCTGCTGCCTGATGCCGCAGCGGCCGTCTAATCGAGAAATCAAGGCCCTGACGCATCTCGGGGAAGAGAATGCGTTGGGGCCCGGCGACTTTAAGGATATCGGCGAGAAGGTTTTCGCCGGTATGCTCAAAAAGGGTTGGGTCGTGCCTGCCGAAGGGTTGCCCGGGAAGTATCGGGCGACCATCAAGGGGCTGACCATCCACGAGGGTGAGATCATCTTTGCGGGGCGGCTGCGGAAGTAGAGTCTTTGTTGGGGTACCCCCTCCTAGCCT
>UCAU01000102.1:2143-2593 GCA_900470445.1 Hyphomicrobiales bacterium | reverse complement strand
TCGGGCGGGCAATTGCAGCGGGCGCTGTTTGCGCGGGTGCTGGTGCAGGATGCGCCGGTGATCCTGCTCGACGAGCCATTCGCCGCCATCGACCAGCGCACCGTGGCGGACCTGACCGAGCTGATCAAGCACTGGCATGGCGAAGCGCGCACGGTGATTGCCGTGCTGCACGATGCCGAGCTGGTGCGGGAAGCCTTTCCGCGCACGCTGCTATTGGCACGCGAGGCGATTGCCTGGGGCGACACGGAAGAAGCGCTGACGGCGGACAATCTGCGCCGGGCGCGGCAGATGGTAGAGGCCTGGGACGAGCATGCGCCCTGGCATGAGCATGACGGTCATGGCCACAAGCACGGGGCGCACCAATGAACCTCTATGATTTCCTGATCGGGCCGTTCGTGCAATTCGGCTTCATGAACCGCGCATTGGCCGGGGCCATCATCCTGTCGCTGA
>UCAU01000102.1:0-2074 GCA_900470445.1 Hyphomicrobiales bacterium | reverse complement strand
CGGTGCTGGCGGGGCTGGTGTCGCGCTTCACCATCCAGCGCGAGGACAATTCGCTGGCGGCGTTCTATCTGATTTCGCTGGCGTTGGGGGTGATGCTGGTGAGCCTCAAGGGCTCCAATGTGGACCTGATGCATGTGCTGTTCGGCACGGTGCTGGCGCTGAACAATGATGCGCTGATCATGATCGGCGCCATCGTGACGGTGAGCCTGGTGGCACTCGCCATGCTGTGGCGGTCGCTGGTAGCGGAGTGTCTGGACCCCAGCTTCCTGCGCAGTGTCAGCAAGGCGGGTCACCCGGTGCATCTGATCTTTCTGGCGCTGGTGGTGCTCAATCTGGTGGGCGGGTTCCAGGCGCTGGGAACGCTGCTGGCGGTGGGGCTGATGATGCTGCCGGCGGCGGCGGCGCGGTTCTGGGTGCGCAGCCTTGAGGCCACCTGTGGGCTGGCCGTGCTGATCGCGGTGGTCTCGAGCTATTTTGGGCTGCTCGCCTCCTATCACCTCAGCATCGCCTCGGGACCGGCCATTATCCTCGTCGCGGGGGCGATTTACCTCATGTCGCTGCTGTTTGGACGGCGCGGCGTCATCACCACTGCCACACGGCCGGCCCGGCATCGGGTGGCCTGACTTTCCGCCGGAGCGGCGCGCCGCCCGGCTTCATACGGAGACCAAAGCATGTCGATCAAACTCATTGCCCTGGCGCTAATGACCTCGGTGCTGGCGCTGCCCGCGAGTGCGGCGGAAGTCAAAGCCGTGGCCAGTTTTTCCATTCTCGGGGATATTGTTGCCCGTGTCGGCGGCGACCGGGTGGAGCTGACGACGATCGTCGGTGCCAATGCCGATACCCATGTTTACGAGCCCAAGCCGGCCGATGCTCAGGCGCTGAGCCATGCGCAGGTGTTTTTCGTCAATGGGCTGGGCTTTGAGGGCTGGCTGGACCGGCTGGTCGAGGCGACAGGTTTTGCNNGGCCCGGTGGTGGTGGCCAGCGAGGGCGTCAAGACCCATGCCATGGCCGAGGAAGAACATGGCCATGAAGGTCATGACCATGGCGAAACCGATCCGCATGCCTGGCAGAGCCTCAAAAATGGCCTGCTCTATGTGAAGAATGTGGCGGCCGGGCTCTGCGCGGTCGATCCGGATGGCTGCGCGGTTTATGAGGCCAATGCGGCCGAATATTCGGCGGAGATTTCGGCACTCGACGCCAAGGTGATCGCCGATATCGACACCGTGCCGGAAGCGCAGCGCAAGGTGATTACCACCCATGACGCGTTCGCCTATTTCGGCGAGGAATATGGCGTGGAATTCCTGGCGCCCGAGGGCATTTCAACCGATAGCGAGGCATCGGCCGCCGATGTGGGCAAGCTGATCGAGCAGATCCGGGCCGATGGGGTCAAGGCGCTGTTTATCGAGAATATGAGTGATGGCCGCTTGATCCAGCAGATCGCCAGCGAAACCGGCGTGACGGTGGGCGGCGAGCTTTATGCCGATGCGCTGTCAGAACCCGGCCAGGGGGCAGCGAGCTATCTCGATATGTTCAAACATAACGTTGAACTGCTGGTGCCAGCGATGGCAGGCAAGTAGTCTGACTACAGGAGGCATGACAATGGCACATTCGCATGACGACCACAGCGGCCACAACCATGTGTGGGCTGATGATCTGACGAAGAACCAGGGGCTGGTGCTGGGTGCGCTGACGCATTCGGATGGGCCGTTGTCTGCCTACGATATCCTCGACAAGCTGCGCGGCGATGGGCTGCGGGCGCCGCTGCAGGTCTATCGGGCGCTCGACAAGCTGGTGGAACGCGGGCTGGCGCATCGGCTGGAATCGCTCAATGCGTTTGTGGCTTGTGCGGATGAGCATTGCCATCGCAGTGGGCTGATTGCGTTCGCGATCTGCGAGGGGTGCGGGAAGGTGGATGAATTCGCCGACGCGGTGATCGAGGAGCGGCTGGGGGATTGGGCTGGGCAGAAGGGCTTCAAGGTCGAGCGGACCACGATGGAGATTCGTGGGCGGTGTGCGGAGTGTGTGGCGGCGTAAAGCACTGGGGATCGGAGTACCCCCCTCCTAGCCTCCCCC
>UCAU01000103.1 GCA_900470445.1 Hyphomicrobiales bacterium | reverse complement strand
CTTTATGCCGAGGGCGTGCGCCAAGCCTTGCCGCGCTGTCGGGGAGCGAGCTGGGCGCCAATCGCCCGCTCAGCGCCAGTTTCGGCGTCACCCAGATGCAGGCGGGCGATGGCCTGCACGATCTGGTCCACCGTGCCGACGCAGCGCTCTACGCCGCCAAAAAGGCCGGCCGCGATCGCGTCCATGCGGTAAGCAGCGAGCCGGTCGACACTGCCGACCCCCGCCTGAGCGGGCAGGCCGGCAGCTAAGCCGAGGTCACTTTACTGGCGGCGATCTACCAGCTCGAAATCATCGGCTGCCAGATCGACCTTGAGCGCCAATTGCTGGCGGTCGAGTTCGGCCAGCCATGCCGTCCATGAGCAGGGGCTCATGCCGTCATCCTGGCTGGCGCGGTTCTTGCGCTGGGGCCGCTCGAAGCTGAGCTTGAGCTGGGCGCTTTCCTCCCCGAACCGGTTGCGCACCCGGGCAATGGCCGGAATGCCATGCCGGTCGCTCACCCAGTTCTGGATATCCCGATGGCGCGTCAGAGTGTGAATATGGGTCATGGTCGCGGCCTCCCGTCCGCTAATTTAAGCCCTTGTTCCGCAACGGTTCCGGTCCTCCACCGGTTCCGTTATGGCAGGNNTTGTGACGATCTTGAGTGCCGTCAGCTCCTCGGCAGAAAAATAGTACAGCTGGTCCGGCGGCGTCTGCAAGGCATGCAGCCACATGGCCGGATCGACGCCGGATTTGGTCAGATGTGCGATGATATCGGCCGTTATGCTCTGCGCATCGGCCATGGCCACGCCGGCCGCCCGCAGCGGATCGCCGCTCATGGCCGAGGCATAGATCTGGTGTACGCCAATGGCGGCGTCCGGGCTGGCAATCCGCTCGGCACCCGAGGCAAAGATAATGGGGCAGGATGAGGCGCAGAGCGATCCGGCCGCGACTTCGGTCGCAAGCCCCTTCTCATGGATCAGATCGCCTATCGCCAGCGCATCCACGACCGACCCTCCGGGCGAATCGAGAAGTACAGTTTGCACATACTCGCCGCGCGCCGCAATCTCGGCGGCAAAACGCTCGGCGGCGCCCGGATCGATCGTGCCGGTCAGGCGCAATTGCCCGCCCGTACCTAGCGCGATCTCCAGGGGCTGGTCGAGCACTTCGGGGGCCGTGGTGACATTGGGCATCGGCCCCTGCGGCAGGGCCGGATTGGAGGGCGGCAGGATGGGATGGCCGGGCCGCGCCAGGCCCGCACTTTCGCCCGCCGTCAGCTCGCGAAAATCCACATAGAGTACCGAAGCGGTGCCGATCAGCAGGCCAAAGAATGCCACCCGCAGGATCGCCCCGTCCTCGAGCCCGGCCAGCCAGCGGATCGCTCCCCGATAGAAGGGGCCTTCGTCAGTATCCAGGCGGGCGTTGGCCTCTGTCTTCATGCCGGGCGCGGCCCATCGGTGCGCTTGCGTTGCGCCGCATCGATCGGGGTGACCGTAGTGTCATCGACCGCCTGCGCCGCCGCTGGTTCCTCGACCGGCTCCGGCATAGCCTCGGGCTCCACGGCGGGGGGCTCGCTCCGCACAGGCTCGGGCACAACCCCGGCCGCTTCCATGCGCCGATACAGATTCATGGCCCGCAGCATTTCGGCAGCGGTAATATTTTCCGCCTCTTCCAGGCTTTCGGATTCCCGCCGCATCGCGTCATTGACGATCATCAGCACTAGGACCAGCACCACCGGCAAAAGATCGATGGAAATCGCGCCGGCCCAGGATGGGATGAAATCCTGCCAATAGCGGATCACCGCTTCGGCGCTGGACAGCGGCACGAAGCGGCGCTGTTCCACTGCCGGCGTCGCCAAAATCTCGTCGGCCGCCGCGGTCAGTGCCGCCGATTGTGCCGCCACGGAGACGCGCACCGTCTCCATCACCTGATCCTGCCGATTGGCAAGGTCGGCCGATTGCCCATTGGCCACCGGCGCAATGAAGCCGGCAGAGAGATCGGCCGAAGCGCGCTTGACCGATGCAGCCACTCCGGTCTGCTGCAGGGAAGCGATAATGGCCGAGAGCTGCACCGCTTCGGTCTGGAAACTATCGGCCCGCGGCTCGATGGCGCCGGGGGTCGAGACCAGCTCGCGCATGGTGGCGAGCCGCGCCGAACCCTGTTCGAACTGGGTCGCCNNCCTGATCGCGCGAGCCGGTAATGGTCGCCGCCAGCTGGTTCATCTGCGTGCCCATCTGGGTCAGCAATTGCACGACGCTGCCCGAACCGGTCGTGCCGGTCAGGGCGCCCGATTCTCGCTCATCGGCGGCAAGGCCCGAAAAACGTTCGGCCGCCCGCTGCACGTCGGGCAGCAGCGATTGGGCGGCCAGCGCATTGGAATGAGCCTGATCGAGGTCTTCGGCATAGCCCTGTAGCGTCACGGCCATATGCTGCTCGGTGGCAGCCGACCCGGCAAGCGCCGCCGCATTGAGCCAGCTCGACATGGCGATGATCATGGCGCAGCCCACTGCCATGGTGATGAACAGCCCGATCCGCTGCACCCCATTGGTCACCAGCGGCACGAAGCGCAGCATGAAGCTCCAGAACGCATAGATCGCCACCGATACGGCGACCGAATAGATGATGGCGGCAAAGAACACGAAGCTCGCCGAGCCATCCAGAATCCCCCGCACCCCGAGATAAGTATAGACGCCCGAGGCCAGCGCCAGCACCGCCAGCGCAAAACGGGTCATCGTCTCGACGCCCTTGACGGTCTCGTTGAGGCGATAGGCATTCGGCTTGAGCTGCATTGGCGGTCGGGCCCCTCACGGTCTTAAGCGGAGGTTAACACAGCGATCCCGGCGGAACGGTGGCGGATTTTGCGAGGGTTAATGACGAGCGCGTGATGCGAGAAAATGATGGCTGGGGCTCTATCGTCCCCTCCCCCTTGAG
>UCAU01000105.1 GCA_900470445.1 Hyphomicrobiales bacterium | reverse complement strand
GCCCCGCCGCCTGCCCCGCCGCCTGCCCCGCCAGCTCGTCGATCTGTTCGACAATCCACTGCCCCATCGCCCGATGCGGCAGGATGGACGTGGTCAGCCGCGGATGCAGATGCCGCGAGATTTCCTCGTCGTCATAGCCGATCACCGACATGTCCCGCGGAATGTCGAGACCGGCTTCCTTCAGCGCCTCATAGCATCCGATGGCCGTGCGATCATTCTGGCAAAAAATCGCCGTCGGCGGTTCGGCCAAAGCCAGCAATTGCCGCGTCGCCGCATAGCCCGCACTGGCCGACCAATCGCCCTCCACCACCAGCGCCGCGTCGAACGGAATATCCGCCGTCGCCAGCGCCCGCCGATAGCCCTTGAGCCGGTCCTGCGCCGCCTCCATCCAGATTTCCCCGGTTATGGTGGCGATGCGTCTATGCCCATGCTCGATGAGGTGCCGCGTACTGCGCTGCCCGCCCGCAATCTCGCTGGGCACCACCGCAGGATGGGACTGCCCCTCGGTATAGCAATTGAGCAAAAACACTGGAATATCGAGCCCCAGCAGCGCCGGATTGAGTTCCACCTCGCGGGTGAAAATCGTCATATAGACCAGCGCCGACACGCCTTGCTCGACAAAGGCCTGCACCAGACCCGCCTCGGTCTCGGCGTCATTAAAACTCTGCGACACCAGCACCATGTCGCCCCTGGTTCGCGCCGCCGTACTGACGCCCTCAATGGCAATCGCTGCCTCGGGGCTGGTCGCCAGCTGGTCGGCAATGAACCCGATCCGCCGTCCGCCGCCGGCCACTCGCGCCTGCCGCCCATTGGAACTCGCGGCATAACCCAGCCGCCGCGCCGCCTCGAACACGCGCTCCCGCGTCTCGGCCGATAATTTTATCCCCGGGGCATGATTGAGGACAAATGATACCGTGGCCTGCGAACACCCCGCTTCGCGCGCCACATCGGTCATGGTCACCCGCCGCGATTGCCCCCGCCGCGCCCGACCCGCGCCGGCAGCACTCCCATCCTCGGTTTGCCTTGTCATACAAGTTGGCCCCAGACCCCTGCTCGTCGCTAATACTATCAATAAATATTATCAAGTATAAGCACATTTCCGCCGCACCGCCATAGACCGGCCCGCACCCAAAAGGCGCGGGCCGGATCGCGCTAGATGCTGGCCTGCACCTTGTGCAGCCCGGCATAGAGCCCATCGGCCGCCATCAGCGCCTCATGCGTCCCCTCCTCGCCAATGCCATCCTCGGTCAGCACCAGGATACGATCGGCATTGCGCACCGTGGAGAGGCGATGAGCGATGACAATGGTGGTCCGCCCCCGAGTGAGCTCGAGCAAAGCCTGCTGCACCGCCCGCTCGCTCTCATTGTCGAGCGCACTGGTGGCCTCGTCAAAGATCAGCACCGCCGGATTCTTGAGGAATGCCCGTGCGATAGTCAGCCGCTGCTTCTGCCCGCCCGAGAGCTTGACCCCGCGCTGCCCGATGTCGGTGTCATAGCCCTGGGGCAGCGCCGCGATGAAGTCATGCGCATTGGCC
>UCAU01000106.1 GCA_900470445.1 Hyphomicrobiales bacterium | reverse complement strand
GATTTGCCCGAGCCATTGGGCCCCATCACCGCCGTCAGCGAACCGCGCTCGAACGCCCCATCCAGATGGTGCACCGCCGGATGCGCGTCATAGCCCAGCGTCAGGTCTTCGATGCGGATCGCGCTCATGATCGCACCAACAGCCACAGCACCAGCCAGATCACCACGATCGCCGGAACCACGATGGCCAGCCGCGCCAGCGCACTCATCTGCGCCAGGCCAAAGCTGCGCCCCCTCGATTTTACCGGGGCGTGCGGGTGCGAATGCTGATGAGCCATGGCCATTCTTGTGCTATGCATGTGTCGACGCAACGTAATAACATTACGGTCGCAATCGTCAAGGCCTCACATCACAGCCGCCAACGGCCGATCCTACTTGATCGGACCCTTGAAGATAAAAAACGCCCCCAGCGCGATCATCCCGAACCCGATGCCGTGGTTCAGCGTCAGCTTCTCGCCAAAGTAGAACACGGTGAACACCGCGAACACCGAAAGCGAGATGACTTCCTGAATGGTCTTGAGTTCGGACGGGCTATAGACCGCTTCCCCGATCCGGTTGGCCGGCACCGCCAGCCAATATTCGAAAAACGCGATGCCCCAGCTGATCATCACCGCCAGCCACAGCGCCGATGTCGGCCATTTCAGATGCCCATACCAGGCAAAGGTCATGAATACATTGGACGCGAGCAGCAGCCCGATCGGGGCAAAAGTGGCAAAGTTGAAGCCCAAGGCTTCCTCCTGAAAAGGCCAGAAAACCGCCGATTGGCGGTCTCACTGCTTATCCGGCGCCGCATTGCCGCGAAAGTGGATTTCGCATTCGTGCTTATGCCCTAGCGCACATGCTTGGTCGGCTGCTCCAGCCCGAACAGATCATCGCTCAGATTGTCCATCCGCTCGCGCACCAGGGCCTGCGCGTCATAAACCCCGCGATTGTAGAAATAGGCGCCCATCTTGTCGGCAAAGAACATCATCAGCATCTCGGCCGGAATGGAGCCAATGTCCTGGTCCAACTCGTTGCGGAAATAGTCGCGGATGTCATCCACGATCGCCTTGGTTTCCTCGCGGCTGAATTTGATCGGCTTCATCTCGTGTCTCCGCAGATTTTGGCGATCAGGTCTACTGCGAGTCGCCCGTCATGCCGTCCGCCAAATTGGCTTGAACGCACCGACCCCGTGCTTGACCTGGCGCCGCTTTTCCTACCAACCACATTGCAGTCCGCCCGATTTAGTGGCAAACCAATCCTCGTGTTGGTTCCCCGCGTCCGTTGTGGCAAGGGGATATGCCAGCCTGAAGCCAAGGCATCACGCCGCAAGCGAAGGGCTGGAAAAGGGAACACGGTGCGAC
>UCAU01000107.1 GCA_900470445.1 Hyphomicrobiales bacterium | reverse complement strand
CCGCATCCCCCAGCGCCGCCACATCCGGTCGCGCCCGCTTCCCAATCAGCATCTCCGCCAATCGAATATCCCGCGCCACTGCATTCCCCACGCCCAGCCCACTCGCCGCCACCAGCCGCCCATCCGCCGCGAGATGAAACAAAATACTCGCCCCATCCTCCAACTCCCGCCGGACTACCATCGCCCCCTCGTCACTCAGCCCCGCAATCTGCAACGTCAGCTCATACTGATCCGACCAAAACCACGGCACGCTCGAAATCGCCTCCCCGGCACCCAGCATATTCCGCGCCGCCAGATTCCCCTGGTCCTGCGCATTGCGCCAACTCTCCAGCCGCACCCGCCGCCCGCCGTAAATCTCCAGCGGAAACGAGCAACAATCCCCCGCCGCAAAGATATCGGGGTCGTCCGTCGCCAGATGCCGGTCCGCGGCGATCCCATTCTCGACCTTGAGCCCAGCGCCCTCCGCCAGCGTCACATTGGGCACGGCCCCAATCCCCACCAGCACCAGATCGGCCTCGATCCGTCGCCCGCTCGCCAGCGTCACCACCGCGCTCTCGGCCTCGCTGGCAATCCCGGCAATGCCATCGCCAAACACCAGCTTGACCCCGCCCGCCAGATGCCGCGCCTCGATCTGCCGTGCCATCGCCTCGGGCACCCCGCGCGACAGCAGCCGGGGTAGGGCCTCAATCAGCGTCACCTCCGCCCCACGCAGCCGCGCACTCGCCGCTAGTTCCAGCCCGATAAATCCGCCGCCGATAACCGCCAAATGCCGGCCCGCGCCCAACGCTTCGCGCAGTCGCAGCGCATCCTCAATCGTCCGCAGATAAACGATCCGCTCGCCCTCTACCCCCGGGAGGCGCCGCGGCGCCGCACCCGTCGCCAGCAGCAATTTGTCATAGCCAATGACACGCCCATCCGCGCCCTCCAGCCGCTTGCCCTCCCGATCAATCCCCGCAACAGCAAACCCGCCGCTAAACGCAATCCCCCCCTCAGCCAGCCGCTCCGCCGTTGCAATCGTCTTG
>UCAU01000108.1 GCA_900470445.1 Hyphomicrobiales bacterium | reverse complement strand
CCACCCTCAATCCCTCCCCTCAAGGGGGAGGGAGGCGAAGAACCCACGCCTCATTGACAAGGTTGCTTGCAGTCCGCATGAACCCGGCGATCGCTCGCCGGGCTCTATGTCTCTTAGTCGTACAACACAGCGGCAATCTCAGGATTAGCCATCGTCGCCTTGTCGTAATAATAAAACCCGGTATCGATCACCGGCGGCAGGGTTTCGCCCTTCAGCGCCGAGATAGCGGCCTTGACGGTTTCGTAGCCGATGCCGACCGGGTTCTGGGTAATGGCGCCGGCCATGGCGCCGCTTTCGATGAACCCCTTCTGCGCCGCACCAGAATCGAAGCCGATGACCACGATAGTGCTGTTCAGCTCGGTCTTGCCATTGACCACGCCGATGGCGGAGCCTTCATTGGCGCCGAAAATGCCCTTGAGGTCGGGATTGGCCAGCAGGATCGACTTGGCGATTTCGGTCGATTGCAGCTGGTCGCCGCCGCCATATTGCACCGAGACCACTTCGATCTTGGGATAGGCTTCCTTCATGCGATTGACGAAGCCATCGACGCGATCGATGCCGGTGCGGCTGGTCTGGTCATGGGCCACCACGGCAACCTTGCCTTCGCCACCGATCAGTTCGGCCATCTTGTCGGCTGCCAGTGCGGCGGCCGCCACATTGTCGGTGGTCGCTGTGGTCAGCGGGATGTCGCTATCGACGCCGGAGTCGAAGGCGATGACCGGAATGCCGGCATCCTTGGCCTGCTGCAGCAATGGCGTTGCGGCCTGGCTGTCGAGCGCGGCAAAGCCGATGGCGTCGGGTTTGCGCGACAGGGCTGCGGCCAGCATGTCCATCTGGCGGTCGACCTGGCTTTCGGTTTCCGGGCCTTCAAAGGTCACGGTGGCGCCGAATTCGGCGGCAGCCTTGTCGGCACCCGCCTTCACGGCCTGCCAGAACTGGTGCTGGAAGCCCTTGGAGATCAGGGCGATATCATATTTGTCCTGGGCAAACGCGGGTGCGCTGGCGGTCAGGAGAGCAAGGGCGCTGATGGCCCCGATCAGAGTGCGGCGGTTTAACATTTTTCCTCCCAGAGTGTTTTGAAGTCGTCGTTTGGAGTGAGGCTTGTCGCCTGCTTAATATTGGCGCCAGGTTTGGCAGGCGCAGCGAAATCGGCGCTACAGATTGCGGCGCCGCAGTATGTCGGCATAGACCGCCAGGATGATGATGGTGCCGGTCACGACCGTCTGCCATTCCTGGGGGACTGAAAGAATGCGCAGGCCATTGGCCAGCACGGAGATAATGAGCGCGCCGATCAGCGTGCCGATGACGGTGCCGCGGCCGCCCGAAAGCGAGGTGCCGCCGATCACCACTGCGGCGATGGCGTCCAGCTCATAGCCCTGCCCCAGCGCCGGCTGTGCCGAATTGAGCCGGCTGGCGATCAAAAGACCCGCCACCCCGCAAATGCCACCGGCGGTGGCATAGACGGCAATCTTCCAGCGATCGATATTGACGCCGGAAAGCCGCACGGCCTCCTCATTGGAGCCGAGCGCAAATGTGTAGCGGCCCAGAGCCGTCTTGGTCAGCACAAAGGCGGCAAGCCCGGCCACCAGGAACAGGATCATCACGCCATTGGGCACCGGAATGGCGGGAATGATGGCGCCCACGAACGACCCCTGGGCAATCTGGGTGAAGCCGGGCGTGTCGTTGAAATAGATCGGCTTGGTGCCCGAAATGACCAGCGACAGCCCCTTGAGGATCAGCATCATGCCCAGCGTGGCAATGAAGGGCGGCACCTTGAGCTTGGCGATAATGGTGCCCGAAACCAGCCCGACCCCCGTGCCGGCCAGGATGGACGCCACGATGCCCACGGGCAGCGGCAGGCCAAAATAGGTCAGCACCACGCCGGTGATCACCGCGCAGAAGGTCATCAGCGTACCCACCGACAGATCGATGCCGCCGGTGATGATCACCAGCGTCGCGGCAATCGCCAGCACGCCATTGACCGAGGTCGCCTGCAGAATGGCCAGCACGTTCTGGGTCTGCATGAAATTGGGCGAGGCGAGCGAAAACACCACGACCAGCGCAATCAACCCGGAAAAGGCCAGCAGCCGATGGAAAGCGCCAGAGATGCGGACGCCACGCTTGCCGGCCGGAAGTGCTGTATCAGTCATGCCGTTTTCCGTTGGTTGGTAGTCTCAATGACGCTGCTCTGCCGCTGGGTAGCCAGCTGCATGATCTCTTCCTGCGATGCGCCACCCGGCAGCATGCCGGTCAACCGCCCTTCGCACATCACCGCGATGCGGTGGCTCAGGCGCAGCACTTCGGGCAGTTCGGACGAGATCACGATGATGGCCTTGCCCTCGGCGGCCAGCGCGATCAGCAGTTTGTAGATTTCCGACTTGGCACCCACGTCGATGCCGCGCGTCGGCTCGTCGAAGATCAGGATATCGCAGTCGCGCAGCAGCCATTTGGCAATGACCACCTTTTGCTGATTGCCCCCCGAGAGCAGCCGCGCTTCCTGGGTGTCGGAAGGTGTCTTGATGGACAGTTGGCCGATATAGCGCTCCGCCACCTTACGCATGGCGCCGTCATCGAGCAGGCCGCCGGGGCGCGTAAACCGGGCCAGGCTGGCCAGCGCAATATTGTTGCGCACATTCATCCCGGTCGCCAAACCAAAATGCTTGCGGTCTTCCGACAGATAACCAATGCCGGCATGCACCGCGTCGCCGGGCGTCGAAATCCCCACGCGCTGGCCATTGACCCAGATTTCCCCGCTATCGCGCGGATCGGCGCCAAAGATGGCGCGGGCGACTTCGGTGCGCCCTGCCCCCATCAGCCCGGCCAGACCCAGGATTTCGCCCTGGCGCACCGAGAAGCTGACATCACGAATTTCGCGACCACGATTGAGATTGCGCACTTCCAGTGCCACTGGTGCGGCTGAGGTATTGGGCACGACCAGCGCGTCATTGCTCAGGGTACGGCCCACCATCATCGAGATGATGGTTTCCATCGAGGTGGTCGCGGCCGGCACGGTGCCGACATATTCGCCATCGCGCATCACCGTCACGCGGTCGGAGATGCGTTTGATCTCGTCCATCTTGTGCGAGATATAGACAATGCCCACGCCCTCGGCCTTGAGCCGGTTGATGATGACGAACAGCTCGGCAATCTCGGCATCGTTGAGCGCCGCCGTGGGCTCGTCCATGATCAGGATGCGCGACCGATAGCTCAGCGCCTTGGCGATCTCGACCATCTGCTGCTTGGCCACCGTCAGGCTGCCCACCGGCACGGTCGGCGCCAGCTTGAGATTCATGGAATCGAAGATCGTCTGCGCCGCACGATTGAGCGCCTTTTCATCCAGCAGCCACCCACCCAGCTGGCGCGGCTCGCGGCCGATGAAGATATTCTGCGCCGCGGTCAGGTCGCGCATCAGCGCCAGTTCCTGATGGATGATGCCGATCCCCATTTCCTGGGCCTGGCGGGGGCTGCCGATCTCGACCGGCTTGCCATCGAGCCGGATTTCCCCCGCATCGCGCCGATAGACGCCCGAGAGGATTTTCATCAGCGTCGATTTGCCGGCGCCGTTCTCGCCCATCAAGGCATGGACCTCGCCCGCCTGCAGATCGAAATTGACATTGTGCAGCGCCCGCACGCCGGGGAACGACTTGCCGATGCCGATCAGCTCAATCAGTGCATCCATGGTCCATCCCTTGCGTCCCAACGGCCACTGCCTTGCTGGCAATGATCGGGTCGGCACTCCTCTTCGCGATTGACTTCGCGTTATATACGAACAATCTATTCATAAATGAAGTGTGGGCGCAAGGCGGTTTGTGCGACCGTCAACGTGCACAGTCCGCTAACCGATTGCCTGCCGATGTCACCGAGGAGTGAGCCCGTAATGGACCAGGAAGCCGATGACCAGGATCGCTATCGCGCTCCCGCGCTCGACAAGGGCCTCGACATTATCGAACTGCTGGCGGCCACCGCCGACGGGCTGAGCCAGGCCGAAATCGCCAAGGCGCTGGCCCGTTCGCCCAACGAAATCTACCGCATGCTCGACCGTCTGGTCCGCCGCAATTACGTGCGCCGCACCCCCGAAGACCGCTACGAACTGACCCTGCGGCTGTTCGAGCTCGCCCATGCCCGC
>UCAU01000109.1:724-1007 GCA_900470445.1 Hyphomicrobiales bacterium | reverse complement strand
GGTGGTGGAGGCGCATCGCGGGGCACTGCGGCTCAGGGATCGGGAGGGTGGCGGGCTGGCGGTGGAGATCGAATTGCCGCTGGTGGGACGCAATGCCAGACTTGAGCAATTGCGCAAGGCGCTCGGCAGCGTCGCCATGCTGGCGCTGTGTCTAGTGCTGGTTCAGCCGCAGGAGGCGCGGGCGGTGGAGTCCCGCTATCCGGCACCGGACGGCAGCAGCGAGCAGGTGCTGACCATTCTGGGGGTGACCGATACGCCACTATTTGCCCAGTTCGTGGCGGGG
>UCAU01000109.1:0-692 GCA_900470445.1 Hyphomicrobiales bacterium | reverse complement strand
CATTTACGAAGAGACGGATTCGGTGCCGCTTTATGAGCGGTTCCTAGCGGGAGATACCGACCCCAAGCCGGACCTGGTGATCAGTTCGGCCTCGGACCTGCAGGTCAAGCTCGCCAATGACGGCTATGCGCTGGCCTATGATAGCCCCTATCTGGCACAGCTGCCGGAATGGGCGCATTGGCGCAATGAGCTGTTCGGGTTCACCTTCGAACCGGCGGTGATCATCTATAATCCCGACCTGATCGGGGCCGACGAAGTGCCGCGCACGCATTTGACGCTGGCCGAATTGCTGGAAAACCAGACGGCGCGGTTCCGCGGCAAGATCGCGACCTATGATATCGGGATCTCGGGTGTGGGTTACCTGCTGGCGGCGCAGGACCAGACCATTTCGTCCAATTTCTGGCGGCTGGCGGCGGCGTTTGGCCGGGTGAATGCCCAATTCAGCGGATCGAGCCCGGCCATTCTGAATGGGGTGGCCGATGGCTCGCTGGCGCTGGGCTATAATGTGCTGGGCTCCTATGCCTTTGCGCGCAAGGCGGCGGGCGCCAATATCGAAATTGTGGTGCCCGATGATTATGTGCTGGTGCTGACGCGCTCGATGCTGATCCCGCGCGATGCGCCCTACCCTGAACTGGGCAAGGCGTTTGTCGATTTTGCCCTGTCGCCGGAGGGGCAGGCCATTGCGGCGGGGC